>JASMMK010000046.1 GCA_030748215.1 Candidatus Scalindua sp.
AACCGGTTTGCCCTGAATGTGGTGGTAAATCGTTAGAAAAACAGTTCTCTGTTTTTGCAAGCGGTTCACAATCTGACTCGGCAGGCGGTGGCATGCCTCCATTATCACCAGGTTCCTGCAGCGGCACAGGTTGTTGTGGAACGCAGTAACATCATGCTGAATGAAAAATTGTAGCAGTTAAAAACACTCTGCATCTAATGCAGGAAAAAACAAAAGCAAAGAATCTAAAAATCATAATTAAATCCACACCCGAACCTTCTTACCTGAATATAGTCCCGGATGATCTTGACATTATATTGACAAATCTAATAGATAACTCTGTAAAGTATACTGAACAAGGAGGTACAATAATTATAAACAGCTTAATAACTAATGAAGAAATCAAGGTAGAGATGTCAGATACAGGAATCGGTATCACAAAAGAAGACCTTGAAAAGATCTTTAACGAATTTTACAGATCCAAAAATGCAAAAGCAGTTGAACTGCATGGCACAGGACTTGGACTGTCTATTGTCAGGAATCTGATCAAACAGTACGGAGGCAACATAGATGTCCGGAGCGAAATAGGAAAAGGAACAACAATCAGTATCTCATTTCCTTTTGAAAAGCAATGATATTCTCAGCTCATCGCAAATAAATAGTGGTTTCATTTTAATATTTAATTTACGCTAAATATAATTTTAGTGTATGTTTTCTCTACATCAAATAACATCAATAAAGAGAGGTAAGCCTATGAAGCAGAACAGAATTTTCAAAGTTTATACTCCGCTAATTTTGTCAGCACTACTATTTCTTGGCATCTTATGCTCAAGCAAGGTCAGTGCCGATATGCATGATTCTGCTATAGGTGATAAAATTGCAGGCACGTACCTACTGACTGATGATGATGATGGTGGTTCCAGAATTGTAACTATCACTGCAGATGGCAATTGGTTCGGTATTCATTCGCGCCAGCCAGACATCAAATTCAGCAATCAACAGGGAGTATGGAAGGAGACAGGGAGAAAAAAGATAACCGCCAGAGTGCTTAATTTTGTTTCCCTGGAAGATGGTGTCGGCTCGTCACTCTTCAGCTTCACCGTCGAATTCGATAATGCGTATCAGCAGATAAGCGGAAAGCTCTCCGGCAATACGTTCCCTCCCGGTGTGGATCCCTTCGACCCTGTCGCTGTTCCGATCAGGACATTCAGTAATACTTTCACAGGGAAGCGTCTTATTATTACTGACAAATAGAGCAGATTATTAGATTAAATGACCTACTGATTGAAAATTCAGATATGTGACACATTTTATTTACTGGATTTTATTTACCTTCAGTTTATCTCTACGTCATGCATCAGGCTCTTTAGAGTTTCTTTCCCATCAGAGTTTAATTCAAACTGCTTCTTTTCAACATGACATTCCAGACATTTTTTATTTCCTTTTTTATTCCATTTCTGCAGTAACATAGCAGTTCTTGCTGTGTTCCCTGCCGGGGTAAGAGTATCTTTTCCATTATGACAATAGTCGCAATCGACACCCATCATTCCCGATAGTTCAAACATCTTCTCCGCCATCTCTAATTTCTTTGTAAATTGTTTTTTTCCTGCATGGCAGTAATCACACTTTACGCCGATCGCTATTGAGACCTTCATATCTGCTTTTGCCCTGTTTCCTTTTTCCGTGAATTCCGTTACATCGTCATCATGACAGGCAGAACACTTTTCCCCTAATAATACTGCAACCTCATTACCGCATTGCCAGCTCTTTTCTTCTCTAGTCCCCTTCAAGTAAGTTTCCGATAATGCGTCAGGTTCCGGAAGATCTGATTGCCCGGCCCATAAAAGACCGGAAGTTATAACTATTAGAAAAGCGATACCAAAAATATTAGTTTTTTTCATTTGTAACAACCCTCATTGTTAAATTTGAAAAAAGTCACTGTTTCAAAATATTTATAAACCAAACGTAATCAAATGATAAACCTTTGTTCTCAAGCCCACTTCTACTACTGGATAACTCGTAGATTATATAAAAGATTGGACAAATTATAAAGATGTTTGTTTCTGTATCAAATGTTCTGGGAAAAAGTTAGACAATTATAGTTTTAAGTGGTAGTTTGAGTGAGTACGATAGAAGTGTTTATTTCATCCAAAAATCTTGTGGAAAATCTGAGAAATAAAATATGTGCTATGCAATCCCGGGAAACGTAAAGAGCATTGCCGGTAATCTAATTACAGTAGATTATTTTGGTGAGAAGAGGAAGGCCAGGAATGATTTCTATGATCTCAAGGTGGGAGATTATGTCTATGCACAGGGTGGATTTGTAGTACAGAAGATAGATGAAATTGATGCCGAAGATATCCTGGATACATGGAAGGAGCTGTTCTTTGAGCTGAAAAAGACGGATGCAAAACTCTCCAAATTATATAACGACAAGCCCAATCTGGATAAGGCCTTCCTGAAGAGCATTGATAGAGTAACATATGGTAAGTCAATATCTCATGAGGAAGCGTTAAGATTACTTTTAAGTAAGGATCCGGATGAAATTGAGATGCTACACAAATCAGCCAATTTCATACGTCAAAAATTCCTAGACAATAGCTGCTGTGTTCACGGGATAATTGAGTTTTCAAACAAGTGTGTTTGTCAATGTGAATATTGTGGAATTAATTCAGAAAACTCTACAC
The DNA here is from genome assembly GCA_030748215.1 of Candidatus Scalindua sp. Lineage (GTDB taxonomy): Bacteria > Planctomycetota > Brocadiia > Brocadiales > Scalinduaceae > Scalindua. The sequence continues at coordinate 2,667 of JASMMK010000046.1, forward strand.
TTAAACGTTTCAGTCTTAATACTGGCGAAATTCTAGATGTTGTTGAAGACGCGGTAAAACGTTTCGGGTTTAAGGGGATAGTTCTTCAATCGGGTGAAGATCCATCTTACAGATCAGAAGAGATTTTAGATCTGATTAAAAAGATACGTGAAAGCCATCCTGTATTTATCTTCCTAAGTGTTGGGGAAAGGGAAGAGGAATTTTATCGAAAAGCATTTGATGCGGGTGCCAAGGCTGTCTTATTTAGATTTGAGACTTCTGACAGTAGTCTATATTCAAAGCTGCATCCTCATTCATCTTTGAAGGAGCGAATCAGGTATCTTGAGCTCTTTAAGGATATCGGATACATTGTAGCTACTGGAAGTCTTATTGGTCTGCCCGGACAGAAACCTGAAGGTGTTATTGACGATTTTATGTTTGCTAAAGAGCTGGGTTGTGATATGTACTCATTTGGCCCATTTATTCCACATCCGGACACTCCGCTTCACGGCCAAAGTGCACCAGATGCTGAATATGTACTTAAGGCCATCTCAGTCTTAAGACTGATAGATCCATACGGAAAAATTCTAGTAACTACGGCCCTTGAGTCTATAAACTTACAGGCAAGGCGGCAAGCCCTTATGGGTGGTGCAAATTCAATAATGCTGAACCTTACACCCAAGGATTACGTTGGATTCTACGATATCTACCCCAACAGGGCAACTGTAGACGTATCTATTGAGAATCAGATTGCGGACGCGCTGCAGCTGCTTAAGAGTATAGGCAGAGCGCCTACGGATTTAGGCATATGAAAAACTTTATTAACGAAGACAAAATATTTGATATTCTGGATGAAACAGATGAACCATCACGTCAAAGTGTCGAAACCATAATCAATAAATCATTAGCACTAAAAGGTCTTAGCCCTGAAGAGGCAGCCGTCCTCTTGAATTGCGATGAGAAGGTTTCATTGAACAGAATATTCGAAACTGCTAAACAGATAAAAGAGACAATCTACGGTAATCGCCTTGTTTTGTTTGCACCACTTTATCTATCCAACAGATGTGTTAACAACTGTCTTTATTGTGGATTTCGTAAAGAGAACTTAAACACTGAAACACAACTTTTAGATACAGATGAAATACGTGAGGAGACCAGGGCCCTGATCTCACAGGGACACAAAAGGCTCCTCATTGTCTCTGCAGAGGACCCTGCAGTCAATATAGATTATATAGAAGAGGCGATAAAAATTGTTTACAACACAAAGGAAGGCAACGGAGACATAAGGAGAGTAAACATTAATGTGGCCCCAATGGGAGTGGAAAATTTCAAAAGGCTTAAGCAGACCGGTATAGGAACATATCAACTATTCCAGGAAACATATCATAGAGACACATATAGTCAACTACACACATCAGGGCCAAAGTCTGACTATATAAAACGCCTTTACGCATGTGACCTTGCTCAAAGTGCTGGCATAGATGATGTCGGTATAGGTGCACTGTTTGGCCTCTATGATTATAAATTTGAGGTGCTGTCACTGCTGTTTCATACTATGCATCTTGAAGAAGTGTTCGGGATAGGCCCTCATACTATTTCTGTTCCAAGGCTTGAACAGGCGCAAGGCTCTGACATTGCTACCACCCCCCCCTGCCCGGTATCAGACACTGATCTTAAGAAGATAATTGCCGTTCTCCGCCTTGCTGTTCCGTATACCGGCATAATACTTTCCACAAGAGAGGATGCAGTTCTAAGAAGCGAACTTATTTATCTGGGAGTATCACAGATATCGGCTGGTTCAAGGACATTACCCGGCAGCTACAGCAACGGTAAAAATGGGCAAGGACAATTCAGTATATCGGATGAACGTTCCCTTTCGGAAGTTGTTGAAGATATGACGAACAGAGGGTTTGTTCCAAGTTTCTGCACATCATGCTATCGTACCGGCAGGACAGGTGAGAATTTTATGGATCTGGCCAAGCCCGGAGATATTAAGAACTTTTGCCACCCAAATGCGCTTCTTACATTTGAAGAGTATCTGCTGGACTATAATCCGGAACTTGCCGGGAAGACAAAGTCCCTTATATCCTCAGAGATTAGCAAGATCCCTGACCCGGAAGTAAGGAAGATGACATCTGGCAAAATAGAGACCCTCTCCCATGGCAAAAGAGATCTCTATTTTTAGTAGTTTTTACAACCTTGAGATGCTATTAATTCATTCAACTTCCGATTGAACATTCAGCCTCTTCTGACATGCCTTCAGATGATATTTCCTTTAAAAATTGTGTAGCAACTTCAGCTGGCAAAGGACGACAGAAATAGAATCCCTGCAGGCAATCACACTTATTCTCATGCAGGAACGTGATCTGCTCTTTTGTTTCCACACCCTCGGCTACTGACTGTAACCCAAGACTCCTGGCCAGAGTGATTATAACCTTGATAATTTCTTCATCATCACGATCCTTACCGATACGTTGCACAAAAGACATGTCAATCTTTATGGCATCAATTGGCAAGCGCTTGAGGTAGTTCAAGGAAGAGTAAGATGTGCCAAAATCGTCCACAGCAATACGTGCACCCAGCTGATGTATCTTTTCAAGTAGTACAATCGTCTCTTCAGGATGATCCATAATAGCACTTTCAGCCAATTCCAGTTCTAAATAACGTGGATCCAACTCTGTTACCGTTAAAATTCTTTGTAACGTATCCCAGAAAGTTTTCTGTTTCAACTGCTTTACAGAAACATTTACGGCGAGTGTTGCATCCTTTGACAAGTAATGATTTGCCTCCCACTCACGAATTTGCAGGCACGCAGTATGCAATACCCACTCACTGATAGGGCTAATCAAACCTGTTTTCTCTGCCATAGGAATGAACCTGCCCGGACTTATCATCCCTAGTTTGCTGTGTTGCCAGCGAATCAAGGCCTCCATGCCAATAACTTTTCCACTCATATCTACCTTGGGCTGGTAATAAAGTAAAAACTCATCCTGATCAAGGGCACGTCGGAGATCATTTTCAAGATGTATACGCTTTACTGTCTGTTCGTGCAAATCCTGAGAATAAAATTGATAGTTATTCCTGCCAGTTGTCTTTGCAAGGTACATTGCGGTGTCAGCAGACTTGCAGATACTTTCAGGATCATCCCCTGCATCAGGACACATTGCAACACCAACACTACAACTGACAAAGACTTCGTTACTACCCAACATATGAGACGGAGCAAGTACATCAAGTATACCTTGTGCGACATGTGCAGCAGCATCAGGATCACAATCATCAATAAAAACAGCAAACTCATCACCTCCCAGACGGGCAACAAGATCAACCCCACGCACACGACCCTTTAACCTGTCAGCAACACTTTTCAGCAACATATCACCGGCATCATGCCCCATGGTATCATTGATATCCTTAAAATGGTCCAGATCCAGAAACATCAAAGCAAATGTATTGTGATTACGACGCGTCTTAGCCAGGCCTCTGATTAAAACCTCTCTAAAAAGCGTACGATTGGCCAACCCGGTTACGCTGTCATAACGCGCGACCTGTACTAACTGTTTCTCCATCTTCTTTCGCTCTTCTACCTCCTCCTCCAGCTGCTTGAGTGCAAGTTTATTGCTCTCAAGAGCACTTGCTACACTTGTCTCATCCTGTATTGCAAAAAGGGCATGAAATTCCCCATCTTCTTGCGCAGGAATACTGGTAATATACGTACTTTGAATACGCAATTTCCCTCCGGGCAGAGGCGATGGTATAACATACTTATGTTCCTGAGACGAAAAAACTATGGGAGCACTGGAATTGAACACATTCTTGATACGATCAATATACTTAATCTCTTCCAGATGTGGAAAATGAGTTATCAGGTTTGTTCCAACAATCTTGTCTCTTGAAATGCCAGACCAGGACTCCAGACATTTATTCCAAAATATAACAACAAAATCCCTCCTGAGAACAAATTGTCCTATTGGTGAGTGATCGAGTATTTCATATTTATCGGCTGCTATTTTTATATCGTCCATAGTTAATTAATATGCTCTTTGTCAATCTCCGACAATATATCCTAAAAGTAGTCCCTACAACTATATCGTGTAACACCTTAAATAAAGCTATTTGTGTGCCAAATTTCAATTTAAACCCAACAAATAAATATTTCTTCAACAGTGCTCTTAACCCTTATGAATCAGGCAGTTAGGTAATTAACAGAAGGGATTTTGTATAGTATTTGTCTCCTCTTTCAATGTGCGAACCGTTTATGTTTAATTTTTATACATTCTCGTGCCCACCCGGATCAATCGGACGGGAAAACGGGAATCTATAAATAGCACCGATTTCGTATCCTGTTGACTCCTAATTGTATTTGCTACATTATGTAAAACATTATAAATGCCACAATTGTAAGAATAGCCACAATGATATACAGAAACTTACTTTGAAGCATGGATGTCTTTGCCTGTGTATCTGATTCATCAAGTGTAGGAAGATCCAGTCCGTCATACATAGTATCCTCTGACCATCCTGTATTCTCATCTGAACCACAATCAGGACATGACTTTGCTTTTATCGGTACCTCTGCCCCACAATTGGGACAATCAAAATAATCTGACATAATATTATCTCCTAATCATCTTAAATCGTAAGGGATATTGTAAACTTTTAACTTATTATATAGAGTCTTTATGGATATGCCGAGAGTATCAGCCACACGTGTTTTGTTTCCATTCATCTTTGAGAGAGTGTTAATTATATGTTGCTTCTCAAGATCAGAGAGAGAGACATCGGCATCAAGAACATAATCACTATTCACATATCCTCTGATCTCTTCGGGCAGATCACAAACACCTATTTTTTCATCATCAGCAACAATAATTATATTCTCTACAAAATTTTCAAGCTCTCTTATGTTACCTGGCCATGAATATCTCTTCATACACTCAAGAGCGTCATCACAAAATTTCCTTTCCGTCATATTAATCTTATGCACTTTAAGGAAGTGTTGTGCAAGTAACGGAATATCATCATGCCTGTCTCTCAAAGGTGATAATGATATGCGAACTATATTAATTCTGAAAAACAGGTCTTCGCGAAAAGAGCCTTTCTTAACCATTGATGTAAGATTCTTACTTGTAGCCGTTATTATTCTGGTATCAACAAAGATTACCTTACTGTCTCCCAATCGGCGAATTTCTCCGGATTCCAGTACTCTCAGTAATTTTGCCTGAATATTTGTTGGCAGTTCACCAAGCTCATCAAGAAACAGAGTCCCTTTGTCAGCAACCTCAAACAGCCCCTGGCGTGTCTCATGAGCCCCAGTGATGCACCCTTTGCATGACCGAAAAGCTCGCTCTCAAGAAGCGTATCATGTAGGGCAGCACAGTTGACAGCGACAAATGGATATTTGTTGCGTTTACTTTTTTGATGAATATCCCTGGCAACAAGCTCCTTTCCAGTACCACTCTCACCCTGAATAAGTACAGTAGAGTCCGTTACGGCAACTTTGTCTATAAGATTGAAAACCGGCTTCATTTTGTCACTCTGGCTTATCATTGCCTTATCCCGTTCCTTACTGGTCACCAACCTCTTCAAAGAGATATTTTCTTTAGAAATCTGTCTCTTCTCACAAGCCTTCTTCAAGAGCATATCTAATTCACTAAGTCTGCAAGGTTTTGTAATGTAATCATACGCACCCATCTTCATTGACTCAACAGCACTCTCAATGGTAGCTCTGCCGGTAAGCATTATTACCTCGAAGTTACGCTTCTTAAATGTATCAATGGCCTTCTCACCACAATCGACACAAACGACAGAGTACCCCATGCGAGTCAATTCCTTCTTCATAACATTGCTGAAGGTTTTGTCGTCATCTACAAAAAGAAGCTTGATTTTATTCTTCATAACAATAGTGTTTCACCGCCTGGAATCAGGTAGAAAACAAATCTTTTTCTTTAAACTTTAGCTCACTTCTAACTTTCCGCCTAACAAACTGGCGGACAGGCAGGCACTTCAAACTTTTTACTTCATTACTGCAATTCGAGCATTATATATAACTATCTTCTGCCTCTTCAACGATTTTATGCGCGTTATGCAAGTATTGCTCACCAATGTACTTAAACTGTCATCATTCCAGCGGTTAAAATTATATTTTTCCTAAAGAATATATCCAATATACCGATAATAACATTACAGAGAAATCCATTATATTTTTGCGAGGAAACTGATGATCGACGAAAAAGAAGTTCTTCACCTATTTATTCAATCGATTCTACAACATATAGAATCGATAGAAGATACCGACGTGGATATTGAAACCATTAAAGAGCTTAAACTGCTCCTGTCAGATAATTTAGCCGAAAATGGTATGGTTCAGGTCAGAAAATCTTTGATGAATAAGACCTTCCATCTCTCTTTCTCAAACTACAAGGATTTTATGAATAAATACGAGAAAGGGCACCTGCACAATTAAGAGTTCTATAACAGGTTAAAAGTGTCCAAAGTTGTGACAAAAAGACAAATCATTTTTTCTAACTTTAAACTCTTTTAACATATACCGGCAGAGAGATTGTAAATGCCGAACCCTTCCCGATTCCATTACTGCTGACTGAAATTTTTCCTTTATGCTCTTCTATAATACCGTAACATATGGACAACCCCAAGCCGGTACCTTTCCCAGGTGATTTAGTAGTAAAAAAAGGTTCGAATATCTTATCCTGATTATCCGGAGCGATACCGCAACCAGTATCCTTAAAAATTATTTGAGCGTTGCTATCAACCCCTTTTGTAGTGATCTTAATTTTGCCATTGTCTGCAGTCGCATCAATCGCGTTCAAGATCATATTCAGAAAAACCTGCTGGAGTTGATTGACATCTCCATAGATTATAACCGACTCGGAACTATAATTTAGTTCGATACTCAACTTTTCCAGCTCTTTCTGACGCCCTACCAACTTAACGACATTGGCGACAAGAGCATTCATGTCCACCTCACCAAATACCGGTACCTGTCTTCTTGAGAAATCAAGCAACTTTGAAATTATGGCCTTACACCTATAGGTCTCGTCATAAATAGTCTTCAGATAATCAGGAAAAACCTCTTCATCATCCTTTGATTTAAAATCTACACTATCCATCCGGTTCAAAAGACCCTCAGCGCAACTTGCGACAGAGGCGAGAGGATTATTTATCTCATGAGCAACCCCTGAGGCCAGTGTCCCTATCCCGGCCAGCTTCTCAGACCTGCTCAAACGCTTTTGTGTCTCCTGCAGCCTTTCATAAGCCTGTTTAATCTCCTGTGCCCTCTCCTCCACCTTTTCCTCCATGTTATCCCTTGCCTCAACAAGCTGATCAGTCTTTAATCGAATCACGTTGGAACCCTTCTTAATAATCAGAAGCAGTATTAGGAATAGTAACCCCATACTCGAACCGGTAATTATTACAGCTTTTTTGTGTGCACTCGCTATCTGAATATCCAGCTCTTTCATATTCTGGTAAATTTCTATGACCCCTGTCTGTTTCTCTCTATTAGCTACACCTTCGCTATACTCGTAAACAGGATAGTAGCTCTCAAGCAAAGAATTCTCCACAAGTTCTCCTTTCGAATCCAACTTTCCAGCATCTTGAAGTTCGGAAGTTGGAACGCCATTTAAAGCCGAGTCCAAATGCGAGTTCCTGCCTCGCTCCACAACATACCCAATCTGCCCCGAAATATTACTGTAAATAATCTGGCCGTTCATATCAAAGAGGTATACTTTTTTTAAGTTGAAGTCATCGATATTACTTTTTACTATCTTTTCCAGGCACTTAAATTGATCCCGATTATTCTTAAGATTTATATACCCATACTCATTCATTGCCGGACCGAAGAACTCATCGTACATTTCAAGATTAATATGATTAACAATATATCCCGCATACTTTTCACTCCTCTCAAGTAAATCACTCTTTTCAATCCTTGAGAAGACCTCACCTACCACAAAGCTTACGATACCTATAACGATAAAACTCGTAATGGAGTAGTACAATATCAAGTGGAATTTTTCAGGATGAAATATTGAAAACCAACTTTTGTTCTTTTGTTTATTACTCATATTCTAATAGACAAAAATTAAAAAATTCTATAAACGAGGGGAAATAGAAAAAGCTATAACTCAGACTGACCCAAAAGGCCAGATAGCTATTTCTTATAACGGTACAATATTGATGTTACTCCAATGAAAACACAGGGTTACTGACCGTGCTAAATTAGAACAGGAACAATTAAGATATTCAATCATAAATATCAGATTTGACAGAAGTTATATGTTGTATTGAATCAATAAATTCGTACTTGACATCAAATTAGCTATTTGTTAGATTACCTAAAATTTTAAATACGAAACTCCATTAACTTATTACAGAAAATGCGTTTGAAAGGAGAAGGAAGTAATGGCTACAGGAAAGGTTAAAATTTTTGCCACAACGACTGCTTTATTTGCCGTCTGTGCAGTTATATTTTTCACACTGGCAATTACCGCTATTGGTAAATATACAGGTCAATTAAAAAGAGTACATCATATGGAGCAACAGATTTTAACAGGTAAAGCCGAGATATTAAAGGTACCTGAAATGATTGGCCAGCTAAGGAAAGCTGACAAAGAAAAAGCTTCATTAGAAATGCAAGTTGCTGAACTTACAGAAGCAAGTGAAGAATTTGACGCAGAGCTTGCTGATCTGCAGAAAGAATTAACGTTAGCAACGGTTGCCAAGCTTGTTCTTGAAGCTGATAAGGCCGGTTACACAAAGAACCTGATTGAAGCCAGACAGGCTGTTGAAGAGATGAAGGAAGAGATGGGTACCAATGATGGAGGCACCAGGATAGATGATCTGGATGCGATCGAAGAAACACTGATCGAAGCTTCATATTAAACAATTCCCGGAACTTTCACACTAATCTGTAAAGGTGGTAATGGAGAAGTCTTTAATAAATATCTAGAGCAGACACACTTGCTCTATTTATCATACGAAATTAGCCTTATCTCATCTAATGGGATAAGGCTAATTTTTTTTAGTAACCATAGCCCTTGAGCACGACAAAACATAATACTCCCATTTTCACAATTACGTCTATACATATCTGTAATACCAATACATTGACACTAGGCCGTATTTTGCTATAATATTTTTTTAGTTAAAGACAGGTTTGTGTATTGTTTTGGCAAGATATGTTATTCCAAACTTTCCAACACACATAGTCGTAATAACAATTAAAAAAATGTCTATCAAAAAATCGAGGAGAGAATTCCTAAGAGATGCATCTGCTATAGGTACCGGGCTCTGCGCTTCATCTCTTTTGTTAAGCAACAACTACCTCATCAAGTCTCTTTATGCAGAAGAGAGAACATCATTAAGATCGAAAGTAATACTGGCAAAAGACAAACGATTCATAAACGCTAACGGAGCAGTAGATGCGTCTGTTATCAGTATGGCCATTGACAGCGCACTATTAGAAGTTACGAATTCAAAGAAACCTCTCGATGCATGGAGAAGCCTCTTCAACAAGAATGATATTGTGGGCATTAAACTTAATTGCCTGGCCGGAAACAGATTTTCACCTCATACGCAAATAGTTGAGGCGATCATAAACGGTATAAAATCCACCGGTGTGAGAGATAGCAACATAATAATATTCGAAAGATTCAACAGAGAACTGGAAAATGCTGGATTTAACATTCGTAGAGGAAGTAATGGTTTCAGGTGCTTTGGCACAGATGATCTCCCTTCAGGCGGGTACGACTCCAGGCCACTGATCAAGGGTAGCATTGGAAGCTGCTTCAGTAAGATTGCATCATCACTCTGCACAGCAATAGTAAATGTCCCGGTACTGAAGGATCATGATCTTGCAGGCGTATCAATAGGGATGAAAAACTTCTTTGGAATTATACATAATCCTAATAAATACCATGACAGTAATTGCGACCCCTATGTTGCAGACCTCAACAGCCACCCATTTATAAAAGACAAATTAAGATTAATTGTCTGTGATGCTCTGAAGGCGCAATACCATGGTGGACCGGCCTTCAAACCGCAATGGACGTGGGATTTTCAGGGAATGTTGATAGGAACTGACCCTGTTGCTCTGGATCGTGTCGGAGCCCAGATTATTGAGAAAAAAAGAAGAGAGGTTAACATGTCATCTCTTAAAGAGGCTGGTAGAGAACCAAAGTACATTCAAACTGCTGCACGTTTAGGCCTGGGAGTTGACGATCCGTCTTTAATAGACGTCATAGCTATATAGAAAGGTATCACTGATGTATAAAAACTTATTAGTTACCGGTGGGAGTGGTTTTATCGGAGCAAACTTTATCCGTTATCTCCTTGAAGAATCTGATTTCTCAGGAAGGGTAATTAATATAGACAATCTGACTTACGCCGGAAACCCAGATAATTTAAACGGAATTGAGGAAGGTTTTCCTGACAGGTATCAATTTGACAAGATCGACATATGTGATAAAGAAGAGGTTACAAAAATATTCGACAAATATCAAATTGACAGTGTTTGCCACTTCGCAGCAGAATCTCATGTTGACAGATCTATCGTCAACCCTGACACATTTATTCAGACCAACATAATTGGGACCTTTAATCTGTTAGAAATTGCCAGAAGCCAGATGGACAACATCAAACTTTTTCATCATGTCAGTACAGATGAGGTTTTTGGCAGTCTGGGCAAAGAAGGCTTTTTTACGGAAGAGACGCCTTATAAACCTAACAGCCCTTATGCTTCATCCAAGGCATCTTCTGACCACCTTGTGAGGGCATACTACAAGACCTATGACCTGCCTATTACAATATCCAATTGCTCCAATAACTATGGCCCATTCCAGTTTCCTGAAAAAATGATTCCTCTGATGATTCTTAACGCCATTGAGGGTGAATCTCTGCCTGTTTATGGTGATGGCTTACATATCAGAGATTGGTTATACGTGAGAGATCACTGCACAGCGGTCTGGTTGATTATGAAAAAAGGGAATTACGGAGAGACATACAATATCGGAGGCAATAATGAACTGGAAAATTTAAAACTTGTAGAAATGATTTGTGAAATACTGGATGGGCACAATAAATTACCAGATGATCGTCCTCGAAGAGAGTTGATTACGTTTGTAAAGGACAGACCGGGTCATGATAGAAGGTATGCAATTGATTTCAGCAAACTGAAGAACACCTTAGGTTGGTCTCCGGAGGAATCATTTGAAACAGGTATCAAAAAAACTATCCAGTGGTATCTTAAAAATACGAGTTGGACGGACAGAGTGAAAAGCGGTGAATACCTATCATGGGTAAAAACACACTACGGTACCTAGTCTTTGAATTTAATAAAAAGCATTACCGAACAGGTGAATTTTAACAAAATGGAGATTTAGAAATTGTCTATTAAATGTACTGAAACAGATCTTTCAGGTGTCTTACTGATTGACCCCAGGGTCTTTGATGATTCCCGGGGGTTTTTCATGGAAACATTCCATCAGAAGAAATATGCTGAAATAGGTATTGATCATGCCTTTATTCAGGACAATTATTCACATTCAACGAAGGGGACACTGAGAGGCCTGCACTATCAACTGAACTACCCACAGGGTAAGTTGGTTTATGTAATTACAGGTAAGATCTATGACGTTGCCGTTGACATACGACGTGGCTCTCCAGGGTTTGGAAAATGGACAGGACAGTATCTTTCCGACAAGAACAGAAGACAGATTTTTGTTCCTGAAGGTTTTGCTCACGGTTTCTGTGTTCTCAGCGAAACTGCAGACGTATTATATAAAACTACAGATTTGTATAACCCTGATGACGAACATGGAGTGTTATGGTCTGATCCAGCAATCGGAATAGACTGGCCGGTAAAGGTACCGGTTGTGTCGGACAAAGACAAACTGTTTCCGGGACTAAAAGAGGCACCTGAAACAGATCTTCCAATTTACAAATGATGTACCCACAAGCAGAATGACGTGACGCCGAACGGAGTCGAAGTTCTATAAACATTGAAATGTCTATGCATCAAGTTAGACTTTTAATTTATACGGTACAAATAATTTGAAAGTAAACTCAAACTTTGAGCTAAGTGACGGTGCCAGAATTGCGGTATTAGGCGGAGGTCCTGCAGGCTCATTCTTCAGTATTTTTGCCCTTAAACTAGCCAAACAGATTGGTAGAGATATTGACCTGACTATTTACGAAAACAAAAATTTTTCACACGAAGGGCCTTCCAGCTGTAATATGTGTGCGGGAGTTGTCTCTGAATCACTGGTACAAATGCTTGCTATCGAAGGGATTTGCCTGAAATCACCTATCGTCCAACGTGCGATTGACACCTACTGTTTTCAAACAACTGGCGGTGATGTATTTCTTAACAGTCCAAGTAAACAGAAAGGAATTGCTACTGTTTACAGGGGAGGAGGCCCGGTTAATCAAACAGACAATGAGCACGAGACGGAAAGAAAGAGTTTTGATGATTTTCTGTTGGATTGTGCAGAAAAAGAAGGTGCAAAAATTGAAAATGTAAGAGTAGAGGATATCAAACTAAATAACGGAAGGCCCATAATATTTTCAAAGAAAGGCCAGCTTCCGGACGCTGATCTCGTAGTTGGCGCCTGTGGAATAAATACAAAAACCATTCAGGCATTCGAAGAACTCGGAACCGGCTATACCCGCCCTACCACAATCAAGGCCTACCAGTCAGAGATACACATAGGAGAACAAAATGTATCAGATCTGTTTGGTAATGCCGTATATGTATTCCTTATAAACCAATGACCTGCTCCAGAGACAATTGAAGCGGTACAGACAGTTTCCACTACGTTACAACTGTCTGTATTATCCTGAACTCTAACTTTAAAGGTGGTACAAAGAACGGGGGCATGTCAATAGTCTCCTCCAATAATCATAATAATGTAGCATGCTATAAGTTTAATACTCAAAAGTCAACTATTTTTGGGTAAAAACTGGGGAATATTGCCCACTGATTTTATTTCAAAAAACCGGGGTTATCTACAATTTTGAGATCTTTTTGAATTTTCCATCGTGTATTAGCTGACTAGCGAAGAAAATTATTATCACTGTCTAACTGAAAATAGCCGCATCCTTGGTCTGTTTCAAATACTATTGAAGTTGACAAGTATTCTAATTTTTGATAAGTTCCATCGGCTATAATGCGGTTAATAATTTCTGTTAAGTATCTATCATGAAAAAGTTTATAAATATTCTACTCTTCCTGTTATTTACTCACATTGTATCGACTCAACTATCTTCTTCCAGCGCAGAAGAGACTGAAAATCTAACTGTCTCTAAAGAGAGCAGCTCACATAGTGATAAGATATCAATTATACCCCTGATTGGGATGATTGATGGCGGTATTTACAATTCCCTCAAAAGAAGGGTTGAGATTGCAAAAGAAAACGGCTCAAATCTCATAATTTTTGAGATTGATACATTTGGTGGTCAGTTAGAGCCTGCCTTCGAGATATCAGAACATATCAGCAACATTAAAAATACTAAAACAATAGCTTTCATTCCCACAAAGGCAATTTCAGCAGGTTCTCTGATAGCAATTTCATGTAACGAGATATACATGTCTCCTCAGGCAGAATTAGGAGATTGTGAACCAATAGTCCCATCTTCTGAAGGTGGCTATAAAACCGTAGGTGAAAAAATACAAACGGTATTAAGAACAAAGTTTAGAAAGTTCGCAGAGAAGAACGGCTATCCTGTTTTGCTTGCAGAGGCAATGGTTACTAAAGAGATAGAAGTGTACCGAGTAGTTACAGATGAGAAACCTGAAGGATTTTATATTTCAGGTAGAGAGCTAAAAGAGATGAACGAAGAGGAAAAAAGTATATTTAAGTCTAAAAAGCTGATAATTGAAGAGGGAAAGTTGCTCACTATGCATGCAAAAGAGGCTTATGAAAACCAATTTGCAAAAGAAATTGTAGAAGATCGTAATGGCTTATTAAAATTACTGAATATTGAAAATGTCACACCTAGCATCCTGGAAACAAACTGGTCTGAAGAGATGGTAAGATTCCTGGGAAGAATTGCACCTGTCCTGCTTGGTATTGGATTGGCAGGTTTATGGATGGAGTTTAAGAGCCCTGGATTTGGATTACCCGGCATCGTAGGTATATCTTGCCTTGCAATCGTCTTCTTAAGTAAACATCTGGTCGGCCTGGCAGAGACACCTGAAATTATCATGTTTTTTATAGGTATAGTCCTGATAGCAGTAGAAATACTCTTCATACCCGGTTTTGGGATTGCCGGAATACCCGGGATCATTTTAGTATTGATTGGTGCGATTTTGTCATTTCAAGATTTTACTATTCCAAGAACACCATATGATGTTGATATGTTTGTTAAAAATATATTTGCTGTAATGTGTAGTCTTATCGGAAGTGGAATTACCATTTTCCTATTATTTAGATTCATGCCGGGTATACCATTCTTTAATCGTTTAGTTTTAACGTCCTCAGAGACCTCTCAAAGCGGTTTTGTGATCCCTCCACAACCTGCAGGGAAAAGCAACCTTGTAGGCAGAGAAGGAAAGTCCTTAACGGCTTTGCACCCTACCGGCAAGATTGAAGTAGACAACAACACTCTCGATGTAGTTACGGAAGGTGAATATATTGAAAAAGGTAAAATAGTTGAAATAATAGAGATCAGCGGAAATATAATTGTAGTGAAGGCACTTTAGCTCACTTTAAACTTTAGGCACTTTACACTTTTTATGGGCATAACAGAAGTCATAACATTATATATAATTGGATTAACTGCGATAACAGTAGAGTTATTCATACCGGGAGCAATTGTCGGAATTTGTGGCGCCGGTTGCGTAATTGCGAGTATAATATTCGCATATTTGAACGTATCAAACCTGCTGGGCCACATATTACTTGGTATAGGCATTTGCTTTATTCCCATATTTTTTATAACATGGTATAAACTACTGACTAAGACATTTGCTGTAAATGCTTCGGAAGAAGGATTCTCTTCTTCCAAAAACAGACAGGAAGACCTGATATCAGCTGAAGGTGTTGCCATTACGACACTGAGACCTTCAGGAACTGCAAATATCAATGGTAACAAAGTAGACGTTGTTTCAGATGGTGAAATGATATTAAAGAATACGAAGATTAAGATCGTGGACGTAAAGGGAAACAGAATAGTTGTTAAACCCGTAAAAACATAAAAATATCGAAGGAGAGAAAAATATGATAAATATACCCTTACTTGCGTCTTCCAATGAGGCCTTGACAATCGGAATTGTCATAGGCGCCATCTTTCTAATTTTATTTCTCGTCTTGATATTTAAATATGGATGGTTGTATATACAGGCATTAGCATCTGGTGCCAATGTAGCTCTTATTCAATTAATCGGAATGACACTCAGGCGTGTCAACGCAAGGGTAATTGTTGATTCACGCATAATGGCAAAAAAGGCGGGTTTGGATTATGATACTCCCCAACTTGAAGCACACTACCTGGCACGAGGTAACGTTCCCAACGTCATCAGGGCATTAATTGCTGCTGATAAGGCGAAAATAGACCTGGGTTTTGACAGGGCATGTGCAATAGATCTGGCAGGAAGGGACGTACTGGATGCTGTTAAAACCAGCGTCAACCCAAAGGTTATTGATTGCCCGGACCCAACCAAAGGAAGGCAAACAATTGATGCAGTAGCTATGGACGGCATCCAGCTCAAAACAAAGGCCAGGGTAACTGTGAGGGCAAACATAGAACGATTGGTCGGTGGTGCTACAGAAGAGACCATTATCGCACGTGTTGGAGAAGGTATTGTAACAACAATTGGTTCAGCAGAAACTCACAAGAGAGTACTCGAAAACCCTGATTCAATATCAAAAAGAGTTTTAGAAAAAGGGCTTGATTCTGGTACAGCATTTGAGATATTATCTATCGATATTGCCGACATAGATGTAGGTGAGAACATAGGAGCAAAGCTGCAGGCAGACCAGGCGGAAGCTGACAAAGTAGTTGCTCAGGCAGAAGCTGAAAAACGCAGGGCAATGGCTGTCGCCAGGGCCCAGGAAATGACTGCATTGGTAGAGGAGAACCGAGCTAAAGTTGTTCTTGCAGAATCAGAGGTTCCTAAGGCAATATCACAGGCATTCAGAGAGGGAAACCTCGGAATAATGGACTATTATCACCTGAAGAATATTCAGTCAGACACAGAAATGAGAACTTCTATTTCTAAGACTAGTGGTGATACCCCAACAATGTAATCGTAGATAAGTGACAAAAGTCAGGAAACACGAATGGAACAATTAATCTGGTCAATAATAATTATCGCTTTTATTATATTCACCGCTCTCAAGAATCGAGCCAGAAACAGACCAAATACTAATTCAGACAGGACATCTGATGTTGAACATAAAACAAGGGACGAACATGATAGACTTGGCAAATACATGGAAGAGCTGCTTGGCATTGAAAGGACTGAGGCTGAACCACGAATAGAAATAGATAGAGAGACACAAGAACCATTTAATGAAGTAGTTACACCAGGAGAAGAACCAGAGGCAGAGAAAAAGATTGGTCAGTTCGAAACACCGTTACATAGAGAGAGGCAAAAACCTCCTCTCCCGGAAAAAAGAGAAATTTGTCATTCAAAATTTCCATGGGGTGCTTTGTCGAAGAAAGACCTTCCTAATGCCATAATCTTATCAGAGATAATTGGCCCTCCTATTTCAAAGAGAAAAAGCCATAGATTATTTTAATACTGAAGCCTACCACGTCCCCATCAGGATGCATGTCGGGCAGGCAGTAATTCCTAATAATACAATTTGGGTAGCCAGAGTGGTGGAATTGGCAGACGCGCCGGATTCAAAATCCGGTCCCTGTAATGGGGGTGTGGGTTCAACTCCCACCTCTGGCACCAAATTTAAAACACCGCAGACACTCTCTCTAATTTAAATACCGGGAGAGACAAAACTTGTTGAAATGAAGTACATGGTGAAAATGGAGATCAGAGAAATAAAGAGCGGGTTATTAGAAGAATTTAAATGAATCAGGGAAAATATGAGTAATTATTCACCGCAAAGCCGCAATGAGTGCAAAAGTAAACTTAAAATGATAAAGGAAGAAGTATGGGTACCCATACAGTAAAAGTTTGAATAGGGCTGCAATTGAAATACATCGGCACTTTGAACCAGATCATAATTTTTGAATAATCAGGGAATGCCAGCCGGTAGTATAAGTTTCGTATCCCGATGCAGTGGCATGTCCAATACAACACTTAGCACCATCATATTGGTCAATGATAAATCCTTTTTTATTATTAAATAATTCGGCTTTCATCTTAAACTCGATAGTATCTTCCAAATTCCTATGATCTGAATCAGCCAAAACAAGTCCTTTATCATTAACAATGCAAATCCGACTTCTCTCTTTTTCTTCTTTACTTAAAGGTACATTTTCAACAATGGTTTGAGCCAGGGCTTCGAATCGGAAAATAATACCCAGTGCACCAATAACTTTACTATGCGCCTCTCCATTATCCCGCACCGCTGTCGTATAAACTAAAGCCAACTCATTACTGACTAATGGTGACCTGTGGACTGTCTCCCACCCATAATCATCTCCTGTTGCACATTCCATTGCCGCACGAAACCATTTTGAATCAGAGACATTGTCACCAACAGAGTTATATAAATCTTTACGACCATTAGCAATAATTACACCTTCTAAATCAGCTACAACCAGATCGAAATATACAGTATACGAATCTAAAATGACTCCCATTCGCTGAGACGCAAATTCACAAGCCTCAGGTGTTTTTTCCGTTAAGGCATCAACAATGCTACTGTCAGTAGCCCACCAACGGACATCACATGAACGCTCATATAAATTACGATCAATTAAGTCTATATTTACCAAAGCCAAATCTGATAAACGCGTACCTCTAAAACTAGTTGATATATGTTCATTTATTCTTGCGATTTCCTTAAAATCATTTGAAGTTTCGCTTTCTAATTCTCCTACTAAAGCCTTAATCTTGTCAGACAAAGTTCCCATTTCTGTGGCTACAACAGCAAAAGTCTTACCCGCTTCTCCGGCACGATTAGCCTCCACGTTGGCATTGATTGATAAAACGTGAGTTTGAAGATTAATATTCTGGATATCCTTAATCGCTTTATCCATTTTGCTAGCCAATTGTATAGTTAAATCTGTAATACGCTCCGGTCGAAGATCCTCTTCACTAACTGAATGTTCTGCTTCTGTTGTCATAATCCTCTCTCTTGCATAAATAATGATGTAATAAAGTAATGTTACAATCTTACAAACAACACCAGCTTTTGTATTATCAGCCAATATTATCATCAAGAACTTGTCAACATTGGCAAATCGCCTGTACGCAGTTTCAGAATACCGTTCTTTGCTAATCAGTTATTGCGAACTTATACTCCTTACGTTATTATGTCAACTGAAATATAACATTCTAAATACATACTCTGAAGGTATATACTTTTTGCCAAATCACTACGAAAACCTGTTTTATATACTTAAATTTCCAAATTTTCTATTAACCATCCACCTTTTTATAAAAGAAAGCAATTCAGGGTAGAATTTAAAAGAATGGCTTAAATTTCTCATAAAGAGTGTTGAGCTTTTTCTTATAATATTCAACATTTTCGTCAGGCTCTTCCTTGTTCCACTGTGAAGCCAGTTTACAGTTATCGAACACCCTTACCCTGCTTTTTTCACCAATTACATAATAAGAGATTTGATCACCCGGCTGGTAACTACGTTCTGACTTAAGTGCCAGTTCATATGCAGCAGCAGCACTTCTCTTCTTCTTACTTACCTTCTCAGAATAGATAGCAAGCGACTCCTTAAGAGTTTCCTTCTTGATAAACATCTTTTTGTCCCACTTGTGATCCATAAGCTCTTTCTCGTATTTGTCCAGAAGATCATCCATTTTCTCACCTTCTCCCTTAAGCAGATACAGGAACATCTCTTCCATAAACCGGCGCTGAAAGAGCTCTAAACCCCTGGAACGGAGACCGGATCCCTTGATGATTATTCTGTCATCATAATCGAGCAGTACATAATTTTTGATTTTATAGCTGAACATAGCTCTGTATCTGCCGGCCAATTCCAGGTTTATACCTTCAGGCAGTGCACTTGACAGTTCTGCAATAATCCCATCCTCGTCCTTCTTCTTCTTTACTCTTCCGGGAGGAACAAAGTATATACCGTCAGTATCAATCTCTATCACTTTACAATCGTTATCCTCCAGCCATTCAATCATGGATTTGATAATTTCTCTTCCTTTTGCCGTAACTTTATTGGCCTCTTCAAAATCACTGAAGTGACCATAAGCAAAACCCAGATAACCGTAGAACGAGTTGATAAGAACCTTGAAAGTGGACTGTAACGCATCATAATACATCTCTTCAGATTTATTTTTTGCAGTAGACATCATTTCCTTTGCATTTAATCTGAAGTCTTTCAAGTCACTCAATAGCGAATGAAAGATATTCAACTCATCAACCTCTGGAAAATATTTAAAAGTTAACATTATGGATGGATACAGTGACTGGACGTCACAGTACAAAACCTTATTGATAACACCCCGGAGAAACATATCTGTATACCCTCCGGAATAGTCTCTGGTCGGGGATGTTCGAGGAATTGAAGTACCTGAATTTATATACTCTCTTATAAAGAGTGAATTAATCTTAGTCGCATTTCCCCTGATGATAGCATTCTGAAATGAGTATGGAAATATCTGAGTCTGATAATAGAAGCTCTGGCCCAGAATTTTACTGATAGCCCTTGTCTCCCTTACATCATCGAGACCATATTTTATAAGTTCATCCGGCTTATTATCAAAATACCAGCTTAACTTATCCGGATCTATGTACGTCCTGTCCGGAGAAGCAACATTGAAATGCCTGGCTACATTCTTCAGCCCATAACTCTCCAGATTCCTGGCAGTAACGTCATACATCTGTGCCAGCAGATATGTGTCAACAATGTGACGGCCATACACCTCAAATTTTTTATAAGAGATAGTTCTCTCGGCAATATTTAAGCGTGATGAATGAGACTTGATGTTTTGCTTTTTACGACCAATAGCCAAAGGAACTTTAAACCGTCTTGCACGTGCTTCTATGTAAACCAAATCGAAGTTAAAAATATTGTGCCCCTCTATCACGTCAGGATCTCTTAAATTTATCTGCTCAACCATAAGCTCAAGCATCTCTTTCTCGTCATACTCTTTTCCCGAAATGATATGTTCCCAACCGCTACTATCAGATAGTGATATCAGGGTAATTCTGTCTTCTACTCTATGCGGATTTGAAAATTCAAATCCCTCGGCACAATAAGTTTCAATATCAAGTTGAAGCCTGAGCAAATCACCATATAACATCCCCTTAAAAAGTGTCTGTCCTGAAATGAGTAGATACTGATGGACCGGATCATTTAAATAAAAGAATGGTGCAGTTAAGCTGGCAGGAGTCGCACCGGTTCTCTTCTTAAAGTGTTTCAATAACAGCTGCAAATCTGCCCAGGTTTCCAACAGCACCAGGTACTTATAATATGCATCACCCTTTAACCTCTTTGCCTCATATGTGCCATCCCAACCATCCATATAGGTAGTCTCTTCCAACAAGACAAATGGTTTGAATACTACCTTCTTTGATGTCATCTTATTCTTTTTACGATAGAATATCTCAATGGAGTTATTACCATCAAACTCAACAGCAGTAATATACGGAGTAGAGTCACGTCCGAATAGAATCTCATTCTCGTGAAAAGATACCTTCTTTAATTTAAAATCCATTTGCAGCTTGCACCCTTCTTGTTAAGATAATTCAATAATTAATGAATTCAGAAAATAAAGAATTAGGGTTTTTTACAATTCCTTAACGCCTCAATTTCTCAATCCTTAAATTAGCATTTTATGGTTCAGTACATTTTTAGTCCAGTAGAAATAAACAAATTTTTTTAATCTGGATATTTATCATGATTCTTATAGAATGAATTTATGAATACTGTATCAAAAGAGCTGTTTCAACAGATGGTACGCATACGTCGTGAAATCCATATGCATCCCGAACTTGGGTATCAGGAGGAGAATACTGCAGCCATCATCACCGGGGAATTAGAAAAACTTGGTATAAAGTCAACTGCAGGAATTGGAAAAACCGGCGTGATAGGGCAAATTAATGACACAGGCCCGGTGGTAGCTTTAAGGGCTGATATGGATGCACTAGCTATTCAAGAGGAAACAGGACTTGAATGTTCATCTAAAATTGATGGTGTAATGCATGCCTGTGGCCATGACGGGCATGTTGCAATGCTGCTCGGTGCTGCTTCTATACTAAAAGAAACCCTTAAGTCCGGAAGTGTATTACTCGTGTTTCAACCGGCAGAAGAAGGCGGTGGCGGAGCTCAGAAGATCATAGAGTCAGGACTACTCGATAATGCAAAAGCGATATTCGCGTGCCACCTTGACAGGCACTATAAGACAGGAAAGCTAGTTGTACAACAGGGCCCAATCTCTGCATTTACCGATAGATTTGATATTTCAATCAGGGGTAAAGGAGGCCATGCAGCACAGCCGCATGATGCAATCGACGCAATTGTAGTAGCCAGTCTTATAGTAATGTCTCTGCAGACAATCGTATCCAGAGAAGTAAACCCACTATACCCCTCAATTGTGTCTGTAGGACGGATAGAGGGAGGCTCGGTACCTAATGCAATAGCAGAAACCGCTAAGCTTTGCGGCACCATACGCACGACAGAGACTCATGTAAGGGAGCAAATATTGTCGGGTATAACGCGCATTGTAGATGCGGCCGGTACACTTCACAATGCGGATGTCACTGTTAATTTTACTATGGGCTACCCGTCTGTTATTAATACCGTCAAGGAGTCTGAAATTGCCAGTGAAGCAGTCAAAAATATTATTGATGAAAAGGCTCTCGTTGACAACAAATTTGCGTGTATGGGAGGTGAAGACTTTTCATATTATCTGGAAAAAACCCCGGGGTGCCTTGTAAGGTTGGGTGCTCAAAAAGAGGGTCTGGAAGGAATACCGGCTCACAGCTCTACCTTCGATTTCGATGAAAACGCACTGGGTATTGGTGCTGCATTTTTGGCAGAAGCCGCAAGATTAACAATTGAACGCCTATCCCAATAAGCATCAAGTCCGACACTCCACTCAATATATAGTTATCATCCAGGCCTTCTTTTAAATATTGTCCGAAAAAAGGAGATCAGAAATAGAAATACGGGGGCATGTCAGTTTTTGGTACACTGCTATGAACACGTTTCTAATGTTCTTTGCACAGCTCCTTTAGACAGATTCAATTCACTTGCTATTTGCCGGATAGATTTATTCTGCTTCCGGTACTCAATCACCTTATCTGTTTATCATGTTTTTGAGTAATAGCCCAGGTACCATTCCACAAATTTCTTAATTCCCTTCTCAATTGGGGTGGAAGGCTTGAAGCCAATATCTATCAGATCACCCACATCAGCACACGTTTCATGTACATCACCCGGTTGCATGGGTAAAAGATTTTTCTCAGCCTTCTTTCCAAGACAATCCTCTAACACCTCGATAAACTTCATAAGTTCAATAGGACTGTTATTCCCAATATTGTATATCCTATAGGGTGCATAACTCGTTGCAGGATCGGGTTTGTCACTATTCCAACCTTTGTCTGGCTCTGGAATATTGACAGTCACTCTGACTACACCTTCTACAATATCATCTATATAAGTGAAATCCCTCTTCATCTTTCCCTGGTTAAATATATCTATCGGTCTGTTTTCCATGATTGCTTTGGTAAACAAGAACAGAGCCATATCCGGACGTCCCAGAGGGCCATAAACAGTAAAAAACCTGAGACCTGTACATGGCAATTTGTATAAACTGGAATAGGCGTGGCCCATTAGTTCATTTGATTTTTTTGTAGCCGCATAAAGAGAGATAGGATGGTCTACATTATGGTGTACCGAAAACGGCATCATTGTATTAGCCCCGTAAACGGAGCTTGAAGAGGCAAAGACCAGGTGTTTAATATCACTGTTCCTGCATCCTTCAAGTATATTTAAAAATCCTACAATATTGCTATCAATATTTGCATGTGGATTTGTCAGTGAATACCTTACACCGGCTTGTGCAGCCAAATTCACAACGTAATCAAAACTGTTTTCAGAAAATATTTTTTCAATCCCTTTTCGATCAACTAAATCCAATTTATGGAATGTAAACCCAGAATCCTCTTTGAGTTCATTTAGCCTGGATTTCTTCAGATTGACATCATAATATTCGTTAAGGTTATCAATCCCGACAACGCTATTGCCTTGTCCAAGAAGACGTTTTGATAGATGAAAACCTATGAAACCGGCTGCTCCTGTTATTAAATATTTCATTAGTGGTTCGCAGACGATGTCAGCCGTCTTGGAATCTTAGATTACTTTATTGGAATTTATCTGTTATTTGGTTTTTGTTGATTAGTGCTTAACAACCCATCAAGTTTGTATCAGGGATACCTTAAATCGGATCAATATCGGAAATAAATACTTCGGCAGCAGCACCTTTCTGTAGAAGATCAATGCGTATAACAAGCTTGTAATGACCTTTCCTTTCTACAAGAATCCCCTCAAGCCCTTTAAGTGGTCCGGCCTTTACCCTTACCGCTCTACCCTTTTTGAGATATGCATATTGGTCCAGTCGGACTTCGCTTTCCGCAACCGACTTTAAATCAAGGATCTGTTTCTCAGGTATTGGTGTTGGTGCATCTATATCGGTACCAATTATTCTTGTCACACCTCTTGTATATTTAACATCAAACAAACGCTCTTTGTCCGTACAAACAAACATGTACCCGGGAAAAAGAGGCAAATCGACATGCTTCTTCCGGTCTCGCCTCCGGCTGAGCGTATGTACAAGAGGCAGAAATGTCTCTATTCCTCTTTCACTAAGAAACAAATTTACCTGTTTTTCATGCCTTGAACGTGTATGTATAGCGTACCATTCCATAGATTTGTCCATAATAAGCATTCAAACAAAATTGTTCAAGCTATAAATAATTCACTCAAACCATAAGACATACAGCAATATTATTACACTTGCATTTTAATGTTATAGCTATATAATTTGTGATGCTTGTAGTGGAAATTGCAGTACTTTTTGAGTGATTATTGAGAAGTGTTACAAGGATTGAAAACTACTTAAGTTGTTTAAGTTAATATAGTTAAAATATTGAGCGCCCGTAGCTCAATTGGATAGAGTAGTGGACTTCGAATCCAATGGTTGCAGGTTCGAGTCCTGCCGGGCGTGCCACAAACCTGGTCATTTGATACTGATCATTGGCCACCTCAAATCTATAAAAACATATAAATGCGCCCTTAGCTCAGCTGGTAGAGCAACTGACTCTTAATCAGTGGGTCGAAGGTTCGA
>JASMMK010000047.1 GCA_030748215.1 Candidatus Scalindua sp.
TATAACGGCATGGAACCGGTAAATCTCCAATTATAAATCCGGCATAAGCTGCCTGAATAAGAAACTGTGAATCAAAGACAAAATCATTTGAATTTTTATGATAGGGAATTGTCTCCAACACTTTTCTTGGAAAAGCCCTTAAGCCGGTATGCCACTCAGACAGGTTTTGACCTGTTACTATATTCTCTAAAAAGGTGATGTTTCAAGTCTAATTTAATTTCCTAAGGAAAAATGGTAGTCCTCTGTTCACTCATTAATGTGGTAAAATAATTTGTACTTTTTATAGCAAATCATTATAAAAACGGGGGTTTGTTTTGCAATATAAATCCATATGGTTAATGGCATAATATTTTTCAGATTCACTACCTGATTATTCTTGATATGTAAAAGGAATCTAGTAGGAATGATAACAAACTAGATTCTTGTCAATGGTTTTAGGAAGTAAATCCTAGATGTGATATTCAACGTCAGCGTCTTTTCATACCTTTGAAACTCAAGCCTTGGAAATATTTGCAACATTTAGCCTAATATGGTATTTTTATAACTCATGTCCTGACTTCTCAGGATTTTTACGTTTTGTTAATTGCTTGAACTCACTATACGTTGAGGTTTGGCAATATTCTTATCTTGGATGCATGTGGCTTTATTTTAAAAATATTCTGTACAGAACAAATTGAGATGATTGCTAATATTTCGAAAAAGTTTTTTTTATTTTCAATTTTTATTGTATTAGTATTGATTAACAATACTGAAAGTGCTTATGCATATATTGGACCTGGCGCAGGCTTCGCTTTTGTCTCTTCGTTTTTTATATTACTAATAACTTTCTTTCTGGCATTACTGACTTTCCTCTTTTGGCCTATCCGGTTTCTTGTTAAGACTTTCAGGAGGAAGAGACCTTTACATACAAAACATGATGTCAAACGCGTTGTTATCGTAGGTTTAGACGGAATGGATCCTGGTTTAGCGACTCAATATATGAAAGAAAGTAAACTGCCCAATCTATCCAAATTGAGTAAATCCGGTACATTTCAGAAACTACAGACTACACTCCCTGCGTTGTCGCCAGTAGCCTGGTCAACCTTTATCACAGGTGTTGATCCATCTAGGCATAATATCTTTGACTTCTTGAACCGAAACCTTAAAACCTATCTTCCTGAACTTTCCTCAACAAAGATTGAAAAATCATCCAGGTCTTTTTCTATAGGAAATAATTCGATACCTTTTGGTAAACCAATAGTCAAATTGCTCAGAAAGGGAAGGCCGTTCTGGAATATCCTGGATGAATATGGCATCTTCAGTTCTGTAATAAGAGTGCCTATGACGTTCCCACCGGAGAAACTCAATGGCGTCCTACTATCAGGCATGTGTGTGCCTGATCTGAGAGGGACACAGGGGACATTCACTTATTATACCTCCAATAATAGTAGCTCAAATGAGAAAAAGACCGGAGGTACTCATATCCCGGTCAATATTGAAGGTCACAAGATCAGAACTTATATTCCCGGCCCTGAAAACAAATCATTAAAACAGGACGAAGAGATGCGAATTCCCCTGGAGATTACACTTAACGGAAATACAGAGGCAGAGGTAAAGGTTTCTAAAGAAAAATTCGTGCTGAAAATGGGTTTATACTCGCATTGGATTAAATTAACTTTCAAGGCCGGTCCCGGTGTAAAAATACGTGGAATCTGCCTCTTCTTTGTCAAACAGCTTCACCCCCACTTTGAAATGTATATGAGCCCCATAAATATTGACCCTGAAAAACCTTCGCTTCCTGTTTCTTATCCCTTCTCCTATTCAATCTATTTATCTAAATTGATAGGAAGTTATGCAACGCTTGGATTAGCTGAAGACACGTGGGCATTAAATGAGAGAGTTATAAATGAAGATGTTTTCATCCGACAGGTTTATAAGTTCCATCATGAAAAAGAGGAGATGCTCTTCAACGCCCTTGATAAAACCAGAAGGGGATTGTGTGCTTGTGTTTTTGATACGACGGATAGAATCCAGCACATGTTTATGCGTTTCATAACAAAGGACCATCCCGCCCATGCTATAGGAGTTGACCAGGAAAAGTACAGGAGTACTATAGAAGATCTTTATAAGAAAATGGATCATATGGTAGGCAAGGTTATGGAAAGGATAGACAAAAATGATGTCCTGATTGTCATGTCAGACCATGGGTTTAAGCCCTTTAAACGAGGTATTAATCTAAATACGTGGCTATATAAGAATGGCTATCTGGCCCTGAAGGATCAGAAAAAAACAGGAAATGAATGGTTTCAAGGTATAGAATGGGAAAAGACTAGGGCTTATACATTTGGAATGAGCGGTATATACATAAACGAGAAAGGAAGGGAATCAAAAGGCATCGTAGCCAGAGAGGAAAAGGAAAAATTGAAAAGGGAATTGATAAATAAATTGAATGGATTAATGGATGATGAAAAGGGCGTTATTGCCATAAGAGAATGCTTCAATACGTCAGATTATTATAACGGGCCATATAAGGAGAACGGGCCGGATATTATCATAGGCTGCAATGAGGGCTACAGGGCTTCATGGGGTGCAGCAGTTGGTAGGGTAGATGAAAAAATATTCGAAGATAACAAGAAAAGCTGGAGTGGTGACCACTGTATGGACCCAAGATTGGTTCCGGGAGTACTCTTCTGTAATAAGAAAATTTTCCGGAACAATCCACATATTGCAGACATAGGGCCTTCTGTTCTTGAGCTTTTTGGAGCAGAAATCCCATCTTATATGACCGGAAAACCTCTATTTAGTACAAAGAATAATAAGGAAGAGGAAAATTAGGCTGATGAGAAATTTCTATTTTTGTATGAAAAAAAATCTGATATGCAGAAGGGCTTTTATGATCCTATGCTTTTTTATCATCAACGTTTTCTGCACAGGTAATACGAGTTCGGCACAATCTACAAAAAAAATTCTGCTGTTGGGTTTTGACGGTATGGATCCTGTTTTGCTTGATAGATATATGAAAGAGGATATGCTGCCAAACTTTAAACTTCTCCAGGAAAAAGGAGATTTTAAACCACTGGTTACCTCTATGCCGCCTCAAAGCCCCGTGGCCTGGTCAAACTTTATCACTGGTATGAATCCCGGAGGGCATGGTATCTTTGATTTCATTGCCAGAGACCCCCAGACATATATACCTTATCTCTCTACTTCAAAGACAACAGAAGCAAAAAAAAACATGAAAATAGGTGATTGGCTAATTCCTTTTTCAAATGCTGAAACCTTGCTTTTAAGAAAAGGAAAGGCGTTCTGGGAAATTTTGGAGGATAATGGTATTCCGTCTACAGTTCTAAAGATTCCTGCAAATTTTCCACCAGTCAGCACTGAAGCGAATACACTTTCCGGTATGGGAACACCGGATATACTCGGAACCTATGGAACATTTTCCTTTTATACTACCAAAGACTTAGAGGATGAAGAGCAGGAGATAGAGAGTGGTAGACTGTTAAATGTAAAAATGTTGAACAATAGCATCAAAACAGAACTTTCAGGGCCTCCAAATCCATTTAAAGTGAGCGGAAAAAGAGTAAGTACAGAGTTAGTCATCAAGGTTGATGATAACAACCCTGTTGCTCTGATACGAGTTGAAGATGAAGAGATACTTTTGAATGAAGGGGAGTGGAGTAAATGGATAAAGGTGTCTTTTAAACTTGCACCTTTTCAGAAATTGACGGGGATATGCAGGTTTTACTTAATGCAAGTACACCCTTATCTTGAGCTTTATGTGTCACCTATAAACATTGATCCAATCAACCCCAACGTCCCCATAAGCACTCCAGGAAGTTATTCTGCAGACATCGCGGATGAGATAGGATATTACTATACTCAGGGTATGCCGGAAGATACTAAGGCACTTGATCAGGATTTCATCAATAACGAAGCTTACATTGAGCAATCTGACTTTATTATTAATGAGAGACAAAAGATGCTCAATCTTGAGATGGAAAGATTCTCATCAGGACTTCTGTTCGTGTATTTTTCAACTACCGATCTTATCTCTCATATGTTTTGGAGATATATGGACAAAGAACATCCTGGCTATAAATCTGAAGAGGCAGAAAAATACTCTGACGTAATTAAAAATACCTACAAAAAAATGGATACTCTTTTGGGAAATGTGATGAAAAGGATAGATAATGACACTACGCTTATTATCCTCTCTGATCACGGTTTCGGCCCATTTCGCAGGTATTTTCATATTAACAGATGGTTGAAAGATAATGGGTACCTCAACTTCATGGATGATAGCCTGGGTGAAAGTAATGAATTTTTTGAGAATGTTGACTTTGGAATAACAAAAGCGTACTCCCTCGGCTTTAATGGCATTTATCTTAACTTATTCGGAAGAGAGGGCATGGGAATTGTGTACGATGGAGCAGAAAAAGAAAAACTCATAAAAGATCTTATAAGCAAACTTGAGAATTTGAAAGACCCTGAAAATGGAAAACGGGTTATTAAAAAGGTTTACAGAAGAGAGGAAATATATTCTGGTAAATATGTTCAAGATGCTCCTGATCTTCTCATTGGATATAACCGGGGATACCGTACTTCATGGGAATCCGCATTGGGCAAGGTTCCTGAAGGACTTTTAGGTGACAATATGAAAAAGTGGAGCGGTACTCATCTGTGGGATTATGAACTTATCCCTGGCATCATACTTTCAAACAAAAAAATAAAAACTTTAAGCCCTGCTCTATATGATATAGCACCAACAATCTTGGCAGAATTCGGTATAAAAAAGAGTACAGGTATGGTTGGAAAGCCAATTTTTTAAATAAACAGAAAGAATCAGACAATTAGAAAGGAGCAGTATAAATGTCAGTTTCCAAAATTAAGATTGATAAAGAGTTGCTGAAAAAAGCCAGGGAACATGCTGCAAAAGCCGGATATACATCCGTTGAAGAATTTGTAAGTCACATTATTGAAAAAGAAATATCGAAAGCAGAAGAATCTGAATCAGAAGAGGAAGTCAAGAAAAGGCTCAAGGGACTTGGGTATATATCGTAGCGCAGCAAAATAAAATTATATTGTAAACATGGGTAGTAGTATAATTATTTATGAACTCTATTAATATAATATTCAATTCATTCTTTGACATATTTTTCTATCCTTTCAGGTCAGTTGATTCAATTTACGGTCTGTGTGCCATCTCTCTGCTGACTGCAATTATTGCCCTTCCCATTTTCAAATACACATCAAATCAAGAAGGAATTAAAAGAGTCAAGGCGAGGATCATGGGCCACATTTTAGAGTTAAGACTCTTTAAAGACGATATAAGAATAATCCTCTCTGCACAGAAAAACATATTGAAGTTTAATATGATTTATTTACGATACACTTTGAAGCCATTAATGTTTATGATGGTCCCAATGGTAGTCATAGTTATTCATACTGCGCTTAGATATGAATATAGACCGCTTCATCCGGGAGAATCGGCAATCGTAAAGGTAAAACTCCATAATCCAAATGAATTATCCACACAAGACCGTGAAATGGTCTTAACAGTATCAGAAGGATTAAGTATTGAAACACCCCCGCTTCAGATTGACGGAGGAAAAGAAACATATTGGAGAGTAAGAGCGGAGAGAGAAGGGATCTTTAAATTGGGATTTCAATCACATGATATGGACGTCGGGAAAAGGGTGCTTGTATCAGGAAAGGTTACAAGACTTTCTTCTGAAACACTAAAAAGTGGAATTATAAATTCATTTTTAAACCCGGGAGAACCGTCCCTACCTGAAGGGACAGCCCTGAAATCCGTTCTGATCACATATCCACATGCAAAGATCAATTTTTTCGGATGGGATATCCATTGGCTCATACTTTTCTTTATATTTACTCTCGGATTTGGTTTTATACTAATGAGGCCTTTTAATGTCAGGCTTTAGAAATTATTAACAATAATCACTTATCTTGCCATCACGAACCAGGAAGATAATTTTGTATGTTAGCGAAAAGAAGAATCACTACGCAGGTTTTTAGATACTACAATAGATTAAAAAGAGAGTAATACGAATGGATAATACTATAACTATTGTCTCCGGTTTGCCCAGGTCTGGAACATCTATGATGATGCAGATATTAGAATACGGCGGTATGAAGGTAGTTACTGATAACATACGGAAGGCAAATGAAGATAACCCGCATGGTTACTATGAATATGAAAAGGTGAAGGAAATAAAGGAAGATACAGGATGGTTGAAGGAAGCCAGGGGGAAAGCTTTTAAAATGGTTTCTCAATTATTATATGATCTGCCTTCTAACGAAAATTACAAAGTGATATTTATGAAGAGAAAAATGAATGAAATACTGGCCTCCC
This sequence comes from Candidatus Scalindua sp., assembly GCA_030748215.1. GTDB lineage: Bacteria > Planctomycetota > Brocadiia > Brocadiales > Scalinduaceae > Scalindua. The sequence goes on from JASMMK010000047.1 coordinate 6,356, forward strand.
AAAGTAAAATGCTGGAAAGAATGGGGGGCAGCAAAGATGATACTAGTGATGAAAAAATGGGTGAGTTCTTTAACAAGCATCTTTTGAAGATAACAGATTGGATAGAAGGCAGAAAATATATAGACGTGTTGTATATCGATTACAATGATTTATTGACAAATCCGGACGAACATATAAAAACGTTAAATCGATTCCTGAATTACAAATTAAATGAAGGAAAAGCAGTTGAAGTAATAGACAAATCATTATATAGGAATAGATAATACTTGTTTAGCTTTAATATAGACAAAATAAAAGAGTAATTAATCTTGCTCAAGCTCTTCCAGCTCTTTGAAAAGTTCTTCCTGTCGTTCAGACAGTTTTTTTGGTAGATCTACTACTATTTTAACTAACTGGCTTCCTGTTCTCCCATCTTTCATCTTGATCCCCTGTCCTGTCATCCTCAATGTTTGGTTGGATTGTGTGCATTTAGGTATCTTTAGCGTTGCTTTTCCACTTAATGTTGGAATTTCTACTTCTCCCCCCAATGCCGCTTTGGTGAAGGGTATATGCGCATCATATCGAATATCCAAACCCTCTCTCTCAAAATAGGGATGTGAACCAATTTTAACATGTATATACAAATCTCCTGCTCTTCCACCCCTGATACCCGCTTCTCCCTGACCGGAAAGTTTTAGTGCAGAGCCGCTATTAACCCCTGCTGGTATTTTAACTGACAAAGATCTTGCATTCTCCACTCGCCCTTTACCATTACATTGAGGACATACAGCTGGCGCTCCGTTTCTAGTACCCGTTCCGTTACAGGCTTCACAAGCTTCACTCTTCGTAAATCTGAGTTGTCTCTCGCTTCCTAACGCAGCATCAATAAAAGAAATTGTTATATCATGCCTAAGGTCTGAACCCTTCTGTGGCCTGCTCCTCTCCCGGTAAGATCGGTTACCAAATATGTCTCCGAATATATCTCCGAAGTTACTGAATATATCAGCACTATTTTCAAAGCCATGAAAGCCCATGTCGTTAAGCCCGGCACTCCCCCGTAAATCATACATTTCTCTCTTTTTTGGATCGCTAAGTACTTCATAGGCAGTTGCAGCTTCCTTGAATTTTTGTTCAGCTTTTTTGTCTCCTGCATTTTTGTCCGGGTGGTATTTGATAGCAAGCTTCCTATAGGCTTTTTTCAGAGCGTCATTAGATGCATTTTTACTTACCCCTAATACCTCATAGTAGTCACGATCATTAACCTTACCATTCGCCATAATTATACCTCTTTAATTTAAATAACACTTTGACAGATTCAGAACGGAGATCGTATTATACTACTTCATTAGCTGCGGAATTGTTTTGAGGTTTTGCTGAACTTCAAATTCTGATAACAAAATGTTAATCGCTCGAAAACTATTTCTTAAAACTTCAACATATATGCAGAATTGATACATTCCATTTTTTCTCGCTTATTGCGTAGAAAAAACAACCGAACTAGAGTCTAGCATGCATTTTAATGAAAATCAAAAGCAATATGCCTCAACAAACACTTTTAACCGCCAATTAACGGTTCGGAAGAAAATATAGAGCCCTTTTTTCTGTAACCCCTACAACAATAAACACAAAAACCTTTTGATTTTCGATTCAAATTCTACTAATCTAAAATAATAATATTGGATAGTTTTAAGAACTACTGTAGAATGAATTTTATCAGAATTCTAATCACATAAATGACGGAGATTTAATATATGATACTTGGTACATTGCTTTCAATTAACCATTGGCTTCATCTTTCTGCTGCAGCCCTTCTGGTTGGCGGAATGATCTTTCTCGATGCAATACTTCGACCGGTTTTGGGAAGAAGCTCACCTATTTCCGGAATAGGAAAATTTTCAAATGATATCCACGACAGATTTCGTATTTATGTCGGAATATTAATAGTTGTACTTATTATTACCGGAATTTTTAATTCTATTGACGGCATTATGTCAGCCACGGAAACAAGCTTAAGTTCAGGATATAAGACCATAATCAGAATTAAGGTTCTACTCGCTGTATGCCTCTTTATCATTTACGGTGTAAATGCTTTTCTCATTAAAGAAAATAAAGCGGAGGAAGATTGTTCGTGTTTAGTCAAACCACCTGTATATAAGAAAATATTACAGGTTTTTGCCCTGGTATTAGTGTTTGCAATGCTATTTTTAGCAGCGTCATTAAGGTTTTATTAATAAAACAAACCAATTGCTAAATTGCACTTTCGGCGATATCCAGGCATTCAAATAAACGCTTGACTTTCATTCTAACCAAAGTAGAATTAATTATTAAATAAATCTCATTTTTTACCGATAAGTAGTGTATTGGTTCCCTTAATATGTACGAGTTAGTTGTCGAAAAAACGTTTGCAGGTGCTCACAATCTGCGTGGCTATGATGGCGATTGCGAGAAATTGCACGGGCATAATTGGAGGGTAGAAGTTACACTTAAAGCGGAAAAACTTAACGAAATTGGAATGGTTATGGACTTCAAGGTTGTTAAAAAGAAACTTGAAGAGATACTTTCTCATTTTGATCATTCTTACTTGAATGAGTTGAGTGAGTTTAAACAGGTAAATCCCACAACAGAAAATGTTTCGAAAGAAATATATAACAGCTTAAGCGCGCAGTTGCCACCAGAAATATTTGTTGCCAAAGTTAAGACATGGGAATCTGAAAAATGCGCTGCTGCATATTATGTATAATCCGTTCTTTTACAAACCATAAGTGAAGATTAATTTAGACACTCCTATCCTTCAAGTAGCTTTAGATTTTATAAACTTAAGACGTGCCATAAATGTGGCCAGAGAAGCAGTTGACGCAGGAGTTGACTGGATTGAGGCAGGCACCCCTCTGATTAAAAGTGAAGGATTAGATTCAATAAGGGCACTGCGGAAAGAATTTCCCACGGCAACAATAGTCGCTGACATGAAAACGATGGATGCAGGTCGTGTGGAAATGGAAACGGCTGCTAAATCCGGAGCCGACATTGCTGTTGTAATGGGAAGTGCCACAGACGCAACAATAAAGGAGTGTATAAGCGCAGGAAAAAATTACGGGATAAAGATTGAAGTCGACCTTCTCGGAATTGATGACTGCGTCTCGCGCTCAATAGAAGTTGAGAAATGGGGTGCTGATTTTGTAGGTATTCATACTGCAATTGATGAACAGATGCAGGGAAGTAGCCCTTTCGAAAGACTTAAAGAAATTTGCTCAAAGGTCAATATTCCAGTCGCTGTTGCCGGAGGAATGAATTCTGAAACAGTTGCTGATGCAGTAAATTCAGGTGCAAAAATTATAGTAGTCGGCGGTGCAATCTGTAAGGCAACAGACATAAAGACTGCTACTGAAAATTTAAAGAGAGCAATATCGAATCGAGAGAAAATCGCAGAGGATTTCTTTAAAAGGACTTCAAGCGACGATGTACGTGAAATACTTGAAAAGGTTTCAACTGCAAATATCTCAGATGGCAGCCACCGTCTGAGAGGGATCGTCGGAATAAACAGTATTAGTTTAGAAACGAAGATGATCGGACGGGTGGTAACCGTTCGAACCTATCCTGGTGACTGGGCAAAACCGGTTGAGGCGATAGATATCGCAGAGCAGGGAGACGTAATAGTTATTGATTCCGGAGGTGTGGGCCCTGCCGTATGGGGAGAACTTGCAACTCAGAGTGCGATACAAAAAAAGCTTGCAGGGGTGGTCGTAAACGGAGCGATTCGTGATAGCGGAGAGATAAGAAAATTACAATTTCCTGCATTTACGAAATTGATCATGCCAAATGCGGGGGAACCCAAAGGTTTTGGCGAAATCGGTATACCTATAAACATCTCAGGTATAACGATTAATAACGGCGATTGGATCGTAGGAGACAGTGATGGTCTAATAGTTTTGCCAAAACGTGAAGCGAAAGAGATGGCCAACTACGCGATGGATTGGCTGGAAAAAGAGAACAGATTACGCGAAGAGATTTCGCATGGAAGGACTTCTCTCGGAGAGGTTACAGAATTACTTAAATGGACAAAAAATAAGAACGATTAGGAGAGGAAGCTATTTATAATGAAATGCGAGTCTTGCAATAAAAAACTGGCAACAGTGCATCTCACTGAAATTATAGAAAACGAGAAAAAGGAGAGGCATTTCTGTGAGGATTGTGCCCAAAAAGTTACAAATCATTTCCCAAAAGCACCATCCCCATCTGATATTTTAACAAGCCTTATTAACCAAGTATCCCCTGAAATAAGGGAAATGTCAAAAACAACTTGCCCTGTATGCGGAATTACTTATCTGGAATTCAGATCTCAGGGCCGTCTTGGCTGTCCAATGGACTACAATGTGTTTAAGAAGGGTTTGATGCCTCTTATAGAAAGGATGCATGGTAGCTCTCAACACGTGGGCAAAGTACCGGCAAACGCAGGAGCAGAAATTATCCAAAAAAATGAGCTTATCCAATTACGTAAGGAATTGAACGAGGCGGTAGAGAGAGAGAACTATGAGAAAGCGGCAGAATTAAGAGATAGAATCTATGAACTTTCAGGGAATGTTGAAGATGGAGATTAAAGATCTTTCTGACAATACTGGTGAGTGGCTAAGGGGTACCGGCAAGGAATCTGACATAGTTATCAGTAGCAGAATCCGTCTGGCAAGAAATATTGCAGGATACCCTTTTCTGTCTCGTGCAAATTTAAAACAGAGGAGAGAGATAGAATCTTCATTGCGAAAGACTATCATTGAGCGTAAAATAGCGCAAGACGTCTCCTATGTAAATTTAAACCAGGCAACTGCAATTGATAAATTATTTCTTGTAGAAAGACACCTGATTAGTAAAGAGCATGCCGAAGGAGAAGGAGAAAGAGGCGTTGCGTTTGGAAAATCAGAAACTGTCAGCTTGATGATTAACGAAGAAGATCACCTCAGAATCCAGGTGATTCGCTCAGGTTTCGAACTAAAAAAGACTTGGGATACAATTGATGAAATTGACAATCTTCTGGGAGAAAGTTTAAACTTCGCATTTTCTTCAAGATTTGGATTCCTGACAGCCTGTCCGACAAATGTTGGTACAGGCATGCGTGTTTCTGTAATGCTACACTTACCTGCACTCGGCATGACCAAGCACATTGAAAAGGTTTTTAACGCCGTAGGCAAGCTTGGATTAGTCGTCAGAGGTTTATACGGAGAGGGTACTAAAGTGTCTGGTGATCTGTACCAGATTTCAAATCAGTTTGCATTAGGAAAATCAGAGAAGGAAATATTATCCATAATTGAAAGTGTGATACCGCGTATTACAAGTTATGAAAGAATGGCTAGAAAGGCTTTGGTTATGGAAAGCAAAGATCAACTAGAAGATAGAATTTGGCGGTCCTATGGTATGCTTAAGGCCGCTCGAATGATTACATCTGAAGAAATTTTACAATTACTTTCACAGGTTCGAATGGGAGTCAATATTGGCTTGATCGACGATATTGAAATGCAAACCCTTAATGAACTTTTTGTCCTGACGCTTCCGGCACATTTGCAAAAGCTGGAAGGCTGTGAACTGGACTCCACACAAAGAAATGTTATCAGGGCCTCTTATGTGAGAAAGAGGCTTGACGGTTTATAAAAAAGGTGGCTAATAATGTTTGACAAATTTACCGATAGGGCAAGAAAGGTAATGGCTCTAGCCAGAGAGGAAGCGAAGAGATTCAATCATGAGTATATAGGGACAGAACATATATTGCTTGGATTGGTGAAAGAAGGTAGTGGTGTAGCAGCAAATGTTTTACAAAATTTAGACATTGATCTAAAAAAGATTCGAATGGAAGTCGAAAAGATAGTTCAAGCAGGCCCCGACCTTGTCTCAGTTGGACAATTACCTTTTACCCCAAGAGTAAAGAAGGTGTTGGAATATGCTATGGAAGAAGCGAAGTCCATGGGTCACAACTATATAGGAACAGAACATCAACTACTTGGGCTTCTCAGGGAACGCGAAGGCGTTGCTGCACAGGTTTTACTGAATTTAGGTATAAAATTAGAAGGTGTCAGGGAAGAAGTAATAGAGCTTCTTGGTGCTGAAACAACACAGGGCACTAAAGAAAAGGATGAGAAAAAAGGCAAGTCAAAAACACCTGCGCTTGATTCCTTTGGTCGTGATCTAACACAGCAAGCAAAGGAACAATCATTAGATCCGGTTATTGGCAGACAATCGAGTATCGAACGCCTGATTCAGGTTTTAAGTCGTCGAACAAAAAACAACCCGGTTTTGATTGGCGAAGCCGGAGTCGGAAAAACTGCAATAGTTGAAGGTTTGGCCCAGGCTGTGATAAGTGGTGCAGTTCCGGAACTGTTGCGCGAGAAGAGAATTGTAGCCCTAGATTTGGCAATGATGGTAGCAGGCACAAAATACCGTGGACAATTTGAGGAGAGAATTAAAGCAGTAATGGGAGAAGTTCGCAGAGCAAAAAACATAATCCTCTTTATAGATGAGCTTCATACGTTAGTAGGGGCAGGAGGGGCGGAAGGAGCAATAGATGCATCTAATGTCCTGAAACCAGCTCTTTCCAGAGGAGAAATACAATGTATAGGCGCAACCACTCTCGATGAATACAGAAAATATATTGAAAAAGACAGTGCACTTGAAAGAAGATTTCAGACAATAATTGTCGATCCGCCTTCGAAAGAAGAAACTGTTGAAATCTTAAAAGGTTTAAGGGATCGTTATGAAGCTCACCATAAGGTCGAAATAACTGATGAAGCGATAAAATTAGCTACAGAATATGCTACAAGATACATAACAGGAAGATTTTTACCTGATAAAGCAATAGATGTTATCGATGAGGCAGGTGCCCGTGTAAGATTAAAGGCAACTACACATCCTCCTGATTTAAGGCATATAGAAAAAGAGATAGGAGATCTCGAAAAAGAAAAAGATGAATCCGTAGCGTTACAAGATTTTGAGAGAGCAGCAAAGCTTCGAGACAAAGCGGACAAATTGAAAAAGAAGAAAACTGACGTAGAAACTGAATGGCGAGAAAATTGTACGGAAGTAGACGGAACGGTAGACGAAGCCATTATTACCGAAGTTGTTTCAACCATGACGGGCATACCTCTCAAACGTATGGAAGCTGAAGAAGCTAAAAAATTACTAAATCTTGAAGCGGAGCTACATAAAACTGTAATCGGACAGGACAATGCCATAAAAGCTGTAGCAAAGGCAGTAAGAAGGTCAAGGGCGGGTTTACAGAACCCAAACAGACCAAGTGCCAGTTTTATCTTCATAGGCCCTTCAGGAGTCGGCAAGACACTTCTTTCAAAAGCATTGGCAAAGTCATTGTTTGGAGAAGAAGAATCACTGATTCAGATAGACATGTCCGAATATATGGAAAAACATAATGTATCACGATTAATAGGTGCGCCTCCTGGATATGTTGGATTTGAAGAAGGAGGACAATTAACTGAAAAAATTCGAAGACGTCCTTATGCAGTGGTACTTCTGGACGAAATAGAAAAAGCCCATTCCGATGTATTCAACATGTTGTTACAGGTTATGGAGGAAGGTAAATTAACAGACAGCTTTGGACGTCATGTCGATTTCAGAAACGTAATCATAATAATGACGTCAAATATTGGTAGTGACATAATTAAAAACACATCTTCACTCGGATTTAAAAAAGCTTCCAGTGTACAATCATACGAATCTATTCGAGAGCAGCTTCTAGAAGCAGTCGAAAAACATTTCCGTCCAGAGTTTGTCAACAGGGTTAATGATATCGCCGTGTTTAGAGACCTGACAAAAGAGGATTTAAGAAAGATTGTTGAAATTGAACTGGGAAGTATACGTTCAAGGCTAACTAACTATAACATAACTCTTACGGTAACTCAGGAGGCCTCAGATTTCCTCATTGACAAAAGCTATAAACCAAATTATGGAGCAAGACCATTACATAGAGCCATAGAAAATCTAATAGAAGATCCTCTCTCTGAAAATATCTTAAAGGGAAAGTTTAAAGATGGTAATGCTATTGAGGTAAAATTGCGAGATGGAGAATTGATTTTTGAGGAAGTAACGGTTAAGGAAGAGTTAGTTACTAGCGGTTCAGATAGTAAATAATTGATGACGATTTTACAAGTCAAGTATATAAAAAAGGGGCTACCAAGCCCCTTTTTTTATTGTTTTCAGAAATATAACGTCCTAAAATAGCACTACTAAGTATTAAGACACAATACGTTATATTATGGCAAAATTTAATACCGTTTTTGTCTGCCAGCAATGTGGATGGAAAACGAATAAATGGGTAGGACGATGCTCTGGCTGCGGGGAGTGGGATTCGATGACAGAAGAAACGTGTGAGTCTGCATCCACACACATCCTGCCAGAATATGATACGGAAGACCCTGCATGCATATCAGACATAAAACCTGATAGTAAACTTAGGACGCATACCCACATCGAAGAATTTGATAGAATTCTTGGTGGTGGTATTGTGGCTGGTTCAGCAGTTTTGATTGGCGGCACACCAGGAATAGGAAAATCAACCCTCTTATTACAAGTATGCCAAAAATTCAGTGAACAGAACTGCCTATCTTTGTACGTAACAGGGGAAGAATCAACCGCACAGATAAAATTGCGTGCAGACAGACTCGGTGTTACATCGAATAATATTTTTTTGGTTGCGGAAAACAATTTAAATGTTATTCTTGAACACATCAAAAAAATCAAGCCCAAGCTCGTCATTGTGGACTCAGTACAAGCTGTGTTCAAGCCAGAACTTGAGTCATCTCCAGGAACAGTCTCACAAGTCAGGCAATGTGCTAATGAACTAGTTCAAATATCAAAAAAAAAGGATTCATCTATTTTCTTAGTTGGACATGTTACCAAAGAAGGAATGATTGCCGGACCCAAGGTGTTGGAACATTTGGTTGACACCGTATTGTACTTTGAAGGCGAAAAATTCATGTCATTCAGGATACTAAGAGCGGTGAAGAATCGTTTTGGGCCTACAAACGAGATAGGGATTTTCGAGATGTGTCAGACTGGACTTAGAGAGGTTAAAGACCCTTCAGAGATTTTTCTCTCCAGGACACATAACCTAAGCTCAGGCTCTGTAATCATCTCATGTATTGAAGGGACAAGAGCCCTGCTTGTGGAAGTACAGGCACTGGTAACCAGATCAAGTTTTGGAATGCCGGGGCGTAAAGTGAGTGGCGTTGATCACAATCGTGTTACTATGATACTGGCCGTGCTGGAAAAAAGAACAGGTCTTCTATTAGGAGATCAAGATGTTTTTGTAAATGTTGTTGGGGGTGTAAAAATCGAAGAACCGGCAGCAGATCTTGCAATTGCGATTGCAATTGCATCCAGTTTTAAGGATATCGCAATACCAGGCAATACTATTATAATAGGGGAGTTAGGCTTGGGTGGTGAAGTGAGAGGAGTTAGTCACTTTGATAGCAGGATAAAAGAGGCCGCCAGACTCGGATTTGAAAATGCAATCATTCCAAGGGACAATATAAATGACTTTTCACGAATAAAATCCCTTAATATGACTGAAGTATCTTCTCTGGCAGAAGCAACTGACAAAATATGTTAAGAAGGGGTGGTGTTATGAAACAATATTATTTAGCTAAATTTATATCTTTGCTCTTATTGCTCTCTCTATTAACTAGCTGTTACTCATACAATAAAAAGACTCCTAAAAAAAGTAACATAGTTGGGGCAACAGTCAATGACCATAATACATCTGTTGAGATACGGGAAGAACTTGATGAAAATGGAAACGTAATAAAGAAAAACTATAATCACCCATATTACTTTACGGCAGGGGGACTCACAAATATTCTCTCATCCATTTTCTACACACAGAAAAACATAATGCTGGGCACCAAAGGCAAACAACGGTTATACCAGAAAGCAGAATTACAGGTAATTATACCTCCAATACTTAGTGCATTCTCAATGGCCAATGATTCTCAAGATATTTTAGTTTTGTCTACAGTTGACAAGGTGCTTTTGGCTGATTCCCAAAGTTATTTCAGTATGTTTATATCAAACAACGAACTCAACATTGTCTTTAGCGATATTCTAAATAAAAAAAGCTTTCGTGATGGACAGTCATTTAGAAAGAGTAATAAGAGTAAATTTAAAGATCCGTTTGAGGTGAAACGAAGCGGTCACTGGAAGCTTATTCCCATGGAAGGGCAACGGTTTGCACCGGGACATCAAAACTGGCTTATCTTCGATTTGAGTAGTAATTTGTTTGGTGTGGCTGCCAATGGTAACAGTAGAGGTGGCAATGCCAATAATAATCCATCCCATACAGATAGCCGGGCAAGAACTATTGAAAGAAAGATTAGAACCAGCAATAATTTTATTGAAGAAAAACAAAAATATTCAGACGTACGAGACAAGCTAAAAGAATTGAAAGTCCTCAGCGATGAAGGCTTGATTTCAGACGAAGATTATGAATTGAAAAAGAAGGAACTTCTGAATGAATTTTAAACGCATTTTATTACTTGTTATTTTATTCGGAGTAATTGGCTGTACAGACATTAAATCCATGGTTAAGGATGATAAAGTCATCAGTCCAAGGGACAATATTTATAATCAAGGCAAGACGTATATAAGGCTTGAGGCAGTAAATAGCACTGAAGGCACTACAAAGACATTTCTTGATCATCCACAATTTTTAAATAAAAGGATGTTGTCAGATGCACTTGAATCTATTCATTTTAAAGAAAAGAACATTGGCGGCTGGAGCAAAGAACGAAATGTTTTTATGAAAAATGAATTATTGGTTTTAGCACCCCATATGGCTAATGCTTTTACAAAGGCGTCCCCATTGCAATACGTGTTGGTTAATTCAAATTTTAATAAAGGAAAAAGATTTTTTAAGGCAGGAGGAGCAGACACAATATTTGGATTATTCATCTTAAATGATAAATTAAATGTTGTGTTCTCTAAAATACAATATACAGATGTGTCAGAAAAAGGTACGGAGAGTGTGTTTGGAGAGACAGAAGATGAAGCGTTTGTTGATCCGTTCAGTATAACGAAAAACCCATTTTGGAAGCTAAGTATACGCCCCGATCAAAGATTTAAAAGAGGGCATGAGAATTGGTTAATAATAGATTTAAAGAAAGATACTTTTGTCAAAGAAGAAGACTACGGAAAGGAAGAAACACTCGCTGATAAGCAAGCTACCGGTAAAATCGTTTCAGGTGGTTCCTCTCAAATTGTACTTCAAAGAATGAGTATTAAAGACCAGCTATTGGAACTTAAAGAATTAGAAGCGACCGGACTTATTACCAAAGAAGATTACAAACTTAGAAAGGCATTAATCCTGGGCAGCAAACAAACAAAGAGTATAAAAGATAAATTTAATGATCTTCGCAAGCTGAAAGAAGATGGGATCATCAGTGACATAGATTACGATCATAAGAAAAGTGACCTTCTGGCAGAACAAGACGATGGTATAGGGGAAAGAAACATTAAAGAGATCCTGGCAGAGTATCTGGAACTGAGGGATGAAGGCTTTATAACAGATGAAGATTATAACTACAAGAAAAACACATTATTGAAAAACTTTTAATCCGAAAAAACAGACAATAGAACTCTCCCAAAATAACTGCTTTAACAATTCACTAATAGAAGTTCCGCCAACCTTAAATCCTCATGTGTTGTGATTTTAATATTATCATAGCTCCCTGAAACTATTCCTACTGTATGACCGGCTTTTTCAACTACCTCCGCATCATCAGTAAACTCTTCATTTGTACCCTTGATCTTATCATAAGCATTAACCAGTATATCTCTTCTGAAGCCTTGAGGTGTCTGTGCCATCCACAAATCATGCCTGGGAACTGTTTCAACTATTTCGAGACTTGTGTCGACTTTTTTCACAGTCAATTTCATAGGGCTCGCAACGATAGCAGCACCTTTCTCCTCCGTGCTTTTAATAACGGCCTCAATTTCATCATTTTTCACCAAAGGCCTTACGGCATCATGTATAAGAACTATTCCAGTGTCTGGATCTAAATGAGAAAGCCCGTTATAGATACTATCTTGCCTGCGTTCACCTCCCGTAACAATCTTTGTTACCTTGCGTGCCTTAAGCTCATCCGTCCATTTTTCAATTACTGTTGATCGATCCTTCTCATTCACTACAAAAATAATATCTTTTACTCTTTTTAGTTTAGAGAATTTTTCCAGTGTATAAAAAAAAATAGGTTTTTCACCTATCATTATGAACGGTTTTCTTATGTTGGCCCCCATACGGAGGCTAAGGCCTGCAGCTGGCATTATTACAGAAACATCTGCTCTCATCATACCCTCTCATAAGGATAAAAAAGTTTCAAATACTCATCCTGGGCAAACCTGTCAGTCATTCCGGCTATATAGTCACAAACACCCTGATAAAGTCCCGCCTCCTCGATCCACTTCTGGTATTCCGGTGGAAGCTGCATAGGATTTTCAATAAATGCATTGAACAGCTCCTCCACGAACCGCTTTGCCTTATCAGCCATTCGAACAACTCTGTAATGGCTATATGCGTTTTGCTGTAAAAACTCCTGCAATTCCAGTTTCTTTTTAGATATTTCAGGTGAAAAGGATACCAGCCTCTCTTTACACTTCTGTACATCATCGGTTGTTTTTATCTTCATCTCTTCAAGCATGAATTGTGTATGTGTTATCAAATCCGTTACTTCCATGTCGATCAGGTATTTTATCGTATGTATATTTTCCATCTCCTTGGTAAGATTACTATACTGCTCCCTTACCTTCTCTTTTGCATATCTCCATAATTCAACACCTTGCAAACCGCTTTCCGTAATCAACCCTGCCTTTAAACTATCATCAATATCATGATTGTCATAAGCAATAGAATCAGCAATATCCACAATCTTAGCTTCAAGAAGTGGCTGTTTGTTTAAATCAAATTTAATAACATTCGGATCATCTGAAAGTAATTTATGCTTTGCAATTGATTCTCTGACCTCCCACGAAAGATTCAGACCGGAAAATTGAGAATATCGTTTTTCCAGTATATCAACAACACGCAAGCCCTGAATGTTATGTTCAAAGCCGCCATGATGCTTCATCAATATCCTGAGAGCATCTTCACCTGAATGACCAAATGGCGTATGTCCCAGATCATGCGCCAGTGCTATTGCCTCTGAAAGATCCTCGTTCAAACATAATGCCCTTGATATACTCCTGGCAATCTGAGCAACTTCTATTGAATGGGTAAGCCGTGTTCGATAGTAATCACCCTCATGGTTTACAAATACCTGTGTTTTATATTCCAACCTTCTGAAAGCAGTAGAATGAATAATTCTGTCTCTATCTCTCTGATAAACACTTCGATAAGGGTGCTCATCCTCAGGATGTGCTCTTCCACGCGTATTCATGCTTTTCATAGCATAAGAAGCGAGATAACTATCTTCCCTTTTTTCCAGTTCTTCTCTTGTCAGCATTAATATTTATTCTAAAGTTATGCAAATTAGAAGCAGATATTGCAGAAGGTTATTGGTTAATTCATTTTAAAATTTAGGTGCAGGAAATCATAAACAATTGTTATCATATTTTAAGCAATCTGCCAAGTAAAAATCTCTTGATTAATAAATAATCAAGAGAGAGAAGAGGTGTTTGGGGTAAGTATAAGTGCAGTAAATAAAGCAGCGTTAGGTATAAATACGTAAAATAAAACCAGTAAGGGCTTTAGAAGGAAAAGCAGATACCCAGGTAACATTTAATTATATTTTATATTTATCTGTGGCTTACTTCTAAGTCTTTTGTAGTTGGCAAATGCCTTATCAGCTTCTACAAGATTGTCCAGATTTTTGTATCCCACACCCTTTATGTAAAACGCACTGGCACAATCCGGATCCAAATCTAATGCCCTGTTACAATCTTCTACTGTTTTGTTCCATTTGTGCAAATGTCCATGAGCCTTTGCCCTTAATAAAAGAAATGATTCAGCATTATTTTTGTTTAATTTAATTGCCATTTTTGTAATTGCGACAACTTTATCATATTTTCCTTTTACATACAGGTTGATGCTCCATCGGCAAATGTTGGCAGTAAAGAAAGAATAAAGGTTGCGACGTTTATGTTTATCTTTTTCACGCTTTATCATTTTCCAGATCAAATCTATTTTATAGGAGAGTTGCTCTTCTGTATCCCACGCAAAATATTCATCGTAATTCTGAGTAAGATTCACTTCCGGATCGCCGGTAAGTTCACCTTCACCTATGAACTTCTTTAAAGCGTAAATCAAAGGGGCAGGATCAAAAATAACTATATTCTTCCTTGCCAAATCCGCTGCTTTCTCGTAATCGTGCATAGCATTTACCAGGAAACCTTTATCAACATCTCTTTTTTCGGTATCTAATCTCAGAGCCTTTTTTACATAAATATTTGCACGCAGAAAATACTCCCTGCCGACATCATATTTGGCCTGTATAACTTTATTTACATATTGCAACGCTCTGTCTGTATCACCTCTCTTTTCAAAAAGTGTAGCAAGTCTTAAATATATTGATGTTGGTTCATGGTAATATGTAAGCTCTTTCTGGTATGCCACTATGCTCTTGTCTATACACTTAAGTGAAATCTTGGTATTACCTGTTTTCTCATATAGTATCGCCAGGTGCATGTAGATTGGCCCGAGCATGGGGAAGCTTGGTAAATTCTTTTCATATGCTAATATTGCTTTATTCCACATCTTCTTTTCCTTGTACGCATGGCCTAAATTTTTGTGAAAGAAAAAGGTCTCCGGACTGATAGCAGAAGCCCTGTTTAATAAATTGATTGCATCGTCATATCTTCCCTGTTTAATTCGAATGGTTCCCAAGGTACCATACGCCTCCGCATATCCAGGGTCTATTTCGATTGCCTTTGTAATATACCTCTCTGCATCCCACTCTTTACGCTCTTTTAAATACTTTGTAGAACCAGCAATTAACCACCACTCTTTATTGTCTTTATCTACTGCAATGAATTCTTCCAGGGACTGAAGCTGAATGTTTTTCAACAGGGGAGCTGTATAATTGATGGGTACAGAAAAGCATATGACTGAATCTGCATAGTCATGAATGTGTAGAAGACGGCTTACTATACCAATAACATCACCATTAACGTCGATAACCGGACCACCGCTAAACCCTAAAGTTACCTGATTAGTTGAATAAATCATGTCGTATGAATGGTCAAATAGTGGTTTTATTGTGAATATGTAACCCCCTTTCCGCAACAGCTTACGTTTTCGATTTCCTGTTTTGCTGCCGTTTTCTATACATTTTTTGGAAGAACAACCAAATGCTTCTACAAAGTTATTTGTATGTAAAGTTTTGGGATCTCCAATCTTAAGACATGGAAGGTTGTTCCCCTTCACCTTAAGCACGGCAATATCCTTCTGTCTGTCAACACCTAGAATACCTTCAAATTTCAGCTTTTTCTCACTTGTCAGCCTGATTTCTATAGAGTTGATATTAACCAGGGTGTGATAGTTAGTGATGATAATACCATCAGGACTTACGATGAAACCTGTCGTTGCATGATAACGATTACTGCCTTTTTTAAATGTCAGAATATCTACGATAGCATCTGTTTTAAGGTTTGAAGAAATCCCTTCATTTGTATACTCATAATCAGCTCCTGCGACCCTGCTATGTATTAACGCCGGTACCAGGAGGAAGAAAAACAATACGATTTTAGATTTGAAATTTCTGATTTTCATAAACTTAAAAAAAATTCTGTTAAACCTCTCTTTAATGCCACAAATAACAGCCGGAATATTATGCACACATGATGATTTGCAGCTAAATAGCACTTATGATTTTGCAAAAGTTCTGATTAGTGAAACTCTATTATCTACCAGACTTTGAAATAAGGACAACCAGACAAGAACAGGTACAAAGCAGGTATGACATATACCTGGCAAGGAATTCAGGGATTCCACCTAACAAACTGGTATCAGCCCGGATGAATTCCTGCCCGACGCATTCTATCGGGGACGGGGGCAGGGAGAATTGAGCCGTTCATCAAGAATTATATAAATCCCAATTGTTCATAACCCTGTGACATTGCAGCACATCATCTGTTAAACAGGAAATGCCCTTTACATTGAAATATTATTTCCAGTCCAACTGTGTATAACAAACTAAGTGCCAAAAAAGAAAGGAAGGTATGGATTGCTGTTTGAGTCAAAGGCAATAAAATCCTAAAACTATTATAAGGCGCGGTTTACAACGTGAAACTATTTTGTATTTACTGTTTTTCATGATAAACAAAGGAGAGATAAGAAGAGAAAATATGCGCCAGGCACGTATGTGTGTAGTCACACTTTTGTGCCACACCATTTATCAATTCAGATTAATGATTCTCACATGATACGAAAGCACAATGAATCAATTGCCCGGTCGGAGGGAGTGAACAAGACGGTGCTAATTAGTTAATTTGAAGTGTTTCAAAAATTTAGAAAAGAGGTATTAACGAAAATAGCACGATTCAGCACCAGAAGCTTGAAGTTATTTGTTTATGAATTTTGTAAGGTTAAAAACAATTTTTTAACTCGACATATAAATCATCGAGTGATTGTGGAATGACTTTAGTATCGGAAATAACGGGCATAAAGTTTGTATCGCCATTCCATCTTGGAACTATATGCAGGTGTATGTGGCCTACAACACCTGCTCCGGCAGCTTTTCCAAGATTAATCCCTAAATTGAAACCATCGGGATTCATTATTTTACTCAAAACATTCTTCACGTCCCTCGTTAATGTCATGAATTCCAACATTTCCGAATTACTCAATTTCGTCAAATCGTCTTTATGCAGATTTGGTGTCACCATTAAATGGCCATTATTATATGGATATTTGTTTAGAATACAAAAGCACTCCTTACCCCTGTACAAAACCAGATTCTTGCGATCTTGATTGTCTTTTATAGCCTCACAGAAAAAACAATTTTCTTCCTTTCTGCTCAAGATAAATTCCTTACGCCAGGGTGCCCAAATATTTTTCATAGATTGCACTTTATAATTAATGCCGATAAAGAGAAAATTTGTAAGTAGTTAATTACCGCAGGTGAGATATTGGATTTACCGGTACTCCGCGTAGAAATATTTTGAAATGGAGTTTGTCTCGTTTCGCCCTCCCGGTACTACCAACCTTTGTAATAGTCTGTCCCTGGAGAACATTGTCCCCCTTTTTAACAAGAATTTTAGAGTTATAAGCATACCATGTGTACGAACCATCATCGTGCTGAAGCACGACAACCTTGCCCCAGCCATCTGGTGTATCAGAGGCCAATGCAACCACACCACTTTTTGATGCCTTCACCGCCTGTCCATTAACTGCCTCTATATCGATTCCTTTGTTTTTATAACCATCTATCCATTTATCAAACCCGAACAATATTCTACCACGTATAGGCCATTTGAATGACTCGTTTAATTTCTTAGTATACGTTGAAGCTTTCCGCTCAGGGATTTCTTTACTAATGGCGACACCTCTTGGTATAACTAATTCTTGCCCGGGTTTTATGTTCTCAACATCTTTGATTCTATTCTCTTTTATAATTTCGTCAGGCAAAACACCATGATTATGGGCTATCCGCCAAATGGTATCACCTTTCTTTATCGTATATTTTATAGACTTTTGAGTGGTTGTTTTAGATCGTAATGACTCTAATTCTTTTTTTAATTCCGGAGGCGGGTACATACCGGTATTGTATGTTGCACATCCTGCCAGGAAAATCGTGACCAGAAACATCATGACACCACCACCAAGCCTTTTTATATCTGAAAAACTACTCAATCTACACTCTCTCCTTCAAATTTATGTTATTCGGTAAATTTTCCCATGTTAACGGCTACCCTACCTGCCAAAAACTATAATAAACAGATCGACCACTCAATGTAATCTACAAGTTGATGAATTTTTCTCTGGAAAAATATTAATATTGAAATTTCCAAATACTAAATTATTGCTTGCATAGAGCTGGCGATGGGATTCGAACCCACGACACCCAGCTTGGGAAGCTGGTATTCTACCACTGAATTACGCCCGCATTTAAGTCTGGTCGTAAACAAGGATAAATTACACTAAAGTTCAGGTAAATCTCCTCTTAATCCCCTCCTTATGAAGGAGGGGTAAAGGGGTGGTTACTTATAATTATCCTCCTCAACTTGTTGTATAATCAAGGATTATATCTATCCAAACTTTATCATGTCAAGCATTATTGCTCTCACACGGTAAGACTTAAAGTCATTATGTTTGAGGCAACGTAGAGTATGATGGCGTATATTTTGAGCCTTGATATGAATTGCGATGTTTTAATTCATTGGTAATTGCAGCAAACACCTCACCCTTAGTTGCCTTCCAGACGGGTGCAATTAAGGAATCTCCGTGTGTATCACCAACTAATCTCTGTACAACTATGTCCGGAGAAATTCTCTCTAAAAAATCACAAGCGAGCGAGACATATTCTTCTACTTTCAATGTTTTAACGTTACCCCTGGCGTAATCTTCAGCCATCGCCGTGTTTTTAGCAATGTACAGATGATGGAGTTTCATTCCGTCTATACCCATAGAAGAGACTGTTCGGGCAGTTTCCATCATGTCATTCCTGTCTTCTCCTGGAAGACCGAGGATGACGTGAACGCATATTTTTATGCCATTTCTGTTTTTCGTACGTGTTACAGCATCTTCGAAAGAGTTGTAATCGTGTCCTCGATTTACTAATTGCAAAGTACGATCGTGAATTGACTGCAAGCCATATTCAACCCATACATGGTACTTTTTAGTATAACTGCAGATAAGGTCCAGTATTTCTTCCGTAACACAGTCAGGCCTGGTACCAATAGAAAGGCCGATGACATCATCGTTTAACAACGCTTCATCATACCGAGCCTTTAGTGTACCAACATCTGCATATGTATTCGTAAAAGCCTGAAAGTAAGCAATGAACTTTTCCGCACTATACCTTCTTTTTAAATACTCAACGCCCTTTTCAACCTGTTCTTTTATGGGCAAGATGGTTTCACGCACATTTGGGCTGAAACTCTCATTAGCACAGTAAGTACACCCTCCAACACCCACCAGTCCATCCCTGTTTGGACATGTGAAACCGGCATGAATCGAAACTTTGTGAACCTTTACGGAGAAATTTTCCCTTAAATAGGCACTAAAGGGGTAGTATCTGTGTGATTCCAACCATGTTTTTTGAGTCGAGACTGTAGTCATCTATATAATCTATCAGGAAGAAATTTAGTGTCAAAGAAAAAAGCAGGTCACTCTATAATTTCAAAACTGCAGTAATTTTGATCATCCGACTCAATACCAACAATACAGGAGTCCAAGATAAAAAGTTACTAAACGCATGTTACTTGAGATATACCCCGATGAAAAAGAGTAACGAAAGTCTACATTATTGATAAGTAATTATGGACATGATATCTATACGGTAATGTTTAATATAGATTTGCAGCACTAGATATGATATGTCGCTTCAGCTGGCTTTAAAATTGGTTCTTCGAATCACTAATTAATTGCAAATATTACGAGTTAAATAATATTTGCGTTTGGATTCTGTGCCTTCTTAATATTTTTAATTCTCCTGCTAGCTTCACGTCGACGTTTATCAGACGGTTTTTCAAAATAAGCATAACGTTTTGATTGATTTATTATGCCCTCTTTATCACACATCTTTTTAAATCTTCTAATCGCCTCACGTAAGCTCTCATTTTCAGAAATCTGAATCTTTGCCATAAAAAAACCAACTCCATTTCTATTAAAATTGCTAAAAGATTGCCAAGTGGGTATACTATAGATAAACCTATAAACAGTCAAGAGAAAAGTTAACGTTACGACTGTTTTTGTTTTATAGATATTCTTCTATTTTCAAGATATTTTGTAGTGTTTTTACTTAAATAACGCTATATATTGCAGATTCTAGTTTAATCGTCATTTAAACTTTTATCTAGATCCTCTTAAATTGCTTCTCAAGTTCAGATATTTTGAATTCGAGTGCAGTAGGGCGGCCATGGGGACAAAAGCTGGTGACAATATTGTCTTTCCTTTGCTCTAGAAGTGATTGGATCTCCTGTGGTGCCAGCCGCTGGCCTGCCTTGACAGCACCTTTACAGGCCATAACCTGGACGATTTTTACTAAAATATTATCTGTTTCACTTTTAACGTCATCACTATCAATCTCTTCGAGAACACTTTGAATAAGCGAGTGAAAATCCAGGTTTTTCAAAATTTGTGGATGTGTTCGGATCGCTATTGTACTTTTTCCAAATTCTTCTATTTCTAATCCTAAAGTAGCAAACTTCTCTCTGAGACTCATGATTGTAACAAAATCACGTGGGGCCAGTTCTATTAATGCAGGAATTAACAGTTTCTGTATTGCGAGTCTTGACGACTTAATATGCTCCCATATCTCGTGGTAAAGAACAACCTCGTGCAGAGCATGCTGATCAATTATATTTAAACCTTCTGCAGTCTCTTCAATTATGTACGAATTATGGATCTGTATGTGAGAAGTAAGCTTACTTTCCTGTTTGAATAAAGGCTTAGCCTCTGCAGATGGCAAAACATCCTGTTTATGCTCATCTTTACGATGAGGAGTTTCCTTGTCAGAAGACGTTGAGAAGAAATCTGACATAGACTTCATCACAGACTCTTTTCTTCCATCCGAAGAAACCTCTTTATCCTTCCTGAGTTGTGCCTCAACACCTCCCACAAATGTATTGGCAGGTGCAGTAGACGATTCTACGTTGGGACGGCTTTCCTGGCTTGTCGCCTGAAATGAAGTGTGAGATTCTGTCTGCATAAGGGCGGAACGTATTGTGGCATATAGCTGATCGTGAATAAGCCCCGTATTCTTAAACCTGACTTCAATCTTTGTTGGATGCACATTAACATCCACTTCCCTGCTATCAATCTGAAGATTTAAAAAAATAATGGGTGATCGTCTGGACATCAAAAGGTTTCGATAAGCAGCATTTATAGCATGAAAAATTATGTTGTCTCGAATATACCTTCCGTTAAGAAAAATAAACTGCATCTTTGTATTTGGACGATTATATGTTGGCGGCAGGATGTAACCATATATAGAGATATCAGGTTCTTTTAAATTTATTTCAAGAAGATTTTCGCTTATCTCTTTTCCATAGATCGTGTTTATTCTCTCCTTCAGGTTTTTGGCGGTAGGAAAGATTAAGACATTTTTTCCGTTATGAAGAGTCGTAAAATGGATATTTGGATACGATAAAGCAAACCTTGTAACCATTTCTGATATATGGGCCATTTCAGTTCGCGTGCTTTTTAGAAATTTTCGCCTAACGGGAGTATTATAAAACAGATTTTGTACATCGATCTGAGTGCCCTCAGGCGCCCCTTTTTCTTTTATCTTACCAAGCTGTCCTCCCTCAATCTGAATTTCCGAACCAATTAATGCATCCTTTGTGCGGGATATAATCCTGATCTGTGAAATTGATCCAATGCTTGGAAGGGCTTCTCCACGAAAACCCAGCGTATCAATAGAGAAAAGATCATCATCACTTCGCAGCTTGCTTGTTGCATGGCTTAAAAACGCTATCTTGAGATCATCTGCATCCATTCCAACACCATTGTCAGAAACCTTTATAAGTTTTTTACCACCCTCCTCCAGTTGTATCTCTATTTGCGTTGCACCGGCATCAATCGCGTTCTCAACCAACTCTTTTAATACCGAGGCAGGACGCTCTATGACTTCACCGGCAGCTATTTTGGTTACAACTGTTTCTGGCAAAACCTTTATTCTAGACACTTAACCTTCTCCTTAATTTCATCCATAAAATTTCTGTATCTTTCTCCATTATAAGACACATTGATACCTCTTAATGTTTTTCCCTCTATCTTAATTGTAATTTTTAGAAACTCGTCCGGCAGACATTCTATCACTTTATCCGCCCATTCAATAATTGATATACCATTACCCCAGAAAAAACCCACACAGTCGATTTCATACATTTCATCCGCTGATTTCAACCTGTATGCATCGAAGTGGTAAATCGGCAATCGGCCCTTATATTGCTTAACTATTACATAGCTCGGACTTGTAACTTCTTTTCTGTTCTCCACACCCTGGCCTTCTGCAATCCCTTTTGTAAAATGTGTTTTGCCGGCACCCAATTGACCTATAAGCGCTACTACATCACCTGCTTTAAGAAGAGAACCTATTAGCCGACCAGACTCGATTGTCTGCTCAATCTCTCCGGTTTCAATATGGATGGAATTATCTGAAATAGTAAATTTATTTTTATTTAAAATGTTTATACCCTATTGATTTTATTCTTTTTAACTTACCGACCGTATCTTGCATTTTGATCCCCTTTGATTTGTTAACATGGCCTATCTTTGATAACCGTGCAGGAAAAGACCTGGAAGCTAAAAGTTTTTTCGACTCTTTATCAGAAAGAGTAAAAAGCAGTTCGTAATCCTCACCATCATGAAGAGCATGTTGGAGTGCTGACCGTCCGGTCTTTCGCGCCAGCCTCTTTGCATCTGCAGATATCGGAACTTCGTCTTCGTATAAAACAGCGCCAACCCCACTCTCCTCAAGAATGTGGCCCAGATCCGCCGCCAGACCGTCACTTATATCTATCATAGAATTTATTTTAAATTTCTTATTTAGCAATAGGCCTTCTTTTAAGCGTGGCTTGAACGTGATATGTTTTCCCAATATTGACCCGCCCAATGCACCCGTTACCATTATGACATCATTCACCTTCGCGCCAGAGCGGGATATAGTTTTCAATCCTTCATTTCTGCCATACATCGTCACGTTGATAACCAATGTTTTTTTACTGCTGACAATATCTCCGCCTATTATCTTAATATTGAAAGCATCTGCCATTTTCTTGATACCACGATACAATTCTCTGGCAAATTTTGTCTTAGTCTCGTGAGGGAAACAGATTGAAACTACCGCATATTTTGCCGAACAACCCATAGCAGCAATATCACTGATGCTACAGGCGATCGACTTGCTTCCAATTTCTCCGGGCGTACTCTTTTTCAGATCAAAGTGTGTACCTTCTACCAGCATATCCGTGGTAACCAGGAGCACATTATCGCCATTAATCCTTACAGACGCACAATCATCACCGATGCCGATGATGACGTTCTTATCTCTCTTTTGATTACCTCTTATCCATTTTATGAAAGAGAATTCATCCATTTCCAGTCGACTTTGGTTTGTATCGCTTTTTTGTGTATGTATACCCATTACAAATTAGTTTTCGGTTTCCATAACCTGATTTCACTGGAAATTTACATTTTTCTCAATCAAAAAATCCTCGATTTGGTATTACCAAGCCTCTGGCTTTGTTCAATCAAAAAATCAAAATTTCAGGTAAACTCATGCCCTGAAATTCCAAAAATCAATTTGTGACGGGTATAAAAAATGAATAAAAAACCCCTGAGAGGCGCTTGGTCTCCCAGGGGATTATTATGTTTAACAGATAAGTACTGAAATCTTTAAAGCCACTCTTCGGACAATACCTGACCACCTTCTACACCGACAACAATCTGTTTGAGAGGTATCTTGCGTGTAGCCTTATCTGCACCAGATTTTGCAATCTGGGACAGCCCCATACAGCATGGTACCTGCATAATCATAACGGTTAAAGTATTGATCTTGGAGTCATCGATCAAAGAAGCAATTTTGTCTACATAAATTTCCTGATCTGAATCCAGTTTTGGACATCCAATAGCCAGGCTTTTTCCTTTAAGGTGATCTTTGTGGAAATCTGCCAAAGCAAAAGGTACACAGTCCGCAGCAAGTAAAACATCTTTCTCCTGAAAATAAGGTGCCTGTGGAGAAACCAGATGCAACTGGATAGGCCACTGTTTCAGCTGAGATTGGCGTGCGCCTGTTTCATCTTCACCCTGCGCATCGTCTTCATTAAAATCCATTGTTTTTGATCCTGGGCAGCAATCACTCATATTAATTCTCCTTCGCGAATTTTTCTTCTAAATCAATTATAAATTTCTCATACCTCCTCGGCAGTTCTTCTCCAACTGAATCATCTGCCGCACTACATCTCTGAAACAGTTCGCCAATCTGATTATCAGTCATTTGACGCTCTATCCATGGATATAATATTTCATCTTCCTTCTTTATATGCTGAGTCAGCAAATCCCTGTATCCATGCAAATGCTCTTTGATCTGAGCCTTGTTTCCATTTTCAGCACCTTCAACAACATTCCTGACATGATTCCTTCCAGTATCATGATCTTCGTACATAATCTTAATTATCTCCGACTGTTCGTCAACATACTTAAAGAAGATATCCTCTTCCTTCATATGATGGAACTTATCAGCATAGCCTCGTATGAAATCAACACAGCTCAGAATAAGATCTTTATCCACCGTTTCACTGTTTTCGACAAAATCAGCAATGGTAGGAATTAAAGCCAGCATCCGTTTGATCAGTACATGCTCATCCACGAGATTTTTTACCGCCGGAGAATAATTTATCTCTTTAGGTACAATTTTTGACAAATCCACCTTTGGTTCCGGTACATCTCTATCCGGATAAAGGGCTTTTTCCATTTTATACATCAAAGTAGCTTCTGTCTGCGGATCAAGACCGTGTATGCCCACAACATCACTCACCAGACAACTTCCGACAGAACACGGAGCACAGCCAATACCATATTCTTCCAAAAGACGTCCGACTTCAGGGCATTGATCTATAACTGCCCTTATATCTTTACTCATTATTTTTTCCAAAAATCCCCTCCTTACACGTATCTATTTTAATATCGTAACTATAAACCTTTTATTTTAGTTGATTACTACGTAATATGTCAAGAATAGATTTTTCAGTATTAAGACTTATTAAATAAACAAGTTACACACATATTTTTCAACGTCTTCATAAGGCGTTAAAATAAAATTCCACTTATCGCATGCCAAATCTCTTCTGAAATACCCTCTTTAGGCTTTATTTGACTTCTTTCAGCACATTCTATAGTACACCAGTTACTATCACTGGCAGCAAGTTCTACATATGCATCCCGAACTCTCTTCAGGTACTCGGTGTCTTCTTCATGTAAATCCATCTTTGATTTTAAGCCTTCTGATTCTCTTAATCTTGTTTTAATTAATTCCCGGGAAATATCCACCGGAACATGCAGATAAATAGTAAAATCTGCCTTTGGGACGGCATAAACTTCATGTTCGAGCACCTCAATCCATTTATAAAATTTCTTCCGGGCCACTGCGTCACTGATCTTTGCTCCTTGATGAGCCATATTCGAGCAAACATAACGATTAGATATTACTATGTTTCCATCTTCCAGCCATTTGTGCATCTGGTTTTTTGCTTCCCATCGATCTCCCGCGTAAAGAAGGGAAGTGAGATAAGGATCAACCTCATTGGGTCGTGACTCAAGATATTCAGTCTTGTCACTTACAGGAACGGAACTTTTTTCACTGAGAAGTGGATGTTTTTTAAGATGGTCTCTCAATTCCTGCGGCCAACCGAATTCGCCATTCAGATATTTCTCTATCATATCTGCAAAGAACGATTTGCCATATTGTGGAAAATCTGTCATTTGTACCTGATAGCCCTCTTTCGTCAGCCTTTCCGTAAGGAGGCCGGTTTGCACGGTTTTACCGCTCCCGTCGGTCCCTTCAACGACAATAAGTTTACCTTTTTTCATAATTTAGTATCCTGACCAGTAACGAAAATTAGCCCGCTCCACTATTTAGACGACATTGTGACAACCGTTCATAATAGAGTATCAATGCCAGCTTGAAAATCAAATGATTTGTTGTAAAAGGTGATTATTTTGATACAATTTCTTGTACTATGTATGTAAAGTTTTCAAAGCTATTGCGTGCTAAAATCTTAATTTGTCTTGTTTTTCTGCTTTTACTCAGCCATGGAGTATGTTTTGGCAGTGAAGTTGAAGAATTAAGAAAAGATCTTTTAGAATTGGAAAAGATTGCAAACCCGTTTGTACGGATTTTCCAAAAGGTATCACGCCTGGTAGCGCCTTCAGTTGTAAGTATTGTAGCAGAAGGTGCTTATAGTACGCCAGCCAACCCTCACGATGAAGGTTCCCCTCCTGACGACGAAAATAATAAATCTCAGGACTCCAATAAACCTAGTTTCGGTTCCGGAATAATAATAAAAGAAACAGGGTATATTCTTACCAATTTTCATGTTGTAAATGGTTATGAAAACGGAAAAATTACGGTCACGCTACATAACGGGGACAAGCATGACGCTGAATTGATTGGCCAGGATTCAAACACCGATCTGGCTATTTTGAAGATTGCATGTGAAGATCTCAGAGAAGCCACTCTTGGAGACCCTGAGAGCGTGAATGTCGGAGACTGGGTTATTGCCATTGGTAATCCATTTGGGTATAGCCAGACTGTTTCCGCAGGCATAGTAAGCGCAGTAGGAAGAACACACATCACCCCATACGCCAAACCCTTTGCATACGAAGATTTTATTCAGACAGATGCCGCGATTAATCCGGGTAACAGTGGCGGCCCACTGGTAAACCTGCGCGGCGAAATAATCGGCGTTAATTCTGCTATCGCAACACGCACTGGGGGATTTCAGGGAGTCGGGTTTGCAATATCCATGGATATTGCAAATGAGGTTATGTCAGACCTTATTGAAAAAGGCAGAGTTGTAAGAGGCTATCTGGGAGTGGGACTTCAGGATATCAATGACAGCCTGGCTGCATATTTAGATATGAAAAGCAAAAGCGATGTGTTGAGAGAATTTCGGATTGAGTCAGATAAAGGTGCTTTCATCTCCGAGGTTTGGCAAGATACTCCAGCGTCAAAAGGAAACATTCTGCCAGGTGACGTTATCGTTGAGTTTGACGGTCGCAAAATCATGAATATAGACGATCTGCAGAAAGCCATAAGGGCCGCAAAAGTCGGCAGTAGTGTAGCTGTAACAGTCATTCGAAACACAAAAGAAGAATTACTGACAATCAATATTGACGAACAGCCTGGAAGCATGTCCGGGCGTAAGTACGTAACCGTTAGAGCGATTATCGGGCAAACAAGCCTCAACGTGGGTTTAGCGGTTGAGGCCCTGCCCACGGGAAATAAGAAAGGACACGGAGTGCTTGTAAGGCACGTTGTAAGTAATAGTCCGGCAGAAAAGGCAGGTATAATACCCGGTGACATAATATTAAGAGTTGGTTCCAGCGATGTCAAAACTGCCAGTGAATTTCAGTCTGTGTTGAAAGGGTTTGTTGACACAGGCGTGTCTGTTTCCCTGCTGCTCAAGTCAAAAGGCTATGTCACCTTGAAATATTAGTACCTCTTTCCGCTCACTCAAGAACTGTTTACTTTTTCTTCTTAGCAACAGTTTTTCTTTTTGCCCCTCTTGCTTTCCTTACAGGAGCTTTTTCAGCGAGATCAAGACACTCTTTAAGAGTCAGGTCTTTGGGTTCCTGATCCTTAGGTATTTTGACATTCTTTTTCCCAACTTTTATGTAAGGCCCGTACCTGCCGTTTAATACTTGCACCTCAGGATTTTCGTCAAATGACTTAATGAATTTTTCAGCATCAGCTTTGCGCTTGGCTTCGATTAATTCAATGGCTCTGTCTTGCTCAACAGTATAAGGATCATCATCGCCTTTTAACGAAACAAATTTGCTGTCATGCCGAATATACGGTCCAAACCTGCCAATTGCAGCAGTAATTACTTTGTCTTCATACGTACCAACTTCTCTCGGCAACTTAAATAAGTTAACGGCCTCCTCAAAAGTGATGGATTCCAGTAACTGCCCCTTAAGCAGACTTGCATATTTAGGCTTCTCTTCTTCTTCAAGCTCCTCGGTAGTTCCAATTTGAGCCATAGGTCCGTACGGCCCCAGTCGTACCAATAGGGTTCTCCCTGTTTTGGGATCCTTACCAAGTTCTCTAGAGGTGTCTACTTCTGACCGATCTATCGCCTCTGTAGCTTCAACCCTTTCATGAAAGCTTCCATAAAATGCGTCAATCATTTTATCCCATTCCAACTTGCCGGAAGCAATATCATCAAACTCCTTTTCTATAGAAGCAGTAAAAGAGTAGTCAGTAACCCTTGGAAAATTTTTGACCAGAAAGTCGTTGACGATCCTGGCAACATCTGTTGGGAAAAGCTTGGCTTTTTCAGCACCTGTAATTTCCGTTTTTGTGAAGGTATTAACTTCGTTGTTTGCCAGGACCATTTCCAGATATTGTCTCTCCCGGCCATCTCTGTGCTCCTTTAGTACATATCCTCTTTTTTGTATGGTAGAAATGGTAGGAGCATAGGTAGAAGGTCTGCCGATACCAAGTTCCTCCAGTTTCTTAACAAGGCTTGCTTCTGTAAACCTGGCAGGGGATCTTGTAAACCTTTGAACTGCCTTCATACTGTCAAGGTTTAGTTCCTGCCCAACCGTTAGCGGCGGTAAAATCCCTTTGCTCTCCTCTTCATCCTTTTCATCCACATTTGATTCAAGGCAAACCTTGAGAAATCCTTCAAACATGATGACCTCACCTGTCGCTTTCATGGTCTGCGGAACAGTGGAAATACCGATTGTCGCAGTGGTTCTCTCTATTCGGGCATTAGCCATCTGTGATGCAATTGCCCGTTTCCATATCAACTCATAAAGGCGTATCTGATTTCTGTCACCGCCTGCACTCTTCTCTGAGAATTCTGTAGGCCTGATCGCTTCGTGAGCTTCTTGGGCGGAACTGGACTTGGTAGTGTATTGCCTTGTTTCTGAATACTCGGCACCATATGCTGAAGTTATTTCCTTTGCGGCATTTTCTAAAGCAGATTCTGAGAGGTTGACAGAATCTGTTCTCATATAGGTGATCTTACCTGATTCATATAAACGTTGAGCCAGGGTCATAGTCTGCGCTACGGAAAAACCGAGTTTGAGGCTGGCCTCTTGTTGCAGTGTAGAAGTAGTAAATGGTGTAGCCGGTTTCTTCTGTCCCGGTTTCTTCTCTAAATTATCTATTGTAAAAGTAGCCCCGATACATTTGGTCAGGAATTCCAGAGCTTCCTTTTCAGAGGAAAACCTTTCGGATAACTCTGCCTTCAGCACTTTATCACCCTCAACCAGGAACTCAGCGCTGACTTTGAAGAATGACTGAGTATCAAATTGTTCAATTTCTCGCTCTCTTTCAACCACCATTCTTACTGCAACAGACTGAACCCTGCCTGCAGAGAGGCCACGTTGAATTTTTTTCCATAAAATCGGGGACAATTCAAATCCTACAAGCCTGTCTAAGATCCGCCTGGCCTGCTGTGCATTGACGAGCGCAATATCAATTGTTCTTGGCGATTCAATGGCATTAAGTATCGCTTTTTTAGTAATTTCTCCGAAAACAATTCTACGTGTACTATTTTCATCTAATTTAAGCGCTTCATGCAAGTGCCATGATATCGCTTCTCCTTCACGGTCATCATCAGTTGCCAGCCAGACAACATCAGCTTTCTTTGCCGACTTTTTAAGATCCTTTATAACGTCTTTTTTCTCTTTAGGGATCTCATATGTAGGTTGAAATCCGTTTTTTATATCAATCGCTTTATTGGTTTTAGGAAGGTCCCGGACATGGCCAAAACATGACTGTACCGTAAAACCGTCTCCCAGGTAACCTTCAATTGTTTTTGCTTTTGCCGGCGACTCTACTATTACTAGATTTTTATCCATAGAACTGATTACTATTAAATTCTTTGAAGCCTCAAAATGGTAAGTGCATTTTTAGACAAAGTTAAAAATTAAAACAAAGGTGTTTGTTAGTGTCAAGGGTTTTCTAGTTTAAAAACTTTTTTGTACGTTTTCGCTATATATAGTAGGAGCAGATTATAAGTTTTTACAAAAAGCAGTTGATAGTTACTGTGTTGCTTTATATAATGCAATGTTCGGATTTATTAGGTATTTCCATAAGGCAATTTATTAATAAAATGTTTTCCACACATAGTTTAATCTGTGTAGAAACTATAAGATGAGAGGTATTTATGGCTGCAACAAGTTGGTTTAGAAGAAATCAGAAAAAGCTCCTGGGCATCCTGGTTGTATTTTTAATGGTAATATGGGGAATTGGCCCTGCAGCAGAATATATAATTCCAAAACCCGGTGTCGGAGAAATTCACGGCCGAAAAGTCACACAAGATCAGTTTAGTGATACTGCCACCAGATGGGCAAGGATTTTTTTCAGGGAATCCAAAGAGCCGGTAGCTCAACTGGTATGGAGGCAGATGGCACTCTTTGGTCAGGCGGAGAACATGGGAATAGTTATTACCAAAGATGAACTTGCACAAGAGATACGTAATTTTTTTCCTGTTGACCCGCGCATCTTTGAAGACAAAGAAGGTTTCAGACGTATGCTTGGAAGCGTATTCCATTTGACAGAACCGCAGTTCGAAAAAACAATTAAAGAGTATCTTTTAGCACGTAAGCTTCAATACCTTTTGAAAAGTTCTGTGAAGGTTACTGGAGACGAAGCGTTGCAACGTTATGTTAAAGAGAACGAACAGGTAAAAATCAAATATACGGCCCTTAAGGCCAGAGATTTTATCGATCGAGTTGAAATCAAGGAAGACGAGATTAAAGCTTTTTATGACAAATATAGTGAAAATTATCCAAATTTTGAAGAAGGGATATGGGGCTATAAAGAACCGGAAAAAGTTAAAGTAGAATATATAATTGCAAGATTCGATGCAATAGAGAAGCAGATTAATATCACTGATGAAAAAATGCAGGAATATTACGAAGAAAAAAAGGATCTTATGTTCAGAACAGAAAATGCGGCACAACCTGAAGGTGATAATCCTGACGAAACATCTGTATCAGAATTTAAGCGTTTTGATGAAGTAAAGGCACAAATAAAAGAAAATCTGCTTTTGCAAGAACGTGAAACATTAGCCAATAAAATGATTGCTGATGCAGATAATGAAATATATGAAAATATAGATAAAGAAGGTTTTATCAGTTTCGCTAAACTCGCGGAGAAATATAACCTTTCTCATGTTATGCCAACGAATCAGCATAACGGAACAAACTATTTTTCAAAGGTCGAATTAAGGGAAGTGATTATTGATCTTCCGGAATTCCCCAAGCAGGTATTTGATAGGGATGTAAATGACCCTTCGACACCGATAAGTTCTTCAGAAGGCAAACTTATTTTTAGGGTAATAGAAAAAATCGAAACGCATATTCCTCCATATGAAGAAGTACGTGATAAGGTTGCCGAAGATCTACGCTATGAGAAAGCATTTGAGGAGGCTGAAAAGGTTGCGGGAAAATGTCTTGAAAAAACAAATCAAACCTCACTGGAAGAGGGCGTAAAGTCTATTGATGATGACGCCGGTACATTAGCAATAATAGAAACTAAATATGTCAGTAGACCGGGTATCAGCCGCACAGACGATGATACAGAAATATTGGGATCTGATAGAGTTAAAATAACTGAAGCAGCTTTTGGTTTAAAAGTTGGAGAGTCGACCATCGCGGCTGAAAACAGAGGCGAAAAAACATGTTACGTTGTAAATCTGGTAGAGAGAAAAAAAGTTGACCCAAAAAGTTTTGAAGAAAAAAGAGACTTAATAACGGAGCAATATCTTTTGGAAAAACAGTTTGTTTTTTCAACTGATTGGGAATCCTGGATAGGGACAAAGACTCAGTTAGGTAAGAGCAAAAGCTAAACGCACACAAGAGGTTCAAATTGGATACAATTTTTGGCATCAAACAGATACAAAAAAAACTTACCTGCCCTGTTGTTACATTGGGAGTGTTTGATGGTGTTCATTCAGGACATCAAGAGGTTATTCAAAAAACGATAAATCTTGCGAACGAAAGGAATGGAGAGTCAATAATCTTAACCTTTGATCGCCACCCTAAAAGCGTTCTTTCACAGACACGGCAGTCTTGTATTACGTCACTGGAGCATAGATTAGTACTGTTTGAGCAACTTGGTGTTGATACATCAGTGGTGTTGGAGTTTGATAATAAAATCTCTGAAATCAGTGCCGAAGATTTTATAACTAAGATATTGTATGAGTGGTTGGGTACCAAAGTCATTGTACTCGGATTTGACTGCTCGTTTGGCAAGGACAGAAGAGGTAACGCATCAATGGTCCGTAGCTATGCTGAAAAGTGCGGATTCGAAGTAGTTACATGCGATCGTTTAGAATTTGAAGGTGAAATAACTAGCAGCACAACGATACGAAAGCACGTTATTCAAGGCAACTTACAGAAGGCAAGAGGAATGCTGGGTAGACGTGTTTCAGTATTTGGTACTGTTGTAAAAGGTTCCAGCCGTGGAAAAGGCTTAGGATTTCCCACTGCCAACCTTAATCTTCACCATGAAATAAGACCTCCTTCCGGAGTATATGCCACTAAGGTATTTATGGAAGGAAAAGAATATAACGCTATAACCAACATAGGAACCTGTCCTACGTTCGGAGAAAGCGCGCAGAATGATGAACCTGTAGTAGAAGCTCACATAATTGACTTTAATGAATCGATTTACGGAAAAGACCTGGAAGTTCAATTCCTCTACAAGTTGAGAGAAGAGACCCGGTTTGACAGTGCTGACGAGTTAAAGATACAATTGGAACGGGACAAAATGAGATTTATGAACAGGGCGTCAGAGAAGGTCTTCGCAGAGTAGGCGCAATTCACAAATTGCCTCTTCTTAATAAAATTCAGGGCAGATAGCTCAGTTGGTAGAGCACGGGATTGAAAATCCCGGTGTCGCCGGTTCGATTCCGGCTCTGCCCACCACATATATAAAGCATAGTATTTCCCATTTAATTCCCAAAAAAACCCCTTCCATTTTTTGAAGTGGAGTTATATGGGAGGATCAAAAACAAGGAACTGTTTTAGTGATAAAAATAAAAAATAGTTTTAAAACTATCTGGATTGCAATTTTTATTATCTCATTAAATCCATGCTATTTGCATGCACAGAAAGAGGAGAAACTTGACCCGGATCTGTTTTATCAGGATTTTGAAGAGTTTATAAGTGTAATAAAGGAGATACAGGATAAATATGTTGATGAGGTTGGGCTGAGGGCCTTACTTACGAGCGCTTACAATGGGATGCTTGCCGGCCTGGATCCACATAGTCAGTTCATAGACTCAAAAAACCTTAAAGAGTTAATGATTGAAACAGAGGGAGAATTCGACGGCCTGGGCATTGAAGTCATTTTAAAAGGCGGATTTTTAAGGGTTTTGACTCCCATTATAGATTCACCGGCCTTTCGTGCAGGAGTGTATATTGGAGATGTAATAATCGAGATCGATGGAAAATCAACAAAGAATATCTCGATTCGTGAGGCGATTGAAATGCTCCGTGGTGAAACTCATACGGAAGTTACATTAACTATTATACATGAGGGAGAAAGCGAGCCGGTTGACATTACTATTGAACGCGCAAAAATCCATCTAAACAGTACACGTGGCACAAGAATCGTTGATGAAGAAGGCAAGATAGGTTAT
Source organism: Candidatus Scalindua sp. (assembly GCA_030748215.1). Taxonomy (GTDB): domain Bacteria; phylum Planctomycetota; class Brocadiia; order Brocadiales; family Scalinduaceae; genus Scalindua. The sequence continues at coordinate 39,863 of JASMMK010000047.1, forward strand.
ATCGCAATTACCAGTTTTCAAGACAACACACTTGATGACATGGACGCCGCAGTTAAAGAATTAGAGGAACAAGGAATGGAATCCCTGATTCTGGACCTTAGATTCAATCCGGGCGGTCTCTTGACTACTGCAGTAGACATGGCAGACAGGTTTATTAAAAAAGGTTTAATTGTATCTACAAAGGGCAGACACAGATCACAGCAGCACGAATATAAAGCACGTAAATCAAAAACGTATAAAAACTTCCCACTGATAATATTGGTTAACAATGGTAGCGCCAGCGCCTCGGAGATTGTTGCAGGAGCGGTTAAAGATCATAAACGCGGACTTTTGCTGGGAACTAAAACTTATGGCAAGGGCTCGGTTCAAAGTTTGATACCAATAAAGGATAAAAATTCTGCACTGAAGCTGACAACCGCTAAATACTATACACCGTCCGGAGCCCTGATTCACGGGATAGGTATTGAGCCAGATATAGAGGTGGATCTTACACAAAAGGAAGTGAGAGGCTTACACAGGCATCTGGCCAGGGTTAATGCGGCAGACATACGTACGAAAAACGGAAAAGAAC
>JASMMK010000048.1 GCA_030748215.1 Candidatus Scalindua sp.
GGTGGCTCACCTTGTTGGAGGTATATGGTCAGAGTCAGGCAGACCAATCACGATTGCCGACCAATGGGTCCAGGCCGGAGAATATGAGCTAAAGGTTACCGGCCTTGACTCAACTACATACCCCAATGGCATGCCCAGAAAGATAACTGCCCAAATGAAAATAAGGAAGGACGGGAAAGAGTACGATGATACACTCGGTTACAACAATCCTGTGCTTTTAGACAGCGGGACCAAACAGTTTCTTCTACGAAATTATGGAAACATGCCAAACTCTGTAGTACTAGATATTGGCGGACAACCGGGGACTTTTAATATAAAGGATCTAATAGAGATAAATGGATCAAAGGTGCTTATTGCAAATCTTTACATGCCGCCTCAATTCCCTCTGCCTGTTCTCCAGATAGTCACGGAAGGTAATGGGGGCAAATACGATCAAACTTACATTCGCTACGGAAGGCAGAACGTTCAAAATATTGATGGAGTAGATGTAGTTTTCGAAGACTTAAAATCTACACCGGCTGTAGTTGTTACTACGAAAAAGAACCCGAGTATTCCACTCACACTGATCGCAATCGGCTGCTTCGGCTCCGGAATGCTCTTGGTGATCTTCAGGACTGCGTATAAGATGGTTAGAATTTAATATTGATGATTGTAGATTAACGTAAGAAACAAGAGGCAAGAAAAAACGTTGAAGTTTATGAGTTTACATCAGAAATCATGTCATCCAGTGGGATTCATTGCTGGGCTATAGTTCGCCAGAACGTGGATAGCCATTAGTTATCCGGAAGGTTGAAAAGTGTAAGTGCCGTTTTGTCAGGTACCCCCTTAAATGCAAAGGCATTAATCTCAAAACTACCCGCTCCACTATATATTTTTGAAAACCCGGATCTTTGCAGTACATTGATTAGTGATTTCTGAGTAAATCCGGTTTTATGGGCGAAAAAATCTTGTCCGCTTTGCTCAATCTCAACGTTATAACCGTACAGTACGTCTGTAACCATAATAGGTCCAGCTTGTGATTGGTAAAGTATGTCATCAATATCCAAACCTCGCTCAATTGTGACTCGCATAACTTCATTGATGTCTGGTACCCGGATATGTGCAAACCCACCATCCTTTAAAACATGCATGAACCCTGCAAGAATCAGCGACACCTCATGCCGATAGTAGTGCTCCAGGTTGTGAGAACAATAAACTGCGTCAAATTGAGTAGCTTCAAGAGTAGTTAGTTTGCGTGCATCACACACAATATCCGGCGAACCCTTAGGATCAATGTCGAGTAATATATGATTGAAATTACTGTACTGTGGTGGCAATTGAATTGCTTTACTGTTGCCTCCCACATTTAAAACCTTTTTTATTTCCACTTTTGCTCCTGTAGAAAGAATTATCAGTCCAAAGCACTAACAAGTTATTAACCCGTTTCAGTGTAACACAACTATTGTGTTGATTAACGCAATCTTATACTTTGACTATCTTTTGTCAATTGATTTTAACCTGAATTGAGCGATTATGAAGTGACATTGTCATTCCCATGAAAATGGGAATCTAGAAATCGGACAGGATAGATTTCCGCTTAACAGACTGCGGGGATGATATGGTCACAATGCTTGTCTGCAGAAAGACTTAACACATTGTTTGTCAGTTTGTAAATGCCAATATACAAAGTCTTTTGGCTTGACTGTTTACGGGCATTGTGTTAGATTTTATACTCAGTATATCAGCTCACATACACCCACTTGCTGGCAAATTTAATTTGTCATTCGTCATTAATTGTTTTAACTCTTTCCGTTTTAATCTGCGAAGATTCGTGTCCTATTTATAAAATGAAATTACATAAAAGACTAATATTTCTATTTTTAATTATAGTGTTTTTCAGCTGTGTCCTTGCACCAATAAAAAAAGTGCCTCTGGATTTTGTGTTAGAGAAAACAGGGTTCATGGCTGATACCGTTGATTACGAGAATGGCGTCTATGATTTTGGGAAGGTGATGAGGCGGATTATGATGGTGGTCGCCCTGATAGTGTTTATAGTCTTCAGGAAATCGTTGAGATTCGGCACACTGATTTCTTCAGCTCTCAAGATAAGGCCCGGTTTTTTAAGGCAGTTTCTATTGGGTCTTTCAATGGCGGTATTGTTAATACTCATCTATTATGGCATTGGACTGATTTCAGGTGCGTGGGTTATTCACATGGATTATGATTCGGCAGGTATTATAATATTAAAAATAATCGAATATGCCTTGATAGCCTGCTTAATAGGCATTATAGAGGAGATATTTTTCAGGGGCTATCTATTACAATCTTTTCTGGAGAATATGTCATTGCCAAAGGCTGTGTGTGTGTGTAGTTTGATATACTCAATTCTGCACTTTTTCAAAGCCGATGTTCTTGTCTCTACAGGTTTTCAGCCTTTTGTTGGTTTTACCACCATGGCACAATTTTTTAAGCCGATATTTTTTGAGTTTTTAAAAAACCTTCCGGCAACAATCGGGCTCTTTCTGGTTGGAGTGGTGTTGTCATATGCGTTTATTAAAACAAAATCATTGTATCTATCTATCGGTCTGCATACAGGAATGGTGTTTATGGTGAAGGCAGACACCATGTTCATCTCGCGTTTGAGGAAAGAGCAGGTATTGCTGTTTGGTGGTGATAGCAAGTTGATAACAGGAGTGCTCGTCTGGTTTCTATTAATATTTATTTTATTTGTAATAAAGAGAATTTATAGTAGAACAGTAGATGTTAGTCAAGGAGATGGAATTTAAATTCCGGAGTAAATAATAAATGGAAAAGACACTAAAAGAACTTGCTGATTACCTGGGTGGAGAGGTGATTGGTGATGAAAATATAATGATAAAGGGTGTTATGACGATTGATGAGGCCAGGGAAGGCTATATCACCTTTGTGTCTAATATAAAATATCTCAAAAAGATTGAAGAGACATCGGCATCAGCAATCCTGGTATCACCGGGCATAGAGGCGAAGGGCAAAAACCTGCTGGTTACAAAGAACCCCTATCTTGCGTTTGCAAAGGTCGTTGACCTGATGATGAACCCGGAGAAGGTTTATCCGGGGACATTGGATGATTCTGCCAGTGTAAGTGACTCGGCAGAAATAGGCTCTAACGTAACAGCTTACCCGTTTGTCTTCATAGGTGAAAATGTAAAGGTGGCTGATAATGTGGTTTTACATCCC
>JASMMK010000049.1 GCA_030748215.1 Candidatus Scalindua sp.
AAGCACACACGATATGATTAAGATGTGTGGTAGGTATTTTCTCATATGTATCCTTCTAATTAAATTAATAGAATAATATGAAAACTGCTGTGTATGCGAATTATAAACCTACGGATGCATTAAGCGCAAGTGGTTTTATGGTAGATTTGCCACATGGTTGCGGCATGGTGAGTAAATGGTGTTTATATTGGAATGATTACAAAATTGTTGCTTGTAGATACAAGAGGTAGCCTTAGGTAATCTTTTCAGTATTTTGTTTTCTTTGAAATCCTTAAGGCAAAAATTGATACAACTACAATTCCAGAAGTGATAATATTAATGGTAAACCATAGCTCACTATTGAAGTGCAATCTAAATATTGGGTTGTAAACCAAAGCAGTGATTACTAATATCCATACCCATATTTGTCTTTTCAGGTTTACAGCTTGATAGGCTTGGAAGATGAGTGTTCCACAGCAAACCCAGTGGAGCACAGTATAATAGCCATGTGGGTTACCTGGATATAATGCCCATAAAAGCATTCCACTTGTAATGGTTTGTGGCAACCAAATTCGTTTAGTTATTCTCCCCACAATCCCCTCTTATCTTCCATTGCCTCTTGATAGGCTATTGAAAACCTATCCTTATATTTAATATTAGGTGGTATCGTCATAATGACAGCATATCCAGCCTTTACAATCTGCTCATTTAACATTTTACCATTTGACAGATAAACATAGCCTAATATTCTTCCATACCTATCTCTTTCCTGTACATCAAGTTCAATCGTTATCAAGTCCCCAGGCTTAACCAGACCCTTTACATATTTCGTTGCTTCCTTACCCATCTCAATAATTATCTTAATATCTTGATTATTTCTCTCTGCATCTTTCTTAGTCTTATTGTTTACCCTGCTCTCTGGGGTGTCTATGCCGATAAGCCTTACGCTTTCTTCACTTCCCAAGTAAAAAACTTTGATAGTATCTCCATCTACTATTCTTGTAACAGTGACTGCTTCTTGGGCATGTAGAGTTGATGCAAGGAGAGTTAGGATAAATACAAATGAGACAATAATGATATATGGTAGATATTTCATCATATTATACCATCCAGACAAGGCCAACAGTTGCCGACTGAACTCCCACAATCGTTATGATTAAACTTGAATTGCTAACGGTATTTCCATAAGCATGTATCACAGAAATGCCTACATTTAATCCTTGAATTTAGACATAACTGCTTCTGTATAGCTTAGCATATCGTCAAATATACTGTCGATACCGTCTCTCAGTCCTTCCCATACGCTTTCGTGTACTTGCTCTAATTCTTCATGTTTTTTCCTGGCGATCTTCTGCTTGGACTTCAGGTGTGCAACATGTTCGATATATTCCAACTTATTTTCAAGTGTAGCTTTTTGTGCCTGAATCTCAAATCTTTTAATCTTATCATCCCACTCACTCAACTCAACTTCCAGTTTATTCAAATAGTCTCTCCTTACACTCATTATTAAGCCCCTTTCCCCTTTCAACTATGAACAAAATAAGCCTTTAACTCTATGCACTTCAGACCTAAGCTCACTCAAGTCACTTACTTATCTCTTAAGGCCTGAAATCGTATATTCTTGGAATAAAACATAATAGATTTAATAGTTAGACTGATCCGACCCGAATAACCTAGAGTTTATGTTCGGTCCCTACATTTTGAGTCATTCATTATGTGTTCATAAAGGCCTTGAATAGCATAAAGTAAATCCATTACTTCTGAACTAAAAGTTTCTTGAATAACTAAAGGTTCTAGTACCTGCTTTCTAGATAGTTTTCTTCTCAAACTTTTGATATGGTCTCCAAGCAAGATTGCTTCAATCATCTTCTCAATTTTTTCTAGTATTTCATGCGGGACTTCATGCGATAATAGCTTCCAGAAGTAGTCCTGATATGCGGTATCAACTTTTACTTCAGTTTCAGTCTTCACTGCTATTCTGCGTTTATGGTCTTTGGCCAGAGTGGATATTACATTAAGTAATTTAGGCCTCCTCTCTCCTTTGACTTCTACCGTATCGATTCTTTCTCCATCTTCATATATGCCTACCCTTCCTTTTATGAGCTTATAAAGAAAATAGGCAGGAAGTTCACTTTGAACAACTAACCATTGGTCTGCTTCAATAGTACGTATTCCCATAACATTCTCTCCTCATTTGCTTCAGGTTTACATAACGGAATACGGGGACAACCCCCATGTTTATTCTAATACTACGTTTAGTGTAGGACTTGGACGAGCACTCTTGCTACTTTCGCAGGGTCAGGATGTAGTAACCACCCAGCTCAGCTTCTTGACCCTGTACATCATTTAACTCTTTTAATCTGCTCTTCACCTTCTGCCAATACTTTTGCAAGCGGAATAAAGTATTCCTGAAGCTCATAATTTTCTTTCTCTACAGAAAGCGCCTGTGCCCAGTATAGCATGAGATAGAACTGGCTTCCCTTGTTATCCAACTTAAGCGACCTATACATGTATAAACAGTAAAGAGAGTATAAATCTCTTCATATCACATTCTCCAGACTGGACGATTAGAATAATATGAAAACTGCCTTCTGAAACAGACAATAACCAAAAAACAAATAACCAAATAACTCAAATTACCAAGCCGTATCATTCCACGGAGCGAACTGGGCGAACATAGCTAATCTAAGCCTGTGTATTATTCTCTATAAATAAAGTTAAACAGTTCATTTGCATCTTCGGCATCAAGTTATTTTTAGTACCTAATGCTGCCTCAAAGCAGAATCACTGTCAATTGAAAAAAAATATGCAAGATCGAGGTCAAAATGAATATCATTAAAAGAAGTACAAACGATAAGATTAAGATGCGTGGTAATAGGTGTTTTCTCATATGTATCCTTCTAATTAAATTAATAGAATAATATGAAAACTGCTGTGTAAGAGAATTATAAACCGACGGATACATTAAATGCAAGTGGTTTTATGTCAGGTTTGCTACCTGATTACGCTTGATAAGTGTGAAAAGTTCCATATGTAGTTGTAATGGTGGGGTATGAGTGTGAAGAAATAATTATTCTGTCTAATTCCAATAATATACAAACGGAGCCCAGTAATATGGAACTTTGTATTCATCTCCATAATTACCATTAATAAACCTTCGCTTCACCTCTGTCATAGCTGCCGCGTAGCTTATGTCTTTATCCTGAACCCTGTCGTACATATTGATACCATAAACTGTGAGGTAGATTCATCTGACACTTGCCACAGGGATACTGAAACTGCATTTGCACCTGCTAATAAGAAGGACTGCGTAAGCCATACAACACCCTCTCCTCCATATATCTTTCACAAACCTGTTTCACACGCAGATAGATCTACAAAGTCTGCCTTTATATCAAGCTTTGCAATCTCTCCCATACGCAGATAACCATCCTCTTTGCCTCGTTCATTTTCAAATAGTTTATACATTTCGCTCTCCTAACTGCTAATAGCATAAACCAGTTATTTCTCTCTCTTTACTCTTATACAAATATTTGATATAATCATTACTGAATATGACAGGCGAAGATGTGGTTTGGGATAAACCAAAAAAGTGATAGCTACATAACAGGCACTAAATTAGACTGTTATGTAAACTGTTAGAAATGATCTTTTGGTTCAAGTGAAGTGCTTGCTTCGTTTATGCTACCTGTCTCTCTACTTCTTCAAACTTGACAGATATCTTCTTTGAGACTCCCGCCTCTTCCATGGTAACACCATAAAGGACATCCGTAACAGTCATAGTCTGCTTACTATGTGTTATAACTACAAACTGGGAGTCCATTGCAAATTCCTTGAGTATCTGAATAAAACGCTTAATGTTATTTTCATCGAGAGCAGCGTCAACCTCATCAAGTATACAGAATGGACTCGGTTTGGACTGTAAGATAGCAAACAGAAGAGCAATGGTTGTCATAACCTTTTCGCCGCCTGAAAAAAGCATAATTGATTTAAGATCTTTTCCGGGAGGCTGTGCAATTATGTCTATACCAGCATCCAGAATATCAACACCCTCTTCCAGAATAATATCCGCCCTGCCGCCGCCAAACAATTTTCGAAATAGTTCATGAAAGTGGCTTCTGATTTCCTGGAATGTCTTCTCAAATAGCTCTCGGCTTGTAACATTAATCTTGTTTATAATATCTTGTAATGCCTTTTCAGACGTCTGCAGATCTTCCATCTGGGCTGAAAGATGCGCCTCTCTCTCCTCAAGCTCTGTCTGCTCATGAATGGCTTCTAAATTCACATTACCCATTCTATCAACTTTGGCTCTCAGCTCTTCAATTTCACTGGGTACATTATCCCAGTCCATAGACTCTGTATCTTCTTCTCCATGCTCCATAGCAAATGTAGAGAGCTCAACCTGATAATCATCGCGTATTCTCTCTTCCAGATCTGTAGTTTTTATTTTGAATTCATTTTCCTTCAACCGCAGTTCATTTATCACATGCTCACGGCCTTTGTGCTCTTCATCATACTCATCTACCTGCCTGCTTTTTTCAGTCAGCTGTCCGCCACAAACACTTTGTTCCTCCTTCAACCTCGCACTCTCTTCCTCCAGTGCAACCTTTTCTACCTGAAGGTCCTCAAGCATTTTATTCAGATCGGTAATCGTGTTCTCGCTTACAACTGTTTTATTCCGACAATTCTCTATTTCACTATAGGCTGCAGTAAGCTCTTCTTTGTTCTCGCTCAGCCCCCTATTTACTTCATCAAGCGAAGCTATGACGTTGTCTTTCCTCTCTTCTTTCTGCGCCAATACAACCTTAAGTTCCGTTATTTCATTTTGTACGCTAACCTTACCTGATTCCTTATTGACCCTGTCAGTATTTAATACTACAACCTGTTCTTCCAAAACTTTGCGCTGATCATTCAGGGTTGCAATCTCACTGTTAAGGTCTACTTCTCTCTGGTTAACGTTTTCAATATGTTCATTTATCTCCTGTATTTCGCTCTCATTAACACCCTTCTCATCGTTAAGTTCAACATTCTTGAACTCTTCTTTCTGGAGGTTATTGTCCTGCGAAATCTTAATAACATTTTCAGCATCTATCCCACTCTTAAACTCGTCAGCATTTTGAACCAGGCTTACAACCTCGTTCTCCTTAATCTCCCTTTCGTTTAAACGTGTACCAATCTCTCCTGAAATCTTTGTAAGTTCCAATTTGATGCTTTCAAGCTCAGTCTTTCTGGAAATAAGCCCAATCGTCATATTGCCTTTACCAACAAGAATAGTTCCACCGGGCTCAACGACCTCTCCACCTAACGTCACTATATATTTTGCTCCACATTTCTCACCGGACAGTCTTAATGCAGTATCAAAGTCCTCAACGACAATCGTATCCCTGAAAACATATTCGATCAGGGCCTTGAAACGACCTTCGCTCTTTACTAAATCAACTGCTCTGCCGACGACACCCGGAGCATTTATATCTACAGAAATATGACCACTCTCTGCGTCTATATCTTCAAGAGGAAGAAACTTGACAGATCCCTTATCCTGTTCTTTCAAAAAACCGGATGACTGAACCACATCTTTTATGGAGTTAGCAACAATTATCTGTGCCCTATCACCCAAAACGGCCTCAATAGCAGGTACATACGCGGTATCAACCTTTATCAGATCCGCAACCATTCCATGCACTCCACTTATCTTTCCTTCTTCTTTTCCGGACTCCTCCAGGACCACCTGCACACCTGAGCTCACTCCTTCAAAACGTTTCTCAAGGTCTTCCAGAGTCTCCAGGCGGGATTCTTTGCGGCTCTGTAATTGTTGCAGACTATTTATACTGTCACCAACCGCCTGAATTTCAGAGTTTAAAACCTTAATCTGTTCATTAGTACCTGTCAGAGATTGCTCAAGACCTTCAATTTTACCTAATACCCTGTCCCTCTGTTCTGTAAGGTTACGCCTCTCATATTCTATACGTTCCAACTCTGCAGATACCTCTTCCTGGCGTTTCTGTAATTTACTTCTCCTGTTGCCAATAGTATCTCTTTCTGCGCTTAGGCTACCCACCTCATTTTGAAGGCTGGAACCTCTATGCAGCATATCTATAACCTGTTTCTTATTATCCTCGATCTGTTGTTGAAGAGCATCGTACTCATATTCATACTGTTTCAGTGCTGTTTCCTTAGTAGACAAACCACTGTTTCCATCTGTTAAATCTGCCTGTATTTTTTCCAGATCAAGACTCAAATCACGAATACCATTCTCTGCATATTCAATCTTGCTTTTAAGCACATCAATAGATTTCTCGTATTTGCCCTTCTGTATATTCAACTCCTCTATAGCATTATGATTAAATCCTATATTATCGTTCGCACTGGTAATTTTTGCTGTCAGACTGGTCATACTGAGTAGAGATTTTTCAAGACCTGAGGCAAGTTCGTTTATGGTGCTTTGCAAACTATCTCTCTCCCCCTTCAACTCCTCTATTACAGAAAGAGCTTCCTGACATTGCTTCTCCTCCTGCTGTATCTGTTCCTGCGCAGCCGCCCTTTTGTCTTTAAACATTTTATATTTCTTCAAGGAGAGCTTGATTCTCAACTCTTTCAGCCTGACAACTCGTTCATTATATTTACGAGCCTTAGCCGCCTGAAGCTTAATAGAACGGAGCTGTTTCTGAACCTCTTCAATTATATCGTTTACGCGGAGCAGGTTTTGTTCAACCTTTTCCAGCTTTAACATAGTCTCTCTCTTCTTTACCTTGTATTTGCTGATACCAGCCGCTTCTTCAAAAACAAAGCGCCTTTCCTGTGCGTTTACCTGTAAAAGAGATTCGATCTTTCCCTGCTCCATTATAGAGTAACAACTCCCCCCTACCCCTGTACCGAGAAAGAGTTCCTTAATATCTTTTAATCGACATGGCTGTTTATTTATTAAATATTCAGATTCTCCCGCAGCGTAAAGACGTCTTGTAATACAGACCTCGTTATATTCTACCGGCAGTAGATCTTTGTCATTCAGAAAAACCAGTGATGCTTCCGCGTATCCCATAGATGGCCGTGAATTAGTTCCGCTGAAAACAACATCTAACATTTCATTGCCCCTGAGTGATTTTGCGCGTTGCTCCCCGAGTATCCATTTAAACGCGTCAACCACATTACTCTTGCCGCATCCGTTAGGACCTACAATGCCGTTAATACCCTCTCCAAACTCGAAGCACGTTTTGTCAGCAAATGACTTAAACCCAAATAGTTCTAATTTTTTAAGCAGCATAATATATTAGTTCACTCCATTTTCAAGGTTAGATTCTTATTAGACCTATAAAAAAGGAGCGCCTCTTCTCAGATACGCCCCATCTAAACAATCTCAATAAATGTAGATCAGAATACTTTGCATTTACCTACCCTTTAAAACCTTTAGCTTGTAGAATTTTAATTTACCTTCTTGCCGTTGCGACTCTATTCTTTTGCTGTACTCTTCTTTACTACTCACGACCCTCATTATGACGACAAAAGCAGAACCAGAATAATCGAAGAGTTACTAATTACAGCTCAAGGCTTTGACTTCTTCACCTCTAACGTGACAGTTTTTTACAAACTTCCTCGCACTTTCAGCAAAATCCCTTATTTCATCTTCAGAATACGGCACGACGTCAAACATCGACTTGTCCAAGCAATTTGTCGGCCGAAAGGATTGCAAAATATATCTACTCGCACCAGCTATACTTTGCGCGATCTCGACAACATCAGCTTTCGTTAAGAAAGCCGGGCAGACGGTAGTACGAAACTCATACTCCAGCCCACTTTCCATTATCAGTTTTATGCTTCTTTCGAGATCCGGCAGGCTACACATAACACCACCTACATCGTTATACCTCCCATCTCTCAACGGCGCTTTTATGTCCATGGCAATACAATCAATCAGCTCTCGCTGTATCAAATCCTTTATTCTATCAGGATTTGTACCATTTGTATCCAACCGAACCTTTAAGTCCATATTTTTAAATACTGTTATAAGCTCATCAAGATCATCATGGAAAGTCGGTTCCCCTCCGGAAATGACTACCCCGTCCAACCAATCTTTGTGCTTCCGGATCCTCTTCTCCACAGCCTCTAACGGTATACTTTCAAGCTCATTAGGTTTCTTGACCAGATGAGTAGCATGACAGTAAGGACATCTCATATTACAATGAGGAAGAAAAAGAATGGCAACAATGTTTCCTTCCCACTCTATCAAACTGCTCTCTACAAAACCCTTTATCGTTAGCGACATTTTATCACCTGTAAAATAATATCTGTTCTGTTAATATTTATTTACAACTTTTATTTGAAACAGTAGCTTTCTCTGCGTGTCTATCAACCAACTCCTGCATCTTTGTCCGATCCCAGTTATTAACCCTGTCAGATGTTGCGTTTCTTCTTACACTGTACAGATTTGACACGTCACAATGAGGACATTGATCTACCAGTCTAGGGATAACCCGGTGACATTCATTACAGATGGTAAATTCAGGAGATATAGTTAACTGCGCCGCCTGTGTATTCTTAAAAGTCCTCTTAACAAGCTTCATAATACTGGAGGACGGCGGTCTCTCTTCTCCCACAAATGCGTGTATTATCGCACCTGATTCAATCATACCATGGAACATACTCTGAACCTCTATCCTCTTAACCATATCCACAGGCGCATCAGGACGCAGATGAACACTGTTGGTATAGTAGAATTCGTCTCTCTCCATGTGGCCTTTAACCATGTCTATAGCTTCTGGATAATTTCGAACATCAATCTTGGCAAGTCTTCTACTTGCACTCTCTGCAGGTGACTCTTCAAGGGAGAATTTCAGATTGTGTTTTTTCCCCTCTTCCTTCACCTTGAAATACATATGAGATATAATGCGCAAGCCAAGCTTAAGGGCTTCATCATCGTCATGCAACTCTTTACCAATCATAAACTGCAGACATTCGTTCAGTCCTATAATTCCGACAATGTATGTCGCAGCTTCCAGATCTACATATGGCCTTCCATCATGAGCTGTCTTACCAATTTCCCACAACGGCATATTTGGAGCAGCCATCAGCCTGGCAACAAAGTTCTTCTTCTCAAAATGAGCTTTGATGGCAATGTCCATGCCCCTGTCAATTTCCTTATAAAGCTGTTCAAGGTTACCCCTGCCAGCCCTGTAAGCAGCCTGAGGAAGGCTTACAGTTATATTTTGAAATCCGCAGAACCTCATACTCTCCGGATGGTCAATCATATAATTATCATCAATAGTCGTACGCAATCGACAACACGCTGACAATGTTATCTCATCTCTATCAAAAACGAAATATGGCACCCCGTTCTCACTGGCAATCTGTGCGGCATATTCCAGGAGTTCAAATTGTTTAGGATCTGTGTATGTATCCTGGCTTATATGGAAATCACATTTAGGGAAAGCAAACACATGACCATGACAATCACCAGCTCGCCAGACATCAAGCAACGCCCTTGTGAATCTCTGTGAAGCCTCTTCATACTCTCCATATGTTCTGCCCGTATACTTTCCTCCCGGACCAACAGCCTGAATTTTTTTCAGGTAATTTGGTATTCCGGTGTGTATGTTAAAATCCAGGAACAGTGTCTGTCCACCGCGGGAGAATGCACTTTGTGAACCGCTGAAAATTAAGTGCTGAGCCTCCTGCTTTATCTCTTCATCGCTCATATGTTCTACATATGGAGCATACATTATATTTATGTAACCTATTCCCAGGGCGCCCGCATAATAAGCCTGCATCGACGCAAGGTATGTATTCAGGTGGCCTGTAAGCGTTCTGGCATGTTTAGCAGGTCCGGAAGATGTATCCAGATTTTCCAGATCCAATCCATATTTTTTAAGATACTCAAGTGAGTGTGAAGAGCAATACACCCTGGTTGGATAACCAAGATCATGAATATGAACCATCCCGGAAGTGTGTGCGTCTGCAACCTCTTTAGAATAGACCTCCTGAAGGGCATATTGCTTCATAGTATTCTCAGCAACGGCAAGATTAATAGCCTCAGGATTATTTGTCGCAATATTGCTATTTTCCTTAACTTTGGAGTAGATAAGCTCTTCAATATCAAATTTTGGCATACCGAGACTAGTCTGCTTTTCCAGCTTCGCGTTGTAACCTCTCTCAAAAAGTTCATTATCCACCAGCTCTCTGATTAAAGGGGTTGATATTCTGTTAAGACCTGAGGCAAAGATGCGTCTCTCAACAGCAGCTGCAATCTCCTGAGATATAATATCTGATAGTTCTGCCTCTTTCTCAAGTGTGGTCGCAATTCTTGCCCTGTCCCACGGAAACGATTCATCTTTTGAAACAAGGTCAACCAGCAGCGCCGCATCGGTTGTATCACCACCTTTAGTAGTTTGTTTTCTTACGCGAAGCGATTTGCGCACTTTCGCTCTGTCTTCTCTGTATAATATGTAAGCCTTTGCCGTCTTTGCATGTCCGTTTTTCATTAAAACCTCTTCAACCAAATCCTGGACATCCTCAATACCGGGAATGTTTTCTTCAAATCTTTTATTTAAAAAATGGGTAACAACACTTGCAAGCTCTGTTGCAATAGACCGATCTGCGCCACCAACCGCTTTTGCAGCTTTAAAAATAGCATCTGCTATCTTGCTCTCATCAAATGCCACCATTCTGCTATCACGTTTTTGGATTGTTTCAACTGTCATTGTATTATTGCCCTCCATTCTTCTTGTTTTTTTCTGTTTTATTTTTTTTTGATGCAGGCATTAAAGGCTTCAGTTCGTTTATAAATTCGTTTATATCCTTAAATTCTCTATAGACTGACGCGAACCTGACATAAGCAACCTTATCCAAAATCCTGAGATGCTGCATAACAAGTTCACCAATAGATGTTGTTTCAACCTCTCTCTCAAACTTATCGTATATTACACTTTCTATTTCAGAAACAACGGTTTCAAGTAGATCTGTTGATACCGGCCTCTTTTCACACGCTTTAAGTAATCCTGACAATATCTTATTACGGTCAAAATTAATTCTGCTACCATCCTTTTTGATCACTCTTACAGGACTCTCTTCAACCCTCTCATATGTTGTAAACCTTCTGCCACAATTTAAACATTCCCTCCTTCGCTTTACACTCAACCCATCGGTTGATGCCCTTGAATTAATAACTTTATCGTCGTCAATTTTACAAAATAAGCACTTCATAATGGTATAGTATTGAAAAAATTACAGACGTTAAAAGCGACATCCAAACGTCAACATATTGGACGTTTCGGTACGCTACCATACAACATATATAATGTCAAGCGGAATTACAGGAATAAAAAAAATTATTTTCCAACACAAAATGTCGAGAATACAACGTCCAGAATATCATCAGTTGCAACCTCTCCGGTAACCTCGCCGATAGCGTCTACAACCCTTCTCAGGTCCATTGCGATGAGCTCATAACCAACGCCTTCAGCCAGTGAATCTGATATTTGCCCTATTATCTCAAGCGCTTTACCGATTACTATTTTCTGCCTCATCGTAAAGACTATATCTGAAGCAGAAATATCAACGTTACTCTCAAGAATTTCAGAAACTATTGTTTTTCTTAATCCGTCCAATCCGTCACCTGTAAGTACAGATGTGCTAACTACCGGAAAAGACTTCATCTGTGACGGAAGATTGTCATAACAGACATTTTGTTCAAGATCGGTTTTATTAATTACTATTATTTTATTTCTCGTTGCTATAGAGTCGAAAAGTTCTATCTGTTGGCCACAAAGCGGTGCAGACCCGTCGACAACAAATATTACAATCTGTGCTTCATCTATGGAATTATATGTTCTCTGCGTAGCCAGAGACTCCAATTCACCACCGCCACACGCAACCCCCGCAGTGTCTCTCATGCGAAGATTTACCCCTTCTAAAACCACATCAGCTTCTAACGTATCTCTGGTTGTGCCCCGGACCTGCGTTACTATCGCCTTTGAACGATCTAATAACTTATTAAACAAGCTCGACTTACCCGCATTGGGTAAGCCAATGAATACCGTTTTTACACCGTAATGAGAAATTATCGGTTTCTGCCCATCCCTGCTAATCACGCACAATCTCTCTTTTACAGCATCAAGCTCCTTCTCGATTTCACCAGATGAGACTAATTCAATATCCTGATCATAGAAGTCAATAGCAGCTTCTGTCCTGGCACAAAGATTCACCAATTTGTCCTGTATATCGTGCATCAACTCCGTCAGCTTACCCTTCAGGTTAGCAACGGACATTAACAGTTCTGAATCTGTCTGGGAACGTATTATATGCATTACCGATTCCGCCTCGGCAAGGCTTATTCTTCCATTAAGGAATGCCCTTTTGGTAAACTCACCGGGATCCGCAATCCGAAGACCTCTCGACGCTTCTATATTTCCTTCTATGCCAGTGTTCACTTTGCCCGACGAAAGAAGTGTTTCCATGAGCATCTCAAGAAGTGGAGGCGAACCAAAAGTGTGAATTTCTACAACATCTTCCCTCGTATATGAATTGGGAGACTTCATAGTATAAATAGAAGCTGGAATGCGAACCTGTTCCTTCTCAAGATAGAGACTGCCATGACAGGAGCGAAAACCTTTCTCACGAACAATCACTCTGGTAGTATCAGGCGTAAAGAGATCCCTTAAACAGCTAAAGACATCTTTGCCACTAAGCCTGATAATAGCCCTGAAAGAGTGGCCGGAAGGCGTGGATATAGCCATTATACAGTCGCTGAGACCAAAAGACATGATTTCCGTTTATCTGTTGAGGTAAGCCCTTATTTTTTTACCTTTGCCTTAGCATCAATCACTCTTTTCCCTTTATAGTAGACATCAAGCTTTTTAACGCCTCTCCTGATTAGTACCTGTTCGCCTATACTGATGATCGTACTCGTTGTCCAGTAGAGGGCAAGTCCTGAAGCAAAGTTATAAAGCATGATAGGAAACATGAGCGGCATCATCTGCATCATTCTCTGTTGCATTTTTGCCTGAGGATCATCTCCGGAGGTATTTTTTGGTGTTAGTTTCATTTGCACAAATGACGCGACACCCATTAATATCGGTAAAAGGTTAAACCATTCTCCGAGAATCGGTAAGGTAAACGGCAATTGGAATAGTTGATCAGGAGCCGACAAGTCACCGATCCAGGCCACGAAAGGTGCCTGCCTCATCTCAAAGGAGGACTGGAGCGTCCTGAACAAAGCAAAGAACACAGGCATCTGAAGCATCATGGGAAGACAACCACTCATGGGATTTGCCCCATGTTCCTTAAACAGTTTCATCTGTTCCTGTCCCACCTTCTTCTTATCACCTTTATGTTTTTCTTTTAACTTGGCGATAAGAGGCTGCAACTGCTGCATCCTGACCATCGACATCTGGCTCTTCCTGGTTAAGGGAAAAAGCACCAATTTTACTAGAAAGGTAAGCACTAGTATGGCAACTCCATAATTTGGAATAACGCCATACACTGTATTCAGTATCTTCACAAGTATCTTACATATCGACCTCATCATTCCATAGTCATAATCTAAAATCGACGAAAGATTCTCACATTGTTTTAAAGCATTTGTCTCCTTAGGCCCAAGGAAGAAAACATAACCATGCCGTTTTTCACCCTGCGGCGGTATCGCTATTTTTGCAGTATGAAGTTCTACGTTAAAATCAACTGCTTGATTATCTTGATAAACAAGATCTGGATTATCAAATGACTCAGCTGTCGCCGCAACTACTCGGCAGCCTGCCAGAGGCTCTAAAGCAACTGCAAAATATTTATTAGTAGTACCGGCTAATTCTATACCTACCGATTCATTCTTATAAGGCATATTTTTTACTTCTGTATGCGCAATCTTCGTCTTAGCCCTGCCCCCCTTGCCCACGTCTATTCCAACTATTGACGCAAGGGCGGAAGTCTTGGTTATCTCAGGATAAACACCATTTGAAGCTGTTATTGTATATGATGCAAGGATCTCAGAGTCAGTAGTATTCTGCAAAGTAACGGCAACATCGAAATAATAATTTCCACTCTTTAAAGATATCTCCTTTGTTATTTGAATTCCATTCTCTAATATGGCAGCAAAGACAACCCTGTCAGGTCCTTTCTCAACCACCTTATATCTACGGGTTTTTGACTGATATCGTTTATCATCCATCAATTCAATACTCAGTGGTAGAGAATCTGGCTTAGACGACTTTAACAATTCCAATGTCTCTGTTTTTTCAGGATTTTGGAACTCTGGCAATATTAAAGACTTTAGCCCGGCACCTTCATTTGTCCACACAGATCTCATCACATCGTTTTGTAGCAATATGTAGTCCTGCAGATCTGTATCATCTTGAACAATTTTTTCAATCTTTCGATCCTGTACCACAACCCCGGTATCAATTTCATTCTCTAATTCTCCCTGCTCAAAAGATTCTTCTGCAACTTCTTCTGAACCCTTTTCACCGGATTCATTCTTAGGTTGCATCGAATTGAAGAAATAAAGCATTCCAATTCCACACAGGAATAAAGCTATTAAAGCCTTTTTATCCATTTACCTGTTCCCCAGACTTCCTAGAATATAAAATATAAAAAGTATTTATAATATAAACGTGTTACAAGATAATTCGCTAGCGCTACAAAAGGCTATCCTTCGAATCCATGCTGTATAAATCTCACTAAATGCCAATTACAGGAAAAAGTAAAATTAATTATTCTCTTGATCTTTCGGCAACTCCGCTTCGTCTATCAGCATTACGGGAATATCGTCCTTCACGGGATACCGCCTACCGCAATTAGTACATACTATTTTGTCGTCTTCAAGTTTCACTTCAGTCTTACAAAGCGGACAGGCAAGTATATCTAACAGCTCTTTATCAACCATTAAAACAACCTCAACATTGTTCTGTATAAGCCAAAGTATTTATCATTAAAACCACTTAAATGCGAGCTAATTATTATTTGCAGTTATCTGGATTTCGTCAAAGTCCTGAGTCTGTTCAAGCTTAATCTCTTTTAATCTCACTAACTCCAGTAAAGCAAGAAAGAAACCTATAAGCTCTGCCTTGCCCTGGCTATCATACAATAACTCCTTAAGTGAAATTGAGTGAGTTCTATTTAATCTACCCAAAACCTTATCCATGTATATGTGCACGGGTGTATCGTCATAGACTATATTCTGGATAACATCCCCAAGAGTCTGTTTCATGAAACCAGAGAAGAACTCTGCAAGTTTCCATACATCAACATCATCCAGATTCAGTTTATCCTCATCCTCTTTTCCATCATCTATCAGCCTCTCCTCTGGCCTGGAAAATCTCTGACTTCTCTCCTCTGACAATTTTGTCATTGTTGAAGAGGCCTCCTTGTATCTTTTGTATTCCAGGAGTTGCTTTACCAGTTCCAGCCTCGGATCTTCAATCTCTTCCTCATCAGTTTCTTCACTGCGAGGTAAAAGTGTTTGAGATTTTACATACATTAATGTTGAAGCCATAACAAGAAAATCTCCTGCCAACCCGATATCTATACTCTGCAACTCATTTAAGTAAGCCATATATTGATCGGTAATTTTAGTAATTGGTATATCATATATATCAACCTCTTCCCTGCGTATTAAATAGAGAAGCAGGTCCAACGGTCCATTGTAAGTATCAAGGTCAATTTTATATTCTGTCTGCATTTTGATTATTATATCAGCCAATCATAAAGGTCATAAAAAGATTCGCGAAAAATATCGTTGGAGGCCAGATTATATATGACAATATCGGTATATGAGCAAAATTACCCAGTAAGATTACCCCAAGCAGAATAAATGGACCATACCTACAGATGTTTTCATAGCCAGGAAGCATCTGGCGAGGCAAAAACCCTTTCAGAATATGTGAACCATCTAAGGGGTACAACGGAATACAATTAAAAATGGCCAAAATCAGGTTAATCATTATCAACTGTTTCAAAACTTCAAACAGATCTGATGTAACCGCAGTAAACTTATATAATACCTGGAATATTAAACCAAAAAACAGTGCCGAAACAAAATTTGAAATTGGCCCTGCAGCGGAAACAAGCACATCATCGCGCCTGGGATGTCTAAAATAACTGGGATTTACTGGTACTGGTTTTCCCCATCCAAAATGAGCAAATATGAAGCAAATTACACCCAGAGGGTCTAAATGCGCTAACGGGTTAAGAGTAAGGCGTCCCTGCATTCGAGCCGTTGGATCACCTAATTTGTTGGCAGTCCAAGCGTGAAAAAACTCATGAATTGTTAACGCGTATAATATTGCGATTGCAAATGGTATTATACTTTTAAGATCGAAACCCATTCTAATTCATTTTGAGTAGTAAAGTTGTCATAATATCACGCATCACATTGTATGTCAAGCACAGAACATTGCCTACTACATAGTGCGATTACCCAGGTTGAAACCCTGTCTTTTACTCATGAATGCCATATTCCGTCTGCGATCAGATCAACAGAAACTGTCACAGGAAAAAGGCAGAAGATGGTTTCCGTCGTTGACAAAAATGCCTGCATAAACCAAATTTACAAGATTAAGGAGTATGCAAAGACCATTTCCATCACTTTCAAATGCGGTTCACACATTCCAAAATGTTTAAAGCAACGCCTGTATAAAAATTGCTTGTACTGTAGCATAATTGCAATTATAATAAATCTCTGATTTTCATAACCCATGTACAGAAACCACTTTAACAGATGTTAAATAGAGTCAAAATACATTCTCAATCGATGCACACAATATATTTTATAGAAACAAATAGGGCCAGCTTTATGTTGTAGACAATATTAAGAATAACCAGTATTAAACCAAAACAATTCTGACCAATAATTAATGGGTTACGGCAATTCCTTTGTAGAAGCCAAAATTTCCCCTCCATATAGTATTATTTTTTAAATGTACAGTTATAATCAACAACAATCTTTCTTTATGAGGGCTATATATTGAATAATATAAAAATGGTTATTATGGATGTCGACGGTGTGCTCACTGACGGAAAAATAATATTAGATGCAAACGGAATTGAGTCAAAAGCTTTTTACGTACAAGATGGTTCTGCCATTACTTATTTGCACCGTGCCGGTATAAAGACAGCAATTATCAGCGGCAGAGAGAGCAGAGTCGTTGAGCTTCGGGCAAAAGAGCTAAACATAGAAGATGTATATCTTGGCATACACAAAAAACTGGATGCATATGAACAGATTGTCAAAAAGCACAAGATTAAAGATAGTGAAATCTGTTATATCGGAGACGATCTTATTGACCTCCCTATCTTAAGAAAAGTTGGCTTCTCAGTAGCGGTACCTAATGCACCCTCAGAGGTGAAGGAAGAAGTTTCCTACATAACTGATGCCCCTGGAGGGCATGGAGCTGTTCGAGAAGTAACGGAGAAAATATTGAAATCACAGGGCAAGTGGAATGCAATAATCTCAAGGTACTATTGAAAATACTACTCTTCTATACTAAAGCTGTATTTTAGAAATGATAAATTTAAATATAAAACAACGAAGGCTCATTTATCTTGGAATTATAGTTATTTGTTTACTGTTCTTAGCTCTATCAATCTCCGGGTTGTTTAGATTTACAACTTATGCCAAGAGAGAGAAAAATCCCACGATAAAGGATGTCATAGACAAAGACATCAAGAACGAACAGAAACGCTCTCAAGTATCTGAAACAGAAAATGTCTCTCAGGAGATTTACGGCCTTTATTTGCCCAGCTACGATGAAGACGGAAAGGCAGTCTCAGTAATAAGAGGAGCCTATACCGTATTCCTTAATAACAAAACCTATATAATCACCAAACCAGAAATTGAATTTGCAGGTGACAGTGATAATGATAACGACGGCAATGTCAGTCAAACAAAAGATGTTATTATAACGGCAGACACCGGAGAGATGGATAGTGCAACCAAAAGTGGAGTTGTTTACGGCAATGTTATAAGCAGATTAGGAAGTGACCTGGAAATACATACAGAGGATTTTACGTATTCGCCGAAAGATAATATCGTGGATACAGACGGCCCGGCTACCGTACTGGGCAAACAGATGAAAGTTACTGGAGTTGGACTTGAAATTAATTTATCTGAAGCAAAAGCAATAATGAAGAATGATCCCGAAATGGAAATAACAAATAATGAAAACGAAATGTTCTTATTCTCCGATGAAGGAGCAGGCACAGATAAAAATATTGCAGAACTTATTTTTATACGAGCCAGTGGAGAGTTGGTCTTCGAACACAAAAAGAGTCTCACCACATTTTATGATAACGTGCGTGTTTCCAGAGGTAAATCTACCATTTTCTCCGATAAACTGACAATACCATTTGAATCTGAATTAGAAAGCCTGGAACAGGTAATAGCAAGTGGTAATGTATTGGCATCAGATGGTGAGAAAAATGCAAAAGGAGAAACACTTACCTGGGACTCAGAAAAAGAGATTGCGATACTGGAAGACGATCCTGTTGCAGAATTCTTTGATGATAAGGTAACAATTACTGCCCCCACTATTATGTTCTCTAAGGTTAGTGGCAAAATGGATGTTCCTGTCGCCGGACGATTAACAACCCTCGTCAACTTAAAAAGCAAAAAACAAGATAAAAAAGGTACAAACGAGAAGACAGAAGTAATATTTGAATCTTCTGATAAAAAAGCAATCTATGATACCATTACTATAGACTGGAATGGCAAAATGTCTTTTAAACAGGACACAAATCTGGCAATCTTCGAAGAGAATGTTATTGTTACTAAAGAAGGCACAAAACTATACTGTGAAAGACTTGAAATACAGTTTGACAACGAAAATGATTCATTAGAAGAATTGGAAGCCACAACGGATGTATACTTGATTGAAAAGAAAGATGGCAAGATCAGAGAAGCACGTGGAGATAAGCTTATATGGGCAGCTACAAGAGATTATACGGTACTGTACGGTAATAATCCACTAGCCATGGTAATCGATGAAGACAAGCAGGTATCCGCACCAATGATTACATTCTCAGAAATTGAAGACAAAATGCTTGCCGAAGGAAAAGGGAATCTAATAGCAAAAACCAGTTCAGAAGAAGATGACGAAGAAACTGAATTTTTGGAAACTGAGAATGAAACTCTCACCGAAGAAGAAAGCAACCTGACAGCTAAATCCAGTTCAGAAAAAAAAGGCAAAAAGGCTGAAAACCTCATTATTAATTGGAACAAAGAGATGATCTATAATGGACGGGATCAAGTTGCCAATTTTTATGAAACTATTAAAGTTATAAGAGGAAAGAACAAGCTTGATTGCGACAGACTGGACGTCTTTTTTGACGACCAGGACGAGATAGAAAAAGCCACTGCGTTCGGAAATGTTTATTTTAATAGTCCCGAATCAGATAATACTGAAGGATTGGGAACTCTGCTTGAATGGGATTTAATAAAAGACATGGCGGTACTTACAGGAAACCCTCTTGCAGAATTAAGGCGATTAGGACAACGGACATTTTCAGAAAAGATCTATTTTGACATAAGTACAAAAAGGGTACATTGGGAAGGAAAACCACACTGGAAAATCTACTAACAGTAAAATGGTTGAAGGTTATTGATAAATTATCTTGTATAATCCCAATAACTTTACTAATTATTATACTATCCACAAACGTTGTTTTCCCAGAAGAAGTATCCCACGACATTATGATTATAGCTCGGCACGGAACGTTAGAAAACACACCGGAAAATACTATTGTAGCATTTGAACGGACAGCCAATATTGGTGTAAGGGGATTAGAAGTAGATATAAGAGAAACGAGCGATGGCAAATTAGTCTTAATGCGTGATGCTACAATTGATCGAACAACGGATGGTAAAGGCTATGTCAGCCAATTAACATATGAGGAAGTCAAATTGTATGATGCCGGCTCCTGGAAAAGTGAAGAGTTCGCCGGTGAAAGAGTACCGCTTCTATCAGATGTCTTACAAATAGCCAAAGAGAGAAAGCTGAAACTCATTTTAAACGTCAAGGGATACGGCATTGAGCAGAAAATACTGTCTCTTGTTAATGAATATGATATGATAGAGCATGTTTATTTCAGTGGCAGATTAGAGACGCTACGCAATAGAGACTTAGACATTAAGGGGGCACAGTTGGTCTTTTTGCCTTCTGATGAATCACCAAATGATAGAATAGACCTCATTCACGAAATGCATAACCACGTGGGAACCATAGTGTTTGGTTCAGACGACAGAGATAAAATAAAGGGAAAAATGTTTCAGGGTGTAGATTTTTTTCTGACAGATTATCCAAGTGTAGCAATTGACCTTTTGCATTTCAGAACAATAAATGAACCGGAGGTAAGAGAGCCAAGAGAGAAATTAGAATCGAATATTGTGGGAAACACAGCACAAATAGATGCACTGATTGAATCAATTACATATGGAGATCCTGATCAATCAAGAATAGCAGCATTAGTATTCAGCACTTTGCCGCCAGACGTGGCTGTTCCTCAACTGGTAAAACATCTGGACTACAAAAAACCTGTTAAACGATTCTTACCTAAAATCAATATTTCCATTCCCTTTTTAAACCATAAAGCACAGGATAAAGGAGATCTGCTTCGTGCCTCTTTAGTTCAAAGAAATATCGTGTGGGCATTGGGTCTTATCAAGGACAAGAGTGCGGTGGAACCGCTTATAAAACGGTTAGAAACTGAAGATCCAGACCTGAAGAGAGAAATTATTCTGGCACTCAAAATGATCGGAGATAAACAGGCAGTTCCTGTACTTAAAGAAATACTACTTAAGGGCCAAAATTCATTAAATAATGCAAACTCATTAAACATTGGAAATCCTTACGTCAGATTTGATGCAGCAAGGGCTCTGGGTAGTATAGATAACACAGATTCTGCTTATACCCTTATAAGAGCAATGAAGAATGATAAATCATGGTTGGTCAAAGGAGCCTGTGCTGATGCTCTTGGGAGAAGGGGCGACAACAGAGCCGCTAAAGCGCTTAAAGAGATCCTGAATACCGATGCAGGAGAAAGTGCTTCATGGGTACGCGATAGAGCAGCATTAGCACTATCAAAAATAGGAGCGGGTGGAATAGAAGCCCTTGTATCGTCATTAGGCGCTGGCAGTACAAGTACCCGTAGAAGAGCCAGTTGGGCTCTTATAGGTATCGGAGATCCTGCAGTACCGTACCTGTTATCAGCACTTAGAGAAGTCAGTTCACTTAGCCGCAAGAGAGCTGCAATGGTACTAGGATGGATCGGGAACAAAAAAACTGTCTTGCCTCTAACATGGGCGCTTGCTGATGATGAAGCGGAAGTCAGAAAAATGGTAGTCTGGGCGCTAGGCAAGATCGGAGATAATAAAGCGATCACTGCACTTGAACATACAATTGACGACCATAACAAAGATGATGAAAAAATTAATAGTGAAGTAGCTATATTAAACAGCCAACAGCAGGTTATGGAAGATCAAATTGCAGCTTTAGAAGATGAGATAATACTACAGGAGTTACCGATTTTGGACGATCAGATCGCAGCTATAGAAGATGAAATACTGCTACTGGAAACCAGTGAAGAGGAAACACAAAGTAGAACTGATGAAGAGGGAGAATATCACGATAATAAAGCACTCTTTAAAGGAATCACAGAGGAGTGGGATTATAGGCCTGTCGTTCTGGCCGTTACTATGCTTGAGGTTGCTGTAGCAAGGAGAGATAATTTTGAGCCCGCTATTAAAGAATTAGAGAAAGAGCTACAGGAGAACAAAGATATTAAGGAGTATGCAAGAGAAGCAATCCAGAGATTAAACTATAACTAAGTCCGATCTTAGTTTTACACGAAATATAATTTGAGATGAAGAAATGGTAAAAGGAATATGAATAATAGAAACAAAATTGTTTATTTAGTTGGGTCCGGACCCGGCGATCCGGGACTGATTACTGTAAAGGGACTTGAGTGTATCAAAAGAGCCGATGTTATTGTTTACGACTATCTCGTTAACTCAATCCTGCTAAGAAACGCCAGGAAAGATGTTGAACTGATATATGTTGGAAAAAAAGGGAATCAACACACGATGGAGCAGGAAGATATTAATCAACTGCTTGTAGACAAAGCCAATGAAAACAAGATTGTTACCAGGCTGAAAGGCGGGGATCCATATGTTTTCGGTAGAGGTGGAGAAGAGGCCATTGTCCTGAAAGATAACAATATAGCTTTTGAGGTTGTCCCGGGTATAACAGCAGCTATCGCTTCACCTAATTATGCCGGTATACCGGTAACACATCGCACTTGCACATCCACCTTTGGACTCATCACCGGCCATGAAGATCCGACAAAAGATCAAAGCGATGTCGACTGGGAAAAATTAAGCACAGGTTTAGGCACATTGACATTCTATATGGGCATAAAGAACCTTCCCAATATAGTCAATCAACTTATGAAACATGGCCGATCTGCGGATACCCCTGTTGCCGTAATTCGATGGGGAACCACTACTCATCAAGAGACAGTAACCGGCACATTGTCAACTATCGTAGAAATTGCAAAGGATATCAAACCACCTGCTATAACAATTGTAGGAGAAGTAGTAAACCTTAGAGACCAGCTGAACTGGTTCGAATCAAGGCCTCTTTTCGGCAAGACAATAATAGTAACCCGTTCCAGAGATCAGGCGAGTGTATTCTCAGATCAGCTCATAGAGCTCGGCGCCAATGTCCTGGAATACCCGACAATAAACATAACCGATCCCGATGATTTCGGTCCACTCGATAAAGAGCTGGAAAACCTGGGATCTACTGACTGGCTTATCTTTACCAGCGTGAACGGGGTAGACGCATTTTTCAACAGAATATTTGAATTGGGCCGTGACGTCAGAGACCTTAGTGGTGTGAAGATATGTTCCATAGGCCCGTCAACAACAGAGAGAATAAAGGGATTTCATGTCTCTATCGATTGTCAGCCGCCAAAATATGTTGCCGAGAGTGTGATAGAAGCGCTGAAGGAAATCGAAGATATCCAAGGAAAACGCTTTCTGATGCCTCGCACTGATATCGCACGAAGCTACATCCCACAAGAACTTGAAAAACTGGGGGCAGAAGTCTCAGATATTATTGCCTACAAAACAGTGCTTGCAACTGACGGAGACAATATAGTACTGGATAAGCTCAAAGACGGGGAAGTTGACATAGTCACATTCACCAGTGCTTCAACAGTGAAAAACTTTGTCAAGATCATTGGTGAGGATAATCTGTCTGCATTTAAGGACAATGTTCAATTTGCAAGTATAGGGCCAATAACCAATGAGTCTGCAGAAGAGATGGACATTGAAATCTCGATAAAAGCCGAAGAATACACTATCCCCGGGTTAGTACAGGCGATAGTTGAAAAAGTGCACCAGTAAAGACAAATCAGACACTAATTACCCGTCCCCGCTAGAATGCGTCGGGCTGACGAACGGCATTGCCGGGCGGGCACTGATTTGCACTAATCATAAATACCTGCCCGAAAACATCATTCGGGCGGGCACCACTCCCCCACCCTCCTTTATTGAAATATGTAATATGCTAAAGACTGCACCGTTCAAACACTAATCACTAATCCGGCGGATCGATACAAATTTATTACGTTTATCGAAAGTCAATTCGAACATACCATCACCCTGGACCACTGAACGCAGGACGTTGGCAGGGAATTTTACAGTACGACCATCGGTTGCCGTCGCAACAACCGAGTCAGCCGCACCCTCGTAATACTGGCTGAGTTTGTGAGAAGAGATGTTAAGAACAACACGCATACGCTGATACATCTGGCATCCTCTGGATTAATACGAAAAAGGCTGAATTATAGCCATATCAGGCAAGAGTTTTCTAATGAAACTTACCCCTGATTGCGTCAAGGTACGTAAATAGCAATTAAAAGGAATGAATAATATGCGGAAGGGGGGATTCGAACCCCCACCCCCTTGCGAGGACTAGGCCCTCAACCTAGCGCGTCTGCCAACTCCGCCACTTCCGCCTGAGAGAAAGCCATTGTAATCTCCTGTAGACAAAAGTCAAATATGTTTCTGGACAATTCAGGAAGTTTAGTATAAAAAGATAAAGGAAGGAGGCAAAAAAATGGTAGTTAATTTCACTGTTGTACCAATTGGTAAGGATAGTAGCCTGAGTGCAAAAGTAGCAGAGGTATTAAAGATCGTCAGTGACAGCGGAATAAGTTATAAACTGCATTCCATGGGAACTATATTGGAAGGTGACTGGGACGAGATAATGAGACTCATAAAGAAGTACCATAAAAAGATCCTAAAGGACTCAGACCGCGTATTGACCACTATCACAATAGACGACCGCAAAGGAAGAATCGGCCGAATATCCGGCAAGGTTAAGTCTGTGGAGAGAAAACTGGACAAAAAACTAAAAACTTAAACTTATTAATGAATTTTCTTTTGACAGATTCAGTAAACAAAATTATATTGTAACCTTCTTAAGTTTTTAGTGTTTCAAATCGAATGATTTTTTCTTCTGTCGGCTGGACACATCCTTTCGGTTGAATAACTTACGAGAAATCCACATACTCCAATCGGATAATAATAAACGTCTGCCCTGACGGACTGTTACTATAAAACCAGAAAATAATAAAATGCAATCAGTACCTAAGAAGGTGTTCTTCACAAAAGGAGTAGGCAGGCATAAAGAGAAATTACAGTCACTGGAACTTGCTCTTAGAAAGGCCGGTATAGAGAAATGTAATCTCGTCAGGGTGTCAAGTATCTTCCCTCCAAATTGCAAGATTGTATCAAGGGCGCAGGGTACCAAACTTCTGGAGCCAGGCCAGATAGTTTTCTGCGTTATGAGTACTAATGAAACCAACGAACCGAATAGAATGATATCCGCATCAGTTGGTCTGGCAGTACCTGCCGAACCGAACAATTACGGATACCTGAGTGAACATCACGCGAATGGAGAAACTGACGAAACTTCAGGTGACTATTCGGAAGATCTGGCAGCTTCAATGCTTGCCAGTACGCTAGGCATTGAGTTCGATCCGGAAAAAAATTACGACGAGCGGAAAGAGATCTATCGTATGAGCGGTAAAATAGTAACATCGAGAAACACCACTCAATCGGCAAGAGGTGATAAAAACGGTTTATGGTCTACAGTTGTATCCGCCGCTGTATTCGTTCCTTAACCTTATTGTAAACTGGCAATATCAAGCAAGACAGACAATGTTGTACTTAAAAGGAATATACTTATGATCAAGAAAATCTCCGGGAACATTATTGCACCAAAAGGTTTCAAGGCCGGTTCTGTACACTGCGGCCTGAAAAGAGATAAGAGAAACCATGATATAGGTATCATTTTTTCAGAACAGCCTTGCAAGACTGCTGCCCTTTTTACAACTAACCAGATAGTTGCCGCACCAATAAAGCTGAGCAGAAATGTTGTAAAAAACGGCAAGGCTCACGCAATAGTAGTAAACAGCGGCAATGCCAATGCGTGTACCGGCAAGAAGGGAGAGAAGGATGCAGAATCAATGGCACTTCTAACATCCAAGCACCTGAATATCAAACCGGATGAAGTCATAGTCGCCTCTACCGGCATAATCGGACATCATCTTCCCATGGCAAAGATAAAATCCGGCATTAGCAAATCTGCAGAATGTTTAGGTAATAAGAGCACCCATGCGATAAGCATTGCGAAGGCAATAATGACAACCGACCTCGTACACAAACATATTGCCGTTAATACAAAGATAGGCGGAAAGGAAATTACTATTGGAGCAATAGCCAAAGGTTCCGGTATGATCTCACCGGATATGGCTACCATGTTCTGCTTTATCACTACTGACGCCGCCATCTCTCTGAATACCTTAAGATCCTGCATAAAGAGATCAACAGAAAGCTCTTTTAATCAGATCACTGTGGACGGCCATATGAGCACGAGTGATATGGTCGCCATTCTTGCAAACGGTATGGCAAAGAATCGTAATATAACATCTTCCACTAAAAGTGATCTTGCTCTGTTCCAAAAGGCGCTTGATTATGTAACTCAGAACATGGCAAAGGAGATAGTCAAAGATGGTGAGGGTGCCACAAAGTTTGTTCAGATTGAAGTACATGAAGCAAAATCAGTTTCAGAAGCAAGAAAAATTGCACGATCAATAGCGGAATCCCCACTGGTAAAAACCGCCATAAATGGTGAAGACCCCAATTGGGGGAGAATTGTCTCGGCAGCAGGTTATGCAGGAGTTACGCTTGACGAATCTAAACTGAAATTAGCCGTTAACAAAGTTACAATATATAAAAAAGGGTTACCTGTAACACCTGCCCCAAAGAGATTAAATAGTGTAATGAAGAAGAAAGAGATCACGATTCAATTATATCTTGGAATGGGTAACAAAAGTACAACTCTCTGGACGTGTGATCTATCAAAAGAGTACGTAAGTATTAATGCTGACTACCATACATGAAGTCATTTAACTATTTATTCTGACTCCTGTGCCCCCCTATTGACACATAAGGGCGTTTAGAACATTTTCACCACGAGCATTCAATTTAAATTGCTTCTTTTCAATATGGCATTTCAGGCACCTTTCGTTACCCGTTTCACCCCAGTTTTCTGCTAACATAGAAATTTTTGCCGTCTCTCCACGAGGAGTAAGGATGTGTCTTCCTATGTGACAAAAATTGCATTCTACATCCATCATTTCAGACAGTCTGAACATACCAACAGCAATTTTATATCTGTTTGTAAAATGTTCATTATCAGCATGGCAGTATTCGCACTTTACACCAATCGCAATTGCCGCCTTCATATCGTCTCTTGCCTTATCTCCTTTTTCAGTAAAATCAGTTATATCATTATTATGGCATGTAGTGCATTCCCCTCCGAATAGGGAAGCAACTTCTTTTCTGCATTGCTGGCTTTTTTCTTCTCTACTTCCTTTCAGGTAAGACTCTTCCAATTCGTCAGTTTCCAGCGTTTCCAATTGCCCCGCTCCTGTTAATCCGGATGAGAGAACTATTAGAAAAGCGATACTAAATATATTAATAATTTTCATTTTGTTTAACATCTGTATTTGCCCCTATTTTTAATTTTCGGTTTTAAATACAATCAACTGTGAAATTAGCATACTTAATAAACTATCCTTCCTCTTCAATATCTTAAGATGATAATTAACTTTTATAAATAATGTCAAGTATAATCAGTATCTTTGAAAGCAGAAAACGAAACAGATCGTACCATTACGCACTTTTCAGGGTCGTTCAAATATTTAAGACAGTTTCAATCGAATAATCAATCCCAGACATTTTTCATTGTCAAGATTCTCAGGCCCTTTATATAATATCAACGTGAATAAAGAAACGATAACATCTATTACTACACCAATCGGTGAAGGAGGAATCGGCGTAATACATGTCTCCGGGTCAGACTCCCTTAAAATCGTAAACGAGGTATTTAAGGGGAAGAAACTGAAAGACCTGAGAAGAGCCGAATCAAAAAGGCTCTATTATGGCGATATTCATTCAAACGGTACAACAGTTGATGAAGTAATCGTAAACGTGCTCAGGGAACAAGACAGTTTTACCGGAGAAGATTTGGTCGAGGTTAATTGTCACGGCGGCATCCGGGCAGTAAAGAAGACACTTGAATGCATTGTAACTGCAGGAGCAAAGGAGGTTCACTGGAAAGAGCTTGCTAATCGTTCTCTTACAAACAATAAAATTGATCTTATTCAGGAAGAGGCACTATTAGAAATACCCAAAGCAAAAACAAGATTAGGCGCTAAAGTCCTCCTGGACCAATATAACGGTGCATTAAGCTCAATTGTAAATAAAATAATCAGAGAGATAGAAAAATGCGATAATACCGGAGAATGGTTATACCATATCAACGACCA
>JASMMK010000050.1 GCA_030748215.1 Candidatus Scalindua sp.
ATATTCATCAAAAGGCCAGTTATGGGTATAACTGGATTCACCTCCGGGTCTTTCCACCGCACAAACCCACGCACCCCAGAAGAAAAAGGCCGAAAGGTCTTTAAGTTCGGCATCGTCTGTAATGTAGCCTGCCGGTTTGAAAGCTTCCTTGTGATCTCCCTTGAATTTTGAATTATAGTATTCCGCCAGTCGTCCTGCCGCATACGCCTGCCCCTCTGTAAGCACGACTATGTTTCTCTCCCTGTCGTAACGGTTTGTCTTTAGTTCACGCTTCACCCTGACAGATATACCATCTTTCTCTATTTGAGATAACTCATCCACATTGCCATTTGCAACCTGTTGGCCATAAAAATCGTTCATCTCAACAGCAACCTGGTGGAGTGCTTCAGCTGTAAAATCCGGTCCACGGGCAGCTCCATCTCCGAACATGCTTCCGTATTCCATCAAAGCATATCTCTGGAAGATCAGCTGTCCACGTTCGACAGATGCCTGTTGAACAATTTCCACCCCTGAAGGTGAAATATAATCAGGTTTAGGAGGCGCATCTTTATACGTGCTGAAACCCATGAATATGACGCCGGATGCTCCTACAACCAGAACTGCAAGTAAATATTTCCACCAATTAGTACTCTTCATAATCATATTTCCAGAGAATCCTTTTGACTCTCTGTATTGTATAACGGAAAAGACGCATCGAGCATCAACCGTATGTTTTATTAGAACGCTTAAAGCTTTTGTAACACAAAAAAGAAGAAAAACCTAAAATATCTGCCAAGCATGAAGCCCTGAATTTTATCACATAAGATGTGTAAGTTCAAGTATCATATAGTCTGAAACAATCAGGCCGCTTAGAAATGCAGGCCGCCTAAGGTGCCACTTGAAGCAACTTTCAGGTCCGACTCAGTAGGGAATTACAGAAATAGGAAAAAGAGGCAATGAATTACACAAAATCGATGATTCAAACACAGGGGCACGAGGGATCGTGCCCCTGCGAAAAACGTAAGAAAAGTATTAATTTACCTTTTTAGAAGGTAATAGAGCTTACCAGTAGCATTAAAATTTTCAGCTTTTTGGACAGCATCTTCGCCAATTCCAAAGAAAATTTCTGCCCTGTCAGTCGTTTTTGTAGAACTCCGTGAATCATGTGTCAATGTAAAAAATGATTTCCCAGCTTGCCCCTTCTCGTTAAGGTTTGTCGCCTCTTCTATTACCACAAATGCAAGTCCACCAGGAGGAAAAACCCTGTCATCGGTAGCTATGCTCCTTATTGGCGTGACATGTAAACCTAATGAACCAAAATGGGCTGATGTTTTCAAATCCAAATCATATGCAAGGCTTGTCTTATGTGTAACGTCTTTGTCGGAAAATGCAAACCCATATCCTGTAAAGTTGACTTCGCCTCTGTTTTCCTTCCCGGTAACCTGAAACACCCTGAAATTTTTTGCAATAAATTCGGTCAGCTCCTGCGGGCTCTTGCTACTAACATATCCATCCCTGAAAAGTTTTAAGGTCTCTATCTGTTTTTCGGGAGTAAAACCTATTGATTTAAAGGAGTCAGGATATGACTCGACCTTTTCAAAATATACCCTGCTTTTGTCTACTGTGTAAAGCAATTCTATTCTACCATAATCATCTCTAAATCCTGGAATCTGATTTGAATCAGTAATTTCTGTCAGACCTGTTCCAGGCCCAGCTGCTGAAACAGGCGATGTTGTTTCCACCGCTTCTGCTGACGACAGAGGCGCTTCTTTCACCGTAGTTGTTGTACACCCTGCCTGGAAAACTATAACCAGGAGTGCAACAACCAGCAGACAGTTAAGAGTGTTATTTTTTGGTATCATAATCTTAAATGCTCCTTCCTCGAAATATTGTTGTAATGTGTAATTCGTGTCTAAATCTTAGTGTTTAAAGTGTCTCTCACCGGTAAATACCATTGCAATTCCGTGTTTATTTGCAGCATCTATCGATTCCTGGTCTTTTTTAGAACCACCGGGTTGTATTATAGCAGTAATACCAACCTTTGCCGCAATGTCTATACAATCCGGGAAAGGGAAAAATGCATCAGAGGCCATAACCGTTCCTGCGGTTCTGCCACCTGATTTGCTGATTGCAATGTTCGTGGAGTCAACGCGGCTCATTTGCCCTGCTCCCACACCAATAACCATCTTGTCTTTTGTAAAAACTATTGCATTTGATTTAGTGTGCTTGCAAACCTTCCAAGCGAAAAGCAATTCGTCTATTTCATCTTCTGACGGAACTTTATTTGTGGCCACCTTCAACTGATCCTTGTCACCGGAATTCATATCTTTATCCTGAACCAATACTCCCCCAACAACACCTCTGAATTCTTTTATTCCCTTCTTTGTAGACGAGTCACCCAGCGAGTCTAATTTCAACAATCTAAGATCCTTTCCCCATCCTCGCTTTGTAGTCAATATCTCAATAACCTTATCGTCAAAACCCGGTGCCGCTATAGCCTCAACAAAATGACCAGGTTCTGTGATGGCCTCAGCAGTCGCCACATCAACATTCCTGTTTAAACTCAGTATGCATCCAAAAGCCGAAACGGTATCAGTGCTGTATGCCCTTGCAAAAGCGTCTTTAAGGTTTTCTGCAGTTGCAACACCACATGGATTAGCATGTTTGATTAAGACAGCAGCCGGCGCGTCAAACTCCTTAACAATTTCGATCGCAACGTCGGTATCCAAAATATTGTTAAAGGACAGTTCCTTGCCATGCAACTGTTCTGCGTTTGAAATACATGGAACACCAAGATCCTTAGAGCCATAAAACGCTGCCGTCTGATGTGGATTTTCTCCATATCTCAAGTCCTGCTTTTTATGCAAATCAATACTTATCGTGTCAGGATAAGCCTCTTTATTGTCCCTGTTAAAATAATCAAAGATTATCTTATCGTACTCACTTGTATGTTTAAATGCCTCAGTAACCAACTCATAACGTGTCTCATATGAGAGATCGCTGCCCTTTTCATTCAATTCTTCTAATATCGAATCATAACGCTCAGGATTCACAACGATTGCAACATGCTTGAAATTTTTAGCAGCAGACCTGATCATGGATGGTCCGCCAATATCAATATTTTCAACCGCCTCTTCCTGAGACACACCTTCTTTACTGATAGTCTTCTCAAACGGATACAGATTTACAACAACAAGGTCTATAGTACCAATCCCTAAATCCTCTATCTGTTTCATATGGCTTTCGTTGTCCCTTACTGCAAGCAGACCACCATGGATCTTTGGATGTAGTGTTTTTACCCTTCCATCCATAATCTCCGGAAAACCCGTATGTTCTGACACATCGGTAACGTCAACACCATTTTCTCTGATAGATTTAGCAGTACCACCTGTTGACAAAATTTTAACGCCAAGGCCTGCCAGACCTTTTGCAAGTTCTATTATACCCGTCTTATCAGAAACACTAATCAGAGCGGTTTTTATCTTCGCCATAAATAATTCCCTTTCATTGCTGATTTCTTAGATTATTCGGTGTAGGTATATATGC
The DNA here is from genome assembly GCA_030748215.1 of Candidatus Scalindua sp. Taxonomy (GTDB): domain Bacteria; phylum Planctomycetota; class Brocadiia; order Brocadiales; family Scalinduaceae; genus Scalindua. The sequence continues at coordinate 3,526 of JASMMK010000050.1, forward strand.
ATAACTGCAGTCTTTACCGCAAGTTCTTTATATAAACACTTCCGTAATTGCACTTTTTCGCGCAACTAAACATATTAAAAAATGAGAAAAAATGCTACCAAAACAGCCTTATTATGTCAAAACAATAAGCTTAATAATTTTCCTTGCTAGACATAAATATGTTTGATAGTATCAAATTTCACTTCTAGCCGTCTGATATATTCAGGGAATGTGACGGAAATGCCGTGTTACGTTATGGTTATGTTAGAAAGGCTATTCACACCATAATGTTAATTTTGATAAAGCAAGGTTATTAAGCAATATAGATCATTGATCGATATTGCCATAAATTTGAATAAAGGTGAAAATTATGAAAAAGAAGTATATATATTTCTTCGGTAACAAAAACGCTGATGGCAATGCCAAGATGAAGGATCTACTCGGCGGTAAGGGTGCAAACCTTGCAGAGATGGCCAATCTTGGATTCCCTGTACCTTCAGGATTTACCATTACAACTCAGGCATGCAATGAATATAATAACAATAATAATAAGTACCCTACAGGACTTCAAAGTGAAATTGATAGAAACCTCTCCCGTCTTGAACGTGAAATGGGTGCTAAACTGGGAGACGCAAAAAACCCCTTGTTGGTATCAGTAAGAAGCGGTGCAGCTGCTTCCATGCCGGGTATGATGGATACTGTTCTAAACCTGGGACTGAACCCTGATTCTATACAGGGGCTAATCCATAAAACGAATAATAAGAGATTCCCATGGGATGCGTATAGACGATTCATAAATATGTTTGGCAATGTTGTGATGGGAATGAAACATCATGACTTTGAGGAAATACTTGACCGACACAAGGAGAAAGCAAATGTCGAAAATGATACAGACCTCAACGCTGAGCAATTGAAAGAGATATGTAAGGATTTCATTGCTATCTACAAAAAGAAAACTGGCACCAACTTCCCCACAGACCCTAAAGAGCAATTGCGTAAAGCGATCGTGGCTGTCTTCGATTCCTGGAATAATCCAAGAGCGGTAAAATATAGAAAGATATATGAAATCAGTGGTCTGATGGGAACAGCAGTAAACATACAAGCTATGGTCTATGGAAATACCGGTAACAACTCCGCAACAGGTGTATGTTTTACCAGGAATCCATCTACCGGCGAAAACAAATTCTACGGAGAGTTTTTACTGAATGCACAGGGTGAGGATGTCGTAGCAGGCATACGAACACCGGAACCAATAAGCGATTTGGCTAAGGAATTACCTACAGCATATAAGAAATTAGTAAATATAAAAAACAAATTGGAGAAGCACTACAAAGACCTGCAGGACATGGAGTTCACGGTACAAGAAGGAAAGTTGTTTATGCTCCAGACACGAAATGGGAAACGAACCACACAGGCGGCGGTAAAGATAGCTGTGGATATGGTAAAGGAGAAGCTTATCGATAAAGAAACCGCCATCAACAGGATAGACCCAAACCAATTGGACCAACTGCTACACCCAACATTTGATCCGAAAGCGAAACAAGATGTTATGGCGTCAGGCCTGCCGGCATCACCGGGAGCAGCTTCCGGCAAAGTAACATTCCACGCCGACGAGGCGGAGGCGTTAGCGGCAAAAAATGAGAAAGTCATACTGGTAAGAATAGAAACCTCACCCGAAGATATCGGAGGAATGCATGTCGCGCAGGGCATACTTACAACCAAGGGAGGCATGACCTCACACGCGGCTGTAGTTGCCAGAGGAATGGGAACATGCTGTGTCGCTGGATGTGGAAGCATTCAGATAGATTATGAGAAAGAAGAATTTATAGTAGGTGAAAAAACTATTAAAAAAGGTGATTACATCTCTCTGGATGGATCACGTGGTGAAGTCATACTGGGACAAGTACCAACAGTAGAGCCGAAACTCAGTGGAGACTTCAGCAAACTTATGAAATGGGCTGATGAAATTCGAAGGCTTAATATCAGAACAAATGCGGATACACCTGAAGATGCGAAGAGAGCCAGAGATTTTGGTGCAGAAGGTATTGGACTGTGCCGCACAGAACATATGTTCTTTGGTGAAGATCGTATTGACTACGTCAGGCAGATGATACTTACGGCAGGAAACGCCACCAATCTGCAAGTGGCTGTCAATGAGGCAGAAACAGAGATTGGTAAAGCGCCAAAGAGGAAACAATCTTCATTGAATAAAAAAATAAAGCATCTAAAAGTAAAACTGAATGCAACACAGAAATTATATAATGGTGCGCTAAAAAAGTTACTGCCTATGCAAAGAGGTGATTTTGCGAAAATCTTTAAAGTCATGAACGGTTTTCCTGTTACTATTCGACTTCTCGATCCACCATTACACGAATTCCTGCCTAAGGAAAAACATTTACAAGTAGTACTTGCAAAAAAAATGGGAATGACCCTTAAAGAAGTCAAAGACAGAGTTAACAGCCTCCATGAAACCAATCCAATGTTGGGATTAAGAGGATGTCGCCTGGGTATTGTCTACCCAGAAATTTATCAAATGCAGGTAAAGGCGATAATTGAAGCAGTATGTGCTGTAAAAAAGAAGGGTATCAAAGTGATACCAGAGATAATGATCCCCCTTGTAGGCACGGATGAAGAGATGAGGGTCCTTAAAGAGGATGTTAAGATGATAGCAAAGGGGGTATTAGCAAAGAAAGGCATAAAAATCAGTTACAAGATTGGTACGATGATAGAGATACCAAGAGCGGCCTTAACTGCTGATCGTATAGCCAGGCACGCTGAATTTTTCTCATTTGGTACTAATGATTTAACCCAGATGACATTTGGATATAGTCGTGACGATGTCGGCTCCTTTGTACCGCAGTATGCCGAACGCGAAATATTAGAGAAGGACCCTTTTCAAGTCCTTGATCAGGATGGAGTAGGACAGCTGGTTACAACCGGTATCAAGAAAGGACGACAGGCAAGGCCAGGTCTCAAAGTAGGAATTTGTGGTGAACATGGAGGGGAACCTTCTTCAATACATTTTTGTCACAGGAACGGTATGGACTATGTCAGCTGTTCTCCCTTCAGAGTACCAATAGCACGCTTATCAGCTGCTCAAGCAGCAATAAAAGGGAAAATATAGATGGAAGATTTTCACACTGATAAGCACAAGAAACATCCCCAACTTACAAAAACAAACTTTTTCCTGAAATATATTAATATTATTAAGGAAAGTCTTCTATGGTACTTTTATGAAAAAGATACCCTTGAGGTTAAAATAAAACAGAAGGACAGTCAATTAGAAGATCTGAAGTCACAATTAAATATTGTGAATCATATGTACGAAGAGGGAAGAAACCTTCTGAAGGAGCAGAAAAGGGATCTTGAAGAGATGCTGAAAGTGGAACGTAAAGGAGCAAACATCCCTTCTCTGTTGCAGCTAGACAGGAAACAACCAAAGATTTCTCAAAGATCTAAAATAAAGATCAATAAGCTGAAGGCAAAGATAGAGAGACTGACAAAAGCGGGTATCCCAACTGCACTGGAAGGATACTATGAAATTGGCCTTACCTCCTATTACAATGACCGGATTGATGAAGCTATCAAGCAATGGGAAACTGTAATAAAGCTGGATAAGCACAACATAAATACTAATCATAATCTGGGAATAGCTTATTACAAGATCGGGAGGTATGATGAAGCCATTTCTACATTATGTACAATTGTAAATAGTAACCCTAAAGACTACACTCCGTATTATTGCCTGGGTCTTGCTTATAACAAAAAGCAGAATTTTGTATCTGCAATCTCTGAATTCAAAAAAGCCCTGTCAATTCATCCCGATGATGATGCTATTTACTACAACCTCGGTTTGTCTTATGAGCACAATGAGGAAGCTAACGAAGCAATTGATACCTACAACAAAGTAATTGAACTGAATGCCAACCATATCGATGCGATCTTTCATCTTGGCATTCTTTATAGGAAAAAAGAGTTATTTGATAAAGCAGTTACCGAATTAAAAAAGGTTATCAGTGCTGATACCTCTAATGTAAGAGCGCACTACTATCTTGGGTGCTGTTATGACGAAAAAGGATTGACTGCAAGTGCAAAGAAAGGATTTGTTAATGCGCTTAAATCTGATCCGCAACACATTCCTTCGCTATACAACCTGGGCCTTATTTATATGAAAAGTAGCGACAACAAAGATGCTGCTTCCAATTTCGAGGCCATCCTCAAAATCGACCCTAATAACCATGACGCTCATTACAATATGGGACTCCTTTATTACAAGGAAGAGAAATACGATGCTGCGATTGTCGAATATAAAGAGGCGTTAGACCAGGAAAATGACAACGCAGACGTTTATTACAATATGGGACTCGCTTATTTTAAAAAAGAACTTTTTGAAGATGCAATTTCATCTTTTAATAATGTGCTTCTAACCAGGAACGAACATGTAGATGCCCTGCACGAATTGGGTAATTCGTACAATAACATTGGAAATCATGAAGAAGCTATTTCTCTGTTTAATAAAGTTTTAGCACTGAACCCCGACAATGCTACTTGTTACTTTAACCTGGGCAATGCTTACCGTGCAGACAAAAAACGCAATGAGGCACACAATGCTTATAAAAACGCGATTGAAATCAACCCTGACTATGCTGAGGCCTGGAATGCCTTAGGTATCATGAACAGGGCACGAGGGAAGCATGATGAGGCTGTTCACGCACACAAGAAGGCACTGGAGATTGACCCGTCCTATGCTGAGGCGCATAAAAATCTTGGTGTTTTGTGCGATGACAATGGAGAGCTAAAAGATGCAATTACCCATTACAACAAGGCGACTAAACTCAAATCTGATTATGACGAAGCATACAATAATCTTGGAGTAGTATATTCCAAACAGGGCGACACAGACAAGGCAATAGCATTTTACAAAGCAGCCCTGGATTTAAATCCGGATTATGCGGAGGCGTACAATAATCGTGGAGTGGCGTACGACAGTAAAAATATGCTGAATGAAGCTATAGAACAATACGAAATGGCAATTGAACACAACTCAGAATATGCTGAGGCATATAACAATCTCGGCACTACCTACGCAAAAAAGGTTATGCTCACTCAGGCAATTACACAATATAAAAAAGCTATCAGAATTAACCCTGAATACTCTGAAGCGCACTTTAATCTCGGTATCGCTTATAACAAGAAAAAAATGTATGACAACGCAATTGAATCATTCAGAAAGACTATAGAATTAAATCCTGATGATGAAAGCGCTCATTATAACCTAGGAATAGTTTACAGTAAAAATAGAATGTATGACGAGGCTATTCTTGAATACAAGAAAGTGATTGAGTCAAACCCAAATCTGCCTGACGTTCATTATAATTTAGGAGTAGTATACCGGGAGAAGGGAATGCATCTTCAGGCAAAGAGAGAAGTTGCACTATATAAAAAAATGAATAGTCGTAAATAAGAGCCCGATGTCATTTCATAAAAAAAGCGCCTCCTCGTTCTACGCGAAGGCGCTTTTCACTAGTTACAACAGTCACGTTTCTAAACTCCGCTCGAAAAACCCTACAGCTACTTCTTCTCTTTGTAATCCTTGATTGCCGCTTCAATAGCCTCCTGAGCCAGAACTGAACAGTGCATCTTATTTGGTGGCAAGCCGTCCAGTGCCTCAGCTACCGCTTCATTTGTAACCTCCAGGGCTTCTTCCAAAGTCTTGCCCACAATCATTTCAGTAGACATACTACTTGTTGCAATTGCCGCCCCGCAACCAAATGTCTTAAACTTTGCCTCTACAATTTTATTACCTTCTACCTTCAGGTACAACCTCATCACATCACCACAAGCAGGATTACCCACGGTCCCAACAGCATCTGCATCCTTTATATCACCCATATTTCTGGGTTCCATAAAATGGTCCATCACCTTTTCACTGTATGGTCCATTCATATCATCAGACATAAATCAAACTCCTTTCAACTAGAAAAAATGGAGGGTTTAACTATTACGAGTATTCTGCCCAAACCTACTGTTCAGGCAACTTCTCTTGGTGACTTCCACATCGTTAGTAAAGAAATCACAAACTGTATAAAGAAAGCAATTACCGTAAAAACACCTCCAATAAATACGGCAATTGCAAAAACCGGTATCTGTTTTGTTAACCACCAGGAAAACACATCCATCAACAATGATCCAAAAGGAAAGATCAATAAGATCATTTTAAGCTTCTCATTAATAGACGTAAACAAAAAAATTATTCCACTTAAGGCAAATATCACACCTATGCTGATCATATGGATATGACTAAGTGTTATAAGCCTGGGTACTGATATTCCATTATTTATCCTTGTAAAAACAGCACTGACAGTTGATAGCTTATCAAACGGTGCAAACGACGCATCTCCACCGGCTGTGTGACAACGCAGGCAATTTTTCAGTATGATACTTTTCGCCTCATTGGACGTCTCTTTTTTAGCACCTCCCTTTGCCCAGTTAATCAGGCTATTCCTTTCGTACTCATTATCAAGATGTTCCCTCATAGTACCATTGAGTTTCGATTCGACAAGCAAAACGTCCGGCTGACCGTAATAAGTCAAAACTATATCTTGAAGTGAGAACCCGGCTATTCCGTCAGCCCTGTTATATGTAAAAAAAACATTTATCTGAGAAAAGACAAAACCTACTCCCATACAAATGAGGAAAAGGGTACATAACAACTTTCCACTCGCAGGTAATGTATTCAACCGAAATTCACGCAATCTAATCATTCAAAACTTCCAGAGCACTCTCTAACAATGAATAGATCTCCCGGAATCAAGTTTATGACTCTTCATAGTTCTATTCTCAAATGTAACGTATTCCTCATAGCCGGCCTCACCTGCAAGCGATATTGCCTTATCAAAATCTCTGCCCACATCACCAGGAGTATGAGAATCAGAACCGAAGACAATAGGTATATCAAATCTATTATAAATCTTCAGGATTTCGCATGATGGATAAATCTCCTTCACCGGTTTTCTCAAACCTGAGGTGTTAATCTCCACTGCAACATTGCACTCTTTAAACACCTTCGCTGTATTCTCTAAATCATCCAATAGTTCACAACTTGGCCTGTTGCCAAACTTCTTCACTAGATCGCAATGTCCAATTATATCAAAAAGCAAAGTGCGGGCAGATTTACGTAGTAATTCAAAGTACTCCTCATAAACTAAATCAACATCCTTACTATCCCATTTTTTGCGCTCTCCAGGATGGTCGAAAGCCCACTCTCCTATGTAATGCACTGAGCCCGTCACATAATCAAAATCGTGCTTTGCTAAAAGATCTTTGGTATAAGATACAGTGTCGGGAGTATAGTCAGCTTCCACTCCTAACTTAACACTGATCTCCGGAAATGACTTGCGTAGTTCCAGAACTTCATTCACATAATCAGGGAGTTCATGAAGCGCCATTGCCAGCCCCAACTCCTTACCACTATCACCACGTAAAGGCAGATGGTCATTAAAACCTATCTCATCAAGTCCACAATTTATTGCAGCCCTTACATAATCTGCTACCTCTCCATCCGCATGGCCACATCGATTTGTATGTATGTGATAATCTATCACTATATAATCCTTTAGTGCTATAAATAAGTGTCTTAACTTGAATTTGTTATAACAGAACCGCTTCAATTGCAGGCAGTTACATCAAATCGTTTGAACTAACGTTTGCTGTGCATCACAATTTTGCAGCGCACATACTACAATAACGATTCTACCTGTGTGATAAGGTAATAACAATAAGAAAATAAGATCCTGTCACAATTGGCCGATGAAAGAAAAAAAGCATTCTGGAACGAGCGGTAGAACATCTTAACGAACAATATATAAACAATATCATGGTGGTAGCCGGATACAAGAAGGAAGCAATTAATCTATCCAATTTAAATGTTATTGCAAATGACAACTACAAGATGACAGGTGAAATGGTATCTCTCTCCAAAGCAATTGATACTACCCGGGAAGAGTGCGTAATCTTATTTGGTGATGTCCTCTTTAAAAAGTACATTCTCAGTATCTTGCTTGACAATCCGTCAGACATTGTCATTATTGTGGATTCCGTATTTTCTCTTGAAAAAATATCAGTCTGATTTTGTGCATGCAAGCCTTATGGAGGGCAAATCACTCTTTCCAGAAGACAGCTACTATCTGGAAAAAATTGTTTATGATCAACCTGGTACAGAATATTATGGGGAGTGGCCGGTAATGGTAAAGCTGACTATGAAGGGCCTGGAAATCATAAAAGCTTTCATCCTGGAGTTCAGAAGCAAACCGGAGTTCCAGAAAATGAATATCAGGGACATGCTCAACCAATTAGTTGAGAGTGGAAATAAGATTAAAATACAGACGATTTCAGGACACAGGATTGATGCAAATGATATCGATGATTTCTCTTTAGCCGGAGAATTTTAAAATTAGAGAGTCACAAATCTCTCTCAACTATTCCACCTTCAACAACTTCTCCAGCAGCTCCTTATCCGGAAGCCCATTCGCCTTGTACACTATCACCCCATTCCTATCCAGGACGATATTCAGTGGTATGCCGACAACCTTATAGAGTCTTGCTGCGACAGCCTTAGTGTCAAGGGCTACCGGATAATTTACCTCATTCTTGTCCATAAGCGATTTAACCTTTTTTGCGCTTTCCTGTATGTCAATGCCTAACACATTCAGACCATCATCTTTAAGCTCACTGTAATACTCCTTGAGATGCGGTATTTCATGCCTGCACGACGGACACCATGTTGTGCCAAAAACCATCAATGTAACCTTGCCTTTAGCAAAGGCTTCTAACTCGACCTCCTTGCCGTCAAGAGTCGGCAGGCTAAAAGAAGCCGCCCTCTGCCCTATATCTACGCCTATCTCATCCTCAGCAAAGACTTTACTGTCTGAAGCACCGAATGGAAGAAATAACATTCCGAGTACACTTAAAAACGAAATCACAAATAATCTCATAAATATATTCATAAGCAACCTCTCAATATTATTTAAACTAAAAGTGTAGTATAAAAAAGCTGTGAAAAGTGGATCATACTATTGTTTGCTTAAGCAGTCTTTGCAAGTACCGTAGAAAGATACGTGGTATCTGGAAGGAGTAAACTCTTGCAAAATTCCGTCTGGAAGTTGAGGGTTCACGCTCTCTGCATCAACATCAGAAATTTTATTGCACCCTAAACAGATAATGTGATGATGTGTATACGTATTAGGGTCGTAGTGTTTTCTTTCATCATCTATAGTAATCTTCAACACCTCTCCCATCTTTTCCAGAATATCCAGTGTCTTATATACAGTGGTAAAAGAGATGGTAGGATATGTCTTCTTAATCGTGGCAAAAATATCCTCTGCAGATGGATGGTCCAGATTACCCTCAAGAATCTTAAATATTCCCAAACGCTGAGGCGTTATTTTATAATTCCTGTTCCTGAATTTTTCTATCAGATCTTCAGATGTATTCATTTTATCACTAATAATAATGTAAAAGTTTCATTACATAGACATAATAAAAACTACTCAACACCCAAATGATTAAACAATAATCATTTCAAATTGTCAAATCATAATTTGTCTGAATTGAAACTTTCTTTTACTGGTTTACTGCAGTATTAAATTATATCCTTCTATAGTTTTGTTGGTTTCATTGTGGTCAAGCCCACCAAGCCCTACCCTACCTTCAGCCAGGTTGCAAGTTGGTGAATACGGAGTTTCATCAATATTTGTCAGCACCCAGTTCTGTGCAATATACAGGAATACCAATACAATAAAAACGGTCATCATACCTTCAAAAATAAGCTTACACACATCCGACTGACTATCCCGTTCGTCAGTTCCCGACCAATCCCGCACTGACAAGTTAGAATTAGTTTTTGCCTTGCTTTTCATAACATTTCTCCCCTTTTTAGAAAATTTGCAAAAATAACTCGCTTATCCATCCCGAACCAACAAGCAGTAAAATGACAAGAGTCCAACCTGCCTGAAGTTTTAAAATACAATCTATTCCTATTATTGTCGTCGTACTGTAATTTAACTTTACCAAATAATCTGTCTCGTGAATTCTGTCTGGCAGGTTAATACGGCTGACTGCAAAGATTAAAATACATTTGAGATAACATTGAAATTTTCCATACACGAACTTAAAGATTGAATTTAATGAAATAAAATTTATAATCTGCCGAATAAGCGATTAACCAACCTTTTTGCGAATATTAGCGATTGTTTGCGAATTTATCAAGTATTTAATTCGCTCAGAATTATGAATATTTTAGAACATCTAGATAAGTTTATAGTTTCAAGGCACTTAAAGAGGGGAGAGTTTGCGAAAATAATTTCTCTATCAAACAGCTATGTATCTGAAATTCTTAGTGGAAAGCGAGATATTTCAATAAAATTTAAAAAAGGGTTCCAATCCGCTTTTGGTTTTCCACTTGAAGAGCTACCTCACAGAGTTCATATTTCACCTCAAAGCCTCCCGTCACACGACACCAACAGAGGAACAGACGACACAATCTATTGCAAGATTCCACTTTTCAATATCAAGGCAACTTCCGGACATGAGACATTTGTAAATGATGAGAGCATTGGTGCGGATCTAGTGTTTCGAAGAGATTGGCTGGACAGAGAGCTGAAGTCAAAACCTGACACTCTATTTATCCTCAGTGCCGAATCAGATTCCATGGAACCCACTATTCAGCATGATGCCCTACTGATTGTAGACAAGAGCATCGACAGGATTTTAACAGAAGGGATTTATATTCTGAAGAGAGGGGATACAATCCTCATAAAAAGGATCAGAAAACTCTCAGAGGATACAATCGAACTTATCAGCGACAACCCTGCATACGGCAAGGAAACAATAATGCTGAACAACCAACCTGAGATCGCGATTCTGGGTAAAGTAATTTATATCTGGAGTGGAAGGAAGATATAAAAAAGGATAATTGTGATGAGAAGGCATGGTTCACCTGTTTTTATCTGTATCACCATAGTTTGCCTCATCGTCTTGTTTCCTCCACTTTCACCACTTACTGCAAAAGAGGTCAGACAGTATCACTCAGGCCGATACGCACTGGACAGTACTGGGACACAAGAACACGGTACAAGGTGGCTGGGCTACCAGACTCAGCAATCTCCTTGAGAAGGATTTTCCTGGTGAATACGAGGTTGTCAACAAAGGAATCAATGGTGATACGGCTTATGATGTTTTGAACCGATTAGACCGAGATGTGATTCAGTTGAAACCTGATATTGCTATTGTTACAATCGGAACAAATGATATATTTGCCAGGTTGAGTGCTGTCCAGAACGCAACTCCTGTCGCTTATCAGAATACCATTACCAACATCTTTAATGAACTGCAACTGAACCTCCCCGGCACACCGGTCTTTGCCATGGGCATGACTACATCACTGAGAAAATATGCCCATATAAGATTTGGAAATTTCCTTCCGCAGCAGGATATTGTACAAGCTGTTTTTAATGACTACAACAATATACTCTGGGAGTTGATAAAGGAGTACAAGTTCTTCTATGTTGATCTCCCATCCAAATGGCCGGAAGATGTAGAGGAGAGCTGGAAATTATGCGCTGATGGTATCCACCCAAATAATGCAGGTTACGATCTTATGGCGGAGTTTTTTTTTGATACTCTTCTGTCAACACTTATACATCACTAGGAAGTATCGCTATTATCCACACCACCGTTTACCATTGCCTTTTGAAGTATCTGTATTGAGTGAGTAGTCTTTACTTTGGAATCTTTACCTGCAAAGCCATCGGCTATCTGCATGATACAGCCCGGGCAGTTAGTCGCAACTGTATCCGCCCCGCTTCTTTCAATCGAGTTCACCTTTCTCTCAAGCATCTTCAGGGTGAGATCGTAATGTATTATGGTAAATATCCCACCGCCGCCACAGCATGAACCCGCCATGTCCATATCAACAAAATCAGAAGATTTCTTTAAGACATCTCTTGGCTCCTCAGTGATACCACGTACCCACATAAGATGGCAAGGGTCATGGTAGGTCACCTTCTCATCGATAGGCTTTGCCTTGTAATCATTACCACAATACTTTTCGATAAACTCTGAGATATCATAGATTTTATCAGACATCTGCTGCCATGAAGGACCAAGCGTGCGGAGGTAATCCATCTTAATACTCTTGGTGCATGTTGCACAGGCACTCACTATTGCATCTAGATTGTGGGACTCAAACACCTCTCTGTTTACCTCGGCAAGTTTCTTACTGGATTTGTGATCACCCATTGTGGACGAGGGTGTTCCACAGCACAATTGACCTTGTGGTATAACCACCTCTATATTCATCCTGTTCAACACATCTACCACTGCTTCAGCTATATCCACATAGATGTAATTGATCAAACATCCCGTGAACAGCCCTACTCGCATTTTTGGATTTTTCAATTTCCTTGTTGTGCTGAATTTTTTCAAGGCAGTTTTCTTTGCAAGAGTAGGTATCCACCTCTTACCCATAAACAGGAGCGGAAGATGACGCATCTGCCCCCTCCTCTTTCCCGGAATGAACCTCTGGATTTTAGAACCTACTTTGAGCATGAGATCAAAAAGGATCCTCCTGGGTAACATATACCTGAAGATTATCTTCGGCATCAATGGGATGCCCATCTCATCAGCCACTCCACGCAGCAAAGCAGAAATAATTACCTCGTAATCAACATCTGAAGGGCAAACCTTCCTGCACCTCATACATTTTTTGCAGGAGTAGACATGCTCACGCAACCTTTCAGTATACACAATCTGTTTATCCCGCAAAGCTTCAGCCAGGCTGATTTTCCCACGCGAAACCGATGACTCATCTCCCGTTTCCAGAAAAACCGGGCAGACAGTCTGGCATTTACCACATTTAGAACATTTACTTACTTCTTCTTTCCAATCCGTAGTCATAATTTTTCAACAAATTTGAAGTGCCTAATTAAACTAAGTGACTAAAGTTGCGGCCAAAATCTTGATTTTTTTACTTTAGGCACTCTAGATCACTTTAGGCATTTTAGGCACTTTGACTGCGGCTATGCCGCACTATCTTATAAACATCTTACCGGGATTCATGATCCCTTTGGGATCAAAATAACTTTTAAATTTTTTCATTATCTCATATTCATGTGATGGAATTTCCAGTTCCATAAATTGAGACTTTTTATTTCCTATGCCGTGTTCACCAGAAATCGATCCACCTAACTTAACCACTTCCTTCATGACTTTATTCACAATACTCTCTGCTAACTCCTCCTGCCCTGGATCATCGCTATACATGGTATTTACGTGTATATTGCCGTCACCTATATGTCCGAAGTTCGCGATATAGATTGGCTGGTCTGTTTTAATCCGGTCAACCCTCTGCAGCATCTCCTTTATCTTGCTTCTGGGCACACAGATATCCTCATTTATTTTGTGGGGAGCAATGTTGTACAGTGCGGGAGAGATAGAACGCCTGGTAGCCCAGATAGCATCTCTCTCCTCTGCTGTCTCTGCTACTTTAGTCCTGAACGCATTACTTTCTCTGCACGCATTCTCAATTATAGGCACCTCATGGCTAATACTTCCCTCTGTACCATCAATATCAATTAATAACAGTGCTTTAACATCCTCACCAATATCTGCTCCGGTATAACCACGTACAGCGTTTATGGTCATCTGGTCCAGAAACTCCAGCGTACGAGGAAGTATATTGTTATCTATAATCAAATCTGCCGCATCAACGGCATCGTCCCTTTCACTGAAATAAGCCGCCACTGTCAGGATCTTCTCAGGTTTTGGAATCAGTTTTACCGTTATTTTGGTAAAGACACCTAACGTCCCTTCAGAACCGGTGAACAGTCTTGTCAGGTCGTAGCCTGTAGTACTCCTTAACGCTTTCCCCCCGGTGTTAATTACAGATCCATCCGGAAGTACTATCTCCAGGGAAAGTATATAATCGCGCGTCACACCATATTTCAATCCAGTTATCCCACCGGCACATTCTGCAACATTGCCTCCGATAGTTGAAAATGCCGCGCTCGACGGATCAGGCGGATAGAAAAGATCAAACTTCGCGACTTCATCCTGTAACTCCTTTGTCACTACACCCGGTTCAACCGTTGCAGTAAAGTCATCAGGTGATATTTCAATTATCCTGTTCATATTTTTGAGATCAAAAACAATTCCACCCATAAGTGGTACCGCCCCACCGGTAAGACCGGAACCAGCACCCCTTGCGTATATTGGTACTTTATACTTGCTTGCAATTTTTAAAGTATTTGAGACATCATTTGTGTCTGCCGGCCTGACTACGATATCGGGAAGCACCTTCTGCCTCGTAGCATCATAAGAGTAGCATATCCTATCCTCAATCGCAGAAAGTATCCTCTCTTCCCCTACAACCCGAATCAGTTCGCTAAGCGCTTTCTGATGTTTATTGACTTCTTTCTTAGTTTTTTGAAAAAACTTCATTATCAACCTGTCTCTCTTTAAATAATAATCTTTCCCGGGTTCATAATACCTTTAGGATCGAACATTCTCTTCAGATCTTTCATTATTTCAGACTCATGAGGAGCGAGTCCTGATATGTTAGTTCCGCCATTAGACTCAACACTATTCAATATTTGAGATACCAGGCTATGAACTGATACATCATCTGCATCTGCACTATTACCTGTTACGTTGAGGTGGATATGCCCCTCTCCAATCTTTCCAGATACTGACATTTCTAATGAATATGTATTACTAAGTTCATAGATTCTTTTCAAAACATCTCTAACCTTACTTCTCTGCACAGTAACATCTTCGTCATACTTCACAGAAGCAATCTTAGAAGGAGACGGAAAAATCGAGTTCCTGATATCCCATAATCTGTTTCTCTCTTCATCGGCATGCGTAATTAAAATATTCAAGGCACTGTTTTCCCTGCATATAGCATCTATCCTGCTAATGTCATTTGTCACATTTTTCTCATTTCCATCCACATCAATGAGCAACAGAGCCTCCGCTTCTTCAGGAATCTTTCCATTATCAGCTTCTCTGACAGCATCAATACAAGTTTTATCTGCAAACTCCAACGCCCTGGGATTCAGATGATTTTTCGATAAGATTGTGTCCGTAGCATCCAGTGCACCTTCAATGTCTTTAAAACAGGACATAACAGTACCTGTCTTTTCCGGCATTGGCAGCAGCTTTAATGTAATTTTTGTAAACACACCCAGTGTCCCTTCAGATCCAACGAAAAATCTGGTTAGATCGTATCCGGCGACACTCTTGAGAGTTTTCCGACCTGCATTTATGACAGAACCGTCAGGTAGAACAATCTCCAGGGCAAGAACATAATCCCTCGTTACTCCATATTTCATACCGGTCATCCCTCCTGTACACTCCGCCACTCTTTCTCCGATAGTTGATAAAATTTCGCTTCCTGACTCAGGCGGGTAGAAAAGTCGAGATCTTACTACCTCGTCCTGCAAATCTTTCATAACTACACCTGGCTCCACGGTTATCGTCAAGTCTCTTGCATTCAGCTCCTCTATCCTGTTCATGTTTTTCAGGTCAAGCACAATACCGCCTCTAATGGGAACTGCTCCTCCTGGCAAAACAACCCCACGTGTGCAGTTCGGTATATTATGTTTATTTGCAATTGATAAAATGCCAGATACCTGCTCCGTTGAGCGAGGCATTATTACCAGATCGGGCATGGATTTCAGATTTGCAGCATCAAATGAATAACGTTCTCTTTCCTCAATGCTATCAAAAATGCACTCTCTGCCGATTGCACTACACAGCTCCTCAAATACATCCTTATCAATCTTATTTTTTCCAGCCCGTAGTTCCATAAGTGTTATAAAATCCGTATTATTATAAAATGTCTTCTCTTATTCATAAATAACACGACTAAAGGGTTTTTTCCACATCTTTTTAACATCACATTTGTTTAAGCTGTTGCTAATCTTTGGTTTAAGCAGAATAACATCATATATGTTTTTTTGGTTTTTTCAGATTTTACTTTATGGTATACAGTGCCATTATCAGTCTATATTTTGCAGGTATAAACTTATACAATGAAAGTAATCATAATTTCAGACATTCATGGAAACCTGGAAGCATTTAATAAGGCATTGGAATATATCGACAAGCTGGAAGGTGAGAAGTGTGTAGTATGTCTTGGAGATATTGTAGGCTACGGCCCGGATCCGGCAGAGTGTTTTAACATTGTCTCATCTATTACAGACAAAATATGCCTTGGCAATCACGAAGATGCAATCCTGGATACAGATTATGATTATCAAATAAATATGTATGCGCGTGAAGCAATCAAATGGACAAGAAACATACTGAACGAAGAGATAAGGAATGTAATCAAGAAATTACCACTTAAGATAACTGAAGATAACGTATTGTATGTCCACGCATCACCTGATGATCCAATTCTATGGAAATATATTACAAACGATAGAAATGCACATTATAGTTTGATAGAGATGGAACACTCTCTCTGTTTTGTCGGACACTCCCATATCCCGGGAGTATATAGTTATCAGAAAACAGAGAGAGACGGCAAAAAGACTGCTATATCTAAGAAAGATAGAACAATCGTCAATGTCGGAAGTATAGGACAGCCTCGTGATGGTTCTCCTATGTTATCATTTGCAGTATTTGACGATAGTAACTGGAACGTGGAGATAATCAGATTAGAATATGACTATCACAAGACAATGGCAAAAATTGAAGAAGCCAATTTGCCACTGTTCCTGGCCGAGAGGCTGACAAAAGGAAGATAATTGAGTTGCGGGCATTGACAATCACGACTTCACAAATCTCTTCCCGGAAAGCTGCTTTACCAGTCTTTTTACTTCCAGTATCATCAATATGCTTGATACGTTTGATGGCGGCAAGCCAGATTTATTGGTAATGTCATCTATAGCAACAGGTGTACTCGAAAGAAGTGAGAATATTTTGTTCTCCTGAGAATTCAGTGTGAGGCTTCTAATGTCTGCAACTTTTTCACTATCATTTATAAGGATGGATTCTGCAAGCGGCCCAAGTTCTTCTACAATATCGCTTATATCTTCAACCAGCTTTGCACCGTCTTTGATAAGTTTATTGGTACCTCTGCTGTAATTATTGTCTATGTTACCGGGAATTGCGAACACCTCTTTGCCATGCTCAAGCGCCCATTTTGCGGTAATAGCAGAACCACTCCTGAGTGTAGATTCCACCACCAACACCCCAAGTGACAACCCACTGATTATCCTATTTCGCGGAGGAAAGTTACGATTATTGGGAGGTGTGCTCATAGGCAATTCAGATATCACTGCCCCATTGGAGGCTATTTTTTCAGAGAGCTCAATATTCTCACTAGGATAAATTACCCCAAGACCACTACCCAGTACGGCTATCGTCCTGCCTTTTCCCTTGATTGCCCCCGTATGCGCATTAGTATCGATACCTCTTGCCATTCCACTTACAATACAAAATCCTACCTGTGCCAGCTGCCGACCAAATCTTTCTGCCTGTGTCAGGCCATAGTAGCTGCTTTTACGCGCACCAACTATAGCAAATGCAAGGGTATCGCTCTTTATTATCTCTCCTTTAATATAGAGCAGCAGTGGCGGATCATATATCTTCTTGAGGTTGTGTGGGAATTGATCGCTTGTGAAAGGAACTATTTTTACGTTATTCTTCTCTGCCAGTTTAATCTCTTTATCAACATCAGCTGCCTTTGAACCATTTACTATTCGTGCAGCTATTTTAGGCCCTACACCGGGTATCTTCTCCAGTGTACTTTTCGGACAATCTAATATGGACTTCGCCGAACCAAGAGAACCCATAAGACGGCGATAGGTTATAGTTCCTATGCCGCTTATCATATTTAAACGGAGTAGACCTTCAAAATCATCCATGATTTGCATTAACTGAAATTAAACATTGTTTGCCACATGTTATAGAATTTTCGAGATGCGATTATCAGTAATGAAGAAAATCGTAACTATTCGGTAAGAGCGTTCAAGATAGTTTGCTCACTTACACTGTCGTCAATTATGACGTTTCCGATCCTGGTAGGTAGAACAAATCGCAGTTTTCCGGCAATCGTTTTTTTGTCCTGATATAATTTACTGACAATATCATGAGGATCCAATTCTGTATCTTTCAGACTCAGACCTAGTTTAGTTAAGAGAGATTCCTGCCTTTTTAATACAGTTTCATCCGCCAGATTCATTGATCTGGCTATCTTACTCACATATATCATACCCATAGCTACCGCATCCCCATGTCTATATTTCTTGTATGATGTAAGGGCCTCCAATGCATGCCCGATCGTATGTCCATAATTTAGAATAGCCCTGATCCCCTGTTCCGTCTCATCAAGTTCAACTACATGAGCCTTGGTTTTGCACGAATTATATACAGCTTCCTCTAAAGCATCAGAATCGAGCGATAGAATTGCTGAAAGATGTTTTTCTACATATTCAAAAAAACCAGCCTCCTTAATCATTCCATACTTCATTACTTCAACCATTCCCGCTGTTATCTC
Organism: Candidatus Scalindua sp.; assembly: GCA_030748215.1. GTDB lineage: Bacteria > Planctomycetota > Brocadiia > Brocadiales > Scalinduaceae > Scalindua. Next base: position 22,070 of record JASMMK010000050.1, read on the forward strand.
CCCCTTTGGCAGTGTACGAAGGGTGTCAGTATCGATAATAACAGCCTTTGGCTGATAGAAACAGCCTATCATGTTCTTACCTCTCGGATGGTTTACGGCTACCTTGCCCCCAACACTACTATCGACCTGTGCCAGCAAAGTAGTAGGAATCTGAACAAAAGGGATGCCCCTCATAAATGTTGCAGCAACAAAACCGGCCAAATCACCCAGCACACCACCCCCCAAAGCAACTAAGAGAGATTTTCTATCCATCTCATGGTCAAATAGATGTTCGTACAGTTCCTCCGCCTTTGCCAGAGTTTTCTGCTCTTCCCCGAGAGCTAATGAAACCAGCTTGACATCAAATTTGCATTCAGATAGGCTATCAAGAACGATTTTTCCGTAAAGCGGTTCTACAATTTTGTCCGTTACTACAATAGCCTTACGTGGAGTGATTACCTTTGATATGAGAGCACCCACCTGATTGATAATACCTTTATCAATGGTTATATTGTAGCTGTCCGCACCGAGATTAACGAATATTTCTTTCATGATGGTAACGTTGTAATTTAAGTTGATTTTTTTGTCAAGGAAAAAGAGGATAAACGCGTTACGTGTTGCGAGTTACACGTTACGAGTTACAACTGACCAATGACTATTGACTACTGACTAACATTAGTCACTTTAAATTTTAGTTCACTTTAGACACTTACTAACAATGAAATCCAAATCTTTCAGTACCTATAAACAGGCAGAAGAGTTCTTACTACAGACGATAGACTTCGAGAAGCTTACACAGTACAAATACGACACCTCTACCTTCGATCTTAAGAGGATGGAGGAGATGATGTCGTACGTAGAGGGCCCACATAAAAAGAGAAAAGCTGTCCACATTACAGGCACCAAAGGCAAAGGCTCAACGGCTATAATAATTGCCTCTGCCCTGAAGGGACTTGGCCTGAAGACCGGCCTTTTCACCTCACCACATCTCACATATCTGGGAGAGAGGATGAAGGTCAATGATAAAACAATTTCACAGGATATGTTTGTACAATTAATGAATATCCTCAAACCGTATATCGACAAAATTACGGCTGAAACACCCATACTAATGCCTACATTTTTTGAGATAGTCACTGCCATTGCTTTTCTCTATTTCGAAAGAGAAAAAGTAGATCTTTCAGTCCTGGAAGTCGGTATGGGAGGCAGACTTGATTCGACAAATATTATTCTGCCTGAAGTTTCCGTCATAACACCTGTTGGTTATGACCATACTGACAGGCTGGGAAACACTCTAGACAAGATCGCATTCGAAAAAGCAGGAATAATCAAAGAAGGTGTTCCTGTTATTTCATCAATACAGGAACCAGACGCCCTTGCAGTAATTTCAAAGGCTTGTAACGAGAAGAGGTCGCTTCTGTATCTCGTGGGGCAAGATATTTTGATCTATGATATTAAGGTTGCACAGAGAAACGGAATTTATGGAACAGAGTGCGTAATAGAAACATGGAGAAACAGCTATAAGGATATCTTTCTGCCTCTGGTAGGAAGACATCAGGTTGAAAACTGTGCCGCTGCAATAGGATCCCTGGAGGTCTTGTCTGGAAAAGGCGTAATAAAGATTGACAATGGAATGATCGTCAACGCATCGGCAGATATCAGATGCCCGGCAAGAATTGAAGTAATATCAGAAGACCCGATAATTATAGTAGACACGGCACACACAGTGGCCTCAATGAAAATATTGAGAGAATCTATAAATGAAAATTTCTCTTTTAAGAAATTAGTGTTGGTTCTTGGCTTGTCATCGGACAAGGATATTGGAGGTGTACTGAAAGAGATAGCATCTATTGCCGACTATTTAATCCTTACAAGAACAGGCAACCCTCGCGAAGCAGAGCCAGAGCAAATGGCTGTTACTGTTAAGCGTTTTTTTCATAAAAACCTGATGGTCATTGAAGATATTGATGAAGCAATGGAGGAGGCTAAAAGAGTTGCAATGAAAGACGACCTGATCTGCATAACAGGTTCTTTCTTTTTAGCAGGTAAGGTAAAAGAGATACTTGATTAGCCACAAAACACTAATTTCACGAATTGACACTGATGTTAAAAACAAAGACAAAAAGATTTCATCCTCTGAGGAAAGCAGGAATACAGAAAAAAGATTTAGAAATTTAACGCGGAGATGGCAGGATTGCCAAATCCGCTGAATATCTAATCACTTATCAAAATTGGCAATGTTACCAAATCTGGTAAATAGCGATTTATCGCTAGGATTTTCAATTTTCAATAGTAAATATTCCCTGTCCGCCAGTTTGTTAGGCGGGAATCCTTAATGCTTTAGCTCACGCCTCCAGTATCTCTACTGCCTTTTTCAGGTTTGAAACCCAGAATATCCCAATGGATGTTCCATCACCGGGAGGAACACTTCCATACGCATACTCAATATTGATCTTTGCTTTACTGAGCTGTCTTGTTATATCTGCCATAGTTCCGGGTTTATGTAACATCTCCAGTGACAAAACATCAGTTTCAATAACATTAAGCCCTGAATCACTAAGCTCTTTTACTGCACGTTCATGATCGTCTACTACCATTCGGACAAGACCCGAATCTATTGTATCCAGGACTGACATCGCTAAAATGTTTATGTCTTTACTGGCCAGATCAGAACATACATTTGACAAAGCCCCTGGACTATTTTCAAGGAGCATTGTTAACTGTTTTACGATTGGCATTTAATCTTCCTCCTCGTTGAGGTTCAAATTCTTATTGTTGTTTTGTGAAGTTTTGTAACTTACGGCAAGCCCAGCTCCAACCGGCTTCCCCTTCATCAACCAATTACCACTTCCCTGTCTCTTTGCCCAATCAAAATCTACAAAAGCACTTCCATATGACTCAAAATACCTGGCAGACTCTATATCTTTATACTTAGCAAAAATTATTGCATCAGCGCCCACCTGAACAGCCTGGTCCCTCATGCGCTTGTTTATCATTTTCTCAGTTAATGTATCATTTCCGAAAACAAAGGCTACTCCAATTCTCTCGTAGACCAAATCAGAGTCTCCCGATAGTATCGGAATCACAACACTCTCGCTCTTTGGCAGATGCTTGTTACTGGATATCCTGGCAAAATTCGTACTCGTACAACCAACAGAAGAGAATACAAACAAAAAAAGTATTAGTACATATTTATGGGTTCTCATTCACTATCAGGCCTTATTTATAACTTTCTGTCTGTGAATACTCACAAATCACATTCCCGGCACATATTATTTGATTCTTGAGAAGTCAACCTCATACTTCTCATCTCCAAAATCCTTTAGAACTAAAATTGTAGTCCTCTCCTCCAAATCGAGTTTCGCATACGGAAAACTTACCGAATAGAAGGCAGCATGGCCATTTGCACTCTCTTTGGACATATCAGGCCTCAACATTCTTACAGATTCTATTACCCTGCTGCCCTGGTTCAATTGGATTTTGAAAACATCTTCACCACCTCTATAACTGATTGTTAACACATCTGATCCCATCATTGCATGCGCGTCTTCTTCTTTAAAGTTCTTTCTTGCCTTTCTCTTCATAGCCGCCATTACAGCAAGATCAACCAGCTTAGTCTTTATCAAACCGCCACCATAATTTGGCCAGTTACCAAAAATAGCAGATTTTACAAGATCTGTATCAAAGATCTTCTTACCAGGATTTCTTTCACCAAGCTTAATTGTTTCTTCAATCCGTTCACTAATCGGATTTAATTCTATGGCGTGGGAAACAGCGGAGAAAACAATACACATCATCAAAGCGAGCAGGAACATGGAACAACTTATAGTCTTCTTCATCCTTCCTTCAACCCTCCTTTCAAAAACGGTTTTCAGTTAAGATTACAAGAAATGAGTAGATTTATCAGGTACAATGAAACAGTGGGAAGTGTATCACTTTGATATTATGCTGTCAACATATGTTGTCAGAATATGTACAATAGTATTTGCAAAGCGCTACATGCACCTTGACATTATATTGTAAATAAAATAGAATTTTGCTACACAATTTGAAGAGGTGATAATTTGATCACAAGAAGAGGGTTTTTAAAGTCTGGTATCGCTGGGACTTGTGCACTTTGCACCGGTTATGGGCCATTCGTGTCTGCAATTAGTGCTTCCGGTTCGTCTGAAGAAGAATTTCCTGCAAAAGAGGCAATGTATTACAAGAAGCTCCCGGAAGCCCGTGTAGAGTGCGAACTCTGTCCCAGAGGCTGTAAAGTTGCAGATCTTGAAAGAGGCTATTGCGGTGTAAGGGAAAACCGTGATGGAATATATTACACGCTGGTTCATTCCAGAGTATGCTCTTTAAATGCTGACCCAATAGAAAAGAAACCTTTATTCCACTATTTGCCCGGTACAAAGGCATATTCGATAGCAACAGCAGGATGTAATATCGAATGTAAGTTTTGCCAGAATTGGCAGATATCACAATTTCGGCCTGAACAGATAGACAGTATTAAGATCACACCCGAAGAAGTGGTAAAATTCTCGAAGGAACGGAAGTGTGATACTATAGCTTATACATATTCCGAACCAGTTGTATTCTATGAATATATGTACGATACTGCCAGACGCGCGAAACTGGAGGGCGTCGGAAGTGTTATGATTTCAAACGGATACATAAAGCGCGAACCTTTAATTGAACTGTGCAAAGAATTGAGCGCAGTAAAAATAGATTTCAAGGCATTTACAGAGAAATTTTATAAAGAGACCTGTAGTGGTGAATTAAAGCCGGTTCTTGAAACCCTTACTACATTAAAAGAGACAGGTATATGGTTCGAAGTTGTCATGCTCATGGTACCTACACTGAATGACAGTGAAAAAGAGCTCAGGGATATGTGCAAATGGATAAACAAAAACCTTGGTCCTGATGTACCCATCCACTTCACACGTTTTCACCCTACGTACAAAATAAAGAACCTTCCACCTACACCGGCAAAGACATTAGAGATGGCAAGGGACATAGCACTGGAAGCCGGCCTGAACTTTCCTTATACAGGTAACGTACCAGGTCATCCCGGAGAGAGCACATACTGTCCCGGCTGTAAGAAGGCAGTCATAAAAAGAGTGGGATTTACAATCCTTGAGAATACCCTGAAGGGAAATGAATGCGGAAATTGTGAACATCCAATACCAGGATTGTGGCATTAGGCGCACTTAAGTTTGAAGTGACTTAAGTTAAAAGAAACTAAAAGAAGAAATTAACCACAGATTTACACGGATAAACACTGATGTTAAAGACAAAAAACTAATGTCAAAGCTCAAAATTAATCATTTGACCATCATAACTTTAGTCACTTAAAACTTTAGCTCACTTTAGTCACTTATTTTCTACTTTAGACACTTTAAACTTCTTTCTACATATTGCCATGATTGCATTTCTTGTAAAATTAGCTAAAAACATATTCAGTGTGTTTTTAAATATCCTGCCGATTCTGGTGGTTGTTACATCTTTTCAACTATTTGTTATCAAGCAACCATTTCCGGATCTTGCTGCCACTATTTCAGGTATGATTTTTGTTTTAGTAGGCTTGTTCCTCTTTATACAGGGCCTTGAGATTGGCTTATTTCCTCTCGGAGAAAAAATGGCCTTCCAGTTCGCTGCCAAGGGAAATATCTGGTGGCTGCTCATCTTTGGATTTGCAATCGGCTTCTCCACCACTATTGCTGAACCGGCTCTCATTACCATTGCCAAAAAAGCCGGTGAAATAGCAGCTGATGCGAATGCGATTCAACACACAAGTAAATCGATCGCAAACTACGCACTCGGACTCCGAATAACTGTCGCATTTTCAGTAGGGCTGGCAATTTCCATAGGGGTTTTCCGTATAGTAAAAGGCTGGCCAATTCAGTGGTTTATCATCGCAGGATATATTTGTGTCTCTATCATTACATCCTTCGCACCTGAAGAGATTGTCGGAATCGCTTATGATTCCGGTGGAGTTACGACATCAACTATTACCGTGCCTTTAATAGCCGCCCTTGGAGTGGGCCTGGCTTCCAGTATACGAGGAAGAAATCCTATAGTCGATGGTTTTGGACTGATCGCCTTTGCGAGCTTGACTCCCATGTTCTTTGTCATGCTATACGGGTTTATTATTTATTAATTTACAACAATATAACAAATGGAATTATTATTTCACTCAGCGAATGTGCTACTCGGCACACTGAAAGACGTGCTCCCTATTATAGGAGTAATTGTCTTCTTTCAGTTGGTAATTATCAGAAAGAGAATTGACAATCCGCGTAGACTGATATATGGATTCAGCCTGGTAATTGTTGGCTTAGCCATATTCATGATAGGACTGGAGAAAGGTCTTTTCCCCCTCGGAGAGACTATGTCCAGACAGCTGACTAATTTATCTTTTCTGGCGAAGGGAAGTGCAGAGATACTCAGAAAGATCGACATTACAGGCTCTGTTCATCCGTCGCTCTACTTCTGGACGTATGTTTTCGGGTTCTGTATAGGCTTCTCTACCACAATAGCTGAGCCTGCCCTGATAGCTGTAGCCCTCAAAGCCAAGGAAGTGTCAACAGGAGCTATTTCACCGTGGGGGCTTCGTCTGGCAGTAGCACTTGGAGTGGCGATTGGCATCTCACTTGGCTGCTACAGAATCGTTACCGGTTCCCCACTGCATTGGTATATTGTGGCAGGGTACATGGTTGTTGTTTGCCTGACATTCTTTTCCCCCAAGATGATTATTCCACTGGCTTATGATTCCGGAGGAGTTACTACCTCTACCGTTACCGTGCCACTGGTTGCCGCACTCGGGATTGGTCTGGCATCTAACGTACCAGGCCGTTCTGTTATTGTTGATGCCTTTGGACTCATAGCCTTCGCCTCTCTGTTTCCGATTATAAGTGTACTCGGTTACGGAATAATTTCAGAACAGATTACAAGCAGGAATAGGAGAAAAAGTTTGAAGAAGGTTTGAAATTTTTAATTTTTAGTAGCCGCAACCTTGAGGTTATGTAACTTTCACGGACAGATCACATTGTTAGATAAGTCCGCCTGGGAGAACGGCTACATTTACAATTGATTTTTATTTGGAGGAAACATTTATGCGGTTCAAAGTAATAATTGCAATGGTAGAACAGGAACGTCAGGATGAGGTTATTTCTTCAGCAAAGGATGCCGGCGCAACTGGCGTTACAATACTTAACGCCAGAGGAGAAGGTATTCGTGAACAGAAGACTTTTTTTGGATTACAAATGGACATGCAGCGTGAGGTCCTCCTGTTCATTGTAGAGGACTTCCACGCCAATTCTATTCTGGATGCCATTTACAAAGCCGGCAATTTCGAAAAAGGACGTGGCATGGCATTCTCATGGGCAGTAGACAGGGTAATCGGAACGGAAAGTCAGATGGATGCACTTGAAAAAGCAGCTCAAAAAAAATATATTTAGCACATATAAAATAAGGAGAAACAAAAATGGTAGAACGAGTCAAAGATGTCATGTATGCATACGTAATGAATATTCATGGAATCACAAAGGTATCTGATGCTCTGAGTATCATGAAAGATGAAAACATTAAAACCATATTGGTAAGACCACGGAATGACGAAGACGTATACGGACTTATCACACTAAGAGACATCGCCACAAAAATCATTGCGACAGGAAAACGTCTGGAAGAGGTTCACGCTTATGAAATTATGTCGAAGCCGGTTTTAACGGTTGACGCAAACATGCCGGTCCATTATGCGGCGCGCTTTCTTACAAACTTCAACGTAACATGGGCGCCGGTTATGGAAGATGGTGAATTAGTTGGCATGGTTTCCTTGATGAGTATGGTATGGAAGGGAAGGGAAATGTAAATCTTAGAGTAGGGCGGGCATTGCCTGGTTCAGGCTGTAAGTCTGAGCAGAAATGTTTTGGTTCAATCAACATGATTGAACCAGCATGTGAGAGTCATAAATATCAGAGTTTGGTACGCTATCATTGTTCGTAGATCGGATTTCTATACCTGACAAACTGTTGACTGATGAATCTCAGATGGCCCTCTTCTGATAGTAAAGGTGCAGTAAGAACAGCAGACTCATAAGATTCAATACTGCTATTATCACACACGATCCGGATATACCGAATAGCGGGACGAAGAGTACACCTGTAAGTAAAGCTCCAATAAAAGCGCCTGCATGGTCCGCACTGTCAATCGTTCCCGCAGTTGCCCCCAACTCCCCTTTCCGCATAAGATACAGCTTGCCTGCAATAGGAAATTCCAGACCCACAAGCACTCCGGTTATAACTACCAGTATCATAAACAGATATTCGGAATCAAGAAACAGAGAAGAGAGCTGATTCAAGACAAAAGGAATGATGCAGGCGTATACAACGATAATGAGTTCTAATACAATGAATATCTTTACCCACTCCATCTCCTTCTGCCCTCCAGCATCTTCAGGAGCCGCCTTGTTGCCTGCATAAACACAATTTCCATCCTCGTGATTCTGGTGTGATTTAATGTATTCTTTATACATAATAAACGGATTCACTATATTCAAAACATTCCAGGTTGTGGTTTGTAATATCAGCCTGTTACTAATCCCACCCCCCAGAGCAATCCCAAACATAAAAACTGCAATTATGAGCCCTATGTTCTCATATACATATCCATATATATTTTGAAACGCAAATATCAGGATTATTTCCAACGCCATCCCGGCAAAACCGGTTGTAACAATTGCTGCTATACTGTTGAATCGCTGCTGTGCATCCGGACTACGCCTGAAAACAGTAATGTACGTAAACCTGCAAACAATGAAGATAAAAACAGTGATCAGGAAAGTTATTACATGACTACTTTTAAGCCATTTTAAAATCCCTCCCAATTTACTACCTGTAAGCTTGTCCCACAACATAAGATTTAAAAAATACGTAACGGGTTTTGCATCCGTATTCACACGGAGACCTTTTCTGCTCTCAATCTCGTCTGCAACAAACTTAACCCTCTCAGGCGGCAAAAGAGTGTCAAAAACATGCTCGGAGAAGAAATCAGATCTGACTCCACGTTCTACATAACGCTTTGTCAATGTCCGGATATCAAATGTAGCAGTATCAAATGAGTTACTGGCAAAATAGTAATTTGTCTGTCCCGGAGAGATGTTCACATGTGGAAATACACTATGCAGCGTCTGGTAAATAGAACCGGTATAATTACCTACCTCTTCACCCATGTAATTAACTGCTGATGAAATCTCTATCGCAAATACACCATTGTCCGCCAGTATATTACCACCCTCCTCAAAAAACTGTGCAGTATAAAATCTATTTAGAAAAGCCGTGGAAGGATCAGGAATATTTACGAATATCAGGTCATATTTCTTTCCAGCCTTTGCCTTCTTAACATAATACCTCCCATCAGTGTGAAATATCTTCACCCTCTTATCCGATAGGGCCTCTTCCTCTACGGGTGGCAGATATTTCCTTATTGACTCTGTCAATGCCGGATCCAATTCAATGTAGTCTAACTCTTCAACCGGGTGCTTCAGCATCTCCCTGATCAAACCGCCCATTCCCCCACCTATTAACAGCACCCTCTTCGGTTCAGGATGTTGCGTCATTACCAGATGAGCGATCTGAGAGTTTGCATAGTCATCAGGAAATGCAAAATTAAACTGACCATTTCCAAATACACTGTGTTGCTCATCTCTTACGCCAACCACAATATTTTCATACCTCGAATCAATTGATTCCAGAAGCTTGATGTTCGGATTGGAAGAACTCCATCTTATGTTGACTAAATAGCTGTCTACTCTATTGACTACACCTGATACCAATAAGATAAAAGTTACAAACAATACAGAAAGACATACTAAACACTTCCCTCTGGCAATAAATACCGAAGGTTTTCCTTTCATGGAAATACCTTTACCAGGAAGCTGCATCATCAGAAATAGATTCAAAAGCAAAATACAATTAAAGATCAGTGCTATAGTAAATGGCTGGAACCTGGTAATGAGTACGAATGTAAATAACAGGCCACCTATCAGGCTGCCAATAGATTCCAGAATATAGACAAACCCAATATCTGCAGCTGAATCATGCGTAAATCCCCTGATCACTTTACATCCAATGGGAAAAATCAATCCTATAGTAAAGCTGAAAGGCGTGATAATACATAATGACGAAAACAGCAATGACAATATTGGAATGTACTGACCTGCAGGCACATTGAGGATAAGTCTTAGAACCCTGATCAAGACCAACTCCAGAGGAAGTATCGTGCACATCAACACCAACACGATAACAAAAAGAGAAACAGGACTCTTAAATCTGCCTGCAATTCTCCCCCCTGTTGCTGCGCCGGATGCTACACCAAAGAGCCAGGTACCCAGGATTATTCCAATGCACAGTTCACTTCCGAAGAAAACGACCAGAAACTCCCGAATTATCAAAACCTGGGCAATCGTCGCATAACATCCAACAAATACCATAGAAAACAAGATAAAGAACCACGCTCTGTTTTCACGAAACATATTCTTCTCCGTACTCCTTATTAATATATTGGATTTATCATTTCCTTGTTCATCCGGAATTTCTGATGAACAGCTTTATATTCTATATTCAAATGGAATTATTTGGAATTACAAAAAAGTTTGCGGTACAGACAGCTTTTATAAGCACTGATCATATTACCACTTATGATCTCAACCGCCTTGATATCTTTTATAATAAATAATTTCAATAAAAATTAAACTTTTTCTTACTTTTGCCAACAATAAGTATGTAACAAATAGATATATTCTATAGATATATAACTTTACCAAGGAATACAGCACTATGTCTTCTAACACAGAATCTAGAGGTCACATAATCGTAATTGATGATTATGATCATATTCGTTCTACCTTTGCCAGCTACCTGGAAAACTTCGGTTATCAGGTAAAAATGGCTAAGGATGGGACTGAGGCGAAAACCCTGGTTGAAGAGAGCATATTTGACATAGCCATTCTTGATGTTTGCCTGCCTGACGTTAATGGCCTCGATCTTCTAGATGAATTAAAACAAGCACAACCATCTTTAGAAGTCATTATTTGTACCGGCCACACCGAGGATTACGATTTTTTTGGAGCGATTAAGGCTGGTGCAGCAGACTGGATATCCAAACCATGTAAACTCCCGGAACTACACGCTAAAGTTGAACGTATTAGAAAGGAACAGCAGCATCTCCAGGAACTTTCAAAAAAGAACCATGAGTTGGAGCAGATCAAAACAGAAACGGATCATGTTCTAAAAGGCATGAAAAGCGTGATTCAGAACCAGGATGGAGCGGAGATCCAGAGACGTTCAAAGATACGAGAGGATTTTCCCGAGATCATTGGAGATTCTGATAAAATTGAAAGCGTACTGGGCCTTGTACGATTGGTGTCAAAAACAAAGTCTTCAGTTCTCATTACCGGAGTGAGTGGAACCGGAAAAGAGATGATTGCAAGGCCGATTCACCGATTGAGTGCCAGAACAAGCTTTCCTTTCGTTCCAATTAACTGCGGCGCACTCACAGAAACACTTCTCGAGAGTGAGCTTTTTGGCCATGAACGTGGAGCCTTTACCGGTGCCAATACTGAAAAGATGGGATTGGTAGAGGAAGCCGAAGGAGGTACTCTCTTTCTGGATGAGATCGGTGAGACAACTCCACAATTCCAGGTAAAACTACACCGAGTCCTTCAGGAAGGTGAATTCAGGCGAGTTGGATCGACAAAAAATAAACATGCGGATATTAGAATAATAGCAGCAACTAATGTTTCATTGGAAGATAATGTACACAAAGGTACATTTCGTGAGGATCTTTACTACCGCCTTAACCAGTTCCGCATTATGCTTCCTCCTTTAAGAGAGCGAAGCAATGACCTACTTCTCCTGAGTCAATATTTTCTGGAAATGGCATGTACAGAATTCTCTAAGGAGTTAGTAGGATTTTCTTCTGAAGTGACAGAAAAATTCTTGAGATATAGCTGGCCGGGTAATGTGCGGGAATTAGAAAACATGGTGACACAGGCGGTCATTCTGGCTACTCCACCAACTGTTGAACTCTGTGACGTACCAACTCTTATTGATAAACTTCATAAGAATCCACGTAAAACCAGGCTTTCAGATAAACCATTTAGCGAGGCAAAGAACGAATTTGAAAGAAAGTATTTTCAGAATGTTCTCGACAGAGCAAAAGGAAATATCTCCGCAGCTTCAAGGCTTTCCAAGATTGACAGAAAGCAGTTCAGAGAAAAAGCGAAAAAACTTGGCGTGTATGGCACATCATATACAGAACAAACATAAACGCCTTTTACAAAATGTATTCGTCATCCTAAATTGACAGTGTATGCATTTGAATATAGTGAATCTTCAGCTCTAATTTCCGTGCGATAATCTTTAGGTCCCAGAAAGCAGACAAACTCCTTCAGCAACTCCTCGTTAAAACAGTTACTCATCTTATTCTTTTTATCTAATTTTGTATGTAAAAAGAGCTAACACCGTCCTTTCACACTTAAAGGCTATAAATAACAGAACTAGTCCACGTTAATATCGAATTTGTCTTTGAATTCCAAAGCTACTCCCAGCCTGTTACCTTGACTGGTAACATCCTTTATGTCACTTCTGACAACAAAACCTTGCCCCTTAAGCTTGACATTTCTCTCTTCACATCCTGGCGTATTAGTAACAGCGTTTATCTCAATCGGCATTGAAGTTCCGGGTGAAAACGCATTCACATCATCTGTTACTACCTCAAAATATACCCCACTTGCACTGATGTTTGTAGTCGTGCCTTCCTGACCCGGCACAGATATTTGCAATGAAAGATCCATCCTCTCAGTTGTTCTGTGTTCAGAATCCTTTTCAGTAACCATCATCATAGCTACCTCCTTATCCTTAATATTATAAAGTCTCTCACTCCTTAAATTATTGATATAAGTTTCTATTTAATAATCATTGAGTACAAACTGCTCGCCTTCACACAAAGGCATAAAAAGCACAAAGGATAAAAAACTATTATCTTCAGTTTTATTTAATTTTTTTAGTTTTATTCTCTAAGTGTTTTTTGTGGCTTTGTGTGATTTTATTCTTCTCAAGTCGACGCATGAAAATACTTTTAGAGACTGACCTGCTCCCCAAAAACTGATCCAGTTGTAAAGTTAGTATAAAGCTATATAATTGGATTAAGAAAGGGGGAAAACATGTCACAAAAGCGATACAAGTCTGAAGAAATAATCCATAAGCTTCGAGTTGCAGAAGTAGA
>JASMMK010000051.1 GCA_030748215.1 Candidatus Scalindua sp.
CGAATGAACCATGGATTGCACTCGAAGTTGTAGAGGGCGGATTCGATGCGGCAGATGATTGGATAGCTGAACACGTGCAGCCCCATGATATCGTAGTCACCGCTGATATTCTGCTTGCGAACCGCTGCCTGAAGAGAGACGCGTGTGTAATTGGTCCAACCGGAAAGCCGTTTACGGACAACAATATTGGAGGCGCCGTCGCAACCCGAAACCTGTTGGCGGTACTGCGTGAAACCGGGGAGGTAACGGGTGGGCCTCCGCCGATAAAGAAGCGCGACCGATCACGTTTTCTTCAACAACTTGACATAGCGATACAGACAATCCGCCGTAAGCATCCGCTCAACCAGCCTGATACTTAACGGCTTAGCGCTTAGGAACTTTCCTACGCCTCGCACCACCACTATTGCCTTTAGTCTCGTGGGGTCTGCCACCCCGGAAGGTACCTTTACTACCGCCACGGCGGCGGCTCCTGTGGGCTTCAGCCCCGGCAGCCTCATCCTTCCCCGTAACTTTTGCCGGCTTCGAAAAGCCTTCGATCTGGTTGACCGGAATTGTATGTTTAATCAAGCGTTCAATAGCACGCAGTAGTTTAACCTCATCGTCCATCACCAGAGAAATTGCCTCTCCCGTGCTACCGGCACGACCGGTGCGGCCGATGCGGTGCACGTAGTTCTCTGCAATATTAGGCATATCGTAGTTCACCACGTGCGGAAGGCGATCGATATCCAGGCCTCGAGAGGCGATATCCGTTGCCACCAGAACGCGCACTTTACAGGCCTTGAATTCCGCCAGAGCAAGCGTCCGTGCCGTCTGGCTTTTGTTGCCGTGATGGCAGACGCCATTATTCCGTTCTTTCCCAGCTGTTTAGCCAGACGATTGGCGCCGTGCTTGGTCCTGGTAAACACCAGCACCTGGTTCCAATCACCTTCTGTAATAAGGTGAGACAGCAATTCGCTCTTGCGGGATTTTGGTACGAGGTAAACAGATTGGTCAACTGTCTCTGCCGCCACATTCTGTCCTGCCACTTCAACCAGCTTCGGCTTATGGAGAATGGTATCTGCCAACGCCTTGATCTCTTTCGAATAGGTCGCAGAAAAAAACAGCGTTTGCCGCTTCTTCGGTACCATCCGAATAATTTTACGGATGTCGTGAATAAAACCCATATCTAACATGCGGTCTGCCTCGTCAAGAATCAGCACTTCAATACACGAAAGATCGAGAACTTTCTGACCAATGAGATCGAGAAGGCGGCCGGGAGTGCCGATGACAATGTGAACTCCCCGGCGCAGTTGTTTTATCTGAGGGTTAATACCGACTCCTCCGAAAATAACAGTCGAACGAATATGTAATCCCTGCCCGTAAGTCTCGATACTTTTGCCGACCTGAGCCGCCAGTTCACGGGTTGGAGTCAGAACGAGAGCCCGCGGTCGGTGTCCACCGCGATGACCCTGGGTGCTTAAAATATGTAGAAGCGGCAGCGTGAAAGCCGCAGTTTTACCCGTACCCGTCTGCGCCCCGGCAAGAATATCCCGGCCCTCAATAATGACCGGAATGGCTTTTCGCTGAATAGGTGTCGGCTCAATATAACCCTGAAATTTAACTCCGGTCAGTATCTCCGGACGTAGGCCTAAATTTTCAAATGACATATAATTATCCTGTGATCTGCTAATTCTAAATAGATGCGGCATTAGATTCCGGATCAAGTCCGGATTGACACTTCTCAGGCAGATGGTTTAATCTTAATATTTAAAAACGAATTGGAAATAAGGGGGGAGTCTCGCAACTGCTCTTCCATTATATCACTCTACACCGTTCCCTGTTGTCGCGGGAACTACAATTTCCTCTTTAATGATGTTTCCGTTCCTGATTTCCCAGATGGTTTCATGCTTTGTACACTTAGCCCTGAGAGACGCGTTGCTTCCAAGTATTTGGGTTGGCAGTTTCAAATCTGTCGACCAGTTCCAGGTACGAGACCAGTTCATGTTTATCCTTTGCACGGAGGTACTGCAAGTTCTCCTCTAATTCCCTGAGTTTATTTCTGGCAATAATCAATTTGGTTTCTGTTAACTCGTAATGTGCCGTTGCTCCGCCGGCATATTCGTCCATTGTCTCATGAAGAATCCTTTCCAATTCTTCGTGAGACAAGCCTTCCCCTCCATCCATCCAACGCAAAACTCTCTCTCTTTATTTACTTCATCTTCATTTATATGCAGCAATTCAATATCCGCAATTTCTTCAATAGCCGTCCTTACCGCCATCTTTGCCTCTACCCAGGCACCGCTTACATATTTCTTGGGAGCACCTCCGTGTTCCTGCAAAGCAATTTAAGGATTTCGAAATATCCCGCATTCTTTCCATATATTACATTCCTTTTTTTGATCGGGCCCCTTGGTAACATCAAAATGGTTTTGATTAACCGGTAATTTGTTTAAAATGAGGTATTCATTTATTTTACAATGATCCCAATCTAAAATAGGAAGAACCTGGCACAGGCCTTTATTAAATTGAACAAATTTTGCGTTTTCTCTCTCTTCTGTTTCATGACTCATGACTCCTCCAAGCCATGCTTTAACTTTTAACTCTTTAAATCCTCTATTCAGCGGTTCATGTTTTATAATAGAGACAACCTTATCAAAATAATCTGAACTCATATCATTCCAATTTGGATATTTCTCTTCAGTCTCCCTTTTAGAAATTAAGCTTTTGTAAATCCTAATATCATATCCTTCATTTTTCATATACTTCAGCATGTTATGTGTACAATCATTGAAATATCCTGTATCTACAAATATTATAGGCGGGCAAAACCCTAAAGCATCTCTTGTCAGGTTAGGTAAAACCGCAGAAGTATTACCACCACTCGTTGTCAAAAACAGACCTTCTTTGAAAGTTTCATAAGCCCATATGATCCTCTCTTTGCTTTCTTTCTTGACAAAGCTTCTATTTATTTCTTCTATATTCAGTTTCTCTTCAATATTCATAAGTTGAAATATCTTTCGTAATACAAAATAACTGCCTGCCCGCCAGTTTGTTAGGCGGGAAAGCAGGCACTTGCAACTCCATCATCTGTTATTCATCTATTATCTTTGTTTCACAGGTTACTTTCTCTTTCAGTTCTGCCACGGCAGATCCGAAGAAAAACCGTGATAAACGCGACCTTTTTCTTCTTGTAACGAGGATCAAGCTCACCTGTTCCTCTTCGGCAACAGACAGTGCTACATTCAAAAATGTGCCTCTTTTGATAACTGATTTGTAATCAACGCCTTTGCTTTTAGCCGCTTCTTCGATCTCTAAGATCTTCTCTTTTCCCTGAACTGAGTATTCATCCAAAACCGCGTTAAAAAGGTTCTCGGTTGTTTTCCCCCCAATCCATCCTTCCTCAGTCAAGCTATCAAATATTTTCTGTGGTACCTCATTATCAACAACAAAAAGGATTATCAGCTTTGCATCGTCTTTACTTGCAATGTCAACCGCTTCTTTAATACACTTATCCGATTTTCTTGTAGTCGAAAGTATTAATAATATTTTATCCATAATTCACCAATGATTTGTTCCCACGCAGAGCGTGGGAACGAGTAAAGGGTTCACGAAAAAATAACTTTACAAGCTGAGGCCCAGAAGAGGCCAGTAATAATAAGCGAAAAAATTGAACAAAATCCATGAAACAATCTTCAGTATCAACCCGCCCTTAAATGCATTGCCCGGCGTAATGAAACCTGACGAATGTGCAATGGCAACTGCCGGAGTGCCCATAGGAAGAATAAATGCCAGGCCCGATGGAACAGTTACGGCTAATGTCACAATTATCGGGTTTATTGAAAAATCTATCGCAATCCCTATGGTTATTGGCATCATGAGGGCGACTACAGCCGTATTGCTCATGGTTTCAGTCAAAAAAATTGCAAAAAGAGATATCACCATAATCAAAACAAATGGCGATTGGAGGGATCCTATGTTGGATATATCAACCAGCCAACGGGTTGCACCTGTCTTTCCCATAGCAAAACCAAGGCAGATAGCACCCCCATACATAAGTATCAACCCCCAGTTTACATCTTCCTCTACTTCCTTCCACCGTATTAGCTTGAATACAAAGGCAATAACAACGGAGGCCAAAGCAATATTAGCAAGTCCGAATTTTTCACCGAAGCATATCCATGTAAAAATCGTTGCTACCATAAGAATTCCAATAGAGAGCTCATTGCGTTTCATCTTTCCAATGCATGCGGTTCTGTTAACCAATAATTTTCGTGCCTTTTTTACATCTTTTATCTCCGCTGGAAAAAGAACGACCAATAACCAATACGTAACGACCAGCATTGTTATAACTGCTGGCAGCGTTGCGAGCATCCATTTGAAAAAACCGATAGATTCACCTGTTGTATCATGAAGCATTCCAATGGCCAAAGGGGCCCTGGCACCACCTAAAAATGTTGCTACTCCTCCAATACCACATCCCCACGCCATACCCAAAAACAGAGACCTGCCATAGCTGCTTTCACCCGGCTTTAACTTCAGACTCAAAGCAATGGCTGTAATAATAGGAAACATCATTGCGGCAACGGCATGTGCTGACATCCAAAACGAAGAAAATGCTGACAGCACAATAACCCCCAGAAGCAAGAACCTGGGCGAATGACCAAACCACTTCAGGAACATCAGAGCCACTCTATTGCTTAAACCTGTCCTGGCAACAGCAGAGGCCAGAATAAATGCTCCGAGAATAAAGAAAACTGCCTGATTACCAAAAAGAGAGTACGTTTTTTCTGCCGGCAAAACCCCCAACAGAGGGAAAAGTATAATTGCAAGCAGGCTTGTTATCATCAGTGGTATCACGTGGCTAACCCAGAAAATAATACAGAGTACAAATATAGCCAACGCTTTCTTCCCATCTTCTGTAAGCCCTTCTGGCACAGGAAGATAGACTATCAAAGCAAATATAAACGAGGCAACCGACAAGATGATAAATCTATAGTTATTTTTTGTTTGAACTACATCCATTTGCTTTTCCGTAAATTTATTACTTTGTTTTAAGCTTAGTCAAGAATTAGAGAAAATTTTTTTATTAGTTATATATGGTACATTGTGCCTGTTTTCTGCGCTTTTTCCTGAGTAATAAGATCCTTTATTGTTACATTTTCTATACTTGCCAACATTGCATCATACATGTTCTTCCATAAATCTTTTAATACGCATGCGTCTGCAATTGAACAACTTGCAGAAAGAGACGATATTCTCTCGTTTACACAATCAATTGGAGCCAGGGAGCCCTCGAATAGTTCTATTATTTCCCTGACACATATCTCGCCAGGATCTCTGGCAAGACAATGGCCGCCCTTTGCCCCTCTGACACTGACGATAACGCCTCCATTTTTCAGTGTTAATAATATCCGCTCTACAAATGACTCGGGTATCGCTCTAACACTTGCTATGTCTCTACTTAGGACAAACCCCTTTTCGTATCTTTGTCCTAATTCCAAGAGTGCAAGTATTGCGTATTCTGTTTTGCTAGAAAGTTTCATTTAAATAATGGTTTAAAGGTTTTTACTAAGTTTTATTATTACTTATAGTTAGTAATACCAGACATTCTTGACCAAGTTTGCGACAAAGTCAAATTCTATTATTTTTAAAAAAAATGTCAACTAATTTTTTGGAGTATTTCCTTTACCACTCCATTAATTCCCCAACTATCTCTTCTACAAGATCCTTAATTGTTACTATTCCAATTGGCTTACTGTTTTTGTCGATAACGATGGCCATTCGCTGTTTTGTCTCCTGCATTCTTACCAGTGCATCGTCTATAAGTGTATCAGCGCTAATGTGTTCGGTCTCTTTCAAGAAGTCGCTTATTTTTGATTCTTCTGTACAGACACTCAAAAAATCGAACAGGTTAATTACTCCGATAATATTGTTTCTCGGGCCGCTAAAGATGGGAATCCTGGAAAATCTTACGTTTTTTGCTAAAACCTTCATCTGCTCTGCATTTACTTCGGATGAGATGACAGTTGCTTTATTGAGCGGAATCATAATTTTCCTTATCGGAATACTGCCAAGCTTCATAATATTTCTGGCCATCAAATCCTGATAGCCGGAGATAACCCCCTCTTTGGCGCCTTCTCTTATGAAAAATCCTAATCTATATGGCGTAAAGACTGTAGTTCTTTTGTTCGTACGCCTTAAAAAAAATTGAGGAATTTTATTTACAGCTTTTAAAATATATACTAATGGGGAAAAAATCTGGGAAAAAAACCGGATACCGGATGATGCAGGATAAAGAAATTTATCGGCATTTCTTTGACAGATATCCTTTGGCATAACCTCCGCAAAAATCAGCATAATTGGTGCTAAAATCAGCGTTGCAGTCAATCCGGAATTAGCGTAAGACATCTTTTCTGATATGATATTTGTAAATATTGCAGATACCAGATAGTTGACAATGTTATTACCTATTAATATTGTGCAAATCAAAGCTTGCGGATCATTTAATAGTTTCTTAATAATCTTTGCGCTTCGATTTCCCCTATCCACATTGTATTGTAGTCTGACACGATTAACACAGTAAACAGCGATCTCAATTCCTGAAAAATACGCTGAGGACAAAAGGAACAATATTAACAGATAATATTCAATCATTTTTATCCTCGTCTGACTTGCTTATTACATTCATTTCCTGCAGTATCGACGTAATGCGCCTTTTCCTGACGCTTTCGACAGTAAAAACAAAGTCCTCATATTTAACGGAATCTCCCTTCTGGGGAATGTGTTCGAGTAAAGCAATAACAAGCCCGCCTATAGTATCAACGCCCATTGGCTCTATTTCCACGCCAAAAGTATCTGACCAGTCACGGAGACTAAGGTTACCGGACATCAGATACTTGTTTTCATCAATTTTATTAATCGTCTCTCTCGGCTTCTCATGTTCATCCTGTATCTCGCCAACAATTTCCTCTATAATGTCTTCAAGCGTAATGAGTCCTGCCGTACCGCCATGTTCATCAACTACAATAGCCAGCTGGCTACCTTCGCGTCTAAACTGGCGCAACAAACCTTCAATGCTTTTCGGTTCCGGAACAAACTGGACCGGCTTCAGAATACCCTTCAATTGTGCTTTTGGATTAAGAAAAATGTCCTTTGCGTGAACGATGCCCAGGATATTGTCCGGTGTCTCTTCATAAATAGGGAACTTAGTATCCTTTGTTTCTCGCGCAAGCTCAATGAGTTCTTGCACCGGATCGGCAATATCGAACATATTCATATCTACACGTGGAAGCATTATCTCTTTTATCTGCGCTCTCTTAAAGTCCAGAATTCCATGTATCATAGAACGCTCCTCCTGGTCGACAATGCCCTGTTTTTCGCTAAACTCTACAAGCATCTTTAATTCGTCGATCGTAACACATTTTTCGTCACCGCCGCCCTTATCAAAAACCCTGCTTATCGAATTAATAATTGAAGTTAAAATAAACCGAAATGGTAAAAAGATTTTATCAAAGAGGTAGATAGGCATTGCGGCCCACCTGGAATATTGATCTGGAATTTTTACTGCGATGTTTTTGGGAATTACTTCTCCCATAATAATAATCGTGAGAAGGCTGCAAGCACATACTGCTCCTGCCACCCAGAGACCGCCATATGAACTGTCAACTGCTATCTCTTGAGCAACACCATAAGAAGCACAGTAAAAACCAATATTTGCCAGCATATTTCCAAGCAAGATTGTTGTAAGTAAGTGCTTTGGCGTTTTCAGAAGCGAGTGGACTAATCTTTCAGATTTGCTATTACTTTTGCCAAACCGATTAAGCTCTTCTCTTGTTAATGAAAAAAAGGCGGTTTCTGTGGCAGAAAAAAAAGCGGAGAAACAGAGCAGGGACAACATGAATAGGGCTTGCGGCAGGTAATTCAATAATAACGTATATAAATTAGCGTCTTCCAAGAATGTCACCCGTTATGGGAAGTGGCAGGCATTACTTAATAAACATTACAAAATTAAGAGATAAATTTAAAACTTCTACAAACTAATAACGCCCAAAATGTACGTAAAGTTATAACCGGTAGCTTATAAAACTGTCAATTACAAAAGGCGCTACACATGATGGCTGGCGCTTAAGCCATACTGGCATTTCTTGTACTCATCTGCGAATTATTTTTTTGTTATTTCTACTTTCCATTCCTCCGGACCGGACAATATGTATTCCCAATCCATCTGACCTGTTCGTTCTGCGTCTAACTGATACTTGAGCGGTTTTGGGTCGTGATCATTTATCAATATCATCTTATCTCCCGGCTGAAGAGAATCAAAAGTATCAAAAATCTTTGGATGTCTTTCGCGTGGCGGAATATTCTGTACGTCCAATGTAGTAACTTTACCTTCACTCATTTGCTTTTTCCTTTCCTTATTGTTAATTTACCGTGTAATGCAGGCTTTAATCTTTTACAAAACGCGAGATTATCCGCTAAGTACAGTCGTCACTAAAGCCGTTAGCCTTGTTTTTGCTTTGAGCGAACGAGTTTCTCCACTTTCAAATACGATAAGGGTTCCTTCCTCAACATCCTGCTCTTCATTCGCAACAACAGAACCACTACCAGAATTGATTATGACTACTACCTTCTGGTCATTAGTATTTTCCAGTGCCGTTTGGCCCTCTTCCATACAAAGAAGATTGACACGCACTTTCTCAGAATCGCATAAGTCTTTCAATACTGCACTGTTTTCAGAAAAACTTACAATATCCTCTAAATTAAATTCTCCCATTCCATCCCTTTCAGCTAATATGAGAACAGCGACTGCAACTAGTCTTTCTGTGCTCCTAATACCTCTTTCTGATCCTTCTGGAGCAAATACAACTTTGCCTTTTGATAACTCTATTTCTTTTCCGTCCAGAGACATAATGCCCTTTCCTTCCAAAACATAAAAAACGCCTGTACCGCTTGGGTGTGCCGGTATTTCCTGGCCCGGTTCCAGGCATATCATAGGAACCTTTGCGCCAGGAGATGCACTCAGGATTTGTGGGTGGAACTGTTCTCCAAACTGAACCTTTTCTTGTAATTTTATTAAATTCAAACTGTCCCTCTCGATAATTTCTTATATGTTCGGATCAATCTCCCTTTCGGGCCGCTTCAATTAATTCGTTAACAAACATTTCAACATCAGTGTTGTGCATCATGCACGCCAAATTTATATCTTCTGTACCAAATGCAGGGCAGTCAAAGCAGCTCTTGCCAAAGTGTTTTGAAAATACCGCTATTTGTTGCAGGATATTTCTCTGTCACCTCGCCAGTTGTCATATTTTTGGTTATATCAGGCGCTTCCGGCTGAGATTCATTAGGTTCTTGCATCATAAATTTCTCCTTTTTGTTGAGTTAAAAAAGAGTATAAACCCAAATCTTGAGTTCATGAATATACCATATTGCAAGTTAGGGGGTCAATGCTTTTTAAATTAGAGACTTTCTATGGTAATTATCAAGCCAAGCGACTAAGTTACTGCTTGATATTTAAACACGGTGAATGTATAATTTCACCTGCTTTTAATAATGATTCTTACCCAAACCTATAACTAATTCAAGCGTGGTAAAAAAAGACACCAGAAAGCTAATCACAAAAGAGACAAAGACAGACAATATCTGGTTTTTACCGCTACAATTTTTAGTAACAATTCCCACATTTACACTTTCCTGTTTGGAAATAAATACTCTACCAGTAGGATGTTTACAAGAATAGTACGCATATTAGTTTTTAACGAAAGAGTGTTTTGAAAATATGAACCACCACCTATCTGCCAGCGAAAAGAAGATATGGATTCTTATTCAAGAAAAAATTAAAGAAAAAGTTACTCCACAACAATTTACAACATGGTTTTCGGGTCTGAATTTAATCAAACTCACCACAAAAGAAATACACTTTCACGCCCCAAATTCCTTCTGTAGTGAGTGGATAGAAAATAACTATATGGATGCAGTTGTACTATCCTTAAAAGAAGCTTCTATTTCAAATCGTAAAGTAAAGTTTGTTGCAGATAATAGTTCATCAGAACCCGAACCTGGTGTACAAAACAATTACCCCTCTCCCAACACAGACAGCCCTACTCTCATAAACAAAAACTACAATTTTAATAATTTTTTGGTAGGTCCCTGCAATCGAATGGCACATGCAGCAGCTCTTGCTGTATCTGAATCTCCCGGTACTGCATACAATCCATTATTTATCCATGGTTCTGTTGGTTTAGGCAAAACGCATCTGCTTCACGCAATATTGTTACGTCTACAGGAAAAAGGGCATAAGGCGCTGTACTTACCATGTGAGAGTTTTGTAAATCATTATATATCTACTATAAAAACTGGTGATTGGGACAATTTTAGAAGCAAATACAGGCAGATTGATGTCCTGTTGATAGACGATGTTCACTTCCTGGCAAACTCCCAGAGTACCAGAGAAGAATTTTTCCATACATTTAACGCACTTTATACACGGCAAAAACAGATAGTGTTATCAAGTGATTGTCCGCCGGAAGAAATACCAACTATAGAAGAACGTCTTATTTCCAGATTTAGATGGGGGTTGATAACCAGAGTAGATCCTCCTGGCTTTGAAACCAGCGTTGCTATAATTCAAAAAAAAACCGCCTTATTGAAGATGGACATCTCTTACGATGTCGCTTGTTACTTAGCGGATAATGTTATTTCAAGTATTAGAGAAATTGAGGGCACTCTTACAAACATTCATAAATATGCAGCAATGAATGATGGCAAGGTAGACTTAAACCTTGTAAAGCAGATAATCAGAGGTTTCTCAAAACAAAAACAAAACATAGGTATAGAAAAAATACTAGACACCGTTACAAAACATTATGGCGTACAGCTTTCTCAGCTTCATTCCAAAAGAAGACTAAAATCCATTACATTACCAAGGCAGATTGCAATGCACCTGGCAAGAAAATTTACTAATTTATCATTAGGAGAAATAGGTGGCTATATGGGAGGTCGCGATCATACAACGGTAATGCATGCGGATGATAAAATTAAAAAGCTTAAGTCTGTTGATCGAAGTGTATCTTCTTCAATAAGAAAATTAGAAGATACACTTACAAAAAAAAAATGAGTACTAGTTAATTGTTCACATACTGTAGATAAAATTCCTAATATGAAAAGCAGGTAGAATCAAATACATATAAATTGAAGTTTTTGTTTATAAAATAACTTATATTTTGACAGGCAATTTACAGGAAGCATTGTATAGGTTTTCATTTGATATACAAACTAATAATTCCTTAATATCTTTAAATATAACATTTTATGAGTTTAATAGTATGATTATACCTTTAAATTTTGACCTCTATAATAATAAGTATAATAGTTTTTTTAATATAAAGTAATATAGTATATAAAAGACTGTGTTCATTAAACTAATTTCAATCTAATAGAAAAATAAAATGAAAATTAAATGTGACAAAGAAACTATAAGAAAAGGATTTCATGTAGTAGAAAACGTTATATCCGGTTCAAATATTAATCCAATGTTACAGAATGTTAGAATTGTTGCAGATGATAATACTTTAGAATTATCAACTACAGACATGGAAGTCAGTGTTAGTTATTTAATGGATTCAGTTGAAGTAATAACATCAGGTAAAATGGTTGGTCCGGAAACCCAAATTTCTTCAATAGTTAAAGAGTGGACAGGAGATAGCATAGAAATAACCGAAGAGAAGAAAAAATGTGTAATAAAAGGAAAAGACAATTTTTTTAAGATTCTTTGTACCGATCCTGAAGGGTTTCCAACAATTCCTCAATTCATTGACGAAGAATATATTGAAATAGATAAAGATGTTCTTTTGGATATGATAAAAAAAACAGCCTTTATTATTTTAGGAGATAGAACAAAACATGGTACCAGCGGTGTTTTTCTAGAAATAAGCAGTAAGCATGTAAAAATGGTTGCAAATGATGGGAGAAGGCTTAGTGAAGTTAAGAAAAAAATAGAAAATCCTCATGGTATTTCAAAAAGTTGCATAATACCGATAAAGGGTATATTGCAAATGCAGAGAATTGCAGGGGAACAGGACGATTTAGTAAAGATAAGAATAGAAGAAAAACGTATTTTTGTAAAAACAAAAAATTCTACGTTATGTTCACAGCTGTTGGAAGGACAATATCCAAAGTATGAGGAAGTGATTCCAACTAATCTTGACAAAAAAATAAATATGGATAGGAGCGCCTTTACGTCAGCGATTCGCAGGGTGTCTATAATGACAACGGATGAGTACAAATTATTGAGGTTTAAATTTTCCGGTGAAACACTCGAAATAAAATGCACATCACCAGATGTAGGTGAGTCTAAAACAGTAATTCCTGTAGAATATTCTGGAGAAGAGCTAGAGATAGGCCTGAACCCGGAATTTTTATTAGATTTTCTGAAAAATGTTGATTCAGAAGGGGTTATTTTAGAATTGAAAGATCATGGTACTGCAGGGGTGTTTAAGGCAGGAACGGGATGTACTTATGTGGTGATGCCAATGAATCTGGGAGATGAAAAACAGGCATGACAAAACATTTCAAAGGGAGCAGTACAGAAGTTAAGAAGCTAGGTGATATGTTGAGCAATATAGTAATGCCTGTCAAAAAGGCTGGGAAGCGAAATAAAAACTTGAGGGAAAAATGGAAAAAGGTGGCGGGTGAGGTTATATCAGAGCATACAGAAGTGGGAATGGTTAAAAGTGGGATACTTCACATAGAGGTAGATTCAGCAACGTGGCTTCACCATATATCCTCTTTCAAAAAAGAGGAGTTGTTGGCTTCTATACAGAATGAATTTAAAAGAGGATATATATCGGACATAAGGTTTCGAGTTACGACTTTTTGAAGAAGGAATTTGGGGTAATGGTTGAATGAGCAAAATGGAAAAATATGATGCAACGGCTATAAAGGTTTTAGGGGGAATAGAGGCAGTAAGAAAAAGGCCAGCTATGTATATAGGAGATATTAGTGAGAAGGGCTTGCATCATCTTATAGAGGAGGTAGTGGGTAATAGTGTAGATGAGGCCATGGGGGGATTTTGTGAAAACATAACAGTAAAATTGAATATTGATGGAAGTGTTATGGTTTTGGACGATGGCAGAGGTATTCCTGTTGACGAGCACAAGGAAATGAAGAAGCCAGCATTAGAGGTGGTGATGACAACCTTACACGCTGGAGGGAAGTTTGAGGGCAAAGGTTATAAGGTTTCCGGAGGATTACACGGAGTAGGGATTTCAGTAGTAAATGCGCTTAGTGAATGGCTGGAGGTTGAAGTACGAAGAGACGGACATATGTATGTACAGCGATATGAGCGAGGGGAAACAAAAACGGCCCTCGAAGAGAGAGGGGCTACCAAGAAAAAAGGAACAAAGATTATATTTAAGCCGGACGGTTCTATATTCGAAACAGTAGAACTTAGTTACAATGTAGTCAAAAAAAGAGTAAGAGAGCTTGCGTTTCTTAATAAGGGGCTATGTATAACTATTATAGACGAAAGAACAGATACGGAAGAAACGTTTAAATATGATGGTGGAATAAAGATATTTGTTGAGGAAATGAACAAGGGAAAAGAGATTGTCAACAAAGAGGTTATATATTTTGAAGGCAAAGAAAAGGATATAATAGTTGAGTGTGCAATGCAATATAACGATGGTTATAATGAGAAAGTATTTTCTTTTGCTAATAATATAAACACCATAGAGGGGGGCACACACTTAAGTGGCTTCAGAACAGCATTGACGAGAACCTTGAATATGTATGCTAAGAACTCCAAGCTTTTAAAGGATGGCAAGGCACCAACCGGAGATGATTACAGGGAGGGACTTTCAGCGGTAATCAGTGTAAAAGTTCCAGAACCACAATTTGAAGGACAAACAAAAACAAAGCTGGGAAACAGAGATGTTCAGGGACTGGTAGAAGCATTGGCGTATGAGTCTTTAAGTATATATTGTGAGGAAAATCCTAAATCTGCCAGGGCTATAGTTGGAAAGGCACTTGACGCGTCCAGGGCGAGGGAGGCTGCCAGGAAAGCGAGAGAGCTGACAAGGAGAAAGGGAGCTCTTTCCGGGTCAGATTTACCAGGAAAACTAGCGGATTGTTCCAGCAATGATGTCGAGTCTACAGAATTATTTATAGTAGAAGGTATATCTGCAGGCGGAACAGCAAAGCAAGGTAGGGACAGAAGGCACCAGGCGATTCTACCGCTTAAAGGAGTGATACTGAATGTAGAAAAAGCAAGGGTGGAAAAAATGCTGAATAATGAGGAGATTAGAACCCTCATAAGTGCCATTGGTACCGGCATAGGTACAGACGAGTTTGATCCTGAAAAACTGAGGTATGGAAAAATAGTCATAATGACAGATGCTGACGTTGATGGTGCACATATTAGAACATTGTTATTAACTTTTTTCTTTAGACAAATGCCTGAGTTAATTGACAGAGGAAATATTTTTATTGCACAGCCACCGCTATACAAAATTAAAAGAAAAAAAAGACAAGAATATGTATACGGAGACAAAGAACTTCAAGAATCTCTGATAAGTATTGGTATCGATGAGGCGGTTGTTGAGACATGTGATAAAGAACCGCTAAAATTATCCGGAGATAAACTGAAAAAATTTCTTGGTCTTTTAGAAAAAATGGAAGAGTATAATATTCATTTTATTAAAAAGAAACAACAGAGTAAAAAAAGCATCTCTTTCAAAGAATATCTGGGGAAAAAACAAGATGGAAATTTTCCGATGTATAGAGTTGCCTATAATGGGCATGAAAAATATATGTACTCTGATGAAGAGTTAAATCGTTTGGTAAAACAGCAACAGGAGCAAAAAGGAAGCAATGTTGAAATAAACAATGTAGATGAAAAGAAGGACGAGGACAGCAAAGACTCAATAGAAGTACAGGAATTTCTTGAAAGCGGAGAAATAGAGAATACAGTAAAACAGATAGAGAAAGATGGATTTGACGCAGAAGACTTTTTCAAAGGGCCTGAAGAAAATGGACACTCGCGTGCGAAGCTGATATATGATGATACCACATTAGAAATATACTCATTGGGAGAGATCTTGCCGAAGATAAAAGAGGTTGGGAAAAAAGGCCTCGACATACAAAGGTATAAGGGGCTTGGAGAGATGAATGCAGAGGAATTAGCACTAACCACGATGGACTCTTCATCAAGAACCCTGTTGAGAGTAAAAATTGAAGATGCTATGAAAGCAGACGAAATGTTCAGCACACTGTCAGGGAAGGATGTCAAACGAAGACGGGAATATATTGAAACCCATGCATTGGATGTTAAAAACTTAGACGTGTAACTGGCAAAACACTTTTTATTTAAAAGTAAAAGCGACACACAAACAGCAAATAATTGCTATTCATCCCACTGTCCCGTAAAGACAATTTCTGCAGGACCGGTCATGAACGTTTTATTATCATCTGTCCATTCTACCGTTAATTCACCTCCCGGAAGCTGAGTGCTTATGACTCTTTCTGTCAGCTTATTGAGTACACATGCAACTCCGGTAGCGACTGCTCCAGTTCCACATGCGAGCGTTTCTCCTGAACCCCTTTCCCAGGTTCTCATTTTAACCTTATCAGCAGATAACTGTTGTACAAAGTGGGCATTAATTCTTTCTGGAAAAAGTTCATGGTTTTCGATCGCTTTACCGGCAACATCTAAAACGATTGAATCAACATCATCAACAAATGTTATGCAGTGAGGATTGCCCATAGAAACACATGTAACATATAACACGGTGTCGTTAACCTGAAGCGGCTCATTAATTACCTGTTTATTCTCACCAAGCATTGGTATGTCGTTTCTTAGCAACTCGGGGCTTCCCATTTCTACCCTTATCTGTGTAACACCGCTGTTTACAATTGTCAGCTCTATTGTCTTCAACCCTGCGGCGGTTTCGATTGTCATCCTGTCGCTTTTCTTTATTCCGTATTCATACAAATATTTAGCAACACACCTGATACCGTTGCCGCACATCTGTGCCTCGCTGCCATCAGCATTAAAAATACGCATCTTGGCATCTGCAACAGGTGATGGCATTATCATTATTAACCCATCACTACCAATACCAAAATGTCTATCACTTATTGCGATCGACAGTTCTGAAGGATTGTTAATGTCTTCCTCAAAACAGTTAACATACACATAGTCATTCCCAATTCCCTGCATTTTAGTAAACTTCAATTATTATCTCCCGGCTAAGCAATGTACAATTTATTGAATATCATCCGTATGATTTTAGCAAAGCAGTTATTTTTGTCAACAGATAGTAATATCAGACGAATTCACTTATATGTATATTTGTTTTGAAGATACTTTTCTTCTTGCACTGCTATAATTACGTAGTAGAATTACAGCAAATATATTAAGGATTCATAAGAACAATTTTATTCAGGACAAAAATATGCGTACAATGATTACCGGTGGAGCAGGATTCCTTGGCTCACATCTATGCGATTATTTACTCGAAAAAGGACACGAAGTGATATGCATTGATAATTTGTTAACAGGCTCTTCTCAAAATATTGAGCACTGTATGGGTAATCCGAAGTTTAAGTTTATTAAGCATAATGTCAGTGAGTATATTTATGTTGGGGAAGAGCTAGATAACGTTCTACATTTCGCATCACCCGCAAGCCCTTTAGACTATTTAAAGCTGCCAATACAAACGCTAAAGGTTGGTTCATTAGGAACGCTGAATGCGATTGGTGTTGCAAAAAGTAAAAATGCCAAATTTTTTCTGGCATCAACATCAGAAGTTTATGGCGATCCTCTTATTCATCCGCAGAAGGAGGATTACTGGGGAAATGTAAATCCTGTTGGCCCAAGGGGGGTCTATGATGAAGCAAAAAGATTTTCAGAGGCAATGGTTATGGCGTATCATAGAAGCCATGGTGTTGATACGAGGATTGTGAGAATATTTAATACATATGGTCCCAGAATGAGGGTAAACGATGGAAGAGCGTTGCCCGCATTTATTTCACAGGCACTTAGCGGGAAGAACTTAACTGTCTTTGGTGATGGTTCACAGACACGAAGCTTCTGTTATGTTTCAGACTTGGTGGAAGGAATATATAGGTTGTTGATTTCCGATGTTAATGAGCCGGTAAATATTGGGAATCCAACAGAGATAATATTATTGGATTTTGCTAAAGAGATAATTAGTATGACTGGGAGTAAAAGTGAAATTGCCTTTGATCCGCTGCCTGTAGATGATCCGAAGTGCAGACAGCCCGATATATCAAAGGCAAAGAAACTGCTGAACTGGGAGCCGAAAGTCTCTCGTGCCGATGGACTGAAAAAAACCATAGAGTACTTCCGGAGTATCTTGCAAAAATAGAAGTAAAAACCGTATGCATACTACCTACTGCTCTTGATCCAGCACGAAAGCTTTGTGTACGGCATTTAAGGCTTTCTCTGCCTGTTTTTCCTCTATAATACAAGATATTTTAATCTCTGAAGTGCTTATCATTTGTATGTTTATTTTTTCGTCAGATAAAGTTTTGAACATTTTTTCTGCTATTCCACAGTGAGACCTCATACCGATCCCTACAACTGAAAGTTTTGCTATTTTATCATCTGCGACGATCTCTTTTGCCTTGATTTCCCCCTTCGTTCTTTTTGCTGTTTCCAGCGCAAGTGCAAGGTCGCCTTTATCAACAGTAAACGTTAAATCTGTCAGTCCATTTGCGCTGATATTCTGAATTATCATATCTACATTTATTTTTTCTTTGGCGAGCTCGTGAAAAATATTGGCTGCTTGCCCGGGCTCATCAGACACTCCGATTAGAGTTATTTTTGCATCATTTTTTGATACGGTTGCTCCGCTGACAACTATGTTTTCCATTTCTCTTACCTCTTTGCATATAAGGGTTCCTGTGCCATTATTAAAACTGGGTCTTACCCGGATAGGGACATTGTATTTTTTTGCAAACTCAATAGATCGTACATGCACAACTTGTGCTCCCATACTTGCCAGTTCCAGTATTTCATCATAAGATATTTTATTTAATCTTCTCGCATCGGGAACTGTCCGTGGGTCGGCAGTGTAAATTCCATCAACGTCGGTAAAAATATCACACATGTCTGCCTTGAGTAAAGCGGCCAGTGCAACAGCACTGGTATCAGAACCTCCACGGCCCAGTGTTGTTATGTTGTCATTTTCATCTACGCCCTGATATCCAGCGACTACCACTATTTTGTTTTCAGTTAATTCTCCTAATATTCGATCACCATTTATATTAACGATTCTTGCTTTTGTGTGAATGCTGTCGGTCGTCATTCCAATTTGTCTTCCTGTAAAGGAAACCGCCGGCACCCCCAGTGAATGAATTGCCATTGCCATGAGCGCACTTGACATTTGCTCACCAGTAGAAAGCAGTGAATCCAGTTCACGAGCGGAAGGCTCATTATTAATTTCATAAGCCATCTCTAATAACTCATCGGTCATTTTCCCCTGTGCAGAGACAACTACAACGACCTTGTTGCCTGCAGAATATTCTTCAACTGCTCGTTTGGCCGCTGCCTTCATGCGTGTGGCATCTGCTACAGATGTTCCACCAAATTTTTGGACAATTATCTTCATTGTTTGTATAATTTTACTCTAGATTAGCATGCCTTTTCATCATTTCAACTTCTTCTCTGTTCAGCAATCGTACAAGTGTTAAAATCACAGCATCAAGGTATACGAGGCACGCTTGCTCAAACAATGTGCTGCGAAACTGTTCTGTTAGTTGCGATTGTATAACCAGATCGGTATCACTTGCCGGAATTTCAATAATTAAACCGGCATATTCAGTTAATTCAGAGTTTGGATGTGCAGTGATTACGACAACCTGCGCGTTCAGGCGCTTTGCAAGCCCGGCAATGTGGCAGGTGACAGAAGTGGTACCGGAACTACTACATGCAATAAGCATGTCGCCCTCATCAATATTTGGAGTTGTTGTGTCACCGACGACATGGCACGAAAAACCTATATGAGTCAGACGCATTGCAAATGTTCTGGCAACCAATCCGGAACGCCCTTGACCAGTTACAAATATATTCTTTGATGAATTGATAGCCGTGACAAATTGTTTAAATTCATCTTCTTTAATTCCGTCCAAAACAGCGTCTATTTCGTTAATTATCGCCTTTGTCGTGGACTTAATACTCGATTCGATATTATTGGGTTTCGTTTTATTCATAATAGCTAAAACGAATTCTATCAATTAAATATAATAATTTCAAGAAATAGGTATGTGTGATGTACAAAAAGATGACTTCTTCTCTGTCTCTCATAGCCAATGATAAATTTTTTGTTGCTATGAATAGTATTAATTGTTAGTATCTCGACTGCTTTTAGCCTAATTAATTTCCCTTTAATATTTGGATATTTTCTATGGAACTTGCATTCGTCGGCCATATTTTAGGACTTTACAAGATGGTACTCTTGGTAAGAATTATTCTAACCTGGATTCCACATAATCCCAATAATTCCGCAGCATTATTTCTTTACAAAATAACAGAACCAATTCTTGAGCCTGTTCGGCGTATAATTCCATCTATAGGAGGAATAGATATCTCTCCAATCGTTATATTTTTTGCCCTTGGCTTTCTCCAAAGAGCTTTTAGTTAAGTACAACGAGTGTAAAGATAATATAATCCCTGACGAGATGGTTCATTTCTCTGCTACATGCCCAATTTTCATAACTTTTTTATCGTTTATCCCTGACGATTGGGGTTATTTGCACAAAACAGAAATAGTATAGAATCAGTAATGAAATGGTAAACAAAATAATCGTTATTGTTCTTGATAGCGTTGGAATTGGCGAGTTGCCGGACGCTTATAAATTCGGTGATGATGGTAGCAATACACTGGTAAATACTGCTAAAGCAGTTGGAGGCCTGAATATCCCTAATCTGGAACACTTTGGTATTGGTAAGATTGACGATATTATGGGAGTCTCTAAGGACGTTGATGAAAAGGCGTTTTATGGCAAGATGGCTGAAACGTCAGCAGCCAAAGATACTACGTCTGGTCACTGGGAGATTATGGGCGTTGTAACAGACAAACCCTTTCCAACCTACCCCAATGGTTTTCCGGACGAGGTGATTGGTCAATTTACCAAATCAATCGGCCGGTCTGTATTGGGTAACAAAACAGCATCGGGTACAGAAATAATAGAGGAACTGGGTGCTGAACACATTAAAACCGGCAGTCCAATTGTATATACCTCGGCTGATAGTGTTTTCCAGATAGCCGCGTGTGAAGATGTCATACCGGTTGAATCCTTATATGAAATATGTGATTGTGCCAGAGATATATTAAAAGGCAAACACAACGTCGGTCGGGTTATTGCCAGGCCATTTATAGTAGAAAATGGTTTATACACACGGACAGAGAGGCGGAGAGATTTTTCACTGCCGCCGTCAGAGGATACGCTGTTGGACAGGGCGTCAAGGAGCGGATATGAAGTTGTGGGTGTTGGCAAGATAGGCGACATCTTCGCGCACAGGGGACTGACAAGGGAGATACATGCAACTAATAATCGCGAAGGCATTCTAAAGACATTAGAGTGTATCAAGGAGAATTTTGAAGGCATCGTTTTTACGAACTTGATTGACTTCGACATGAAATATGGCCATAGGAACGATCCGGAAGGCTACGCAGGCGCATTGGAAGCGTTTGACCATAGTTTGCCTGAGATTATTGAGGCATTAAATGCAAATGACATTCTCATGATTACGGCTGATCATGGATGTGACCCTACGACACCCAGCACAGATCATTCTCGTGAGTATGTTCCTCTGCTGGTTTTTGGAAAGAAATTGAATAAGCCGGGACCGCTTGGCGTTCGTGCATCATTTGCGGATGTTGGTGCCACTATTTCAGAGGCATTACTGAAGCTAAAAAGTGACAAAGGTAAAAGTTTTTATACGGAATTGATAGGCGGTTAAGATTGGACTGATCTTGCCGGTAAGTTTTTAAAGTATTAGCATTTTATAGATGAATGGTTGAGGTAAAGAAAAATTTGAGATATCACTTTGTGGGAATTGGAGGGATTGGTATGAGTGCGCTTGCACAGATTACTAAATCACAGGGGCACTTTGTGGGCGGCTCAGACAGAAGAAATGATAACAGGCAAACCCCGGAAGTTTTTCATAAATTGGAATCTCAGGGTATCAGTCTTTTTCCGCAGGACGGAACGGGTGTTGATAAGGAGACTGACTTTATTGTTATTTCCAGTGCAGTAGAAGAAGACAATCCTGATTTGAAAATCGCGATGCAGCAGAATATTCAAATTATCAGAAGATCTGACTTGCTTGGCAGGCTTTTCAATAATAAACATGGGATCGCAATAGGCGGAAGCAATGGTAAGACTACGGTATGTGCAATGACCTCCTGGATACTTGATAAGGCAGGTCGCGATCCAACCGTTGTGGGTGGTGGATATGTAATAAACTTTATCACAGATAAGTCATTGGGTAATTCAAAGTGCGGCCGTTCAGAAAACGTCGTAATTGAGGCAGATGAGAGTGATGGCAGTCTGATCAAGTACACGCCGAAGGTTTCAGTTATAACAAACATATCTAGAGACCACAAGACAGTAGAAGAGCTTGGAGCTCTATTCAGTACGTTTGCCGAAAATACATCAGGCACCGTAATAATTAATGAAAGCTGCTTTCATTCTATAAAAATTAATGATAGCTCTAAAACAATTATCAAGTTCGGTGAGGGCAGCGAGTCGGACGTCAGAGCCACTGAAATTTC
The DNA here is from genome assembly GCA_030748215.1 of Candidatus Scalindua sp. Lineage (GTDB taxonomy): Bacteria > Planctomycetota > Brocadiia > Brocadiales > Scalinduaceae > Scalindua. Next base: position 21,780 of record JASMMK010000051.1, read on the forward strand.
CTGTAATCCTTTCGGTTCAAGATTCAGGGTGAAGGATACTGATTTTGAAATAAATATTCCGGGCCTGTACAATGTTTATAACGCACTCGCTGCGATAGCCGTAGCACAGACAGAAGGTGTTTCGGATCTGGAGATAAAAAACGCGCTGAAAACATTTAAAGGTACCAGAAGGCGAATGGAAGTTGTTGGCGAGAACAATGGAATTAAGGTGATAGATGATTATGCGCACAACCCGAAAAAAATTCAGGCAGCTATTGATACCGTAAGGTTAATCAGCGAGAGACTGATTGTCATTTTTCAACCACACGGTTTTGCCCCTACAGAATTTATGAGAGATGAATTAATCTCCGCGTTTACCGGGAAGTTGTTACCAACCGATATCCTGTTAATGCCTGAAATATATTACGCGGGTGGAACGGCAGAGAAAAGAATATCTTCAAATGATATTATTAAGGAGTTAAAAAGCAGAGACATAAATGCGGTTTTTGTTCCGGAGAGAGAAGATATTGTCTCTGAAGTTAAGCAGAGGGCAACTCCACATGACAGTGTACTGGTTATGGGGGCAAGAGATGACTCTCTCACTGATTTATGTTATGCGATTCTGGATGGGCTATAGAAATATAATTTAGAATATAATTGACACCAACAGGTGGTAAACTTAATATACTCGACAAGGCCCATTTATATTGTGCCTGAAATAATTTTTTTAGAATAATTTTAGTAAAAAATGAAAACAGCTTTAATAACCGGTGTTACGGGTCAGGACGGCTCCTATTTAGCAGAGCTTCTGCTGAATAAAGGCTACAAGGTTTATGGCATAGTTCGCCGCAGCAGTTCAAGTAATTTTGCAAGAATTGAACACATACAGGACGACATAACGCTTGTTCAGGGTGACCTGCTTGATCAAAACTCTTTAATAGAGGCGATAGAAGTGAGCCAGCCGGATGAAGTCTACAATTTAGGCGCACAATCGTTTGTTCCTACATCATGGAACCAACCAGTTTTAACAGGTGAATTCACGGCACTGGGAGCGACTAGACTGTTAGAGGCGACAAGGCTGGTGAACAAAAATATTCGTTTCTACCAGGCATCTTCCAGCGAGATGTTTGGCAAGGTTGCAGAGGTACCTCAAACAGAACAAACTCCATTTTATCCAAGAAGTCCTTACGGAATTGCGAAGCTATATGCACATTGGATTACGGTAAACTATAGAGAGAGTTACGATATGTTTTGTTGTTCCGGAATTCTTTTTAATCACGAATCCCCAAGGAGAGGCTTGGAGTTTGTTACAAAAAAAGTGACGAATGCTGTTGCCAAAATTAAGCTGGGCTTGTCCAAAGAGTTGAGAATGGGCAACCTTGATGCGAAGCGTGACTGGGGTTTTGCAGGCGATTTTGTGGAGGCGATGTGGTTAATGCTTCAGCTGGATGCACCGGAAGATTTTGTTATATCTACGGGCGAAACCCATACTATAGAAAAATTGGTAGAAATAGCGTTTACACACGCGGGTTTGAAATGGAAAGACTATGTTGTTATTGACCCTAAGTTTGTCAGGCCTGCAGAAGTGGATTTGCTTCTGGGAGACTCGAGCAGAGCGAGAGAGAAACTAAAATGGGAACCAAAGGTTAAATTTGAAGAATTAATAAGAATGATGGTAGATTTTGATATTAAAAGGTACGAAGCCCGGGAGCGCTCCTCATAGGCGGAAAAAAAGAATTTGATAATTTAACCGCCATTCATTCCTAATAGTGAAAAGTCTTCTTTGTAAATTATTTTATCCTTACCAGGTCAAAAGGAAACTCTAATTCTTCCCCTTCCGGAGATGTGATTAACAATTTTAATGTTGAGTCCTGGTTTATGCTTTCAACCGGGAACTTGTATACACTCCCTGCTACATACGCGGGCTCTTCCGGGTAAAAACTGCTGGGTTCCGCAAAATCCGGATGAAATGTATACATCGGATATACCGGCTTATCTTCGGAATAAAGTATGGCATTATAGCCCCTTGCAAACTCCATATAGTTGCCAAAAACGGATACCACAAAAGTCATGCACTCTTTGAAGTGTAATGCCCTTAATGTTTCTCCTTCAGACAGCTCTCGCTTTTCAACAGCTGCTTTCTTTGCATTAAAAGCGACATTATGATAAGGTGTCCACAAAGTAGCCCAACCACTCTTTTCACCAAGATGGACAACCCATGGCTTTGCAAAATTAGTAGGACTTAACCGTTTGTTGTTTTTTCCATATTCGATTGCTTCATTTATTTGACCGGGTGTTAAATTAAGAGATACACAATAGGCCGTTTTGCCCGCCAAGCTTATAATGGTAAAAAGCGCCAAAATAAGAGTTATTTTTTTTAACATTAATTTCTCCTCTGTATTAAAATCTTTTTTCTTTTTTTATCTCTTCGTAGGCTTTATTAATTATCTGGAACTTATCTGTGGCAAGCTTTGCAAATTCATCTCCCAGGTGAGAAACCCTGTCTGGATGGTACTGTTTAGAAAGATGCCTGTACGATTTTTTAATATCATCAACAGAGCTGCTTCTGGTAACGTTTAAAATTTGATAGTGTTTGTCGCTATCGCTACAAAATTCTGCTCGTATCTCAAATGCATCGTCTTCATCGATCTCTACGAGTCCGATAATATCGTTTATCATCCTCTCTTCATTTGCATGCAATTCCTTATCAGCAAACGCGACCAGATAGACGATCCGCAATAAAGAGAGCCTCTCTTCGTAGCTGGAATACTGTTTGAATTCATAGCACACTGCCCGTAAATCCAGGTCTACCCTGGATGTCTGGTTAATTAAATTCCTGATAAAACTTAAGTCTTCTCCTTTAAAACCAAAACTTACAAACGCTCTCTCTATTATATTAATTTCCTGTCTGCTAACGTGCCCATCTGCCTTGGCAATTGTTACAAGTATTCCGACCAGGTGTGTTACAAAATTTAAGGATCTTTCTTGATTACCCGCGGGCATTCCAGTGGGTATCTGTCTCAGAGACTTATCAAAAAAATCTCCTGTCATTGTGCCAAGGATTGCTCCGAAAGGACCACCGAAAAGAAATCCTAAACCTGCACCAATTGCTTTACCTTTCCATTTTGCCAAAAGCCATTGTCCTCCAATTTATTCAAAAGCCCCATGCCCTATCTGTTTTTCTGGATATGAGTTTTTTCCAAATCTTTTTGTATCTGTTTTTCCTTAATCCTGTCCTGTGCAATTTCTATGTTAAATTTTGCTTCCAGCTTACTGGGGTCAAGTGCCAGGACTTCTTCCCATTTTGATATTGCTTCTTCAAAATGTTCTTCTCTGTATAGGCGAATTGCTTTATTCAGCAGCCCTTCGACAAGAGTGGTTTTACGATTTTCCTGCGTTTCTTTTATCAGGTTTTTTCTGCTTTGCCTGGTATAGCTTTGTTCTGCTTCAATGTTTGTGGCTTTATCGGTAACTTCTTCTGATTGTGTGGCTGTCTTACGAGTCGCTTCCAGAGTTTCCAGTTTTGCTTTAAGGCGATTTTGCTCCAATTCCATTTTCACCAGCTGCTTCTTGATTTTTTCAAGCGATACTTTTGTTTTTGCCAACTCTCCTTTTAGACGAGTACGTGCGGTCTTATTTGATGCTTGTGTTTTTTCGAGGGCCGCCTGTGTGTCCTTTATTTGCGTGTATTCTTTATTCAACTGGCTCTTGATGGTTTCCAGTTCCCTGAAATTTTTCTTTAATTCATAATTTTCAGTAGTCAGGCTTCCAAGACTATAAGATAAAGTTGCCACTTTCTCTTCCAACGCGGTCATCCTATCCTCTTTGCTGCCGCGATTTTTGACCTGATCCTCGCTCTTGTCCTTCCGTAAAAAACCTTTGGGTGCCTTTAGGCATCCCGAGTTGAGTAATCCAACAAGCACGAAAAGAGCTGTGAATATGAACAGATATCTAGAATTTTTTGCGTTCATGGCTTTTTCCCCTTTAATATGATCACGTGATTTTTTTATCCTGAAGTTTTAGAATTGCTATTTGCGAGATTGCCAACTCTTCAATCTTTCTGGTCTGATGCAGAATATGTTCCCAATCTTTTTTCGTTCCTGTCGCAAATCCTTTTTTCAACCTGCTTTCCAGCTTTTTCAGGTCAGTTTCTAATAACTTAAGTCTGCTTTTTATATCTTCCATTAATATGATCTAATTTAAAGGCGGGAGGCCAAGTTAAATTAACATGCTAATTCTACTTAACATCCAACCGATGTCAATTATTTTCTACTCTTGACTTGCTTAACGGGGAGGGATATAGTTTTGTCATGTTGCAGTTGCAAAAACAGGTTGCCGGCGTAATCAGGGAGTACAATCTCTTCAGTGCGAATGACAGGGTTTTAATAGGCGTGTCCGGTGGGCCGGATTCTGTCGCGCTGTTGAGCCTTATCTTTAATACAAGCCGAACAGATCCTTCCTATTCAGAAATCTTTATCGCACATTTGAACCATTCAATCAGAGGCAGAGAATCGGACGAAGATGAACAATTTGTAACCGCTCTTGCAGAAAGGTACGGAGTTCCACTCATTTCCAAAAAAATGGATATCATTGAAATTGCACGTGAGCGTAAGATCTCACTGGAAGAGGCAGCGCGGGACGAAAGATATAAATTCTTTGAAAGTGCGGCGGAAAAAGCGGGTGTCAATGTTATCGCCGTGGGTCATAATGCCGATGACAATGCCGAGACTATTTTGCATAGAATAATCCGGGGAACTGGCATTACAGGCGTGGGCGGCATAAGGCCAAAGCGCAAACTCACACCGGTGTCAACAATCACCCTGGTTCGTCCACTGCTATTCACATGGCGTAAGGATATCACTGCTTACCTGGAAGAGGAGAACCTCTCATACAGGGTTGATTCAACAAATATTGAAAAGGATAAACTGAGAAACAGGATTAGATTAGAGCTCATTCCGTACATTGAGGGGAATTACAATGCAAAGATAAAAAAGTCCCTGGCGACGTTAGGCGAAACGGCATTACAAAATAGTGATTACCTTGAGGCAAAATCGAAGGCATTATTTGAGGACGTTTTGATAAACAGAGAGGAGCCTATGGAAACAATAGCTCTGGATATCCACAAACTAAAAGAGTCACCGCAGATTTTACAACAGATGATTATTAAAGAGGCAATTATCCGGTTAAATATTCCTCTCAAGAAGCTTAGCAACAGAAACTACAAAGATATTTTAAACACTCTTAATTCTAAGAAGACATCGGCAATCAGTGTTGTTAAGGAGTACTTAAATGTAAGGAGAGAGGGGAACGAGCTGCATCTTTCAAAGAACAAGTATTGTGCGGAAGAGATCCCTGTTTTAAGCGAAACAGAGATAAAGGTACCGGGAGAGACAGAACTTGCTGATATGAACTGCAGGGTAACGACGGAGATCCGAGAGATAAAGAATGGCTTCCTGGAAGAGTTTAAACGAAATAAGACAGCCGATGAAGAGGCTGTAGATTTTGATAAGGTCTGCATGCCGCTCACGGTCAGAACGAGAAAGCCGGGAGACAGGTTCCAGCCATTAGGTTCCCATGGGCTTAAGAAGATAAAAGATTTTTTCATAGATAATAAAGTTTCCGTGATGGAACGTGACACAGTCCCGATAGTAACTATGAACGGAGAGCCGATCTGGGTAGTAGGGTTTCGAATTGATGATCGTATTCGAGTTTCAGAGGAGACAACAAATCTACTCGTGATGAAGTTTGATACTTGACACTATCAGAATAAAATTCATTTACGTTTATACCATAGCGTTTTTACTAATTTGCCACCTTCCCATATGTACTCCGTTGCAGTGAACGATGCAAGTTCATCAAGAGGCAGCCTGAGTTTTCTATCTACACTTTTTTTCGATCCATTTATGCCTTTGCTTATTATGGGGGCCTCATTAACGGGTTTGGGTTTCTCGTTGTTGGCGGGTAGATTTTCTATATTTAAACTATTAAAGTATCTCATCAGCTTTTCAATTTCATGGCTTCCTTTAGTGAACGCTGACAGAATGATTGCCTCTTTTCCGTAGCCCTTCTCAAAGCGAAGCCATTTTTTTACAGAGGGAACAAAGTGGGTTCGGTTTGGTGGCAGGGGGTTTGTCTGCAGGCTGAACTCCTTTCGCGGGAATAGCGGGAAGATCTTGCCTGTTGTTTCAATCTTGAAAATGTATATGCTGCATCTTTCCCTGGGCGTAAAGGATATTTTACAGCTGTCCCTGGTGCTTATCATATTGCCATTTTTGATTACTGCTGTTTGAAACGTGCCTGCCGTCTCTCTCATCTTCAGCACATCAAATTCCAGGAAGCGTTGTTCTGTAACGGAGGGATCGTGTTTTTCTTTTCTGAGGAGTACCTTGAACAGTTTTTCTACATGTGATGCGTACTGTTTGCCGTAGTTGTGATTGACCTGCTTAATGAAGGATTTGAACGAGGAGTCTCTTACGCTCTTCGTTTCCTGCATTGAAGCCACGAGTGAACTTTCCGCTCCAATGGTGATTATGCTTATTGTTATAAAGACGAAGAGAAGTGTTCTCGTGTTCTTCGGCAATCGGTGACTTTGCATTATTTTTTCTGTTTTGAAAACGCCTTGCCCAGCCTTTTTGATTTTTTCGTCGCAGCTTCAACGGCATTTATCAGGGTGTTTGAGAGCCCGCCTTTTTCCAATGCGTGAAGGCCTTCTATGGTTGTTCCTCCCGGAGAGGTAACAGAGTCTTTGAGTTCACCTATGTGCGTATCCGAGTCCAATACCATCTTTGACGCGCCAAAGGCGGTTTGTGCTGCGAGCTCCGTGGATACGTCTCTTGGCAATCCCATCTTAACACCACCATCCGCCAGTGCTTCAATAACCGTATATATGAAAGCCGGACCGCTGCCGCTCAATCCCGTAACGGCATCAAGGTATTTCTCCTCAAGTAAATAGGACTTGCCTACAGCATTAAGTATCCGTCCGACCAGTTTCCCGTCATCCTGTGTGGCGTTTTTCCCCAGGGCATAACCTGCCGCAGTTTCTCCCACAAGGCATGGTGTGTTTGGCATAACCCTGATCGCGCGACACCCCTCGTTTAAAGTGGATTCCATGAAGTTCAACGGAATACCTGCTGCAATAGAGACAACTAAATGTTCAGATGTAACGTCGTTTTTTAACTCTTCAAGAATAGTGCCCATTATGTTTGGTTTGACAGCAAGGATTACGACATCAGAATTGGAAGTTACCTCTTTATTGTCCTGTGTCGTCTCTATCCCGGTTTCGTCTTCAAAGACTTGGCAACGTTTTTTATCTATGTCGCTGACGATGATATTATCTGCTGCGCTTAACTTTGCCCTGATGAGTCCTTTAGCCAGAGCCTCGCCCATCTTGCCGCCACCGATAAATCCTATTTTTTCTTTAAGCATTATTATCTCACCAAAAAACAGGTAACAATATTAAAATAACGCACTTACAGAGAACTGAAGAAAAGATTATATGAAAGCTTTTGGTTATGGTAAAATACTGAATTAACTTTAGTATGTCTGAGATTCTACTTTGGCACATGATAGGTGTCAATTACTTATTTTAAGGATTAAATGGCTAAATCAAAAACCGGGTTAGGACGTAAATTCAACGTTGCCGCTATCCAGTTCTGTTCAAATGAGGACAAAGCAGGAAACTTAAAACAGGCCGGCAAGTTTATCGACAGTGCCGCTAAAAACGGTGCAGACATTGCCGTCTTGCCGGAGATGTTTAACTGCTGCGGGCATACGAAAGTTATGGTAGAAAACGCGGAAGAGATACCGGGCGACACAATAAATGCTTTGTCGGACAGGGCACGAAAGCTCGGAATTTATATAGTATGCGGGAGCATATTTGAGGAGGTTGATAAGAACAGGGTTCATAACACTTCCGTAATAGTTGGGCGAAAAGGAGAAATAGTGGCAAAGTATTCAAAGATCCATCTTTTTGATGTTGATATACAGGAGAAGATAAGATATAAAGAATCTGAGAATGTGATTGCAGGTAAGAAGGTCGTTACTGCTGATATGGGTGGTGTTAAGGTTGGTATGAGTATCTGCTACGACTTACGCTTCTGCGAGCTTTACAGGTCTCTGGCGATAAACGGCGCAAAGATTATTTTTATTCCATCGGCATTTACGGCAACTACCGGAGAATATCACTGGGAACCTCTGGTTAAAGCTCGTGCTATTGAGAATCAAACTTTTGTTGTCGCTGCAAATCAGATAGGGACCAGTCCTAATGATATAACATGCTATGGAAAAAGCATGGTGGTGGATCCGTGGGGAAGGGTTCTGGCAAAAGCGGAAGATGATGAAAATGTGATTTTGGCGGAGATCGATTTAGATTTACAGGAAGAGGTAAGAAAAGAGATACCACTGTTTGAGCATAGACGTACTGATATATATTAAGAGTTAGAGAAGAAATGGAGATTTACAAATGAGGTTAGTTTACGCTGATAATAATGCGACAACACGAGTTGATGATAAAGTCTTGGAAGAGATGTTGCCGTATTTTAAGGAATTTTACGGCAACCCATCAAGCATACACACTTTTGGAAGACAGGTTTCAAGCAAGATGGACCTGGCGAGGGAGAGAGTCGCTAGCATTCTGGGGGCTGATACCTCTGAAATAGTTTTTACGAGTTGCGGAACAGAGAGTAATAACTATGCCATTCACAGTTCGTTAGAAGCGAATCCTGATAAAAAGCACGTCATTACAACCAAGGTAGAACATCCGGCTGTTTTGAATGTATGTAAATATTTTGGGAAGAACGGTTACGATGTAACGGAGCTTGGTGTCGATAAGGACGGAATGCTTGATCTGGATGAGCTGAGGGATTCCATAAAAGATAACACGGCGATTGTCTCTATTATGCATGCAAATAATGAGACAGGCGTGATATTTCCAATCGAAGAGATCGGTAAAATAGTAAAAGAAAAAGGTGTGCTTTTTCACTGTGACGCGGTTCAGGCAATTGGCAAGATTCCCGTAAGTCTTAAAAACAGTCATATTGACCTTCTGTCAATGTCCGGGCACAAGCTCCATGCGCCAAAAGGTGTTGGCGTTCTGTTCATACGAAAAGGGGTTAGAATTGATCCTTTGATTATTGGCGGCCACCAGGAGGATAACAGAAGAAGCGGGACAGAAAACGTTCCCTATATTATCGGGCTGGGTAAGGCTTGCGAAATAGCGGAAGGATTTGTAAAAGAAGAACAGACAGAGGTGAGGCGTCTCAGGGACAGACTGGAAAAAGGCATAAAAAATCAGCTTACTCATGTAGTAATAAGCGGAGAGAATAGTGAGCGCCTGCCCAATACGAGTAATGTAAGCTTCGAATGTGTAGAAGGAGAGGCGACCCTGCTTCTACTTGATATGGCAGGCATTGCGACCTCTTCGGGTTCAGCGTGCACAACAGGCTCGGCAGAGCCGTCTCACGTTCTGCAGGCGATGGGAATCCCTCCTCTTGCCAGCAGGGGCACAATCAGGTTTAGTCTAAGTAGATACAGCACTGAAGATGAAGTTGACTACATCTTGGAAAAACTGGTACCGATAGTTAAAAGACTGCAAACCCTTTCACCTCTTTTTGACGATTCTCAGGCCTGAGCGTCGAGCCTATATCCAAAAAATTAGCCCCGTTACCGTACTCTGGCAACGAGGCTTAAATTTTTTTCTGTGATAATAACTTCTCCCGCAGTTAGAAAAACCTGCTTTTCTACTTGCTCTTAATTATCACAAAACGTGTGTGCTGGCCTCTTCTTAATAAAAATAGAATGTCTTTCCCTTCTGCAGTGCGCTTAAGTGCATCTGAGAACTCTTCTAAATTATTAATTTTTTCTCGATTGACTTCTTTTATTAAATCACCTTCTTTTATATCAGCTTGAGCAGCGGAACTGCCTGGCTCTACCGCAGTAACAACTACGCCTGTTTCACCTTCAAATTCAAAACTTTTAGCTAGTTCTTCAGTTAAGTTTTGTACTGATATGCCCAGGTCATTGCCGGCAGATGGCTTGCCTGAAGCAAACAGATCTGACGGTTGTTCACCTATTTTCACCGTTAAAATCTTTTCCTTCTCTTTTCTCAAGACCTTAACTTTAACTTTCTTGCCAACCTGAGTTTGGGCGACGAAGTTACGCAAACGATTAACATCGCTTATTTCCCTGTTATTATACCCGATTACAATATCGCCTCTTTCGAAGCCTGCTTCCTGGGCAGGGGAACCATCCTGTACATCACTTATCAACACTCCTTCGGTAACCTCTACGCCAAATTGCTCTGCAAGTGATTCGTCCATATTCTGAATGGCGACACCTAACCAGCCTCGAGTTACCTTTCCTTTATCAATCAGGTCTCTGAGCACGGCCTTTGCCATATTTACAGGAATGGCAAATCCTATTCCCTGGTAACCACCTGAACGGGTGAAGATCGCAGTATTGATTCCTATAATCTCTCCATCGATATTAAGCAATGGGCCTCCGCTGTTTCCGGGATTGATCGCAGCGTCGGTTTGAATAAAATTCTCATAATTTGCAATGCCGACGCCTGATCTGCCTATCGCACTTACAACACCAACTGAAACGGTATGAGTAAGGCCAAAAGGGTTGCCGATTGCAATAGCCCACTGACCCTGCTTCAAGGCTTCAGAGTCTCCCATCTTCGCCGCTTTCAAATTCTTTCCTTCAATTTTTATCACTGCCAGATCTGTCTGTTCGTCTGTACCTACAATTTCTGCATCAAATTCTCTTTTGTCGCTGAGCTTAACCTTCAATTCGTCCATGTCTGCGACAACGTGGTTATTCGTCAGGATGTATGCTTTTTCACCATCAATTTTTACTATCACACCGGAGCCAAGGCTCTGTGTTTTATACTCTCCCTTAGGAGGCGCTTTCGGCACAAATTTATCGAAAAATTCATCAAACGGCCCTCCCCTTCCGCGTCCACCATGTCCGCCGCCACCGCCGCCATGGCCACGACCTCGTCCATATTGATCACCGTGATATCCTCCCGTAGCAGGGTGTTTGAAAACTTTTACCGTTGTTATAGAAACAACTGATAGTTTGACTTCTTCTGAAACATGTACTAAAGACTCTTCTAGTTCACTCAATCCCGATGACGCTCTAGCACTGCCCGTGTATCCCAGGATTAATGATAAAGCAAACAGCGAAACGCTAAAGAGCAAAAAATAACTTCTGAAATCCCATTTATTCCGGTACACGAAAAACCTCCTTTTAGGTATAAACCCAATTAAATATAATAGTGATTTAACACATTCAAATAGTAGTATAATCCAGTATTAATAGCAATATGATAATCTATGCTCATTTTGTTTGATCTCTAGAGTGTTACGGTTTCAAATCTATTTCTTGAGAATAGCGCCATTTGTAACGCTCTCATGTTTTCCGTCATTGATAGTTAGCTTGCCGTTTACTAAGACATTTTTGATACCTGTAGAGTAATTATGTGGCCTTGTAAACGTTGCCTGCTCTGCAATCGTTTCCTGATCAAAAATCGTTATATCTGCAAAGTACCCTTCCTTTAAAATCCCCCTGTCTTTTAGTCCCAGCGTTTGGGCAGGGAAGCCTGTCATTTTATATATAGCTTCTTCGATAGATAAAATGGATGTTTCATTAACATATTTTCTTATTACTCTGGAAAAAGTACCGTAGCCTCTTGGATGTGGCTTCCCGTAATTTAATACTCCTTTTAAAGAACGAAGAGAGCTATCAGAGCCGATCATTACGGAGTCCCATTTCAATATTCTGGCAAGATTTTCTTCTGACATATTGAAAAATATAACGCTTACTTTACAATCTTCTTCATATAAAAGATCAAGGGCAAATTCTAAAGGGGCTTTTTTTAATGTCTCCGAAATCTCGGCAATCGTTTTTCCTTCATAGCCTCTTTTTTCTTTATTAAACACGGATGAAATCATTATAGTTCCCCAAAATTCCTGACTCAGGCCTTCTTGCTCCATTTCTTTGATAATACGCTCTCTGCAAAGAGGATCTTCCAGCCTTTTCTTCTCTTCGGCATTCCCTCCCTCGTATACCCAATCAGGTAGTATGATATCTAAATCTGTTGCTGCTGCGGTATACGGATATCGGTCACATGTGATTTTAATGCCTTCGGCCCTGGCTTCTTCAAGCATGTTTTCTATCTTATCAATCTTCCACCAGTTCTTTTCTCCCCACGTCTTAATGTGGGAGACTTGAGCATTTACTCCGCTCTCTTTGGAAATATTTATAGTTTCGCTTAAGGCCGCTTCTAATTTATCGCCTTCATCTCTCATATGGGTCGCATATATGCCATTGTAATCACTGACGATTTTGCATAACGCAATTAGTTCATCTGTTTTTGCATAGCATCCCGGAGGATAAACCAACCCGCTTGACATGCCAAAAGCACCTGACTCCATGGCCTCTCGTAATTCATGTTCCATTGCAACAAGTTCGTTACTACCCGGTTCCCTGTCTTCATACCCCAGTACGCAAGCTCGGATGTTGCCATGGCCAACCAGAAACCCCCTATTTATAGAACTCTTTGCATCTTTTGCCCTTGTAAAAAAATCCTCAGCTGTTTGCCAATTAATATCCAGTCCGAATTTACTGAAACCCTTTTTTTTGTTTTCGAGTAATTGGCCTTTTAATGGAAATGCGGATATGCCACAGTTTCCACAAATCTCTGTGGTAACACCGTCATAGATTTTACTTTCACTTTCCGGCCTGACTAAACAGAAAAAATCACTATGTGAGTGGATGTCAATAAATCCCGGTGCAACAATACAGCCGGCCGCATCGATAACTTTAGAATCCGGATGGCTAGCAATATCGCCTATATAAATGATTTTATCGCCTTGAATACCAATGTTTGCAACTCTCTTGGCACTACCTGTCCCATCGACGAGAACACCGTTTTTAATTATTAGATCAAAATTGTGTGACATTAAGGATCTCCCATGCAATGTAAGTGATCATATTATCAAACCTAGGCTATGATTTATTTTGAATTGAGCATTTCAACGATTTGCTTCTAATTAAAGCGCGGAAGGTAAAATACTATGTAATGAATGGATTGTGCTGAGTCCGGAGTATCTGTCATTCACTGAGCATAGAAGGTTTTGTGGAGCCGAGAAAAGAATCAAAATCTTTATGTAACGCGTTCAAACCTTATTTAACGCACGTTTATGAGCGGCATTGTGGCTTTTGTTGAATGTATGGCAACCTGAAGCGCACACTACAACTATTAGAAACATAATAGTTTTTTTATGATTTCTGTTGGCTTCAAAATTTTTTACAAAACTTAATTAGTGCGAGTTTAACACTCTTTTCTTTTTCTTGATGAAGGGATTTTCATGCTTCTTCTATATTTTGTTACCGTTCTTCGTGCAATATCACCACCCATTGCTCTTAATTTAGCAGTAATTTCTTCGTCGCTTAAGGGGTGTGATTTGTCTTCTTCATTCACAATTTTTGATAACTTTTGCCTTGTCGCTTCCCATGATTCCATGTCGCCATCAGCATTTACAAATCCTCCTGTAAAGAAGTATTTTAACTCGAAAATACCTTTAGGGGTCTGTGCGTATTTATGAGCGATGGCGCGGCTTACCGTTGATACATGGATTCCTACCGCATCTGCAACATCCTGCATCTTTAAAGTTCTAAGTCCCAGGGTGCCTTCTTCAAAAAATTTCGTCTGCATTTCTACTATCTTGACTGCAACTTTGTGTAGAGTTCCTTTTCGCTGTTCAATAGCATCTATGAGCCATCTGGCAGATTCTATTTTTTTGCGAATATAACGCCTCGTGTCTATGTCATGGCCTTTACCAACAAGCACATCTTTATAAAATGAGCTTATATAAACGCGTGGTAAATTATGGTCTCCGATGAGCGTGACCTCGTATTTTCCATCCACACATTCTACTTTAACTTCAGGTGTTACGTATGGAATTCGTTCATTGCTAAAAAGGGAACCTGGCTTGGGATTCAGTGTTTTAATGAACTCTATTGCTTTTTTGATCAGTTCCAGGTTATATCCCAATTTTTTTGCAATAAGCTTATATTTTTTTGTTTCGACGTCTGCAAGGTGATTTGATATTAATTCTTTAATAAGAGGGTAATCAGCATCTCGCTGGTCTAATTGAAGCAGAAGGCACTCTCTCAGGTTCCGCGCTCCTACACCAAGCGGTTCCATGCTTTGTATAATTACCAGAGCGTCATTTGCTTGTTCAATACTTACCGGTATTTCTATCGATTCAACAATTTCTTCCAAAGGATAGGCCAGATATCCTATGTCGTTAATGCTGAAAACCATGTTTTCACAGACTGCCATAAGCGACTCATCCAGCTCCATAATCGACAACTGCCCAAGTAGGTAATCTTGAAGTGATATGGACCCTGAGGCCGTATTTTCTAATGCTTCCTGTTTTCGGTCTCGTTCCTCTCCACCATCACTCCTTTTTATATTAGTTTGAGAAAAGTAGTCTCCCCAATCATCTGCCATTTCTCCAAGTCTTTTAAATTCTTCATCCTCCTGCGCGTCTTCCTGGCTTTTGCCTTCCGCAAGCTGATCATCAAGTGTTTTTTGTTCATCTGTTTTTTGTTCGCTCTTCTCATCTTCAGTCAATTCTTCTAATACTGGATTCTCCATCAGCTCTTGTTGTACATGCTCTACTAGAGCTAACATAGGGAGTTGAAGTATCTCTATGGACTGGATCACCTGAGGTGCCAGTTTCATCTGTTGTCGAAGTTGTGGTGATAATATTGTGCCTATTTTCATCTATTGTAACCTTGAAAAACTTAACCCTTTTGCATTACTTTTTCTGACATTTTTTATTAAAACATATTTGGCATTCCAGGTATATTCAAGCCGCCTGTCAGCTTTCCCATTTCCTCTTGATGCATTTCCTGAGATTTTTTCATGCCCTGAGACACTGCTGCTAATATAAGATCTTCCAGCATTTGGACGTCATCGGGATCAACGACTTCCTTGTCAATTTTTATAGATAAAAGCTCTTGCTTCCCGTTTACATGCACAGTTACCATTCCGCCGCCAGAGCTTGTTTCTATAACGCGCTCTTTAAGGCTGGCCTGAATAGACTCCATTTGCTTCTGCATGCTCGCTGCCTGCTTTTGCATCTGCTTCATCATGTTGCCCATGTTTCCCATTCCCTTCATCCCTTTTCCTCCCTTACATTAACAATTGACCCATCAAAAAACTCGACCGCTTTCTTCACCATCGGCTCATTTTTTATATCATCTAACTTTTTGTTTTTTCCTTCCTGCACTACACCATGGCTACTACTCTTATTATCTGTTGCCTGAAACCCGTTTTTTGAGACTATAATTTTTACACTAATCTTCCTTCCGGTTACTTTTTCCAGACAACTGTCAATTATCCGCTTTTCTTCAGGTTTTTCAAGCCTTTCTTTGTGAACAAGGTAATTTTTTGGAACTTCTACAATCGCGTCATTGCCATCAATGCTTAATACCCTCGCATTTTTTAAAAGAGCCCAGGTTGTCTTTTTTTTTGTCTGGAGCTCAATCATTGCTTTATCCCACGTCGCAGCGAGGCTTTTATCAGGACTTGCCTTTTTATCCAAGACGGCAGAATCATGAGAAGGCTTCGCTTGTCTCTCTGGTTTTGCCGGTGCCGTAATATTTGCTTTGCTTATGGATATTGCCTTGCCTGTCTCCTCTACGTTGCCTTCGAACATCTTTTTCATCTCTTCTATTTTATCTAAAACAGAACTTAGTGGTTTTAATTCTTCCATAGTGGCAAGTTTTACAAACAAAACTTCCAGATAAATCTTCTGTTGGAGTAAGTCCCTGGTTTTTGTTTTCGCTTCTGAAATTACCTGGAACATATACATTAGCGTTTCAGGAGAAAATGATGAAGATTGAGTTCGTAACAGATTAAGATCTCCTGATACAGTTTCTATAGCATCGTTTTCCTTTTTACAAACCGAAACAAGGAGCAAATCACGAATGTAAAGAAGCAGCTGATCAACAAAGCCTTCTATGTCCCGTCCACCTTCCATGATACCGTGAAATATTTCTATAGATAATTCAGGTTTTTTTTCAGTAAAACTATTTATTAAACTTGAGAGTTTCTCTTCACTGACAACCCCAAAAATATCGTAAACGTCTCTTAATGTTATTTTTTCGTGACAAAAGGAAGCGAGCTGGTCTAAAATTGATTCGGAATCTCTCAAGCCTCCCCTGGCATGTTTCGCTATGGATTGAAGCACCTCTTCCTCTGCAACAATATTCTCGGTTTCGCAAATCTGTGCCAGTCTGTCACTAATGTCAGCTATTGATATATTTTTGAAATCAAACCTCTGGCAGCGTGACTGAACAGTGTCGGGCACACGGCTTGGCGAGGTCGTGGCAAAGATAAATTTTACGTGTTCAGGTGGTTCTTCCAGCGTTTTCAAGAGTGCATTGAACGCTTCCTTCGTCAACATGTGTACCTCATCTATGATATAAATTTTGTGTTTTGAAACGGCAGGGGCATACCCCACATTCTGCCTGATATTTCTTATTTCGTCTATACCACGATTGGAAGCGCCGTCTATTTCCAGAACATCAATATCATTTCCATTTGTAATGCTGTTACAGGTGGAGCATTTATTACAGGAGGTGTCGGAGGTTCCTTTTTGACAATTGAGGGCTTTGGAGAGTATTCTTGCCATAGATGTCTTGCCTACCCCCCTGGGGCCGGCAAACAAATAAGCATGGGCAACACGGTCTGATTGAAGTGCGTTTACCAATGTGGTGACCACATGTTTTTGCCCGACAATCTCATTAAATGATTTTGGTCGATACCTTATCGAGAGAACTATATATGACATATCTTCCCTAAATTAGCGAAAACGGCCGTGCACTTTTTTTCGATTTCCTTTCCGTTGGACTTCCCAGGCAGTTAGCTCCAACCAGGCAACCCCACGGCACATGAGTACAAATGCTTATGGCTGCTTGCTTCCGCATCTGACCAGGTTCACATAGCCTCATTGCATGAGACCCAGCCTTCAACACCACTTACTCAAAAAGCACCAAAAGTCAGAAAAACCTCCAAAAAGCGATCGACCCTGCATAAGCGGTTTGCAGGTTACAAGGAACCGCTAGCTCCCCGTCTAGCACGGCCAGAATTTCAACTGATACTGCTAAAAAAATTAAAGAACAGAAAAACTATTTTTATTTATGGCGGAGAGGGCGGGATTCGAACCCGCGAGGCAGTCACCCACCTACACGCTTTCCAAGCGTGCTCCTTCGGCCACTCGGACACCTCTCCAATCCGAGATTGAGCGAAGGTGCCAGACCTGCCTCAATCCGGTTAAATATTGTTACTGGGAAATGGCCCTCCATACTAAAACGGAGGGAGCGAGATTCGAACTCGCGTGAAGATTTCTCCCCAACTGGTTTTCGAAACCAGCGCTTTCAACCGCTCAGCCATCCCTCCACTTTTATTATGGTAGAACAACCTGTCTGCCCGGTGCAAACTGACCAGCAGTTTCAGCCGGGAGGTCAATTTTGTCCCGACGTTTTTCCAGAAAGAATTGCTTCAAAAGCAAGCTGCACTCATCCTCTAAAACGCCAGAGATAGCATTAATACGGTGATTAAAACGAGGATCATTAACCAAATTCACAGTAGACTCGCAAGCGCCCTGTTTTTCATCTTTCGCTCCGTATACCAGGTTTTTGGCCCGGGCCTGAACCAATGCTCCTGCACACATTGTGCATGGCTCTAGAGTTACATATACGGTAGTATCGCTTAGCCTCCAGTTTTGGAGATATGCAGATGCCTGTGTGATGGCAATCATTTCAGCGTGAGCTGTGGGGTCTAATAACATCTCCCGTTGATTATGCGCCTTCGCAATTACTTTATTGTCATAAACAATTATGGCTCCTACAGGGACTTCGTCCTTTTCAAAGGCCTTTTTTGCTTCTGCGATTGCCTGCCGCATATAGTACTCATGCGAACGGAATTCGGTTATCATGAACTTTACAACGAGAACTCAAACGAATTTATATGCGCCCAGCACGATTCGAACGTGCAACCCCCGGTTTCGTAGACCGATATTCTATCCAATTGAACTATGGGCGCAGTGTTCTCACTGAACATATGCTATTAAAAACGGCTCCACACAATGAGGCTTTCAATCAAAGCATACCAGTAAGTGTGGCGATTGCCTCAAAAAAATGATTCCAAAAACCCGAAGAATAAAAAATTTAATAATGGCGAGGCCGACGGGACTCGAACCCGCAACATCCAGATCGACAGTCTGGTACTCTAACCAATTGAGCTACGGCCCCCCTGTTCTTCATTTACATGAAAAGCCATAAATCTTTTATATCTTTTGTATGATGGTGGGCGATATAGGACTCGAACCTATGACTTCTTCCTTGTAAGGGAAGTGCTCTAGCCAACTGAGCTAATCGCCCTTATTTCACCGAGGAAGCAAGTTTAAGCATTATGGATCATTATGTCAATAAATTTTTAAAGTGTAGCGGTTACGCATAAAGAACTTATCCTTGACTTGGTAAATAATCAAGCTTATATTAGATTTCTAAAAAAATTGCTTAAACTTATGTAAATAACTTCCCAATAATATATTAGCAGGGACGCTTTCAAAATGTACAAAAAAAAATATCTTTATACACTCGCATTTTTTCTCTGCGCTTCTATTTTAGTTACGTTCTTAGCCATATCGAATAGCAGTTCACTTAACAAGAATTTTAATGAAGCGGTTAGTCAGGAAAAGGAAGAGTACAAATTCCGGCTGGTAGGCATTGTCTGTTCATATGTAAATCGATTTTATGTTGAGCCGGACAGAATAAAACCTAAAGAGATGCTGAAAGAATCACTTTCCTGGCTCGAGAGAATAATCCCCGAAATCCAAGTTAGCGTGAACGACAAAACAGAAAAAATTGAAATCCTGGTTGATGAAGCTTCTAAAGTGGTCGATTTTTCCAAAGTACGAAGACTGGGCGAATTATATAATGCCTTGAACGAGGCTTTGCATTTTGTAAACGATAATAAGCATCACGATATCAAAACAGAGGATATTGAATACGCAGCAATTAACGGTATGCTTTCACAATTAGACCCTCATTCTGTCGTTTTCCCTCCGAAGGATTTTGATGAGTTTAAAATAGGAACCTCAGGTAAATTTGGAGGCCTTGGAATGGTTGTTGGCCTTAGAGATGGAATACTGACCGTGATTTCTCCTATCGAAGGAACTCCCGCATTCAGGGCAGGCCTGAAATCAGGGGATAAAATCATCGCAATTGATGAAGATTCTACGGTAAACATGTCATTGCAAGAGGCGGTTAATAAACTTAGAGGCGATCCTTCTACTGAGGTTATCTTACTAGTGGAAAGCAAGAAATCTCAGGCTACTAGTCCGGTCACCCTGATAAGGGAAATTATTTCAATACCAAGCGTTAGCTCAAAATTAGCGGATAATAACATTGGATATATAAAAATAAGAAATTTCCAGGAAGATACATCACAGTCTTTAGAAGAAGAAATTGAGAAGCTGACAAAAGAGAGCGGCGAATTAAAAGGGCTTATTTTAGACCTTCGTAACAATTCCGGGGGACTGTTAGGCCAGGCGATTGCCGTGGCAGACAAATTCCTCTCTTCGGGCCTGATTGTAATTACCGTGGAACCAATGGGAAAACAGAAAATCCAAAAGGCAAAAAAATCATCTAAGGATCTTAACAAATGCCCGATGGTTGTAATTATTGACGCAGGGAGTGCATCCGGAGCAGAAATTGTTGCCGGTGCCCTGAAAGATAATAATCGAGCCCCGCTTATTGGTGATACCAGCTTTGGAAAAGGCTCCATACAGCAACTGATCGACCTGATTAATAGTGGTGCGGCGCTAAAGCTTACGGTAGGAAAATATTTAACACCGAACTTTACCGATATTCAGTCTGTAGGCATTTCACCGGATATTAAGCTTGTCCAATCACAGGTTTCAAAAGATGAAATTACCTTATTCAATGAGAATCCTCATTTTAGAGAAGAAGATTTAAAGAAACACCTGGGTGAACATACAGACGCTGAGTTGCCTTATGAAAAAGTCAGGTATCTTGTACATGTTGATGACGAAGCGGAAGAAGGAGAGGAGGAGGGAGCAAAAGAGGAAGAGGAAGAGGGAGCAAAAGAAAAAGCAAAGAGAATCGCTGACGAAGATTACTATAAAATCCCTGACCTGGAGAAAGATACACATGTACAATTTGCTAAAAAAATCATTCTTAATTCCCATCTCTTTGACAAAAAAGATGATGAATTCTTAGATCAATTAAAACCCATTATTGAAGATTTCAAAAAAAGCGAGGAAACAAAGATCGCAGATGCC
Source organism: Candidatus Scalindua sp. (assembly GCA_030748215.1). GTDB lineage: Bacteria > Planctomycetota > Brocadiia > Brocadiales > Scalinduaceae > Scalindua. The sequence goes on from JASMMK010000051.1 coordinate 42,146, forward strand.
TTACATATCCAAGGTATTGACTGGTCTACAGGGGAAACAACTGCTCCTCCATCGGTGACAACAAGCCTACGCCTTACGCCTTCCAATGGCGTGGTCAGTGCTGATGAAGAGCTGAAAATAGAAATCAGTGTTACTAATAACAGCGAAGGCACCTTGTATCGGTTAAGAGGCATGGCGGAATCCAAGAACCTTCTTATCGATAAGTGTGAGTTTATTTTTGGTAAGGTGGAGAAAGGTGAAACAAAAACAGCTTCTAAGACAATAAAAATTCCACAAAATTCTGTCAGCAGAAAGGATGAGCTCATCGTTAAATTCTCTGAACTTAATGGAAGCGCTCCTGAGGACGAAAAAAGTGCAGTATCAATTGATGCATTGCCCAAACCGGTATTCTCATATTCACATCAGATAATTGACGAAGGCGAAGGGCTAACAGGAAATGGTGATGGAATTATACAAAGAGGAGAGGTCGTAGACCTGGCGCTCTTTGTAAAAAATATTGGTGAAGGCACATCTGAAAAAAATATTATTGCCCTGAGAGAGTTGAGCCAGAAGGAAGTCTTTATTGAAAGAGGCAAAATGGAATTAGGAGAGTTAGCCCCGGGCGAATCAAAGTCTCTTAAAATAAAACTCTCGGTAAGAGATACTCTGGAAGCTGATGATTTCTCTGTTGATCTCACTATTGCGGATACCACTTATGGAACACGTATTTCAGGTACATTGGAATTTAACGTAGACCAGCTTGGCAGGCACGAGAAAATGCCGTTGGCGGACAAAGCGCTTAGGGTGATTGATGATGAGGCCTCTATTTATAACGGTAAATCTTCCTCATCACCGGTTATTTCCTATGCAAACAAAGGAGCCACTCTTATAGCTGACAGGAAGTCGCGGTCGTGGTATCGCATAATAATGCCAGAAGGCAGGTTTGGATGGATTCCTTCCGATAAGGTAGAAGCGAGTGAACATGCTTCTTCTCGCGTACAGAAGTCACCGGACCTGTTATTACAAAACGTTCCCCCATTAATTGAACTTGATACACGAAGGCCGCATGACACATTCAGGCAGGAACATATATCCATTTCCGGTACTGTAGGAGACGATAGTGCAATAAAATATGTCTACGTCCTGGTAAATGAGGATAAGGTGTTCTATAAGTCTAATAAAGATGCCTCTGAAGAAGACAAATCAAAAATCACCTTTGCCAGTGATATTCCACTCGAGGATGGCCCGAATGTCATCTCCATAGTCGCCAGAGACGATCAGGATCTGCTATCAACAAAATCTTTTGTTGTTACACAACTCCCTTCTTCGGGAAAAGATGAATCATAGGTGGAGATAGGTTGCCTGCCGTACCCATTCACTTTTATTTTGTCAACTTATTGACAAACTCTCTGATTACATCGAAATATTCTTCTCCTCCAACAATATGGGTGTCGTTGTGCATGGCTCCGGGTATAGTGTAAAACTCTTTGGGCTCATTAGCCTTTTCATATAAAATCTTTCCCTGTTCAATCGGAACAAGTTCATCTTTGTCTCCATGCATGATAAGGGTTGGTACTTTTATGTCACCAATTTTAGAGAGAGTATCATATTTTGTTCTTAGGAAAAAAGTAAATGGTAGGTATGGATAGAGCTTTTTCCCCATCTCTTTTATAGATGTAAAGGGTGTTTCAAGAATCAGGGCACGGCATTTCTCCTTTACGGCAAGCTCAACGGATATTGCACTGCCAAGGGAACGGCCAAAAAAGATAATTGTTTCATTGTTTACGTCGCTTCGTGAGCGCAAATATGCTAGGGCGGCCCTTGAGTCAATATAGGTCCCCTGTTCAGATATCTTGCCCTCGCTCCTGCCGTATTGACGATAGTCAAAGATAAAGACATTCACCGGTACTCTATCATGCAGCATTTTTATGTTATCAAGCCTGCGGTTTATGTTGCCTGAATTACCGTGAAACCATAGGAGTGTATGCAGATCGTCATCGGGTGAAGATTTTTTCCCCGGGACGTACCAGCCGTTCAGGTTCAGTCCGTCTCCCGTCTGGAATGTAACATCTTCATACTCAATGCCAAACGCATCCGGAGTTGTGTGATCGTTACTTTTACCCGGATGAAATATTAAATTCTTTTCTATGAATTTTGGAATGAGCATTTTTAATACGGTAATGACGATTAAATATATTTTAAAATTTTACACATACTACACTGTTTTCATATTAATGAAAAGGTACTATAACACAGATATCTTTTGCTTGAGGCTTATCCTTTTATGATATCCTCTGTGGTCGTGAAAACTGCTCCGGCATTTTTCATCTCATTCAGAGCTTTTTCCTTTCCTTCTTTAGTAATTGATTTTGTCGCATCCGTAACCAGGGAGACATTGTAATCCCGTTTTAATAATCCTAGAACTGCCGCTTTTACACAGTAGTCTGTCGCCACTCCAAAAACTACAAAGTTCCGCACATCCAGTTTTTTTACGATTTTGTCCGTGTTAACACTTTCAAAAATATCAAATGTCTGGCTTTCGACGATTATCTGCTCATGGTCCATAATGGACTCTGTAATTTCCCGCTCTCTGTTTTCGATTGTGATGTTGTTGCTACAAGTGCTTGCCTCAATCTTTTGATTCCCGGTGGTGCCTTTTATACAATGGGCGGGAAAGAGTTTGAACTCCGGATCATCAACCGTGTGCGCGTCTGTTGAAGAGAGTATTTTAATTTTATGTTCTTTTGCATAATCAAAAAGCTTTTTAATGTTGTCGACTATATCTTCCGCATCAGGTACATAAAGATTTCCTTGGGGATTCATGAAATCAAATTGGGTGTCTATATCAATGAAAACAGTCTTATCTTTCATAATATTCTCTCGCTCTTGTGGAAAGCCCAGCTTTTATGTTATTTTTCGTGCAATGCGATGAGCAGATAAAAATTTTCAAATTCTTACCACCCCATTTCCCCTCCTTGCGAAGGAGGGGATTAAGGGGTGGTTTTCACCTGCTCATTGAGTATACATAACCGTTCATTGTTCATGGCGCATTTAACCTTTCTCTAATTCATCACGAAGGAGGAACAGGCCGATTATGGTTTTCCCATCACAGATTTCACCGTTCTTGATCATCTCAAATGCCTTGCCCAGTGGTATTTCTATAACCTGAATATCTTCGTTTCCTGTACCATAGTATTTATTTTCTATCTCCTCTCTTGTTTCAACGTAAGCGAGATATACAAATATTCTTTCAGAGCATCCTCCCGGGCTCGGATAGAATTGGGTAAGATATTTGAGATCGTCTACCTTATAGCCGGTCTCTTCCAGAACTTCTTTCCTTGCTACGAGAACTTTGCCGTTATCTTTGATTCCTGCAACACACTCTATCAACCAACCCGGGCCGTCATCCACATATGCCGGATACCTAAACTGTTTGACAAGAATAACCGATTCATTTGTTTTGTTATAGAGCATGACAGCGGCTGTGTTTCCTCTGTTGAAGTTCAGCCTGTCGATCTCTTCGCTCATTGAGCCATCAAATTTTTCATGCTTCAGGACGACCTTATCTACCTTAAAAAACCCGTCATATTCCCTTTTGGAATTTTTTATTTTAACTTTCAATGTTATTCTACCTTTCAGTGTATTGCTTCGTAGGATAGCCTTTTGTCGCGATAGCGACTTAGCTTGAATCTATTGACATATATTCTTTTGCCTTTTTTAAGGCATCCTCTTTTGTGGTAATTTTCTGTTCCAATTGTTCATCTTTTATTGCATCCAGGATTTTTGAGAATATTGGGCCGGGCTTAAATCCCAGGGCAATTAAATCATTACCTGTTATAAGGGGCTCGGGTTTTATCTCTTCTATTTTCAGTTCTTCAAACATCTTCTGGCAAAAGTTATAATCATCAAGATTTGCAGTACTGGCAAGAGAGTCTATTTTATATAGCTCCGCAAGTTCAGGGTAGCCTTCATGGGCGAAAAGCCTCTTGAGCTTGCTTACCCTCATCTCCTGCGCATGTCTTAGATAGAGATGCATCTTTACCAGCCACGTAATGCGTTCCTTCTCTGCATTCGACATTCTTAACCGTTCGCATATCTTTCCCGCCATTTTGGCGCCAATACTATCATGGTTGTTAAACCTGATACGATCTGCAATCTCAAATGTTACGGGTTTTCCAATATCATGAAGAAGTACGGCCATTGCCAGTTCCCAACTGCCGTACAAATTCTTTTTATCAAGACCGTTCGAGGCAGGATGGTTTTCTTCCCTGGTATCTGTCTCTTTTCTTCCGTCTGCCAATTTGGTTAATGTGAGTAGAGTATGCGTATAAACGTCGCCTTCCGGGTGAAAGTTTTCCGGCTGTTCTACTCCTTTCATTGCTGTTACTTCCGGAAGTATTTCATGCAGAAGGTTCAGATCGTCCAGCATTTTGATACTCGTATCCGGATTTGGACCGGTTAATGTCTTCCTGAGTTCATCTCTAATTCTCTCTCTACTTACAGTCAGTATTTTATCATGAAATTCTTTAATTGCCTCAGCAGTCTGGTCCTCAATCTTGAAGCCAAATCGGCATGCAAAACGTACGGCTCTTATCATTCGCAATCTATCTTCATCAAATCTTTCAAAGGGGTTTCCAATGGCCCGGATCAGACCTGCTTTTAGATCATCTTCTCCTCCAACATAATCAAAATGTTTATCTTCAATCGGGTCATAAAACATTCCGTTTATAGTAAAGTCTCGCCTTAATGCATCACCCCTGGCATCGCAGAATGTTACTGTGTCAGGATGACGTCCGTCTGAATATGTGCCGTCAGACCTGAATGTGGCAACCTCGAACTCGAAGTCATTTTCCATAACCAGGACAACGCCAAAGTGAAGACCGATAGGGACCGTTCGCTTGAATATATTAATAATATCATCGGGTTGAGCATCCGTAGCAATATCATAATCATCCGGGACGATCCCCATCAACATGTCACGAACGCAACCACCTGCAAACAGTGCGCTGAATCCTTTTTCTTTCAGGCGCTTAACAATACCGATGGCAGTTTCTCTTAGTAAATTTTTATGTGAGTTGAGTTCAATTTTATTACTCATGATTCAATATATTCTTTCTGGTTTTACTTGACACCGGTTAACACGGTGCCGCTGCAACAATGTGGCGAACAAGCTCTTTAAACTCTTTTCCTCTCTCTTCGTAGTTTGCAAACATACCAAAGCTTGCACATGCCGGTGACAGTAAGACTATATCTCCAGGCACAGCGACCTCAGACGCTTTTTTGACTGAGTCATCAAGTGATGTCACCATATAAACATTCGGTTTTATCTTTTCGCCTTTTATCTCCTGGATAAGTTTCTGTATAGTTTCAGCAGTTCCTCCGATTAAGATTACGCATTTTGTGTTTCTTACACATTCCTGTGCAAACTGATGAAGACTGACCTGTTTATCATAGCCTCCTGCAATTAGTATTGTTGGATTGTCAAACGCCTTTATACCTGCCGTCGCGGCTTCCGGTGTAGTGGCCTTTGAATCATTGTAATATTGTACTTCGTTGATAGTGTGTACATACTCCAATCGATGTTCTAACCCTGCAAATCCTGTAATCGCACTTTTAATGGACTCCACATCGGCATGCATTAAGGTCGCTGCATACGATGCCGCCATTATGTTTTGCCAGTTATGAATCCCTTTTATGTTAATTTGAGCTGAGCAGGGGATAACAGTTCTTTTGGAATTATGATTAATAATCATTTCATTATTTTTCAGAAAAGCACCATGCTCCAACTCTTTTGCTGCACTGAACCAAAGATGGCGGCCTCTGCTTTCACCTTCCCATTTCTTCAATGTCGGGTCGTCGTAATTCATTATTGCGTAATCGTCCTCTTGTTGATAGTTAATAATTGCCTTTTTGGCACCAATATAGTCCTCCATGGTCTTGTGTCTGTCAAGATGATTTGGGGCGATGTTTGTTACTATGCTGATATGCGGACTCATTTCTGTCCTGGCGAGATATTCAAGTTGAAAACTTGATATCTCAAGTACAATAACGTCATCTTCTTCTATCTCTTCAAGATTTTCCAGTAATGAAATGCCTATATTTCCACCAACCCATGTTTTAATTCCTGCAGTCTTTAGCATATCTCCCAGCAACGATGTGGTTGTTGACTTGCCATTGCTCCCCGTAATCCCTATTACGGGTGCAGGGCAGAGTCTGAAGAAAATGCTCAATTCCGAATCGATACGTATTCTGTTTTCAGATGCTAATTTCAAAAACATGGAATCATTCGGTACGGCAGGGCTGACAACCAGCATGTCAACGTTCATAAAATCTTCTTCATAATGTTTACCAAGCCTGAACTTAACAGGCAAATTTTCAAGTAGTTTGAGAGAAGCAGATAGTTCCTCGGCACTTTTCAGGTCTGTAACTGTCACATCCGCACCCTGAGATGCAAGGTATTTGACAGCGCCAACGCCGCCTCCAAAAACCCCCAATCCCATCACGGTTATTTTTTTGTCTTTAAAACTCTCTGTTTTCACTGGCCCTTTATTAATGATTTATATACTTTCTACAAATAAATTTCTCTTATTAAAGCAGATGAACATAATCTTTCAAATAAATATTGCTTTTTTGCGCGCCTCAGCGCTACACCAGATAAGATGGCATACCTGTTATTTGATTTGTTAATAGACTTGAGTACTACTGAACGTTGATTAATTGTGTTCTGTATGGAGTGTTTGTGGAGACCTTAACTGCCCGACATAATCATGTCTGGTTTGGTCTCTTTTTGGGAGCCTTCGGTGTTCTTTTTGAAAAGCGCTTTCATTCCGCTGGAGGTTTTGGTGGATAACTTGGAGCCGGTATCTTCATAGACAATAATGCCTTCAACATCCGATAGCTGTTCGATCAGGTCCATTCCCTTATCCAGTCCCAGGACAAAGATTCCTGTGGAGAGCGCATCTGCCCACGTTGCATTGCCTGTAACAATTGTTACACTAACGATGCCCTCAACCGGGTAGCCGGTTCTGGGATCAATTATGTGTGAGTACCGCTTTCCGTTGATATTGAAAAATTTCTCGTAATCGCCGGAAGTCGATACGGCCTTATCCTTAATCTCAAATGTGCCTAGGAGATCCTCACTATCGCGCGGATGCTGCAGGCCGATAACCCATGATTCTTTTCCGGGTGGAGTTCCAAATGTGTAGATATTTCCTGCAAAGTTGATAAGCGCAGAACTTATTCCGTTTCGTTTCAGTACACTGATTGCCCTGTCAACCGCATAGCCCTTTCCGATACCCCCCAGATCAATCCGGGTGTTCGGGCTTTTGAAGTATACCGTCTTAATGGTTCCCGGGTTCTTCGCCAGTGATTTTATTGCTTTTTCTTCAACAGTAATATTTTTGTAAGAAACAGATTCAAGTACGGATTCCAACTCTTCTTGGCCGGGAATTCGTCCCTTCTTCTTAAAGAAACCCCACTTTTTCATGAGTGGGCCTATTGTAATATCAAAAGCACCATCAGTTAAATCGCCATACTGTATAGACTGTTCAATTATACTCGCAAGCTCTTTATTACAATCGGTGGGTCCTGCTGAGGCATTTCTGTTAATTCCCGATAGCACGCTCTCCTTCTTATAATTGCTCATCAGGTAATCAAGCCTGTTTATTTCCTGGAAAACCTCGTTGAAGGTTTTTTCGGCTACATATTTATCAGGAGCGTAGATGGTGGTTTCGAAGACCGTGCCCATGCTTAAGGACGCCTTTTTGAAAAGCTTCAGTTCCTGTTTCTGCCCTGTGCCGTCTTCATAGCCATACCTTATCTTTTCCAGGGAGGCAATTTTGTCAGCTTTTTTACCGCTTAAATAGAACTCGTCGATCACCGCAAGTATCTTCTTCGTCCCCTTACACATAGTAACAACAGACATGGTTGCGCCTGAGATGTTTATGATGTCTCTGTTAATCCGTATTCTGTTTTTAAGTGATTTGCCTTTAAACTGGTAAAGGAATCTCTTCTTTGCAATCTCCGAGCCTCTGCTTTCGCGGTAAACGAGAATCGCGATCTTGTCGATCTTGCCCTCAAGATCTACTGATACTATAAAAGTATAAGGATGAAATTTGCCGATCTCTTCAGTGATTATTGCATATCCAGTCACCTCGCCTGATTTAATCCCCATATAAACAACAAAAAAATCTTCATAGATTTTTCTTCTCAGCTTGTTTTGCAGCTGGCTCTTCTCCTCTTTGGTAAGGGGTACTACATTGAAGAGGATTTCGTCACAATGAGGAAATACTTCCTTCAATGCCTGTTCTTCAGTTAAATAAACCTGGGATATGTAATTATCTGACGGCCCTTCGTCAGCATCTGTTTGTGCGTGACTTGGTGTTGTGATCTCAAATACCAGTGCCAGTATTAATATTGAAATGATGCTTGCTCGTTTTATCTTCATCGGTTCATTCGTTACAGAAGCGAAAAGTCCTCGTTGCCTTTTGTCCGGGGAAAAGATGTTGTTCTCAGCTTTCCTCCAGAAGTTCTTCAACTCTTCTTAATACCTCTTCCTCTATCTCTCCCGTGGACTTCATCCTCTGCCATCGGTATGCCGCACTGCCACCCCTGGGTTTTTGCTGGAGTTGGCTCTTTACCTTTACAGTGCTTGCTATGATATTGCCGGAAATAGTGATGGTAAGTCGATATCTCTCTTTCCAGTAATCTTCCATGAATCGGTCCGTCACCACACTCCTTGCTTTTCTTGTTTGCGAATAACCTTCCGCCCAACCGGTTTTAATGATGCCTTTTTCCTTATCGACTTTGTCTAACGGCATAGTTCCAAGTGCCATGATAACAGTTGCCCATACATGTTCAAAGTCATCATCGAAAGACTTGGTGCCTTTAGGAGATTGTGCACGGGTAGCACCGTAATCAGTTTGATAGCCTGAAGGGCGACCGAACATGGAACATCCGGTTAAAAAAAACAGTGAAATGATCAAAAATACCTTTGTAGTAGACATAATATTGCAATTGAGTCTCAAGTTCTAAAAAGCTATAGTAGCAAAGATTATCCGTTATTGTCAAGCAATTATTGGGGTTATGAGTGTAGTTAAATGTTTGGCAGAACTGGATATACAAAAACGGATGGCGATAAAGAGGAATGGGTGCACTGTGAAAGGAGAAGGAGAAAATGTCAGTGCACCCATTGGTTATTTAAAAATCATCAAACGTTGTAGTAATGTTAACATGCAAAATATTCAATTGGTTCCTTTAAATTCTATTATTATTGTCGTCGTCTTAATTATTAGTTAGATCATGTGGTAATTTTTTGTAAATAGATGACCATGATCGTTTTGCAAAGACAACAGGAATATTACACTCTTTTGCCTGTTTCTTGGTTACATTTGCCAGATTGTGATTAACATAATCATGCAATACTATTATCAGGTCCATTGTCATCGGCATGCCTCTCTTAATGACGTTTCTATTCCTGCCGCTCATATGCTTGATATCGTCTACGCCGATTTTTTTAAGCTCCTTTGGTATACTGCCAAGGTGATCTCCACCTACTATTAATACGGACATGTTTTTTCCTCCTATAAAAAAGATGAAAATCTATCTACTGTTAATTAATTGCAAAGGCTTATTTTTTTACTCCATCCTGCTTTCGTTATTGATATCTTGCCTTCTTTTGCCAGCCAGCCGATAGCCTGATAAAAGAGTGGCTTCTCCATTCTCAGCAAAGATCTAAGCCGGCGAAGCATCATCTCTCCATTCGCATGGAGACGGATCCAGATGAAGTCCGCTGCTACCTCTACTTGTGTATCAAATTCCATATGAAACCTCCTGGTTAATAAAAAGAAAACTATCTCACAAATTTAAATTAAAATGATAAACAGCGATTGACTTAAAGACTCTCGTTAAAACCTGCCTCAGTCTCTATCCCTCTCTCTGGCTGCGTGTTTTTGCTCTTGAAACGGCAAGTGTATTTGGGGACAGAGGATGTCTTTCTGCAAGGCCATTAAAGAAGTTGATTGCCCGATCAGTCTCTCCATATTGCCGTGTCAGACTGATATACCTCTTGCAGATATCGCCGAAAGCCTTGCTGTCTACTTTTCGTTCCATGCTTTTCTCAAGCATTGCAAGATCTCCATTCAAGTGTCTGTCTTTAAGAGAGGTCACCTTCTTTGTAGAATCTTTTTCCTGGCATCTGTCAGAAAGGATTTTAATTGAGTCTTTCTCATTTTCAGTTTTTATCAATACCGGTTCATCTGCATGGGAAGCAGATATAAAAACGAGTGAAAAGAGAAATAAAATAGCTATAAATATTTTTAAAGACATATACTCCTTCTCCTTATTCAGAAATTAATAGAAACCTTCAATAATCTACAAATTACATGCGAGTCTTATTCTCAAACACATTTAAAAGACTTTACTTTCACATACTTTATCTTCCAGGCAGTATTTGACTAATTCGCAAAAATCAT
>JASMMK010000052.1 GCA_030748215.1 Candidatus Scalindua sp.
TCAATAAAACAATTAATTATCGTAATAAAATGATCGAGGATGATTATCATATGGCATGTGAAATACTTGAATTTTTAAAGAAGTGGCTGGTTGATCATATCCTGGTAACTGACAAGGAATATGTGGATTGTTTCAAAAAAAGTGGCCTTAAGTAAATTCTAAGGAAGTCGACATTTCAATCCCTTAATTCGGTAGTATTTATCTATCTTTTATCCTCTGTGTTCTCCTTGTCCTCGGCGCTGTTTGTCCGGTGAGCGTTAAGATTTGTTTTTTTAGTGTAAATTAGTGAAATTCGTGTCTAATTAATCTCACTCCATAGTCCTTCAAGTTCTTTCATATTCTCTTCGAGTTTCTCAGATGTGTTTGACAATGAGGTAAGTTCGTTTTGTATAGATTCTGCACTGTCCTTACGTATATCTTTTCCCTTTTGCATTGCCTGTTCTATGTTCTCAATAAGTTCATTTCCAAGATTACTGATCTCTCCGGAGTATTGTTTAAATGTACTGCCTATCCTGGTTAAGAGCGATGAACGTGTTCTTCCGCAGTTTCTACCTACTTCAGAGGCTACCAGATCGATCATCTCCTTCAGTACCATCTTTCTACTGATAGACTTTGGCATGAAAGTTCTCAGTATCGACTTAACCTCTTCCTCGGTCATAGAGGTGCCATCCTGTACCATATAGAAAAATCGTTTATCCTCTGCCAGGTCGATAGAGAGATCGGATTGCTGCATCGGTACTTCAAAGAGCTGTTCGGCAGCAGATTTAAACTCCTCCATGATATCGTTGGAACGTTTCGTATAACGATTGAAGGTCTCCTGGATACTGTCAGATATCACCACCTCAATATCTTCTTTGAATAGATCAAATCCTTTGACGATCTCCGCCTTGATAGCTTTCTGCATATTATCTCTCAGGATAGTCGGGTTGGCGTCATGATTCTCTTCATAAAAACTTTTCAGGCACTCCCTTATCCTGGCAGTTTCAGTGTCATCAAAATCTTTTAAAATATCTTCAGCCCTTTTGTTCAGTTTAACAGTTTCTCCCTTGATCAGGTAGGCGATATCTTCCTTGTCCTTCTTGAGATTGTCATTGAGTTTGTGAAAGGTGTTTATCTTGTTTTCTAACTTCTCTTCAGAATCTGTCAGTGCTTTGGTTTCAATAGCTATCTGTGACACTATTTGGAGAGTGATCCTTTTCAGTTTGGAAATTGCAGTGTTTAGAACTATCCTTCCTTTCTCTGATGAGAGAAAGTTTCCTATGGCATCCTCCAGGTCTGAAAGGCCGCTATGTAGAAGCAGGTTTTTGTCATCAGCCGTTTTTGCCTCAAGAGCTTTCCTGGCAGAGATTGGCCAGATCTCCTGAACGGTAAATCCCATCTCTTCAAGCACATTCATGTTATATGTAGACATTTCAGTGATCTCTTTTGGGATCAGGTTATCAACTTTATTCAAAACAAAGAATATCTTCTGTGTAGAACTTTTTATTGTCTCAAGCAGCTCTTTCTCTACTTGAGAAATAGGAACATCGGCACTCATCAGGAACACTGCTGCATCCAGGTGGTCCAGGAACTCATAAGTGGTCTCTGTATTGTGGAGGAATGTAGAACCGATACCCGGCGTATCTACAAGCTGCATCCCTTTTTCAAGGAGCGGAATCGGATACTCAATAGAGGCGCATTTAACCCCGCGTCTGTTCTCAGGGTTACCACTTTCAGTTACATAATCATGTATATCCTCTATCGGTACATCTTGTTCAGTACCGTCATTCATGAAAATAGTGCACTTGACTTCACTGCCGAATTTCAGGATAGTTACGATGGATGTTAAAGGTACTACGGAAGAGGGGAGGATTGCATTGCCGACCAGGCTGTTTATTAGCGTAGTCTTTCCTCTTTTAAACTGTCCAAGCACTACAAGATTAAAATGGTTGGATATCAACTGCTCTTTGACAGCGAGTAAGCGTTCATTGCCGGTCCCGTCGCTCTCATCCAGCAGACTTTTTGTGTCTGCAATGATGTCCAGGATATCAGTTTTGTGGTCTATGAACTCTTCTAACATGAGACAGATTTTCTCCAATAAAAAAACTCCTATCGAAGTATAAAACCTTCAACAGGAGTTGTTATTTAATACGAATCGCGTTTTTAGATAGTAGTAACTAAAATATATATTGTCAAGCTGATTTAACTTTATGTACTCCTCGGCCAGTACATAATTATGAATACACCAACCAGGCAGACTATACCGCCAATAATGTCGTATCTGTCCGGAGCAGTCTTATCTATCTTCCAACCCCACAAGATGGACATTACAACAAATACTCCTCCATATGCGGCGTAAACCCTGCCAAAGTGAGCAGGTTGAAGAGTCGGTATTATTCCGTAGAGTACCAGGATCAGCCCACCCAGTACGCCGATTAAGATACCTTTGCCTTCACGAAGCCAGAGCCATACAAGATATCCACCGCCTATCTCACACAGTCCTGCCAGTATAAATAGTATGATCGATTTAGTAATTATCATATGTGTCAGATTTTAAAAACTCATTAAGTTGCAGGATTTTATTTTCATAAATATACTATTATCCTTAATAGATAAATTCAACCAAATAAGTGTATATGTCTCCGGTAGTTTCAGATTCTTACACTATTTTTAAAATGCCAACTGGTACTGCAGACGGTAAGTGTTGTCTATATCATCCGATCGGCTGACCGAATTTGGCAATTCATTGTCCTGGCGGACCCAGTCAAACTGCAGCTTATTATCGTGAGTCTCATTAATGAACCAGCTTACACCTAAAGTGGTTTCCCTTACAGCGTCTTCATCTCTTTCATCATCAAAGTCAATAAGTGAGTATCTACCGGCGACTTCTAGCGTCTTTGGTAAAAGAAAATATCCTCCCTGTACAAAGAAGCCCCTGTCTATGATGACACCGGAACCAATGGCATTAATATTGTTGGCACGGATATCATCAAACCTTCGCCAGTATGCCTCTGCGCTTGTTGAGAAGCCTCTGTATTTGAGGCCATATTCGACTACAACACTGGTCTTGTCTACCTCCTTAAGTGTTATACCGGTACCGACGGGGGGATCCAGATCAATAGTAGTACTATTAAATTTTTCTCTGTCCGCAGCGCCGTCATATGCTATAGCGGCCGACAGATGGCCAATTGGTTTTTTTGAGAAACTGATATCACTCTCAACCTCCCCTATACCTTTCCCATACGCGCCGAAAGGGTTCCAGGAGACTCTACCTATATAAAGCATCTCGTTGTTGCCGTTCGAGCTCTGGTTTCTTGAGTTACCGTTAAATGCTCCTGCGTAATACTCAAACTTTTTATTAAACAACTTGCCGTGCAGCATTGCACCGATCTGTCGGTCCATTGTAAACTCATCCTGTGAGCTTGCACGATCGATTAACTGCAGGTTCTGGGAAGATACTACACGTTGACGGTTCCACGGTACCTTCCACTGTCCGAACTGGACACTCAATGCCCTGTTTTTGTTCCATGATGCCCAGAAGTCTAACAGCTCCATCGCTTTGCTGCTATCAGCAGTGCCTGTAGAGGCGAGGGCCAGCTCTATCTTATATTTAAAGTGTTTGTATGCATTACCGGAAAATTTCAGACGTGCACGGCGAATTCTGAATGAGCTGTCATCCTCTTGTTCATCTGAGTCATGTACATTGTCTCTATCCTCATAGCTATATCGAAACTGGATCCTTCCGTTTATCAACATGGAGAAGTTTTCGTCCTGTGTCTCAAAGAAAAATCCCCTCTTGTAGCTTAGTTTGGGTCCCTGCATAATCTCTGACCACATTCCCTTGCCCTCGCCTTTCTGGAAATATTCGTCAACCTTTTTGCCAATCATCCCCTCGTCAGCAGTAGTGAGGGATGTTAGCTCGACCTCTTCCCTAATTTCTATCCTGGTTTTCAGATCATCAATCATCTCCTGCTGTTTTCGCATCATATCTTCCATCTTTTTCAACTGCACATTTAAATCATCCTGGGCAGATACATCCCTAATGGGTACAGAAAAAAGACTCATGGCTAAAATGCCGATTGTCAGCCAACTTACAACTAAAAATATTCTCATTTTTGCTCCTTTCTTATTTTTGCTAACTTCTTGTTTTAAAATCTGAAGTTGTTACTAGAATTATTAAGATATCTGATTTCTCTCTGTGACTCTTGCGCTTTAGTGATAAAACTGTTATTGCAATCTGGCAATATGTTTTTTCATTTCAATTTCTGACAATGATTTAGTTGCGTAAGGATTTACTTGGGGCGGTTTGGTTCCGGAGCTAAATACTTCATCTCGGTCTTTCCGCAGAGCATTCATTAAGCCTTCTGCCATTTGTGACCTCACTGAATTGTGGTTGCGGACAAACAAAACTTCTCTTATCATAGTGTTGTTTATTGTGGTTTTTATCATATTTTCGCCTCTATTACACTGTTCTATAAAATTTCAAAGCTGCATCAAAGTAAGGTCATTCAAATAACAGACTTATCATTGTGCCTTCTATTCCTTAGTGGCAAAAATGTTATTATATTCAGGCGAAATATTACGATTGTATTGTTAACTGAGAATAAGGAAATTGTTAATTTTTGGTTAAGAGCTTTGAAGGCAACTTGATATTGTTTGATAATTATCATAATGCCATACTCAGTAAGAGCTTACATGGTGCGTGGGAATACTGGAGATAATTAATTATTTTTAAAGAAATTGAATAATACCGCTTCACGTGTAAAATATAGCTTATAACATGAAAAGTAACAGATTGATGATATGGCAGATAAGCAGATTGTCTCATCCGTTGAGAATAAAGAAAGGGTACTAAAAGTGAAAATATCAGTAAATATAAGAAGGCATCTGGCTTCATGTGGAGCCAGAGTGTTTTTGATAATGGTTATGGCTACATTGTTTGCTTTGCCGGCATTTGCCCAGGAGAAATTGTGGGAAGAGTTAAACGATCAAGCGACTCAGCTTTTACAAGACAGGCGATATGCAGATGCAATAAAGGTGAGCGAAGAGGCTATAAAGGTTGCCACGGATACATTTGCTCCTAACCATCCCTGTATTGCTATCTCCAAAAACCTGTTGGGTACACTTTACTGGACATATGGAAGATTCTCGGAAGCGGAACCTCTCTTCAAGCAGGCTCTCGCGATTTATGAAGAGGGGCTTGGATCGGATCATCCAAAAGTTGCAACAGTCCTGCAGAATTTAGCAGATATGTATCTGGCTCAGGATAGATATGAGGAATCAGAACCGCTTTATAATGAAGCTCTCAGTATATATGAAAATGCTTTTGGTGCTGACCATCCCAGTGTTGTGGCCGCACTGAACAGCCTGGGAGGGCTTTATCAAGATCAGGGGAAATACGCAGAAGCAGTACCTGTCTTCGAAAGAGCGTTAAGCATAGATGAGAAGGCACTTGGCCTGGATCACCCTGATATTGCTACGGCGCTGAACAACATGGCGACACTTAACTACTACCTGGGTGCAAACGATACAGCTGAGTCTCTCTACATAAGGGCACTTGGAATATATGAGAAGTCTTATGGTAAAGACCACCCATTCGTTGCAACCGTGCTGGTGAATATGGTAGAGTTCTACGAGAATACCGGAAGGAGAGACGAGGCAGAAGTATTTGCGGACAGGGTGAAACAGATTCAGTCAAGGTATCAGTAGGGGAGAGTTTAAACTTTAGTTACTTCAAACTTGTTTGCCTCTATGTACCATCCTTGAGTTGTTCGGAAACAGACTTATTTAAAATGTTTTGAGCTTCAACAAGTTTCTTGTATTTGGACTCTATTCTTTCCATATTTTTTGATCGTATTGCTTCAAGCAGGTCACTTTCTATCTCAGCAACCTCAATTCTCTTGTAATAGTCCATAGTCTCCTTCAGATGTGCCAATACAATCTTTCCGGTCAGTACCGGATGGTTATTGGTTACATTTGCATCTTCAAATATCGTCCCATGTTCCAACTCAACTTCCAGCCCCTGTCGGAAAGTGGCAAGAGAGATGTCCATGTTTGTTGTATTTACAAGTTTCAATACAGTAGAAGCCTCTTCATCTGAGATCACATGATCAGCAATTAAAGACCAGTCTCTCAATCCAAGTTCATCACATACTCTCTTTACCTCGGCTCTTGTTACATATTCCGTTAAAGGCATTTATTACTCCTTTCTCAACCTGATTTGTTGTCATATAAGCCAGACAAATTTAAAACCAATTGACCATTCGAGTCTAATGAATTGCTTTTTAGAATGCAAGTGGAAATTCAAGTATGACCGGCAAACCTGAAGGCGTTTACGTCCGCCTCTGGAGGAATTGTCCTGCGGATTTTGTTTTTCCTAAATCCCTAAATTCTTCAATCCCCTAATTCGTTGGTGTTTATTTGTGCTTCTCATGACAACTTTTTCTTCTCTCTCCGAGAGCTGTTACTGCAGTGCCCATGGCTGTAAGGTCAGAAGCTTTGAATGCTTTGTAAAAAAGATCTGCCTGCTCAAGATAGGTTTCAAAAAAATCTTTCCCCTTGCTGGGGTATGTGCACATTGTCTTTGAATCCCGGTAAAATCGTTCAATCTGGTCAGATTCAGGGAGAACCTGGTCTTGTATGCAGCTCTTCTTAATAGCTTTAAAGTCTTTTGACATACGTCTTTTCAGATCCATGTAGCTTTCATCATTAGTCTCTGCGGCTGGTGTGGATTCAGTTTCTCCTTCCTCAGCCTCTGATAAGGCGTTTGCCAGTTTGAATTTCAGTTTGGCAGAGAACGTGTCACCCTTGGCCTTCAGGCCTATCTTTACATCTGTATCCGCTGCCATTGAACACTTCTCTTCGTTTATGGTTACAACACCTTTTTCCAGTTCGGCTGCTAATGCTCTCAGCTTCTCTGCAGCCTCATTGACAGAGAGATAAAACTCCCGTTTTTTCTTATTTGAGTCAGGCATCTTTGTCTCCATTTCCTGGAATACATATCAAAAGCGGTACTGAAGGAGTTACTTAAAAAATCTCCTTCAGTATGCGAATTACAGCATTCAATATAACAGAAGAAGATGATGATGAAAATAGTTATTTATACAAATTTTTAATTAAGAATCATGAAAAAACAGTTTGATATTGAGTTCCTAATGCTTTAATCTAGAATGCGAAAGAAAAGTCATGATGTAATAGAGAGATAAGTTAATAATATCTGGAATTTGTACATATCAGTTGTGGCTACAGAAACTATTCAAAGATATTCGAACGGGAGGGGGTCGAATGATGAAGATAAGTAAAGTATGTATAGTTATATTTGTTTCCTTTTTTCTAACTACCGGAATTTTAACCTGTGGATGGAAATGTAACGAGGCGTTGTGTGAAGATATAGTAAAACTTCATGTAGATAAATCGTCACCTACTCAGGGCCTGATGCGCATAATTAGTTCGCATACCTCTAAAATGCTGGATGCAATAATGATAGGCGATTTCAATGCGGTTATCAAGGAGTCAGGTGAGATTATCAACGCCAGTGAGGTCGTCATGCGTATGTTCTTTTCTAAGGAAGGTAAGCCAGGGGAGTGGTTCAGTAAAGCTGGCAATGACCCAGATGACCCTGAAGCCGTAGCAGCGATAAAAGAGGATTTTGAAAAATACCTGAAACTGGTTACTGATGCTTCCCGGAATGTTGCTGAATCGTCCAAAAGGAAGAATATTGTAGAGACCTATAACAGTTTTGATGCAATGTTGAGAAGGGCATGCTTCGGATGCCATCAACAATCCCGTTTGGAATGGCCAGAATGGATGAAGCAGGCAGAGGCCAAATAATTAAGGCTCTGATCAGCTGTCTTCGACAATCCTTCCCTGTATTTCCTGTACACGGCGGGCATTGTTACCTTCATATTCCTTGAGAGTTTCAATCTGTTCCGGAGATGCCTCGTAAATGTGCTTGTCAATATACCAGTTCACACTTTCTGTATAAGGCGGTGTAGTAAGCGACCCCTTGTAATAATAGAGACCTTCCTCTGATTTGTCTTTCCGGGCGACCATTAAAAGGTCACTCAATCTCACACGGCCTGTCTGGATATTGTGGGTTGAATGTTTCTCTTCGGGAATTAGATCGTGAAAATCACTTATAAACTTATTCACTCCTCCCATCCTGAACAGGATGCTGACTACCAGATATTCTGTTTCATTATTTTCTTTATCTTCAGCGGCATTTACGATATGCATCTCCATTGGGTATGTTATTCCATCCAGTTGATGTTCTGACGGCGTGTGAAAGTGCATCTGCTTAAAATGAAATGTTTTTCCGTGGGCCGAGATCGTACTTCCTTCAGTAAAGTGGAGCTGTATTGTATGTCCCAGGTTCGCAATAGAATCAACCTCATCTTTGTATCTGACGTTGATAGTTCGGTTCTCTACATGCTCAACCGTGTTGGTCAGAATATTAATAGGCGACTGGATCAAGCCGTGGTCCAGTCCCGGAAGGACAAAACCATGTTTGTGCTTTGCAGAAAAGTCATGGGATTTTGCGTCTAAATCTTCGATCTGTCCACTATTCTTTACTGTAGTTCCTGAACTAATTATTTTGTCTGTATTACAAGCAGTTGTCAGCAGGATTGCCAGAAAGACTGCATATGTTAATCGCTTCATAAGTCGTATATATTTATCACTAATTCTTAATAGTTATAAATAAGTAGATCGCAAAATCAATGCCGAAAAATTTTCTATCAAGCATAACTATTGTATGTGGTGTAACTGCTGTTACTAACGGCTGTTATGTGATTTGTATTAGAATATATCATTTTTTTAAAATTTAAATAATCTTGATTGTTGCGAAAATATTTCTGGATAGCTATGCTATTGGCGAAATATATACATGGTGATTTCCTGATTCTTCAGTTGAGAAGTGCTCTGCTGTTTCGTTTGGACCCTATTAAGTTTTGTCGGATGTCAATGAATACATTTACTGTTGGTTGAAACGGTCAACTTCATTATTTATTTGAGTCTCTATGTGCATAACATGCTGAGTCGCAACTCAATCTTTTCTACTTGCTTTTAGGTTGTCTTGATAATATGCTTTGGGTAAAGGCAATCTACAATTAGAGTTAGAAGTTTAGATCTTGTAAGAATACTAAGGTATGATGCGTTTATAGCCTGGATTTGATGACCATACATATGTGTGGTCAGGGAGCTATGAAAATGGAAACTAAAATTAGTAACTCACGGTCAAAAACTCGAAACATCCTTATTGTGGATGATGTAGAAAATAATCTCATACTCCTGGATGGTTTGTTGACAGGGGATGGATACAATGTCGTCTCGGCAGTTAACGGTAAGGATGCACTTGAAAAGCTACATGCAGAAAAAGAGTATGACCTTATCATCTCCGATATTCTAATGCCGGTAATGGATGGATTTATGCTTTGTAAAAATGTGGGACAGGACGAGAAACTGAAAAATATTCCTTTTGTTTTTACCACCGCATCATTTGTAGGGGACAAAGATGAAGCACTTGCCTTAAAGTTGGGAGCAAAGAAGTTTATTCGTAAGCCATTTGAACCGGATGAGTTCCTGGGGATAGTACAAGAATTATTGCAGGATGGGGATGGTGGTAAGGCACAGGCACAAAAGATATCTCTGGATAATGATGAAGTACATAAGCTATACAATGAGCGTTTGGTAGAAAAGTTGGAGAAAAAGGTCCTGGATCTTGAGAATGAAATTGCCGAGCGCAAGAAGGCGGAGGAGATGCTGAGGGATAGCGAGGAGAAATACCGTGCCATGTTTGAAACCTCCAGGGTTGGTATGACCACGTGCAAAATGGATGGCACCCTGATCGAGTTTAATCAGGCTTTTCTCGATATTATTGGATATACAAAGGAAGAGGCATTGCAGCTTACGTATTGGAATGTTACACCAAAAGAGTTTGCAGAACAAGAGGCCAGGCAACTTAGTTCGTTGAAAGAGATCGGTAGATACGGTCCCTATGAGAAGGAATATATACGGAAAGACGGTAAAAGGTTGCCAGTCCTGCTTAATGGAGCAATAATTAAAGGAGCAGATGGTAACGATTACATATGGTCAGTAGTTCAGGATATTTCTGAGTACAAAAAAATGGAGAAGACTCTCATACAATCAGAAAAACTAAAGTCAATTGGGACATTATCAGCTGGAGTTTCTCACGAGTTCAATAACATACTCGCTATCATCTCTGGTAATGTGCAGTTGATGAAGGAGGCCTATAAAGACCACGGGGGGTTAACGAAAGCACTTGGCACTATTAATAAGGCGGTAGATGATGGCGCACAAATTTCCCGTAAAATTCTCAAATTTACCAAAACTGAGAGTGATACTGAAGGGTTTGAGTCATTTGATATCAGGAACTTGATAACGCAGTCTCTTGATTTTACATCTCCAAGGTGGAAGAATGAGGCGCAGGCAAATGGTGTAGATTATAAGATAATGGTGGATGGTATGAAGAGCGTTTCGCCCATAATGTGTAATCCCGCAGAATTGAGAGAGGTATTTATAAATATAATAAACAATTCGCTAGATGCAATGCCTGACGGCGGCAATCTCTTGTTCAGCACATGGAGTAATGACAATACTGTTATTGTGAGTATTTCTGACACAGGAGATGGCATGTCTGAAGAGACGAAAAAAAGTATATTTGATCCTTTTTTTACTACGAAGACGGCTGTAGGAACCGGATTGGGTATGAGTCTGTCTTACGGCATAATAACCAGGCATGGTGGCAATATAACAGTGGAAAGTGAAGTGGGAAAGGGTACAAAGTTTACTATGCAATTTCCAACAACCAGCGAGAGTGCCAGTCTGATTACGAATCATGAACCGCAATCGGAACGTGTATTAAACGAAAGGAGTCTACGCATCCTGGTGCTAGATGATGAAGAGGCTATATGCGCGGTACTGGATCAATTTATTACCACATCTGGTAATAAGGTTAAGACTGTTAATAGTGGTTCTGATGCTTTAGATATAGTAAGGAGTGAAAGTTTTGATCTTGTATTGTGTGATCTTGCTATGCCTGATATATCTGGATATGACATTATAGAGGTGTTGAATAAATTAGAGAAGAGGCCAAAAATTGGAATAATCACGGGCTGGGGAGAAGAGCTGAATCTGAAAAAAGAGGGCATGGATGTTGACTTTATTGCAAGGAAACCCTTTATTTTTTCTGAGTTAACAAAACAGATAAATGACCTGGAATATTAGTTCATATTGTACCATATCTCCTCTTCGATTTGTTCGATTCAGGTAATGCTAGATTATTTTCTGGAATCTTCTTTTTTGTGCTGGATACCGAAGAGGTGTTTTATCGTCTCTACATATTGGAAACCGCCGCCGTTCTTTGCTTTCTCTTTTCCTACCTTGGCGGGTTTGTGGAGGATTTTGTTGAGTGTTCGCTGCATTGAATGGACTATGTGCTCCCACTCATCATTCGCTATATCTCCCAGTTTTGGTCTCAATCTCTCAAGCTCCTGTTCTCCTATTTCGTGGAAGTGGTTTCTTAGCTGAGAAATAGCCGGGCCGATCTTCAACTCCTCTACCCATGCCATATATTGCGCCACTTCCTTGTCGATGATCGTAACGCATTTGTCGATGTCCTTCTTTCTCTCCTCTGCATTACTGTTTGCAACTTTGTTCAGATCGTTTATGTCGTAAAGGTAGACGTTGTCTATCTTTGATATTTCAGGGTCGATGTCCCTCGGGAAAGCGATGTCTATGAGCAACATAGGGTTGCCCCTGCGTGCCTTTATAGCATTCTTTATATGCTCCACGTTCACTACATGGCGAGGGGATGCGGTAGAACTGATGATTATGTCTGCCTGTGGGAGATATTCATCAAGCTTTTCGTAGTTTATGGCCTTACCCTCATACTCTTCAGCAAGTGACTTTGCCTTGTCGAAATTTCTGTTTGCTACTATTGCCGTTTTTGCACCGCGTTCCACCAGGTGTTTTAATACAAGCTCACACATCTCTCCTGCACCGATTATGAACATCGTCTTTTCAGAGAAGTCTTTGAATATCTTGATGGCAAGGTCAACGGCAACCGTACTCACAGATATATTTCCTTTGCCGATAGCAGTCTTAGTGTGTACATCCTTGGCGACGGTCAGGGAACGCTGGAAGAGCTGGTTAAGTATACTGCCGGTTGTCTCTGCTGTAGTAGCGGTTTGATACGCCTCTTTCACCTGGGAGATGATCTGCGTCTCTCCGAGGACACCTGAGTTGAGGCTGGATGCAACAAAGAACAGGTGTCTGACTGCATTTATTCCCTGGTGGTGATACATATGATCGGCAAATTCCTCCTTTGGCAGACCGTGGAAGGCAGAGAAGAAGTCCAGCAGGGTATCTTTACTCAGGCTGTCATCGAGTGACGTTGCATATATCTCTACGCGATTACATGTAGAGAGTATGACCGTCTCTGAAGACGGGAAAGACTGTGCAAATGAAGAGAGTGCGATTGGCACAGATGAAGGGCTGAAGGCAAGCTTCTCCCTTACTTCTACAGGTGCAGAGTCATGATTCAGACCGAGTGTATGTAAATTCATAATTAATTAATATGTTCTAAGATTCTACTTTTATCATTCCGGGCGCTTCCGGTGCTATTATCTCTTGTTCAAGTATTACTGAACCCGTATCATATCCATGTTTATGTCCCATCAGAAATGGGCCGATAAAGGTAAATATTACAATAACAAAACCTACTATTGTAACTATAGCTACTCTTGTTCCATGGAAAGAGGCTCCGAGTCTAAGGTGTAGTATTGCGGCATAAATAAGCCATGTCAGAGATCCCAAAAGTACTTTCGGATCCAGGTACCAGAGTAGACCCAATATGTTGGTTGTCTTTGCCCATACCGTACCTGAAACGAGACCAATCGTCAGAAGAGGAAAGCCCAATGTGATGGTTTTCCACATTAACGCATCCAGGGTTTCAAGAGAAGGTAAGCTGTCAAAGAGAGGGCCAAAGGATTTTTTCTTCAATTGCCTCTCCATCGTCAGGTACATTATGCTGAATATGAAAGAGACTGTAAAAGAGGCATAGCCCAGAAAGATCGGTATTATGTGGGCAAACAGCCAGAAAGTTTTTAAATTAGCCGTCAGTGCCAGGTCGTTTTTTACCAGTGTAACAGCTGCAATTGAAAACCCCGTAACTATAGGCATAACAAAGGGCGTCAGTGACTGCAGCCTGTACAGAAATTTGAGTATCACAGAGAGCAACACAATCAGAGAGAGATAGAATGTGGATGACTCAAAAAGTGTTGATATCGGCAAAGTACCGGATTGTGCACTTACAATAATTAAAAAAGCGCAGTGAATCGATAAACCGGCAATAATAAAGTAATCGGCCAGCCTTTTACTGAATCTGTTTGGATTGAATATAGATCCCACTTCCCAGATTGAATCCAGGAGATAGAGAACGATTGCTGCTATAAAAACAAATTGTATTGGACTGAACATAGTTGTCACAAAAATTGTTTATTATAGTGAGTTTAAATCTCACTATGTCTATATCAGGTAAACATTTGCATAAAATCCATACGGTTGTGCAAATTAGAGAAACATATTATTTTATACATAAAATACAATTAATCAAACAAAAAAAGCTCTGTGAAGGTAGTACGAAAATACCTGTAAATCAGATCATGTGCAACAGGATCTATCTTAGAAGGGACACGGGTAGATGCATGCCTACAAACGTTTCTTGTTGATAAAACTTAATAAAAGCATGCATAACCCTGAGAAGATAAACAGAGAAGCTAAATTGCTGAATGGGCCCATCCACAGATAGCCTATCTCAAGTGTGGTAGCAAACGTTCCGCTGTATGATGCCGCCAGTGCCAACCCGACGCCTACAAGTGCGCTTCCGGCTATCAAACCCGAACTGAACAGAATCCCGCTTTCATGTCTACTCTTCAGGAGGCTTTCATCCTTAGTCTTTTCCGTTAAATATCTCAGTAGTCCACCTGCCATTATGGGCGTAGTGAGATATAGTGGTAAATAAACGCCTACCGCAAATGGGAGAGAACGAATACCAATAAGCTCTACAATAGCTGCGAGGAAAACCCCGATAATCACAAATCTCCATGGAAGGTCTCCGGTGATTACACCCTTAACTACCAGCGACATCAGTGTTGCCTGAGGTGCCGGTAACTCTTCTGATCCAATCCCCGCACCTTTGTGGAGTCTTAAAATTACCCAGCCTACAAAGATGGCAGAAGTGAGTACTCCGATAAACTCGCCTATCTGCTGCTTCCATGGTGTAGCTCCCACCAGGAAACCTGTTTTCAAATCCTGTGATGTATCCCCTGCAATCGCAATCGATATGCAGACAACGGCGCCAACACTCAATGCTATTACCATGTGCGCATCTGAGGTCCATCCCAGAAGTGAAAAGATCAAACTTGTTAATAATAGCGTGGTAATCGTCATACCTGAAACCGGGTTAGAGGATGACCCGATGAGGCCGACAATCCTTGAAGAGACGGTAACAAAGAAAAATGAAAAAATGACCATAAGGAATGCCACTAATAGATTAGGAATAATTCGTATTTCTGTTGCAGTCCAGAAAGAGAGCACCAGCCACAGGCATATTCCTAATACGACAGCACCGCCAATAACAACTAGCATTGGGAGGTCTCTGTCTGTTCTCTCCTCTTTCTCTCTCTCCTTTTTTGATATCTTACTTAAGCCTGTTTTGAATGTCTCCAATATTGTTGGTATTGCACGGACTAAAGTTATCATGCCACCGAAAGCTACCGCACCGGCTCCGATATACCTTATATAATAGTGCCATATTTCTTTGATACTCATCTGAGAGATCAGAACTTTGGCCGGATAGATCGGCTCGGTAGAGTTTTTGCCAACAGCCATAATCAACGGTATTATTACCAGCCATGCCAGGGCGCCTCCACTTAACATAATGGCAGAAATCCTGGATCCGATAATGTATCCGACGCCGAGTAGGGCGGGTGTAATTTCGCCTATTATTTTACCTCCTCTATAGAATGGAATGTCCCATGAAGGCCTGAAATTCCAGAGTTTGAGACCGTTCATCAGGAATTCGTAAAGAGCACCTATACCCAACCCCATGAACACTGTCTTTGCTTCAGTGCCTCCTTTGTCACCGGCTACTAAAACCTCTGCACAGGCAGTACCCTCGGGGTAGGGAAGACGTCCGTGCTGCCTTGATATAAGAAGGCTTCTCAGTGGTATCATGAAGAGTACGCCCAATAATCCGCCAAGGAGTGAGAATACAAATATTTTAGTCAGTTCAGGTTTCATGCCCCAGATGATGAGTGCAGGAAAGGTGAAAATGACTCCGGCTGCCAGTGATTCACCTGCGGACCCGACAGTCTGGACCATGTTGTTTTCAAGGATGCTGCCTTTTCCTATGATACGGAATATGGCAACCGCCATAACGGCGACCGGAATGGATGCGCTTACGGTTAAGCCCACCTTAAGTCCTATGTATGCATTGGCAGCGGCAAAGATGATTCCCAGTACCATTCCTGTAAGAATTGCCTTAAAGGTAAATTCAGGGAGGAATTCCAGTTTACCTATGTATGGCTTATACTGATCTCCCGGGATCTCCTGGTATGCATCTGATGATAGTTTTCGTGTTTCCTTTTCCATTTTAGACATCCTGCCACTAAGGCACGAAGGCACCAAGACAAAAGCAAGGGGACATAATAAAGCATTAATCTATTTGCATTGCAACATTCTCTTTTGTTTTCCTTAGTGTCTTCGTGTCTTAGTGGCAATTGTGTATGTTTTTTTAATCTCTTGAATATTAAGCTTGAATTGATATAATTGCAAAAAATATAACTCCTTTGGTCTTTTAATCTTATGTGATTTATCAAATATGGGAAAAAGTGACGAAAAATATGTGCAGGCCCCGTTGGGCATGAAAGATATCTTCCCAGAGGAGAGGTTGTTGTGGATAGAGATGGAAAATGCCGCAAGGGAAGAGTTTGAAATAGCCGGTTATCATGAGATAAGGACGCCTGTTTTTGAAGATACGCGCCTCTTTGTAAGGAGCATTGGAGAAGCGACTGACATTGTAGAGAAAGAGATGTATACTTTTGGTGATTCTGCCGGGACATCCATTACACTTCGCCCTGAAAACACAGCATCAGTAATGAGGGCGTATTTACAATATGAGTTGTATAAAACGAAGAAGTTTCAGAAATTTTACTATATCGGTTCAATGTTCAGGAAAGAGCGTCCTCAGGCGGGGCGGTTGAGACAGTTTCACCAGATGGGAATAGAGGCAATAGGGTCTAATGATCCATTGCTGGATGTAGAGACTATAAAGGTTGCCACGAGGGTTTACGACCGGCTTGGTCTGGGCGGTTACGTAGTTAAGATAAATACAATCGGATGTGAAAAATGCAGACCAGGTTACAGAGAAGTATTGAAAAATGAACTTTCAAAACATAAAGATGAATTGTGCGAACTATGCCAGGCGAGGATTGATAGAAATGTATTTAGAGTCCTTGATTGCAAAAATAAAAAGTGTAAAGAGATACGCAAGAATGTACCAAATACTGAAGACCATACCTGTAATGACTGCCTCGAACACTTTAAGATCGTTAAAGGTGCGTTCAAGGATATCAACCTTGAATACACTCTAGATCCGCATCTTGTCAGGGGTTTGGACTATTACACTAAGACAGTTTATGAGATAACTCATTCGGCAATGGGTGCCAGGGATACCATATGTGCGGGAGGGCGTTATGACAACCTTATATCAGATATTGGTGGCCCTCCAACAGGTGCGGTTGGTTTTGCTGCCGGGATGGAAGCGTCAATGATTGCCCTGTTGAAGACAAGGAAGGAGAATCAGGAATCAAAACCTGATACCTCTCCATTGGCTCCGGATGTATACATAGTGTCAATCGGAGATGAGTCCAGGAACTACTGTTTCAAACTGCTCAATCAGTTGCGGCAGGGGGGGATAAAGGTTGATATGGACTACGAATGCAGGACAGCCAAGGCGCAGATGAAGGTTGCCAACAAACTTGATTCAAGATTTACAATAATAATGGGTACTGATGAAATAGAAAAAGGGGTAATTAAACTAAAAAATATGCATACGGGAGATGAAGATTTCTCGGAAGATACTGATAAGATTATAGAGATAGTGAAAGGAAATAATTAAATGTCTGATTTACAGAGAACACATACGTGCGGGCAGCTCCGCAAGGCGGATGCCGGGAGTGAAGTAACACTTTCGGGTTGGGTAGACACCAGGAGAGATCATGGTGGTGTTATTTTTATAGATTTAAGAGATAGATACGGTAAGACTCAGATCGTATTTAATCCGGTACATAACGCTGGAACCCACGAAGCCGCGTCAGTGCTCAGGTCGGAATTCGTTATATCCGTGAAAGGTAAGGTTGAAGAGAGACCGGACGGCATGGCCAACCCTGACCTGGATACGGGTGATATTGATGTGATGGTTGACAATCTTGAAATATTAAATTCAAGTGAGACGCCGCCATTTGAGATTACCGGCGAAACCGAAGTCTCAACGGAGTTAAGGCTCAAGTACAGATATCTAGATCTCAGAAGGCCGCTTATGCAGAAGTATTTAACCTCCAGGCATAAAATATGCCAGGTTGCCAGGCGATATTTTGATAGTAATGATTTTATTGAAGTAGAGACGCCGTTCTTGACCAAGAGCACACCGGAAGGTGCCAGGGACTACCTTGTGCCCAGTAGAATAAACAGGGGACAGTTCTATGCATTACCGCAATCTCCTCAGCTGTTTAAGCAGATCCTGATGGTTTCCGGTTTTGACAGGTACTTTCAGATAGTCAAATGTTTCAGGGACGAAGATCTGCGCGCACAACGACAGCCGGAATTTACACAGGTAGACCTGGAGATGTCGTTTGTACGTGAAGATGACGTTATCAATATAATAGAGGGTTTGACAGTGGAGATTTTTAAGGAAGTGCTTGGCAAAGAGATATCCGCTCCGTTCCCACGGCTTTCGTACAAAGATGCCATGAGTCTATACGGATGCGATGCCCCTGATCTGAGATTTGAAATGATGATAAAGGAGATCACAGACCTGGCGGAGGAATCCGATTTTAAGGTGTTTAAAAGTGTAGCGGAAGCAGGAAACCAGATAAGGGGTATCAATGCTGTCGGGTGTGGAACTCTGTCCAGGAAGGATATAGACGGGCTTACAACATTTGTTAATCAGTTCGGGGCTAAGGGGCTTGCGTGGTTTAAGGTTGATGAAAACGGACTCACTTCTCAGATTGCAAAGTTCTTTAATGACGATCTGCAGAAGGAGATAATCAAACGTTTCAATGCTGTTCCCGGTGACCTGCTCCTGTTTGTTGCTGATAAGGAGAGTGTGGCGTCGCAGGCGCTTTCTCAACTCAGGCTCAATATTGCTAAAAGTAATGGTATGATCAATGAGGGAGAGTTTAATCTCTCATGGGTTGTTGACTTCCCTCTATTTGAATATAACGAGGAGATGGATAGAAACGATTCACTCCATCATCCATTTACCTCACCTCATCCTGACGATCTTGATCATCTTGAAGAGCGTCCGCTCGAAGTCAGGGCAAGGGCATATGATCTTGTGTTGAATGGTGTTGAGCTGGGAGGAGGCAGTATAAGAATACACCAGCAGGACGTACAGAAGAAGATCTTTAATCTGCTCAAAATTGATGAAGCTACGGCACAGGAAAGATTTGGATTCCTGCTCGAAGCTCTCAAATATGGCGCTCCTCCGCATGGTGGAATTGCACTGGGACTTGACCGGATGGTTACGTTGCTTCTGGGGCTTGATGATATCAGAGAGGTAATTGCATTCCCGAAAACCCAGAAGGCTACATGCCTCATGGTGGATGCTCCTTCAGATGTAGACGAAAAACAGCTCAAAGATCTCGGGCTATCGGCTCTGAAACCGGAGTAAAGCTGTCCATAAAATTAAAATATGACAGGAATGTCATTATAGTCCGTTTCACGGACTGTCATTGGTCATTTGGCCCGCTTTGGCGGGCCGTCATTAACCGCACAGAAAAATCTTCTAAAATTCATTTATAAATAATTCACAATCCAAAAATTTCAAAATTAAAGACAGGAGTCTGCTTTATAAGTTAATTTCAAGGAGGAAATTAAATGAAATTGAAAGAGCTCAAGGTTTATCAACTTGCAATGAATATTGGTGAGAGGGTGTGGGTGATTGCCGGCAAGTGGAACTATTTTGCCAAAGATACTGTGGGAAAGCAATTAGTTAAATCGACTGATTCAATAGCAGCGAACTTAAGTGAAGGATTCGGTCGTTTTCACTATAAGGAAAACAGACAGTTTTGCTATTACAGCCGGGGTTCACTTTACGAAACAAAGACATGGCTAAAAAAGGCCCACGACCGTCGTCTGATTGCTGACGACGATTTTCAGTCATTACAAAATGACCTTGAAACGATTGCCTATAAACTAAACAATTATATTAAATCCATAGGACCAAGAACAGATCGAAAACCTACTGACAGTGAAACTAACTGACATAATGACAACTGGCAACGCCAAGTTCTTGACAGCGAAGCCAAATGACTCAATGACAACGAAGTTAATGACTTAAGTTATGTCTACATCCGATTTAGACAAATCTATTCAATACATCAAAGGCGTTGGCCCCAAAAGAGCTCAGACTCTTGGAAGGCTGGGAATACACACCGTAAAAGATCTTCTCTACTACTTTCCACGTACATATCAGGATAGATCCCGGGTAGAGGAAATTTCGAATTTAACTGATGGCACCACTGCAATGGTGAAGGGTATTGTTCTCAACATTAAGTCATTCAGGACCAGGGGGTGGAAAACGGTCTTTGAGGCATCGATTGGTGACGGGACCAGTCTGCTCCAGGTTAAATGGTTCAACCGACCATATCAGAGTGAAATATTCCAGGTGGATGACCATGTGTTCTTATTTGGCAAGGTCACCTTATATAAGCAGTCACTTCAGATGGTGAATCCTGAATATGAGATAGCTTCAGAGGAAGACGGCCCAGCCAAGAGCGTGGGCATACTGCCGATATATCCACTGACAGAGGAGATGAGGCAAATCAGTTTTCGTAAACTGGTTCAAACAGTTGTTGAGGAACATTTTCACAAGGTTGAAGAGATATTTACTGATGATATTATCAGTAAACATAAGTTTGTACCGATCACCAACGCGATTAAGAATATTCACTTTCCCGATTCCATGGACAGTCTGGAAGAGTCTAAGAGGCGTCTCAAGTATGAGGAGTTCTTTCTGTTTGAGACGGCAATGGCACTCCGCAAGCGCGGTATTAAAGAAGTGAGTGGGTATAAATTCCGTATTGGAAAAAATGTCGAAAATCACATCTACAAACTCTTTCCATTCAAGCTTACTGAAAGCCAGCAGAAAGTAATCAGCGAAATCAATGAAGACATGTGCAGCGAGAGGCCTATGAACCGGTTGTTGCAGGGGGATGTCGGTTCCGGCAAGACAGCGGTTGCTGTATACGCATTGCTTGCTGCGGTTGCAAACGGCTTCCAGACTGCATTTATGGCGCCTACGGAAATCCTTGCAGAACAGCACTATCGAACACTCAGCCATTTGCTGGAAAAAGCTGATGTGGAAATACTCCTTCTCACCGGTGGCGCTAAAACAAAGATAAAGAAGGATAATATTGAACGCATAAAACAGGGAGATATTGGCCTTGTTATTGGTACGCATGCATTGATAGATAAAGGTGTGGAGTTTGAGAAACTGGGATTGATTGTGATTGACGAACAGCACAAGTTTGGTGTGATGCAGCGTACACGACTGAGGAAGAAGGGATGTAAGTTTCAACCGGACGTGCTAGTCATGACGGCAACCCCAATACCCAGAAGCCTTTCTCTCACAGTTTTTGGTGATCTTGACATTTCCACCATTGATGAGCTTCCACCCGGACGTACACCGGTTGAGACATATCGTGTGCCTGCCAAAAAGGAGAATGATGCGTACGCATTTATTCGTAAAGAGATAGAGAAGGGGAGGCAGGCATTTGTCGTATATCCGTTAGTTGATGAATCTGAAAAACTAGAACTCAAGTCTGCAACTGTAGAAGCTGAGAGACTCAGGGATGAAGTATTCGCGGGATTAAATGTCGGGCTGTTGCATGGCCAGTTAAAACCGGAGTTGAAGGAGTTGATAATGTCTGATTTTATTAATCATAAGTATGACATTCTTGTGTCCACTATTGTTATAGAGGTGGGGATTGATGTACCGAATGCAACCGTTATGGCGATTGAACACGCGGAACGGTTTGGCCTCGCACAGTTACACCAACTCAGGGGCAGGATAGGGCGAAGCGCACACCAGTCATATTGCCTGCTATTTGGAATACAGAAGAGCGCAGAATCCCGTCAAAGGATAAAGACAATGATGGATACAAATGACGGTTTCAAGATAGCGGAAGAGGATCTGAAACTGAGGGGTCCGGGTGAATTTTTTGGTACAAGACAACATGGCCTGCCAGAATTCAAGATAGGCGACATAATCAATGATTACGATATTATTAAACTGGCACGCACGGATGCCTTTGAACTCGTCAAATCAAACGACTCAAAGAAGCAGATATTGCTCAGTAGGATCATGGAAAGGTTTAAGGGTACACTTGATTTGATAAATACCGGGTGACCCTATTAACAGTGTGGCGCCCACCCGTATCGTATTTCCAGCCAGAAGCGCATTCTGGATGGGACGGGTGGATGCGATATTTGATTTATTTAATGAATGTGTCTGATGATTTATTTGACGCGAAGACTATTGGATACTTTTCTCTCTTCGGTGGTTTCTGGATCTCTGGTTTTAACGTAACCAGCATCTTTGTCATGATTTCTACAACGCGCTCTTTTGCTCCCGGTCTTTGCGCCGGAAGCCCATATGCGACAGCTCTTATTTCCCATTTATCCAGAATTTTAGAAAACAGAAGAATAACATGCCCTTTATTTTCCTTGCTGAAAACCACCTCTAATGGAATCTGTAAATACGATGGATGGTTTTTCCAGTACGATGTATCTCCTCCGCTCACTGCAACGTTGTAATAGAGGGTAGGATCCATATCGGTTTTATGGTTCGATGGGAGGCCAAATTCATCAGTGAAAATTTTTAGCAATTTGCTGACATCAAGAATCTGTTCAGCTCTTTTCTCAGAAGTATAATCTTTGGGGTAGTGAAATAACACTGAAGCATCAGAATATTCTGCGCGAGCCATATGCTTGAAGAAGTCTACAGAGAGTGATACGAGTTGGGCTTCGACCGGGTCCTGATTCTCAATCGAATCCTGACCTGATGTACGGGTGCTCAGAAGCGAAAGAAGCATACAGCATGATAAAATTAGAATACTTTTTTTCATGAGCTTTTAACCTCCAAAATTATTCATTTTAATTCCGGTTTTTATTCCTAGTGCAAGCTCTATCCATATTATCGGATCATCACAAAAAACTTTAATTGCGCATCAATAACGCACCTTACATGCCATGGGATTTTAGTGATATATGTTTTATTCTAAAAAAGATATAAGTGCTATCTGCTTGGCATGATAGAGAAAACAATATTTCTCAATTATTACCTTGAGAGACTGTGACGGGAGTTGTAAAAGAGGCAAAAATTTCCTGTTCAGGAGGGTTTTTGAGTTGCGGGTTACGAGTTTGCTCGTTTCCAAAGCAAAGCTAAACCTGAACGTAAAAGTTTCTCGTTCTTGGTCCGTCAAACTCGCAGAAAAAGATGGACTGCCAGGTTCCTAATAAAAGCTGTCCATCTTTTATTATAACCCTTACGGATGATCCAAACAGAGATGCCTTGATGTGGGCGTCGCTGTTGCCTTCCATGTGAGAATAGTTGTCTCGTTGTGGGATCAGCTCTTCAAGTTTTTTGAGTATATCCCGGGGAACGTCAGGGTCAGCGTTCTCATTAATGGTAATCCCGGTTGTGGTGTGGGGAACGAATACAGTTGCCACACCTTCCGAAGTCCCTCCAACAAGATCCTGTACCTGTGAGGTTATGTCGATGAACTCGTTACGTTTTGATGTTTTAATAGTGAGTTGTTTAATCATTACAGATTCAATCTGTTAATTTAGACTATAAATCATAATATAGTAACTCTCTTAATGGTACTCAATAAAGAGTTATTCATATCATTAATTTTATATCAAGAATAGATAAAATTTTGCAAATATCAATAGCTTTATCAGTTTAAGTCAATTTATCGGTATCTATACGTAATCTTAAGTCTTAAAGAGCAGATTGCCTGCTAATCTTTTTGTTTATGCCAATTTGACATAAGCATATGAAATCATAAAAAAGGCAGCTGCCATAATGGCATCAAACAGGCAGGAATTACAGATTTCTATAGAAAACTGATTTGTTGTTATATATGTAACATGTTGCATAATTGGCACATATGATGTGCGTCCGAAATATTGGTATATATTTTGCTATTATACTGTCGAATCTAATAATATCGAGCTTGCAATTTTTAAAGGAGGTATGTAATGGCAGCAAAGCAGTTGTTATTCAAAGAAGATGCAAGGATGGCAATTAAGAGGGGGGTTACCAAGTTGGCCAGTGCGGTTAAGTGCACACTGGGGCCAAGAGGTAGAAATGCTGTTCTTGATAAGGGATGGGGAAGTCCTACAATAACAAAAGATGGTGTATCCGTAGCAGAGGAAATTGAGTTAAAGGATCCGTATGAAAATATGGGTGCAAAACTGGTGAAAGAGGTAGCATCCAAAACCAGTGACATTGCCGGAGATGGAACTACTACTGCTACAGTGTTGGCTGAAGCTATTTTCAGTAACGGTTTGAAGGCGGTTTCTGCAGGTGTAGATCCCGTCGCTCTTAACCGTGGCATGAAGGCCGCAACTGATAGTGTTGTGGAGAAGCTTGAGAGTATGAGCAAAAAAATAAAGGACCAGAGCGAAATTGCTAATATTGGAACAATCGCATCTAATAACGATAGTGAAGTCGGTAAAATGATTGCAAACGCAATGGAGAAAGTTGGTAAGGATGGTGTTATTACTGTTGAAGAGGGAAAGGGTATTACATCAGACGTTGATATAGTTGAAGGTATGCAGTTCGATCGTGGTTATTTGTCGCCTCATTTTGCTACAGATAAGGATAATATGAAGGTTGAGCTGAAAGACGCTTACGTATTAATTCACGAAGAGAAGATATCAAACATTAAGGGAATTGTTCCTTTACTTGAAAAGGTATCGAAAACTAAAAAACCTCTTTTGATAATTGCAGAGGATGTAGATGGTGAGGCGTTGGCAACTTTGGTTATAAATAACATTCGTGGTACTATTGTCTGCGCTGCAGTCAAGGCTCCGGGTTATGGAGACCGAAGAAAAGCGATGATGGATGATATTGCAATACTAACGGGTGGCAAACCTGTCGTTAAGGATTTAGGCATGCAGCTTGAAAGTCTTGAGTTAACAGACCTTGGAACTGTAAAGAAGGTTAATATCGATTCTGAAAATACGGTCATTGTAAGTGGCGGAGGCAGTGCAAAAAATATAACTTCACGCATAAATCAGATAAGAAAAGAGGCCGAAGAGACAACTTCTGACTATGATCGTGAAAAATTACAGGAAAGATTGGCTAAATTAGCAGGTGGTGTTGCGCAGATAAATGTTGGCGCATCAACTGAAACAGAGATGAAAGAGAAGAAAGCTCGTGTAGAGGATGCGTTACATGCCACACGTGCTGCAATAGCCGAAGGTGTATTGCCTGGTGGTGGCGTTGCTCTGTTAAGGGCAACCGAGGCATTAGATGATCTGACGTTGAAGGGTGATGAACATTTCGGTGTTGATATTATAAAAAATGCTCTCAGTGCACCAATAAGGCAGATATCCAAAAACGCCGGACTGGAAGGTGCGGTTGTAGTCAGGAATATCTTGAAGTCAAAAGATAAGGCATATGGATATGATGCAGATAAAGAAGAATATGGTAATCTCATTGAAGCTGGTGTGATTGATCCTGCAAAAGTTACAAGGAGCGCATTGCAGAACGCCTTAAGTATTTCCAGTATTCTGCTTACCAGTGATTGCCTGATTTCAGAAGTACCCGGTAAAGATGAAGCTATGATGCCTCCCGGTGGTGGAATGCCTGGTGGCGGTATGGGAGGAATGGGCGGTGGAATGGGTGGAATGCCTGGAATGGGTGGTATGGGCGGAATGCCTGGAATGATGTAATATATAACCTGATAAACCGGTCGGGGTATTTTCCCCTGATGATATAAATTATTTCAGTTTTCATGATAATAAATTAAAAGGAGGTATTTGTT
Organism: Candidatus Scalindua sp.; assembly: GCA_030748215.1. Taxonomy (GTDB): domain Bacteria; phylum Planctomycetota; class Brocadiia; order Brocadiales; family Scalinduaceae; genus Scalindua. The sequence continues at coordinate 25,341 of JASMMK010000052.1, forward strand.
ATGGCTATTAGGCCTTTGGATGACAGAGTTGTAATTGAACCGCTTGAAGCGGAAGAAAAGACACAGGGTGGAATTGTTCTGCCGGATTCAGCAAAAGAGAAACCAACAAAAGGTAAGGTTGTTTCTGTGGGAGAGGGTAAGCTCCTTGATAGCGGAAAAAGAGCCGCACTGTTAGTGAAGAAAGGTGATCGGGTTCTTTATGGAAAGTACGCGGGAACAGAAATAACAGTTGGTGGGAAAGATTATCTTATATTAAAAGAAAACGATATCTTGGCTAAAATCGATTAATCAAGATCAGGAGGAATATTATGGCTGCAAAACAGCTTTTGTTTGATGAAGAGGCAAGGCGCAATATAAAGAACGGTATAAAGAAACTGGCCGATGCTGTAAGGGTGACTATGGGTCCTACTGGCAGAAATCTGATCTTGGAAAAGAGCTTTGGTTCACCGACTGTTACTAAAGATGGTGTTACGGTAGCTAAGGAAGTAGAGCTGGGTGAGCCCTTTGAAAATATGGGTGCAAAAATGGTCTGCGAGGTAGCTTCTAAAACCAGCGATATTGCAGGTGACGGTACTACAACTGCAACAATCCTGGCTGAAGCGATCTACAATGAGGGGATGAAGTATGTTACTGCAGGCGTCAACACAATGGCTCTGAAAAGAGGTATTGATAAGGCCGTTGCTGTAGTGGTTGAAGAATTGGCCAGCATATGCAAGAAGGTTAAAGATAGAGAACAGATCGCACAGGTTGGTACGATCTCCGCTAATAACGACTCTACAATTGGAAACCTGTTAGCAGATGCAATGGATAAAGTAGGTAAAGACGGTGTTATTACGGTCGAAGAAGCGAAAAGTATGGATACTACATTAGATATAGTTGAGGGTATGCAGTTTGATAAGGGGTTTGTTTCACCTTATTTTGTAACAAAGGCCCAAACTATGGAAGTTATCTTTGATGATCCGTACATATTAATTCATGAAAAGAAGATTTCCAATATGAAAGAGCTGCTGCCTTTACTGGAAAAGCTGGCTGGTGTTGGTAAACCGCTTTTAATTATTTCAGAAGAGGTAGAAGGTGAAGCACTGGCCATGTTAGTCGTAAATAAACTACGAGGGGTTTTGAATTGTGCTGCGGTTAAAGCGCCTGGGTTTGGAGATAGACGGAAGGCCATGCTGGAGGATATAGCAATTCTGACAAATGGTCGTTTAATATCAGAAGACCTTGGAGTGCAGCTGGAGACTCTGGAACTTGATGACCTTGGGACTGCGAAGCGTGTTACGATTGACAAGGAAAACACTACAATAATAGAAGGTAGTGGTAAGAAATCAGATGTGCAGGGCAGGATTTCTCAGATTAGAAATCAGATTGAACAGACTACATCTGATTATGACAAGGAGAAACTTCAGGAAAGACTGGCAAAGCTTACCGGTGGTGTTGCAGTGATAAATGTAGGTGGAGCTACTGAAGCTGAAGTGAACGAAAGGAAATCTCGTGTAGAAGACGCATTGAATGCAACAAGGGCTGCTGTAGAGGAGGGTATTGTTCCCGGAGGTGGAGTCGCCCTGGTCAGAACTATATCAAAAGTTGATGAATTACGCAAAAAGCTAAGAGGTGATGAAAAAATGGGTGCAGATATAATAGCGAAAGCTATTGAAGCGCCTCTAAGGCAAATTGTGTCCAACACAGGTGGTGAAGGTTCAGTAATTGTTGAAGAAGTAAAAGAAAAGAGTACTAACACCGGATTTGATGCAAACACTTCTGAATTCGTGGATATGTTTGAAAGAGGAATTATTGACCCTACAAAAGTTTCACGAACTGCACTGCAGAATGCAGCAAGTATTGCAGGGCTCATGTTAACTACCGATGTAATGGTTACAGAGTTAAAAGAGGATGAAGAAGAGGAAAACCCGGTTGAGGGCAGTGTCTCTTAACTAAATGACTGAAAAAATTGAATAGCTGTTTTGCGAAAAGGCCGCATTTATGTGGCCTTTTTGCTTTCATACTTCTACGATTTCTCAGAATAGAACCAGCTTGACATTTAATTTATCACTTGTATTATATAGTGTCTATGGAGTTGGTATTTGAATTTAAGCTCTTGTGTAGCTTGAGCTTACAGGTTTGTAGATATAGTGGATAGATATTAAGTTTTTAGGCAGCCTTTTTGGTAATCTATAGCTAAAAAATGGAAAAAGAAGACTATTATAATGTTCTCGGAGTCGATAGAAGCGCGAGTCCAGATGATGTAAAGCGCGCTTATCGGAAATTAGCATTGAAGTATCATCCTGACAAAAATCAGGGTAACAAGAAGGCAGAGGAGAAGTTTAAAATTGCCGCTGAAGCATACGAAGTGATCAGCGATCCTGAAAAGAGACAAAGATACGATCAATATGGTCATGAGGGGTTAAGAGGTGGGGATGCAAGAGGGTTTGGCAATTTTGAAGATATCTTTGATGCATTTGGTGATATCTTTGGTGGTGGTGGCGGCGGAGGAGGCATTTTTGAGGATTTTTTTGGTGGCGGGAGAAGGCAGGCCGAAAAACGCGGTGCCAGTTTAAGATGTGATGTTGCGATAGATTTTAAAGATGTCGCTACCGGTATTGAGAAGACAATAGAAATTACCAAAAGAGACTTTTGTGAAGAGTGCCGGGGGACAGGTGCCAAGAAAGGAACATCTCCGGTTTCCTGCCCTTATTGCAAGGGCAAAGGTGAGATTCATCAGAGACAGGGCTTTTTTACGATAAGAACCACATGTCCAAAGTGTCAGGGTAACGGAAAAATAATTGAAACACCCTGTGGAAAATGTAAGGGAAATGGTGTGTACCCAAAAAAGTCTAATATCAAGGTCCAGGTTCCTGCCGGTATTGAAGATGGTGCGAGATTACGTGTTACGGGCCAGGGTGAGTCCGGACCAAATGGAGCACACCCGGGAGATTTATATTGTGACATACACATAAAACCACATTCGATTTTCAAGAGACAGAATTACGATATTATTTGTGAATTCCCAATTACTTTTACTCAGGCAGCATTGGGATGTGAAATTGAGGTGCCTACTATTCTTGGAAAAATGAGAAAAGTAAGGATACCTGTGGGAATGCAGAGTGATGATATAATTTCGGTTAAAGGGGAAGGTTTTCCACATGTTCGTGGTTTTGGGGTAGGGAACCTTTTAGTACATGTGGTTGTTGAAACGCCAACTAAATTGACTCAAAGACAGGAAGAGTTGTTGAGAGAATTTGCAGAATCAGAACATAAGAATGTAACGCCTAAAAGAAAGAACTTCTTTAAGAAGGTGAAAAAACTCTTTTAAATAATACACTCTTATGAAATCATTGGAGGAAATTTGTTGTGATGTCTGAAGAACAAAATAATCAGGATGAAGAAAATGTTAATACCGAACAAGATGACGGTATTAAAGACGATAAAGACCAGGGAAGTATAGAGAACTCTGAGTCGGAAGCTGATACAGATGTAAATGAAAATGATGAAGAGTCTCAGGAAGATTTAGATTCTCTGGATGATTTGACAAAAGAAGATATTCTTGAACTAAAGAAGAAGGCTACAGAACGTGATTCTTACCTTGATCAACTGCTGAGAACCAAGGCTGAATTTATGAATTACCAGAAGAGAATGGTTAAGGAAAGTGAATCGACATCTCAGTTTGCTGTTCAAAGCCTTATACTTGATTTTCTACCGGAACTTGATAATTTTGACAGGGCTTTGAAACTTGCAGATAGTTCTAAAGATATTGATAAGTTTGTAGACGGTTTTAAGTTGATAGAAGAGCAGTTGTTTAAGGTCCTGGGAAAATATGGTGTAGTACCTATAGAAACAGTTGGAAAGCCGTTTGACCCAAATCTTCATGAAGCGGTAATGGAAGAGGAGAATAATGAGATGCCTCACCATACTATTATTGCTGAATTTCAGAGAGGTTTCCTTTTAAAGGAACGTGTAATCAGACCCTCAAAAGTAAAGGTTTCGAGAAGGACCATTGAGGAAGAGGAATCAGATGAATCAGAGGAATGAGTTTTATGTCTTAGCAATTGTCAGGAACGAGGATAATTATGCCAACATATGACTATGAGTGTGGTGCATGTAACCATACAATGGAACTGTTTCAATCGATAACTGCAAAGCATATCAGGAAATGCCCTGAGTGTGGTAAACTGAAACTGAAACGTTTGATCGGAACCGGTAGTACAATCATTTTTAAGGGCTCCGGCTTCTATCAGACTGATTACCGTAGTGAGGAGTATAAGACACGACAAAAAGCCGAGAAAAAATCTACCACTACAGATAAAAAAGATAGTAAAGATAAGAAAAAAGAAACAAAGAAAAATGTCAAAGATTAAATGCCGTAGTTGTGGTAAAGAGCTTTTCTACACTTCTATAAGCGACATACCTACTTTTCCCTTTTGCAGTGAACGTTGCAAGCTGACGGATCTGGGCTCATGGTTTGATGAAGAAAGACGTATTGACGAACCGACTACGAACGAAAAGCTTGAAGACTACAACGAATAGAGATATACTAACCGGGATAAAAGCCTTTAATAATAAACAATTATTTACTTACGAACCATAAATCAAGAGAGGGGCGTGTAATGCAATCGTTCATACAAGACACTCAGAGTATTCTGCGAGGAGTTAAAATGTCGCTTGATTTCAACAAGCTGTTTTGCGCTTTTGTTGGAATTGCTTTCAGTATTCTTTGGGTTTTAGTGATACTTGCTTTTGGCTCTGCATTTAAATTAGTTGAAATTACTCCATTTGAAGTAATCAATGGATTTTTGATTTCACCCAGGCTTGGCCTATGTAGCTCACTAAGTGCATTGGCATTATCAATGAAGAGTGTTGAGTGGGGAGAGTATGTTGTTCTCATCGTTTTGGTTCTGGGATTAATGATAATCTGGTCTGTTTTTGCAGGTGCTGTTACGCGTCTCACAGCTTTGGAATTAGGCAAGGGAGAAAAAACAGGACTTAAAGACTCAATTTCATTTGTAATGAAAAAGTTCTGGTCATATTTCTGGTCTGCGCTTACGCCTATTCTGGGAGTGCTTTTCTTTATTGCATGTAATGTTGCCGGGGGCTTGTTGGGTAAAATAGAATTTGCCGGAGAAATTGCTGTTGCTGTTGGATTTCCGTTGGCTATCCTTTCCGGCTTCTTAATTGTTTTTTTAGGTATTGTTGGTGTAATAGGATTCATCCTTATGTTTCCCGCAATAAGCTCTGAGGGCTCTGATGCTTTTGATGCAATCAGTAGAGCATACAGTTATGTGTTGTCCAGACCTCTGCATTTTTTATCACTGTTTATTACTCTGATAGTTTGTGGGGTGATTTTGACTTTTGTTGCGGGATATGGTGCTTGTCTTGTTATGAAGACCAGCTATTTCACCGTTGGTTTAGGTATGGGTGGAAAACTTAATGAAATAAGAGCTTTCATCGCTGGTTTAAGTGGTGGAAGTGATACGATCGCATCTCTGAATCCTATGTCAATGAGGATTGCAGCATTATTGTTTATGTTGTATATAGTTCTGATTAAAATAATTGTTGGCAGCATAATAATTGCATTTGCAGGTTCTGCCAGCACCATTACGTACTTAATTATGAGGAAAAATGTTGATGGTACTGAAATGGATGATATATACGTTGAAACAAATGAGGAAGATGTAGCAGCAGAGGAAGCAGCTCCAGAATTAACTGAGGAGCCTGCAGTGCAACAAGCGCCGCCGTCACCTGAGCCAATAGTATTTCCAGAACAGAATAAATCAGAGACCACGCCAGAGACCACAGAAGAACCACCAAAAGATCAATAGGTATACAAGTATTGCGTTAACTATTATTTCAGGCACAGGTGCCTGATTAACATGCCCGGATGGGCTGCAGGAAAAGATGAAAGAAAAAAATGTTCCTTCCAATTGTAACTATTGTAGGAAGACCGAATGTCGGTAAGTCTTCACTTCTAAATTGTCTGGCAAAAAAACGCATTTCAATTGTTGATCCAACAAGTGGTGTTACCAGGGACAGAGTGTCAATAGAGATTGAACATGAAGAAACTCTGTTCGAACTGATTGATACAGGTGGTATAGGGATTACTGACATTGAAGATATCGCACAGGAAGTTGACGTTCAAATAGAAATAGCAATTCAAAAAGCAAGTCTGATTCTCTTCGTTGTAGATGTTCGTGACGGTATTACGCCATTGGATGTCAAAGTAGCCGAGAGACTGAGAAAAATAAAAAAACCACTCCTTCTCATAGTGAATAAGTGTGATGCGGAGAAGTTTGATTTACAGACATCAGAGTTTTTCAAGCTGGGACTGGGTGAACCGATACCGGTTTCCGCATTGCAAAGATATGGTAGAACGGATCTTTTAGATAAGATCGTTTCAATGTTTCCTGAGATTGATACAAAGCCGGTAAAGTCAGAGCCGTTAATGAAAATTGCTATTGTAGGGAAGAGGAATGCGGGGAAATCTACATTAATTAACACTCTTGCTCAAGAGGAACGGGTTATTGTAAGTGAAATTCCCGGTACTACGAGGGATTCAGTCGATGTAAAATTTTCAATAGAGGGAAAAGAATTTGTTGCCATTGATACGGCAGGTGTCAGAAAGAAGAAGCATCTTCAGGATTCTATTGAATTCTATGGGATGACAAGGGTTGAGAGATCCATCCGACGTGCAGATGTTGTGATCTTGTTGATTGATGCACCTAGAGATATCTCTCAGGTAGACAAGAAAATAAGCGACTATATCAAGACCCAATACAAACCCTGTTTACTGGTTGTAAGCAAATGGGACATTGCAGAAGAAGATGCAGAGATTGAAGAATTTATTAAGTATGTTCATGCCCGATTGCCAGGGATGGGCTTTGCGCCTTTGTCATTCATAAGTTCATTCAGTGGGGAAAATATAATTGAGACTATTGAACTGGCACAGGAGATGTTTCATCAGGCAAATACACGTGTAACAACGTCAGAACTTAACACAGTCCTTGAAAAGGCTTTTACTCAACATCGTCCGACAAAGAGAAAATCTAAAGTATCAAAGGTCTATTATGCTACACAGGTATCTGTCTGTCCGCCGACATTTGTTCTGTTCGTCAATGACAAAAGGCTTTTCAATTCCGACTATGAAAGATACTTGTCAAATCAGTTGAGAAACAGCCTGCCATTCAGTGAAATCCCGTTGAAATTTTACTTCAGACCGAAAAGTAAATTTAATGAGGAAGCAGAAGATACACGATACTTCAGTAACAACAAAAGGCAAACCTACAGATAATACATATATTCCAATAGATTCCCGATTAAAGATTTCGGGAATGACAGGTGTGTCGACTATTTGCCAAAAGTATTTATTCTATGTCAGCTTGTAGTCTCCACCCTTTCTCCCTCTCAATCTTGACAGGAGCTCTCTTCTTAATCCCCAGGCGGTTACATCAGGCCCGGCTCCGGGAGACTCTATAATATATTGTTTATCGCCATAAAAAATGTCTGTCTCGATGATGACTTTGTTTGCAGAGCCTTTCAGGTTGCCCAGGGGAGAGTCCGGAAGGACTTCTTTCAGGCTTACTTTGAAAGTAGAATTACCGTTTTCACCCAGACTGAAGTCGGCAACATACCTCAGCGTTTTTCCTCTGGATTTGGCAGAATCGACTTTCTCTTTTATTTCCTGATCAGCTCCTTTTACAGATTCCATAAAATCATCTACGTCATCGATGTTCAGGAATGATTCATCAATGAAACCTTCCAGCTCAACGTCAGCCATTGAGACGTTATGTCCAAATGTCCTCGCGCAAATTATCAGTTTTCTGGCAACGTCAAGTCCGTTCAGGTCATCTTTCGGGTGTGGTTCGGTATAACCCATATTTTTGGCATCAATCAGAATTTCTGAAAAACTCCTCTCTCCCTTTTCCAATTCAGCACACAGATATCCCAGTGTGCCGGAGAAACAGGCTTCGATTTTTTTAACTATCTCTGATGTATCATAATAGTCCAGTAAATTAGAAACTGCATTTGCGCCAGCCATCACTGTACACAGGAACCCATATCTCTCTCTGTAACGAGTAAGCGTACTGAACACGTCAGTAGAATATATGGAGAGTGGGTTCTTGTTTGCGGTAATTATGGTCTCCTCTGAATCGTTGATTACTTTCAGGTGGAAATCTCTTAAATCGTCCTTACCGGCAGTAATGTCAACAAACGCTATCTCACCTGCCATTCCCTTATCTTTGATTAATTTTAATAGATCAGATAGGTTATCATATTGGTGATACTCATCTAAACCCTGCATATACTCCTTAAATTTATCTTTTGAATCTCTCCATTTATGAATGTCTTCAGGATTTTCCTGAATTTTCAGACCATGATGGTTAAACCAGAAACCCTTACTGTCTGTCAGTGCTATTACGTTTGTAGGATTAAGATGTTTTTTGGAGAAACCAGTGTCTTGTTGAATAACCTGAGACATAAATTCCCTGCCAACATTACCACTGCCTCCTAGAACAACCACATTTTGATAAGCCATATTTTGTTTACTCCGAGATTTAAAAAAGTTATTATGTTTAACCAGACACTACTAATGTTTAATAACTATCTTCTGATGTTTCCGTACCGGGGATTGGACTGTCCATAAAACCACTCAAGGCCAATGTGCCTCCGGAATGAATCAGAAGTATGTTTCCATCAATTGGCAGGTCTTGAATGGCTTGTTTTGCCGTACTAAAAAGCTTTGCAGAATAAACGGGGTCCGTGAGAATTCCATCATTTCTGGCAATACTCTTAATTTCCCTGAAAATAGTTCTGTCGGTACCACCAAAAGATTTGGTAATTGCAGGGTAATAGAGCTTATAGTCAGACTCTGCTTCAATTGAGTCCTGTAGAAATTCCTCTGTATATTGAACAATCTGATTTAGTCCGCATTCAAAAGTTTCAAAGGAACCTGTCAGGACCACTATGTGAAATTGTACTTTCTTATTGATAGCAGCTGCTCCTGCAATTAAAGACTGTGCGACCATACCGGAACTGGAGTCTATAAAAATATGGTCAAAAGTGATTCCCGATTCAGATTCATTACGAAGAATATCCAGTAGGATGCTTAGTGAACCCGGCAGAGCCAGTTGATGATGTCCTCCTTCCGGAAGCACAAATACTTTTATTTCCTGCTCATTTTCTTTCTCTACATATTTGTTAACATGGGCTTCAATATCATCCCACTCTTCACGTGGAATCCAATGTATTTCATCATCGTCTACAAACAGTGAAAGTAGTTTTAAATTGCCCTGTCTGCGTACTGGTGGTCCGAGTAAAAAAGGAGTTATCTTAATATTATTTTCTGTCAGTGTCTGTGCTGCGGACAGGACATTGTTGGAATTCGGTTCGCCAATTATTACTACCTCTTCAATTCCTTTCAGTTTTAATGCAGGAATTGTTGACGCGTGCTTACGTAACCTGGTACCCGATACACCAAAGCTGAGTTCGTCGTCACGTTTAACCCATATGTCAGAACGGTTAAACCATCGTAATTTATGGATGCGGCTCCGGAGGTTAAAAGATTCAACTGACTTAAATCGGCAAGCACTTTCAACTTTCCGGTAAAGTTCGTCTTCATTAATCATTTTAACTCTCCTTCTTACACATTAAACCTGATTTCGATAATATCATTAGGCTGTACAATATGGTCACGATCAACCATTTTAGCAACTCCCTTTGATTTGCAGTCATTAAAATTATGACAATTCATATAATCTTCAAAGCTGACAACATCACCCTTAATAAAACCACGAGCAAGGTCTGAATGGATTCTTTCGGCACACGCAATAATCTCTGAGTTTTTTTGTATGAGCCATGAATGTGCTTCCTTGGGACCTGATGTATAAAAGAACATCTGATTCGCTTTTTCGAGTGTTGAAAAGATAATGGTATTAATGTCCTCACTTCCTTCAATCTGGACTATAGGCTTAAAACTGACAGGAGCTATGGCAATTAATAATTCTCTCTCTTCATCATTGAAATCTACATCGCAAAGGGGGGTCTCCTGTTCCAATAGTTCCATGCATCTTGTCATTAGTGTTTTTTCATCGCTGTCATCCAGTTTTGACAACCTGGTCTCAATCTTATCCATGTCAAGAATCAACAGATCAAGGATATTACTTTTGGGAACAACTATAGCTTCAGTCTGTACAAATTCATCTTTTATGAATTCAGCAAAAAATGGGACAACCTTTTTGGCTTTGTCTTTGGCTTCTAAAGCAATAAGTGTTTCGTCTTTGTATTTTGTTTTTCCTTCCGGTAGATCAATTCCAGTAAAACCTATTTTCACCTATTTCCTCCTTCGATGATGAACGCCGTGAATAAGTTAATTGTAGCGTGATGTCCTATGATCAGCAGAGTAGGCATTGCCCACATGCAACATCTTCATATTCCTGCAATAAAAAACAGTAAAACGTTATTTAATTCCAGTATTATCAAATATTTAGCGAAATTGTCAAATTCTTATTAATTAATTGTTGATATATTTAGAAGACTTTACGTGTATACGTCGTGTGTGAAGGATGTGTATTGTTCAGGACAACCCATAATAATAGGTTATCCATTGAATGAGTGCGTCTGTTTTTGAAGTGGATGTATCTGTTACAGTAGAGAGTGTGGTCTGTAATGATTCAAGAAGCGTGCTTATTCTCTGTTTTTCTTCATCTGTGGTAACCTGATGTTTCTTCTGAGATAACAGTTCTGGAAGACTACGTGGTATTTTCACATGGGTGGCTAACTCCTGTAGAAACGAGTTATAGCTATTCCTGACACACTCGTTCCAGTTGTCTATAAGGCTTTCTGCCTGTTTTTCTGTTTCTGCATAAATATCTGTGTCGGTGGCACCGGGGGGTTTTATGAATATTCCATCACAGTTATGACGAGACAATATTACGGCATCGGTGAATAAACCTTTTCTGGTATACATGACCGCAGTAACAGATGGATAGTCCTTCCTGACATTTTGTAAGTTATTGACCCCAAACCGGCTGCCCTGATCCAGACTTGCACATTGATCTGCAAACAGGCTTCTCCATTCACTCAATATTGAAAACAGGCGCTTGAGAAACTCATTTGCCTGCAGGTTCTTGTCGCTATTGTATTTCTCCAGGCCGTCATAGGCTACATTCAAGTTTGGCATCTTATCTATCCGTGCTTCCAGTGATTCCTTCCGGGGAATACAGACATCTTCCTGTATCCCTTCTCGGCCATAAAGATCCAGGATAAACAGAGACGGATACAGCTTCCGTTCATCAAGCAGCCTGTGGCATTCATCGTAAGTGCCGGCATAGATGAAGTGTATTCCTGGGGAACGTGTTTCAATAACATCCTTGAACAGTTTAAGTTCAAATGGTGAATCATCTATAAAGCAGTAAACAGGCTTTTCCATATTATTGGTTTATCTTTTCATACTCTGCAAAAAGAACTGATTCCTCTTTTTTCATCCTTGCACTGAGAGTTGCAAAAATTGATTCAAACGATTCCACATACTTTGAGTCTAAAACTCCGTCAGAATATTTATCAATGAATTTCATAACGGATTTTGATATATCTTTCATTTCGTTTGAGAATGAATTCAATATGCCTTCAAGGTGCTTGTTATTTTCTGCTTCCTTTCTAAGGATCGGATAAAGATGTTCATCCTCGTTCTTGAGATGTACAAGCAAATCTGCTTTTGCAGAAAATAATTTATTCTGTCCCTCTTCCGTTATAATACCAAGGTTATTAGCTTCGGTAAGGTCGGCAAATATCTCTGAATGTTCCTTGATAAGCTGGTCAATCAGTACTGACATATTCCCTCCTCTCATTATTTTGTGAGTACCAGATATGTTTAGTAAATTTTATGGATATCAAAGTTTTGAAGGATTGCATAAGTTATTTGCGATGTGAGCAGCTCGTCCACAATTTTTACAGAAAAATTTTGAATTTTTAACTAATTCCTTTACCCGACCCATATCGCGATTGGCAACAATCTGACAGATGTGGTTTTTGTCATGATTATTTTGTGTGCCTTTGCACTGGTGTGTGAACTTAATTCCCATAACAACCTCCTGGTAAGTAAAATGTTTTCTCTAATTATTTCTCTTTATTATAAAAGCTACAGCTCTTAAGCCAGTATCTCGATGATATTGGCATGCACCTCACTGCTTGAAATTATTTTACGAACATGTATGGTATCAGATTGATATGAAAGTTGTAAAATGAAATATCATGCGGGTAGTTTAAATTTTGCATTTGTGATCTGAGGTTTGTTAGAATAATACGCATGGATAAGGCCAAGGTACTTACTGAAATTTATGACAGATTATTTAGTTCATTTGGAAAACAATATTGGTGGCCTGGAAATACTGGTTTTGAGGTAGTAATTGGTGCGATACTTACTCAGAATACAAATTGGACCAATGTAGAAAAAGCGATTAAGAACCTGAAGACTGCAAAAATATTTACTCCAAAGAAATTATATGAGATTGATCAGGATGAGCTTGCGGAACTTATCAAACCTTCAGGTTATTTTAATGTCAAAGCTAAAAGGCTGAAACACTTCATAGAGTGGCTCTTCTTGAATTACAACGGGAGCCTGTCAAAGCTTTTTAAACTGGATTTTGCCACGCTACGCGAACAATTACTTTCGGTTAATGGTATAGGGAAGGAGACTGCCGATTCCATAATCTTATATGCGGCAGAGAAACCTACTTTTGTTGTGGACGCGTATACGAAACGGGTGCTTGTCAGGCATGGCGTGATAACAGATGATTATGACTATGAAGCTATAAAAGAGGTTTTTGAAGATAACCTTCCGAAAGAGGTGCCTCTCTATAATGAGTATCATGCTCTCATTGTCATGGTAGGTAAGTATTATTGTAAGCCAAAAATGCAGTGTGAAGAGTGTCCGTTAGAAAATGTTTACCGCACCAGCAAGACAAAACGTATGGCTGACTGTCCGAAATGAGACAAAAGAAGAAATGGGATCTCGTCAGAAATTGTAGATATCAATAGGAAGTTTATTGTCAGGAGTACCTGTAGATGTTACTATTATCGCTAAAAGCAGTGCCTGTAAACAGATAAATAATTTGGAGTAATGTTGGGAAGGCAAAAAACATATAAATGGACATAATAGTAGACGGTTATAACGTGATCTTTAAGATCTCTGAACTGGGGTATACTACTGAAAAGTGTGATATTGAGGTCCTGCGAAACAGGTTCCTCGCTATGCTGGAGCAATACAAGGAAAAAAGGAAGCACAAATTAATAGTAGTTTTTGATGGACAGGGTGTTGGTAATTCATTAGAAATAAGGCCAGCCGGAATAGATGTGGTGTTCTCCAGGCAGGACCTTGATGCAGATGAGGAAATCAAGAGGATGGTGAGTCGTAGTGATAATCCCAGGCACATTACTGTAATTACTTCCGACAGGGACATAGAACAGTATGTAAAGAAATACGGTTGTAAAGTTGTGGGTGCATTGGTTTTTTATAGAGATATCAAAAATAAGGTTGCACACACTCAGACTGCAGAGCAGGAAGATAGCCGGTTAAAAAATGAAGAAGATGATGAACCAATCAGTAAATACCTGGGGCCGTCCAAGAGTGAGGCACAATACTGGATGAATGTATTTTCAAATAAGAGTGGGAAGAGAGCTGATGATTGAAAAATTATCTTTAGATTTTGTCGCTAAATTGGAACATGAAAAGGGCTTTTCTGAACACACGTTGAGGGCATATCACAAAGACTTGCTGCAATTTGATAATTTCTTGAAAGCTGAAAAACGCTGTAGTTTAGAAAGTATTAATCACCTTCTTTTAAGACGGTTTCTTGCTGTTTTAAGATCAAAAAATTATTCAAAGAGAACCATAGCCCGTAAACTTGCATCAATACGATCTTTTTTCAAATTCCTTATTCGTGAAGGTGAACTTGTTGCAAATCCGTTTGAGATGTTGCGCACTCCTAAACAGGACAAGAAACTTCCTCAATTTTTAAGCATAACCGAAGTGGATGTTTTACTGAAAACACCAGACTCTTCCACTGTGATGGGATTGAGGGATATGGCGATTATGGAAACGCTTTATAGTACTGGAATAAGGGTGAGTGAGCTGGTGGGTTTAGATGAGGGTAGCATAGATTGCATTGCCGGAATGGTAAAGGTACAGGGAAAAGGCAAGAAAGAGAGATTGGTTCCAATCGGGAGTCATGCGATTAATGCTGTAAACGAATATATTGATTCCAAATCTATGAGTAAAAAGAAGGAGGTGAAGAATATGAGCAGGAGTGAACCTCTCTTTTTAAATAAGTATGGTGACCGCCTGACGGCGAGGAGTGTTGCGCGATCTCTTGACAAATATCTGAAGGTGTCCGGAATTAATCTGCTCACATCTCCACACACATTCAGACATAGCTTTGCAACTCATTTGCTGGATAAAGGAGCTGATTTGCGATCCGTTCAGGAGATGCTGGGACACTCCAGTCTATCTACTACTCAGGTATATACGCACATTACGACAGAACGGTTAAAAAACGTTTACGATAAGGCCCATCCACGTAAGTAATTAAATTCCTTAGTATTATAATTCCAACTAGTTCTGTTTAGGCTTTTTGAAATTCATATTCTGTTCCTTTTAATGTAAGCATGTCTGATCATAATCCAAATCGATCTTCAGATTTAAATCCGGGAAGAAGACAATTCTTATTCAAGGACATTCCAGGTGCTGTGTTAGCCGGATATGCTGTTAAAACTGGAATAGCTGCAGCAGTAATCGAATTCTTCATAACCGGAACCGGGCAGAAAGTATTTGGATCTCAAACTGATCATTATCCGGGTTTTCGTGAGCAGCAAAAACTATTAAAACAAAATGGTGAATGGCAAGTAAGGGTAGAGCTGGAAACATCACGCCTGGCAGCCGGAGGGGTGCTTCCAGAGGAAATATATAAAGATTCAGATATAGAGTATAAACTGATTGGCAGCTTAAAACGGTACGACTGGGAACCGACAAATGAGGATTTCTTCAAAACGTATAAAAAGGTAATTCAAGGATTACGCGAGGCTCCTAGGTGTTACGAAATACTTTTTGATTTTAGCAAAGAGTATAATCATATAACACGTGAGATCTGTTACCATCCTTATTATATCGATTTAACATATTTTATGTGCGGCAAGACGGTACATCAAATGCATGTTGCCCGTACATTTATAGAGACAAGTGAAAAATCACTAATCGGTACTATGTATCATGAACTGATTGCGCATGGAAGTCAGGTGGTTGAGTTGACAAGTAGAGGTATAAGGGCAGGTTCTGGAAGAATCAAAATAATGAAACAGTGGGAAAGAGAATTGGAAGGCAATTTAATTAAGTGGTATGCTGAAGAAGAGATGTATGGTATTAGTGAGATAACGAATGTGCAGAATGAGATGAAGAAATGGCTTAGAGTTTTTCCGGAATGGAATTACTTCAGGATCAATGAAGTAGAAAAACTGGAAGTGAATGATCTGATCAAACAGTTGCTTACTCATTACAAGAAAAAATACAGGAAAGAAGATTGGGTGAACACTACATACCTGCATAAACTGGTCAGTTAATTTAATACTAATGCGATAGGGAAGAATGAAACAGGAGAAATGAGTAAGGAATAAATTAAGTCGCTATTGCAACAAAGACCATCCTTCGACTCCGCTCAGGATGACGTTTCGCTGAGCGTACAGAACGATGTCACACTGAGCGGTGTCGAAGTGCAATCAATATGGATTTCCTATACATTTAAACAAAGATAACAAAAATGATTATTGATACAAAAATCAGGTATTTCACTCTTTTAGTAATCCCGCTAACTCTTTTAGTTCTTTTATCTGCTGTTTCCTTCGCTGATACTGATGCAATTTCTCAGGAATCAGATATAAATAAAGAGAAGATTGAGTTATACAAACAGGCATTAGAGACTAACCCTGATGATGCAGGGATTCATTATAATCTTGGAGTCGCCTACGGTAATTCAGGTATGTACAAAGAGGCGATTGAGTCATATAAACAGGCGACAGGGATTAACCCTGATTATGCAAAGGCATATTATAACCTTGGAATTGTCTATGAAAATTCAGGCATGAATAAAGAGGCGATTGAGTCATATATGCAGACAATAAGAATTGACCCCGATTATGCTAAAGCACATTACAATCTTGGAGTTGTTTACGGCCTATCAGGCATGTATGAAGAGGCGATTGAGTCATGCAAACAGGTGATAAGAATTGATCCAGATGATACAGATACGCATTATAATCTTGGTCTCGCCTA
>JASMMK010000053.1 GCA_030748215.1 Candidatus Scalindua sp.
TGGATAATTCTACTTCTGTAACTCGAAGCTTATGGATTATTTCTTCAGACTTGTATCGCTTTTGTGACATGTTTTCCCCCTTTCTTAATCCAATTATATAGCTTTATACTAACTTTACAACTGGATCAGTTTTTGGGGAGCCAGGTCAAGGAGAACCGGATGGGTACAAGGGGAGTTGAAATTGCTTATGAAATACGTAATGAAAATGGTGAGATAATAAACTGGCTGATCTTCCAACTGAAGATGGAGCATCTTGATCGAGAATATGGCATAAACACAAAAACATTATCCCGGATAGACTTTCAGAATGACTAGAATGGAAACACGAACTACCCTTGCTCCACTTTAAGTAAAAAAAAATCTACTATCTCTTCCGTTGACCTTATACACAAACAACCCAATCCGGATCAAAACGTGCGTGGCAGCTTGGACATATGAGGATGATTTTGCACTGCTCTTTTGCCTGCCGTACATATGATGTATGAAAACCATCCTCATATCCACAGTCAGGACAAATATGAAGTTCCTCCCCTATTGTAATTTGTTCTGGTTTCTTACTCATCGATTACTCCTTCCACTTGATCGAACATCCCATTGATGGGTATTGATCGGGAGACGGTTTATCTCCTCCGAGCAACGCTTCAATCGCATCACTCAGATCGTGCGACGTTACTTTTTCTGGATGCTGCCAATTATCATCTATCTGGCCATGATAGCACAACTCCCTCTCTTTGTTATAAACGTATATATCGGGAGTGCATTGAGCCTGATATTTTTTTGCAACGGATTGATCCTCATCTCTTAAATAAGGAAAGTTGTATCCTTTTTCCTCCACCCTCTTAACCATATTTTCGAAATTATCGTCAGGATATTTGATTCCATCATTCGGATTTATTCCGACAAGCTGAACATTTCGTTCCGCAAACTTTTCCTGCAGTTGAACAAGCCTGTCATCCACGGCATGAACATATGGACAATGGTTACACATAATGATAATAACCAAAACTTCTTTAGCGTCATAGTCAGCAAGAGAGTGCATTTCTCCGTCTATTCCCTTTAAGCAAAAGTCGATCGCCTTCGTCCCTAATGGTACATTGATTGATTTTAGTAGAGCCATTTTAACCTCCTATAAAATAATTGCTTTATTTTGCTTGTTCAAGAAAGCTCTTGAAAGCTTCTTCAACTATCTTTTCGTGCTGCTCCGGAGTTTCCGCCCTTCCGTATTTCTTTATGATGTTGTCCCATTCCGGAGTTCCATGGTATTGATGACACCCCATACACAACCCTTCTCTTTCCACAATATTCCTTTCCTTCTCATTTAACGGCCTGTCTTCAGGTAGCGGCATGTTCTGGATCTGTTTACCGCTCCGTGTAACCAACTGGTCAAGGGCAAATGGAAAGTCAGCAATCTTCGGAACCTGCCACTTACCTGTTTTCGCACCGGGGATATCACCATATACGCCTTTTGATAAATCCTGAAAGAGAGGACTGTCTCCCAAAATTTTTCCGGCACTCCTTGAATTACCGGTACCGTATCCGATAGTTTTAGGATTAGTGTGGCAATCCTCACATGTCCGGGCTACCAGTGAAATTGAATGAGGCTGCAGAGGGGCAAGTGTTGGAGAATTATGCCCGGTTGAAGTAGTGTATGTTTTATTGAGCGCCTTGATCTCTCCCTCTTTATCTATAAATGTATAGAAGACCTGGCACCCGGGGACAAGCGGTGATACTTTCTCCCTCAAATTCATTCCCAATATCGGACTTTCCCATCTCAAAAAGGAGCGGTTTTCTAATGCCAGGTTACCATCTTTTTTTGTCACAGTCTGCCTTCCGGTTACAGGATCAACCTTTTTCGAAGTAGTAATCCAGTCTGTACCCTCTACCCTTCTGTCATATTCCATATGGCATCCAAAGCACTGCGGAGCCCATGTAGCATGGCACGCATAGCACTCCATCTTCTCCATATGCTTGTGAATGGTCGACATAGCGACCTTACCCTGTTTCGTCTTGTAGGTGTCGGTTTCATTAATTTTCTTTAACAGAGGTATCTCATGTTTTTTCCCGGTAAACCTGCTGTAGACATATGATGTGTTTCCCTCTCTTCTCCAGTTTTCTTTTACGTTTCCTCTTGAAGTAAGCAGATACTCCACACTGTTTTTTTTATATGTCCCCCTGGCACCATCCAGAGTTACTGGTGTTCCATGCCCTACGGACAGCTCCCAGGGAAATTTTTCCGGTGTCCCGTGGCAGTCGTAACAGCTGATCTCCACCTGGTATAACGTTGCCGGATAGATATTACCGTCACCATGTACATCAATTGAAGTGTGACAGTCTACGCACTGCATACCTCTTTCAAAGTGAACATCCTTCCGCACATGCATATACTCCTTTGTAAAGAGAGGCTTCTGTGCCTGAGCATTTTCATCAAAAGGAGCAGCATGAGCGTCCTTTATATAATCAAACTCAAACATCCCCACAAAGGTCGTCCCGATCCTCTTTCCCCTTGTGTGACAGTGAGTACACTGAGCTGCCGGGATCGCTGTAGTAATGCGATGCTTTAACGGATGAGAACGTTCAGATCTGTTTTTTATTTGAGAATCACCTCCTTCATACTTCCCGTCGTTGCCATAGAGCATGTGGCAGGCAGCACAGCCTGATGCCCTGAGATCACCTCTCTTACCTCTTCCCTCTCCCCAGACATGGCAACGTCCACACTGTTTCCTATAAGTATCTGAAAAACCGGCCTCCTCCTCAGAACCGAATACCGAAACGCCCTTCTTGAAATCAGGTATCTCCTCCACACTATCAAGCCTTCTAAGATATCCGAACTTAATGGCTTTCTCTGTCCACTCCTTGAATTTATCGGTGCCTACATCAGGAATCTGTCCATCCGTGTCAACCATATCAAAGTTGCCATAGGGAAATGTTCCCTTCGGAACGACACCGTTTGAAGAGAGGTTTTTATTTACGATACCCGTCTGAAGTGAATGTAGTGACTTGGATAGACGAGTAGTATAATTTCTGCCAAGGGTCCCTGACGGATCCAGAGTGGCGGTCTGTCCGGACATTATCTCTCCGCCAACAGGTGTTTCAAGTAGTTTTCCCATCAGGGTAGTAATGCTCCCCTTCCCATCATGACATTTTGCACAACCTTTTCCCTCGTGAAGAACCCACATACTGGAAGGATTTGGAATGAGCCCCTTATGGGACTCCTCTTTATTTCCGGATGACGGAACACCCTCATGGCAGATAGCACACTCATAACCCCTGCCCTTTCCGTACTTCTGTTTGGCAAACAGCAGGAGATACGGTTGCATTCTATCATTAATAACCTCAATCCCTTCATGGCATGACATACAACCCTCATCTTCTCCCTCTACGTTTACGGTACTTTTGTCACTGGCACTCCTGGTAATATCTGAATCAGGCGCTATGTTTTTAGCACTGGAAACCACCTGCATGCTTCCGGGTTCAGGTACGGCCTTGCACGCTCCAATCACTCCTGAAAGAACCGTTAATATTACAATGCTAAATAATTTTGCGTTGTTCATAGGATCTCTTTTACTATTTTATGTTTATTAAGTATTGGTGGAAATTGGACGCTATTATACAAGGACTTCAAAAATATTTCCATCTAATGCTATTTTGAAAGTGTATAATGCTTTTGACGACAAGTGTTTGCAACATCTAACGTTGTCGTTGGACAGACCCCGCCTCTCTTTCTTCATATTATTGAATCGATATTCATTCACGTAAAAAACGAATATTCTGTCTAAAATAACAACAGAAATGGCCTTAATACCCCATATTAATTCTTGATCTGTTTGATTATTGATAAACCAGTTTAAGATTCACACCATCTTGAAAAATTGATCCGCGTTGCTAATTGACGTAGTCATAGAAATTCTTCTTTGTACGACAACAATCATAAACAATGACACCGCAAAGAGTTGCG
>JASMMK010000054.1 GCA_030748215.1 Candidatus Scalindua sp.
TCAGGTGCAGGACCTGAAGGTTCCGAACAAGCAGGTCAAAAAGGCCAGGATGGTCAGGGAGAAACTCAAGAGTCGGGAGGAGCTGATCTTGCATCCGGTCAGGACAAAGAGTCAGGTGCAGGATCTGAAGGTTCCGAACAAGCAGGTCAAAAGGGTCAGGAAGGTCAGGGAGATACTCAGGAGTCAGGAGGATCTGATCTAGCGTCCGGTCAGGATAAAGAGTCAGGTGCAGGACCTGAAGGTTCCGAACAAGCAGGTCAAAAGAGTGAGGAAGGTCAGGGGGAAACTCAAGAATCAGGGGGTGATGATCTTGCATCCGGTCAGGATAAAGAGTCAGGTGCAGGAACGGAAGGTTCTGAACAAACAGGTCAAAAGGGTCAGGAGGGTCAGGGAGAAGAACAAGATTCAGGAGGTGATGAGCTCGCATCTGGTCAGAAGAAGAAACCTGGGACTGAATCGGAAAGTTCCGAGCAGACAGATCAAGATGGCTCTGGTAATCAAGGTGAATCACAAAGTGCTGGAAGTGCAATGACCGCAGACGGCAAAGGAGACGATTCAGGTACAGAACCCGGAGGTACAAAGGCATCTCAGCAGCAATCAGGCTCAAAAGGATCTGAAGATGGTCAAGGTAACGAGCCCGGTGATAAAATCTCTTCACAGATGGCCGGTAAGAGCGGGAATAAAGGTCCAGGTGATTCTGCTGAAGGTCCTGGGGATTCAATACAGAAACAAGCAGGACAAAAACAGGGTAGTAGCGAAGGCGGTAAAGGAGGTAAACAAAGTAGTTCTGACTTGAAAAAGGAAATAGCAGGTCAGATGGCTGATTTGTCCAGTCAGATATCTGCTCTGGAGAAGGAGATGGGGTTTGATAACAAGGATGGCCTGGAAGGTAGTAATAGCCAGGAAGAGCTTGATGGTCAGCAGCCTGGAGAGACAAAGAGTAAGAGAAAGACGCTGTCGAGAGAGGAAAAGACAGGTACTGATGAAAAAGATGTTCCTTCCGGAGATAAACCCGGAAAAGAGTTATATTCTGCTGAACAAGAGAATATTGAATTGCCTGAAAATACGGATAAAATGAAAATGAGAATAGAGGGGGAAAACGATGAACTCGGCACATTGAGAGAAACGGTATCTACCGGCAAGGGAAAACCTTCCAGACAAAGAAGGAAACTTCCCACGGTAGGTTATGACGATGCGGTAAAAAGTAGTGAAGAGCAGGCGGAAGATGATACAATGAGAAAGACTTCAATACCTTTAGAATATGAGGATATTATAAAGAAGATTCATTCTGACAAGGAGTAGAAAGTGACAAAAACAGAAAAAAATGAGGAAGTAAGTGATATAAAAAAAGAGATAGACAGATTCAAAAAGGACTTCAATAGTATAACGGAAGAAATTGGCAAGGTAATAGTAGGGAACAGGGACATTGTAGAGAAGATATTAATAGGTTTCTTTGCAAAGGGACATGTTCTTCTTGAAGGTGTTCCGGGCCTTGGAAAGACTCTGCTTGTTAAGTCTTTAAGTAAAGCACTCGGGTTTGATTTTAAGAGAATACAGTTTACACCTGATTTGATGCCTGCAGACATAACGGGTACTCAGATTGTTGTGGAAAAAGGTGGTGGTAGAAAAGAGTTCGAATTTACACCAGGACCTCTTTTTACTAATATATTGCTTGCTGATGAGATTAACCGTGCCACACCAAAGACACAATCAGCTATGCTGGAAGCCATGGAGGAGAGACAGGTGACTGTTGCGGGAAAGTCCCACGGATTGAGAGAGCCATTCTTTGTTATGGCAACTCAGAATCCGATTGAGATGGAAGGGACTTACACTCTGCCGGAAGCACAGATGGACAGATTCTTCTTCAGATTGCACATAGCTTTTCCAAAGTTCGAAGAACTAAAAACAATCTTGAGACAAACAACTGTCAATGAAAGCTATAATATCCAACCTGTATTTGATTCCGGATCTGCAGTTAAAAGGGTTGCTGAGATGAGAAAGCTGGTACGCGAAGTATTGGTTTCGTCAGAGATGGAAGACTATATTACCGGTATTATATTGGCAACTCATCCTGACAGCAAAGACGCTCTTGATTCTGCTTCTGATGGGGATAAGATCGAGGATCTTGTAGGACGTTATGTTACATATGGGGCAGGGCCGCGTGGTGCACAGGCGGTGACGTTAGCGGCCAAGGCAAATGCTCTTCTTGATGGTAGGCCTAACATATATGAGGGAGATGTAAAGAAGGTTGCCGTGTCAGCACTAAATCATAGAATGCTTTTAAATTTTGAGGCTGATGCAGACAATGTTAAGTCACACCATATCATTGAGAAAATATTAGAGAAATTAAAAAAATAGATCGTACTAAATCGTTTATAAATAGTTTTTCCAAAAGCGATATATTGTCTATAAAGATTTATTATGAGGATTATGAGGCCGGTTATATGCTTGGAGATATTTTTGACTCTAAATTCCTGAAAAAACTTGATTCCCTATGCCTTGAGTGTAAGAAAACCTATGGTGGGGTAAGGAAGGGCAATTACGAGGCAGCTAATAAAAAAGGTACCAGTATAGAATTTGCCGATTATCAGGAGTACATGCCAGGAGATGATTTCAGGTATATTGATTGGAATATTTATGGACGTCTCGACAAGCTGCTGGTAAAGACCTTTAAGGAAGAAGAGGAATTATCTGTCCATATCTTATTCGATGTGAGCCGGTCGATGTTGTATCCTGAAGAGGACAAAAAATTTGATTACGCAAAGGACCTTGTAATTGCTCTGAGCTATATTGCATTGTCTAGTAAGAACAGTGTGAGGCTGGCAACAATGGTCAATACAGATAAGATCTCTCAAAACAGGACTCCTTTTTTTCAGCAAGAAGAGAATATATTTGTGATAGCTGATTTTTTGAAGAAACTTGTGCCGAAAGGTGAACTGGATTTTATTGATTATATTTCAAAGTATATACATGAAGTGAAAGGGAGAAGAGGTACGGTTATTGTTATATCAGATTTTATGATGAAGCCGGAAATTTATACCAAGGGATTCAATTACTTAAGATTCAAGAATTTTGATATTAAGGTTATACAAATCCTGGGGGAAACTGAACTTGATCCTTTTGGTAAAAAAAGCAAGAATCAGGTGATAGATGTTGAAACAAACCAGAAGATGAATATTAATTTTTCAGAAGCAAATAGAAAAAAATATAAAGCAGCTATGGAAGAACATAACCAGCGACTGAGTCGCTTCTGCCGGATAAACAGAATTGTTTATTCACTGGCTAAAACAAACATAAAATTTGAAGATTTCATTCTGCGCGAACTACCGAGAATCGGGTTCGTAAGATAAACTAGTTATTTTCCGCCCCGGGCGGTATCACTGTAATATAAACAGATAATTTATGGGTTTTCTAAATTTACTTGCATTTGGATATTTAGCATTAATCGGACTAGTAGTATTTTTCTACATTTATAATAAAAAGACGAATGTAGTACATGTATCAAGTTTGATTCCATGGGGCATACTGAAGGAAGATACTGTAAGCAGTAAAATATTTAAGATTGATCTTCTTTTCGTGTTGCAAACGCTCCTCATAATGCTTCTTGTTTTCTTTCTGGCAAAACCATACCTTAACTCCAGCATAATTAACATATCCGGAAAAAATGTTGTTCTTGTTGTTGATTCGTCAGCAAGTATGCAAGCTGTTGAAGGTAATGAGACGCGTTTTGACAAAGCCAGATCTCAAGCGCTAAGAATGATAGGCAAGCTGGGGCAAGAGGACAAGATGATGGTTATCTCCTCAAATTATTCTTCCAGGGTTGTCAGTGATTTTACCGATGATAAGGCTAAATTGAATAAAACAATTACAGACTTAATGCCAAAGGATACTGGAACAAATCTTGATGAGGGGGTGAGTCTGGGAGTTTCGTTTCTTAAGAATGCTGAAAGAGGAGAGATGTATGTGTTAACAGACAGATCGGCTTCTTCAATAAACTATACTAATTTAAAGTCTGGAAATATAAAATTTATTACGTTTGGAGAGGCGTCTGACAATGTTGCTATTACATCTCTTGATGTATATCAGGACATGTTTAAAGATTATAGAGAACGTGAAGCTTATGTCACAATTGAAAACTATGCAAATAATAGTAAAACGGTCAGGTTAACTGTTTTTCTGAACGACGAAATTATAATGGAAGAAGAATTGGATCTGGTTGGTAATGAACAAAAAACATTAAGTGTGATGAATCTTAATGCACCAGGTATCCTGAAAGCCAGTATACAGACAGATGACCTTCTTTTAGTAGATAACACGGCTTACGCAATAATTAATGAGATAAAGCCTATCAACATATTATTAGTTTCTGACAATTACAGGCTGAGAGACGAGCTTGCAAAAATAGAACAGAGTACCCGTCGGATAATTGTAACCCATATTGCAACATCTGAATATGAACAAGAAGATATAAAGAATTATGATGCCGCAATTTTTCACAAGTTTTACCCGAATAATAATCCCGATATTAATGTACTATATATAATGCCATATTTGTATATAGCGAATTCAGGATCTGAAGGCGTAAAAGAAGCTGGCGACTTCGGTAATGTTCTGATTAGCGAGAATGACCTGGTATTGACGGTAAAGATTTTAGATTGGGACACTACGCATCCTGCTATGTTACATCTGACTAACCTGGACGATTTAGATATTAAGGGTGCATTCACAATGAAACCTCCGGATTGGTCAATACCATTGATAAAAGTTTCAGATAATTTGAAAGATTCCCCCATTGCCTTTGCCGGGTGGTATGAAGGAAAGAAGATAATTTCACTGGGATTTGATCTGAGTGAATTTGATTTTTCAAAATCAGATGGTTTGCGGATGCTGATTATGACACTTAATATAATCCAGTGGTTGAATCCATATGAAGCGGTGGATAATAGTAAGTTATTAACCGGCGGTCAGTACCGGTTGAACTATGCTTTGACAGAAGGCGTTGAGATAGTAACTCCTCAAAACGAGATTCTGGAATATAATGCTAAGAACGATGCCACTGAAGCAAATTTTGTTTTTAACAAAATAGAATATACGGGGGAGTATAAAATTTCTGGTACTAACTTCAATAACAGGTTTGTGGCAAATCTTTTTGACGCAAATGAATCCAGGATTGCACCGGAATTAACAGGTGACGAAGAACTCAAGTTTGAAGAAAAAGAGGCTGAAACACTAATTAAAGATGAAAAAAATGAATTTGGAAAATATATACTCTTACTAGTGCCATTTATACTTTTTATCGAATGGTTACTCTATCACAAAAAAGTAAGGGCCGGCACAGTTTAAGGCCTTATTCTAAATGTCTACAATGAACTGAAGTTTGAAGTCCCTAAAGTTTTGTAATAACTTTAGCTCACTTTAAACTTATTAATAAAATGGAATATCAATTTACCAATCCTGATTATTTAAAGTTTTTGTATGCGCTACCTGTTTTCTGGATAGTGTCAATATTTGGATACCGTCATTTATCGGTTCCTAAAATAATTCTTACCACATTCTTGAGATCTATGGTGTTCCTGCTTGTAGTTATAGTACTGGCCGGATTAAGTGGAAAGGAAAAGTCTAATCGTGAAGTTAGTGCTGTGTTCCTGATGGACATGTCTGATAGTATCTCATGGGAAGGTAAGGAATGGATGTGGAACTATGTAAAAGATCTAAATGGGACATTGGATGAGAAGATTAAAAGAGGAGTGGTAGTTTTTGGTGGTGAATCAAGAGCTATTACGCCAACTCTCACGGAAGATATGGAACTAGAAAGCATGCTTGGAAGCATTACAGATTCAGGTATCAGTACGGATAGAACTGACATTGCAAGTGGCATAATGGCAACCCTTGGTATTATGCCGGAAGATTCTTCCAAAATTGTGATTTTACTTTCAGATGGGAATCAGAATCTGGGTGAAGTAGAAAGTGCGGCCTTAATGGCGGCAAGCAATGATGTAAAGGTCTTTGTGGCATCTCCTCCAGATATCCAGGAGGTGGGAGAAATATTAGTGAAAAAAGTATTGGCTCCCAAGGAAATAAATGAAGGTGAAATGATTAACGTAAAAGTTGTTATTGAAAATAGAAATGAGGGAGCGGTTAAAGGTTATTTAAGGTTACATAACAAGGATGGTATTTTGAAAGAGTGGAACACCGAATTCAAAAGTGGAATAAGTGTATTTGAGGTACCATATAAAAGTGACGAAAAAGGGTTTATAAAGTTTAATGCAAGCCTTGATATTGAAGATGACGGACTGGATTTAGATAAGGAGAACAATAGTAAATTCGCATTTGTTAATGTTTCGGATAAGACGAGACTGCTATATATTAACGGTGTCAAAAAGGAGGAGATGTATCTTCCTGATGCTCTGGAAGATAAAACAATTGATGTTGAGATAAAGGGGCCTGATCAGATACCTAAATCGCTACAGGAATTTCTTAAATATGATAGTATAATTTTTTCAAATGTTTCAAAAGATTCTATTAGTGATGAGCAGATGGTATTGATAGAAAAGTACGTAAAGGATTATGGTGGTGGGTTTGTGATGACATGCGGCGCAAACATCACTGCTGAAGGTGGGTATTCCGGGACTAAAATAGAAGAAATTCTGCCGGTTAAGATAATAGGTGGAGAACCGCCTAAAAAAGAGAAAAAAACAAGACTTTCCTTGATCTTAATTATAGATAAATCAGGGAGTATGTTGGGAAAGAAAATGCTCTTTGCCAAGAAGGCATCTATTGAATTGATCAAACAGCTGAAGGAGAATGATAATTTTGGTATTATTGCATTTGATACAGCTCCGCATACTATTGTTGGACTAAAATCCAAGGAGGACGTTAAGAAAGAAATCATCAGGAAACTGAGTATGTTAAATGCGGATGGGGGAACGGATATATTCCCTGCCATGGATTCTGCTTACCGGCAGATCAGGCAGAAGAATTCAAAGGTGAATCATGTCATTCTGCTTTCTGATGGAAACACAAAATCCATATATTATCATTATAATAAAATGATCAGCAAGTTTCAGCAGGCACATATAACGGTTTCAACCATCGCTCTTGGGACGTGGCTCGTGAATACAAAACTACTGCAGGATATTGCCAAGAAGACAAAAGGGCAGTTTTATCAGATATCCGACATAATAAGGCTGCCAAGGTTGATAATAAAGGACTCAGAATTCTTTGTATCGCAATCAGATTTTCATGAAGAACATTTTTATCCTTCAATCAATCAGAAAAGTCAGATATTGAAAGGTATATATGATAAGCAGTTTCCTCCGCTCAAAGGGCACACAATCACAGAAGCAAAAGAAAATGTTGAAGTTCCACTGGTAACAAACATAATGGGGAAAACTGATCCGATCCTGGCTGATTGGCGATATGGTTTAGGCAAGGTAGTAGTTTACGCGTCTGATGCAAATGCGAGGTGGTCGTCAAAGTGGATTAACTGGTCAATGTTTAATAAGTTCTGGTCACAAGTTGTGAGGTGGTCAATGAGAGATATATCTAAAGCTGATTATAGTATTAAGATCAAAACTGATGGCGATGCAATATCCTTACAAATAGAGTCGACATCTCTCTTAGGGGATGATACAGAGCTTGAAGTCAGTTTAATATCACCGGACTTTGCTGACAGTGGCCAGGGACTTCTCCTTAAACAGGTTGCACCAAAAAGATTTTTGTCAGAACTGGAAGATATTAATCCGGGCATTTATAACTTGAAAATATCAAGGGTAAGGGATGGAAAGGTTATAGACTTAAAGACAAAAGGATTACTAATTCCGGAAAAAGCAGTCACAAAACCGCTTGAGTACGCGGTTCAAGGCAATAACACTGTGCAGCTTAAAAATATTGCGGAGATCACTGGTGGAAAGTATAATCCAATGAAGGAAGAGATAACAGTAGAGGAAGAAGAGGTAATAATATTTAAGAGCCTTGCAGGTTTTATAATTCCCCTGGCTCTCTTTCTGTTCATTGCCGATATTGCAGTAAGAAAATTTAATAGACAAGGGGCTTGAAATAACATGAGATTATATGTTTTATTTTTTATTACTATCTTTTCATTGGGCATTTTTATTTCAACTGTTCATGCACAGTCAATCTTCTCGGGAATGATCTTTTCTGAGAAAAAAGAGGGTTTGAAAATTGTTGAAGTGCAGTCCGGGAGTCCGGGTTTTGATGCGGGATTGATTAAAGGCGATATCGTCCTTGAAATAGAAGGTAAGAAAATAAGATCCTTGCCAGATTATGTGAAAATATCTAGAAAAATAAAAGATAAAAAAGTTGAAGCATCATTAGTGATCCTCAGAAAGGATGTTGAATATGATGTTACTATAATGATCTATAGTATTCCGATTTATAAAAACTGGCAAGAAAAGGTGGCCAAGCCAATTAAGCTTCCGCGAGGGCTGACAAAGACACCGTATATATACTGGGTTGGCAAGGGTTACAGAGCACTAAAAAAACGTATGAAAAATAAGCCTGTTGATGTTAAAATTGAAAATTACAATAAGGCCTTAGAGTATCTTTTGAATGCACTACACTATCGACCGGAATCTATAGATACAGCACTCCAGATTGCCAGTGCCTATCATAAACTCGGTAACCTTTACACTGATAAGAAAACTGTAAAAGAGAGTGTGGTATTCTACAGGAAGTCTATTAAGTACTTTAACGGTTGCTTCAAAAAGACTGATGGAAAAGAGTATCTGAATAAAATTTTGACAAATTTGCAGGAAATAGAAACAGAACTAAATAAGATTAAATCTGACGAAGCAAAACCCGCATTAGAAACCAAGAGAAAAAGTTTAAGCATTCCTCAATAAAAATAATCGTTTAATTGATGTTATCTCCTGCTGTTTGAGACACATTTGAGGTTGCAGAGAGATATGGCTCTGTTAAAGTGGGGAATCTAGAAATTAGTATCCATGTCAAGAGGATGACTCTAGAATTCACAATTACTAATAATTAAATAAACAGGTTTTTATCAAATGACAAAAAAATATTATCTCTACTTATTAATAAGCTTATTATTACTTGCCGGATGCAAAACTACAGATGTATCACTGATACCATACAGAAAGGAATATTCAAAGTTTGTAAATGATGTTGCAATAATGCATTATCCTGAGAGCCCTCAAATAGACGTAGACATCAGAAATGATGAAATGTTTATTTCGTCACTGGTTGCAGGGCCTATGATTATACCGCAATTGATGATGATGCTTGCCAAGAATTCTGCAAATGAGGAAGATGCTATGGCTTTTAATGAAATAATATTTGACTTGAACATTGGTGACGTATTATGTGAAAAGCTTAATACCAAATTCCAACTCTGTTCCTATTTCCATGTGATACCTCAGAAAAGTATTGTTAGCAGCAACATCTTATGGAGACTGATGGAGAAAAAAGATAAAAATGTAAAGGACTATGTACAAGTGGGTACAGAATTGGGGATCGATACTATACTCGAAACAGACGTGTTGTCGTTTGGTATAAAAGACCCAGGAATTTTCTCTGATCCTTATGCCTTTATTAAGGTCGATGTTAAGATGACTACGGCGGCAGGAGGTACGGTTATATGGAGGGATATTGTACAGGCACGAACGGAGATAGCGATGAGTACTGTAGATTTGGTAGACATGGTGTATACAGACGAAGAATTTCTGAGGAAAAAACTGGAAGAGGTTGTGGATGCGGTTTCAGAGCAGTGTATGGAGAAAATGGGTTTTGATACACATAATACATATTTGCTGGATAAAGATTATATCAAGAAAAGCAGATACAAAATAAACATTGCTGATAAACTCAATGAATTAAATCTGCTCAGGCATGAAAACATTATATCCAGCATTGATTACGACAAAACAAAGCATGATTTGATAGAAAAAGCAAAAGGTACAAATGGTGCTGTCTTAGATGCCGAAACTAAACTAAGCTCCACTGCAATAACAATTCCAACAGTAAAATGACTATTCCGGTTTCAGTTATGTGAATATTGATTTTGCTCTAAGTTTACAAATTTTACCAGAATAATATGAGAAAGTTTTTCTTGATTAACATCCTGGTCTTTTTCTTCATCTTTATTCCAATTCGAACTATATCGTTAGTTGCGGAAGAGGAACCGGTACTAACGGAACTTCGTTCTTCTTATATGAATTTAACTGTTTCACAAGTTCAGTCAATGACAAATATCTCCGTACGTAGAAAGAAGGCGTGGGGCTTTTATGGGCATAGTACAATACAGCATGAATACGAAATAAAAATAATTGCTAATGAAAAGGTTGTAATTGATCATGCTACCGGTTTAATGTGGCAACAATCAGGTTCTTACGACTATATGAGAAGGAAAGAGGTGAAAAAATGGTTAAGAGGTTTGAACAGTAAGGGCTATGCCGGATATAATGACTGGCGTATACCGACGGTAGAGGAGGCGTCGTCGTTACTTGAGGCCAGTGAAAAGAATGGCAATTTATACATAGATACTGTGTTTGATAAAAAGCAAAGATGGCTATGGACAGGTGACAGTTGTAGTTCTGGCGGCATGTGGCGTGTATACTTTGATGACGGCTACGTAGATTGGGGAGACGTAAGTCTCCTTTTTGTACGCCCGGTTCGCAATATAATGAAATGATTTAGTTAAATCTAATTATTCCTTCAACTTTAGAGTCTGCTGATAACCTTGCTGGTTATTCAACTCATTCAGCTTCACATCTTTTTCCGCTTGATTTCAACAATTACTTAAGTATTATGACAGTTATTACTAGATAACCTACTAAATTCACGCCACACTGAAATCCTCTCTACAATATGATTGGTAAGCATTTCATAAGGAAGAGGTGTTGTATGATTGATAACAAAACATTGCAGGTTTTATCAAGTGTTCAGCTTTTTAAAGGGCTTACAGAGATATACTAAAATACTTGTAGGAAGACTCCGGCATATTAACAAGAAATATGACGAGATATATATTCTGTAAGTGTATTTGAAGAATGTGAATACACGAGTCATCTTAAATAAAGGAACTCTCATTGATAATTGACAGAGTGGAGTATTGTAATTGCTATCCTTATGGTTCTGCCTGGAATGCTGCATTTACATTCCTGGGAACAATAACACCAAACTCCAAAGAGATGAGATATGAAATTCAGGGTGATGATATTTTTGCGATAATCTCAAGCTACAACACAAAAGAACATCACAAATTTGAGGCACATCGTGAGTACGTTGACATTCAGTGTATTCTAGAAAGTCAGGAGATCATCGAGTCAACAACATTAAATGAACTTACCGTTGATATACCATATGATTCGGAGAAGGATATTGCATTTTATCTAAAGACAGATAGTCGAAAGGTTATTTCTCACTTAATGCCAGGAATATTTATTGCCTTTTTTCCACATGATGCCCATATGCCTGGTGTTTCTGTAGGAGACTTTCCAGTATTTGTGAAAAAAGTAGTAGTAAAGATAAAGGCAGAACTGTTAAGATCATGAATCTTTTATGCCACAAAGTTCAAAAAGTGGTATTTGTCACTTATGGTTATGGGGAATTTGAATAATAGATGAAAAGATTTAAAGATGGGCTTGTTCCGCGCGATATAAATAAAGGGTTTTATAGAAATATAGAGCTTGGTAAGGATGTCGTATTACAAAGAATAGAAATAGGTAATCAGATCAGAGAAATGATTGCTTCTCACGTCGGTTTATCGGGTACATCAAATACTAACAGAGAAACAATTAATGCCAGTATCAATTTGCTTTCCTATGACAATAGGGATGTAGGCAATGGTATGTACGGACTGAAAGCATCGTTTGAGTGGAATATATCAGAAGTAGCCTGGCAAATAGAGCAAAATGTAGATGAATTTAAGGAAATGATAAAGATTATTTATGATTCTCTGGAGCCTTCAGTTGCAGAGCTGAGATTTGTAGCACAGGAAGATTATGAAAATGGCAGAATCGCTGATGCAGTGGATAATTTCTCTAAATTATCTCAATGTTGTGAAAATGATTTTTCTGTTTTCTTAAGTCTCGGAATCATCAGCCTTTTTCACGAAGAAGATAAAGAAAAAGCTTTAGAGTATTTTAATAAGGCTGTAGAGATTGTTGAATCACAATCTGATTTCTACACGAGTTACGCTTTGCTATTTAAAGCATTCGTACTACGGAATATTGATCGTATTGATGAAGCTCAAAAATTTTCAAGGCAGGCTGTAGATTTGTCTCCTGACTTTACTGAAGCGCTATATCAGAATGCACAATACAGTGCACTATTGAAAAATACAGATACGGCTATCTCATCGTTAAAAACAATAATCGGCATTGATATTCTCTATAGTCTGAAAATTACTAATGAGAAGGATTTTGATGGAATAAGGCCTCATTCTGGAGGCTATTGCCGTAGTTTCGTGTGTTCTAATGGTGTTTGTGCCTACTATTGGTCCTCGTATGAAATGTAAAAAAATCTATGCTCGTATTCAACATAAGGAGAGTATTATAGATGATACAATAAAAGCGATTGAGCAGAAATAGTGTGATTAACGATATTCTACTCATTTTTATTGTCAATTAATTCAATTATTTAATAGGAAACGAATTATGCATGATCAGTTTTTGTAAGCATATCCTTGTGTAATTATAGTGGTTCTCTCCATCATGATTTGGTAATAAAGTCTATGGATTGGGTGCTTAGGTCATTCAGGTTTGTTAGCTTTGTGTACTTCGCCTGTTATAGGTATATTGATGACCGGCAGTTCTTCGCTGTTGGTAGTAAGCTCCAGAAGCCCGTCAATTCTACCAACAGGAGCGTCATTATGAAGTTTAGTTTCTATCAGACAGTGAGGGTTTCTTTGATCATATCTTTCGTCAATGTTAACACTTAAATAATCCGGTGAGATTTTACTGCTTAAAATTCTTATGTGGCTTTCGTTTATTTTGACAAAAAGCTTTTTAGTTATCTCTCTTCCTTCCGAAACCGTGCCGTAATATATTCTTCTCTGGTTTATGGTAATATCACCTTCCACTACACCATAAAATATAATACTGGTTTTTGGTTGTTTGGTGCTGTTTGATTCCAGAAAGATCTTGCCACTGAATCTGCCAATTTCATGATGGTTCTTTAATGTGGCGGTGATAGTGTATTTTCCCTCCCGGTTGTCTGTCACAGAGGTCTCTACATATGGTTTAGATGAAGTAACCTTTACTACTTCAAAATCAGGGCCTGACTGTGATTTTACGACAACCTTGACGGTGTTGTCTGATTGGTTATCTGCACGGAAAGAGCCAAAGTTGATATTTTTTGGTTTGAAACTGATCTCTTCAATAACTTCTCCGGAAATAGTTAACTTATGGTTAGAGGTATTCGGGTCATTACTTAAGACGGATATGGTTTTGGTGACTTTTCCTCCATAGCTCACTGTATTAAGAGTAGCTTTAATCTCTCCTGTTTCTCCTGGAAGAATAGTATTGTTAGAAAGTACCACAGCAGTGCATCCACAGGAAGGTTTTACTTTTTTAATTTCCAATGTGGCTTTACCCCGGTTTTCGAACTTATACACATGTTCAACCCTATCTCCTTTGTAGGCTTTACCAAAATCAAAGTTTGGGTTCTCAAAAAAGATTACCGGTCTTTTGATTAAAGTGCTGTCGGTACCGGTATCTATGTCACTGGATATGCTTTGTGCCGGCAGCAAACCTGTATTAAGAAAAAGCATCATCATTATGGACATGATGCAGATCGGAATTGTTATGTGAGATCTTCTCATTTAGTCTAAATTATAGTTAATATCAAAAGACAAGGCAAACTAGTTTTGTAAATGTTTTACTAGTCAGGATTGTGCATAACAGATCAGATGCCTGTAGAAGGTGTTCGGTAAAAAATACTTTTAGCTTTGACCTCTTTCACACTGTTACTACAAATCTGGCAAAAGACTGTTAGTTCAGGTCTTTGTGTTTCCAGTATTTGGTACCTTGAAGCGTGGCCTGTAAAGCTGCTCCCGCCTCTGTCAGTTGTTAAGTGATGATGTCAAGATCTGATGATTGTGCTGCTGAATGTGCAGCACCTTTTTCGCCTGATTTAAAAGCAGCGTCTGCCTGACCGGCAAACTCCCAGCCCTTTTCAACAAATTTATCCATGTCCTCCTGCTTTCTGAAAATGATTACCGCCCTGAAATCCTTCACTCCAAGACCGAGTCCTGCTCCCAGGGTTCTCATCTTCATAAAAACTGGGTTTCTGCCTTTATTGTCAGTAACTATTCCGTAGCCACTTCCACTGCTGAGCAGGAACAGATTTGTGTTAATATTGCTGAACACACCATATCCGGCAGATTTTCTAATTTGTTCTTTTGCAATAGGTATCTCTTTATACAGACGTGCCAGTGTGCCATTCTTCATATCAAGGACGTACTCCCTCTGTTCAACAACACTGTTGCCCTTAATTGTAGCACAACCTGTCAGTAGGGCTATCGTGAATAAAATTGCCAGGGTTTTGCTAATAGGTTTCATGTATATCTTTCTCCTCGTTTTATGTTGTTGGAATTGCATAAAATAACTTTAAGGGTGTGTAAGTGAAAAATGAACAACCTTTTTTCTTATCAACTATACTATATTAATTCAATTTGTAAACATCGCAACTACTTTTTTTTTGACTAAAAGATTATAGATGTTAAGTATTAGCTGCCTTGCAATTCAAACTCAGTATTGTCATTTGTGCATAGTATGGAGACAGATAAAGAGAAGGGTTCAAAATGAAAAAGGGCACAGCAGGTTGTCTGCTTATGCCCTTTAAGAGTTTTTTTGAAATTACATATATGCTTCTTAAAGAAATTACTCAACAAACTTGGGTTGACCATCCAGAGACAAGGAGGCGGTTTTTATTGCAGTGATATCTTTGCCTTGTTTTTTCATCATTGTGTTCAACATCTCTTCATATGAAGCCCTAACAAGGGTATTGGTGATTTGACTACGGTAATTATTGACCAAGCTTACACCCTCCATAACCAGATCACAGATTAGCCATTTTCCATTTTCACGGAGTAAATAAAAATCTGCGGAAACTTCCTTACCAGACTTTGTTAGAAGGGTAGTTTGCACTCTGGCAGATTTATTGAATTGTTTTTCCTTTAATGAAATAATCTTCTTTCCAATGAGAGGGTTTGCCTTCTTAATGTAAGAACACTTGAGATGGTTGGTAAACAACTCTACAAATTCAGATCTTTGCTCATAGAGGCATTTACTCCAATACTCACCCATGACTCTTTGAGATATCTCTTCAAAATTAAAGGAAGATGAAATCGCATCCCACTGTTTTGCCTTTCGTTCATTGATATCATCTATTCTATTTAAAGAAGATTCGCTAAGTATAACTTTTTTAACGAGTGCACCAGGTTCCCCAGACCACAAATAAGATTGATTAACCGTGATTGCAAAAATACTAACTAATATTACAAACATAATTTTTCTGTGTTTCATCGTTGCCCTCCATTTAAAAAAATTATAATTGCATACTGTTTATATATCCTGAGACTTGCGCTTAATGGGCCGTTGTAGACTAAAGCTCCATTAGCCACCTTTTGAAAACTCATGCATCTGAGAAGAGCGCAAGCAACATGCCATTTCTTATAATTAACCAGTTGTTTATATGTTTATAATATCCATTTATTGTGCTTCACAAATAATTTTGTTAATAAATCAGAGCCAACAAGGAATCAATATATACGACGCCCTTATAGTCTATACTGTATATAGTGTACGTATAAAACAACTTGTTACTCGAAATCTCACACGGACATATACACTTTAATGCTTTGAATCATGATGAACCTGTTTAATTCGAAACCGGGTGCTTTTAATAAAAATTTACAAAATGACTGAAATATATCGACAGCCACCGGGAAAAATTGTCCAATTTTGATACGGCAAAATACAAATATGAAACATGATAGTGAAAATAATGAATGTTTGTAAAGAACTTGAATTAGATAGGTGAAGGAGGGGTAGTTTACATTGTGAAATATTTCACTTTCATAGCGTAATCAAGTGGAATGGCTAAGTCAGAAAACTATTGTCTGATGTCGAAGTTGGTTTATAATATGGCGGTGAACATGTTCCACTTTTTTAATGTGTTAGCTTGGAAGCTGAAATGGTGTTTTATTCGATATTTTGGTTATTTTAGCAGGTTTTATCGTGTGAACAGCGTACCCTGATGTTTAGACTACCTTGTACAATACCACCATATGCTGGACATAGTTTACATTGTTTCTTAATTAAAAACTATCAAGAGATCATGTACAAAATTGCCTTGATTGGAGCAGGTCAAATTGGAAGTCGACATTTACAAGCACTAGCTAAATCAGAAATCCCTATTTCTGTAGAAGTAGTCAGTAGAACATCTCAATCTTTAGTAGAAGCAAAGGAACGTTTTGAGCATATCAAAGGTACTGGGCTTGTCAAAAGCGTAAAATATTTTCAGTCGATAAAAAGTCTGAGTAATTCAATTGACATCGCTATAATTGCGACAAATTCTGATGTACGCAGAAAAGTGATTGAAGAGGTTATGCAATATAAAAAAACACGCTTCCTGCTTTTAGAAAAAGTTGTTTTTCAGTCTGTCCAGGATTTCCATGAAATAATAGATTTACTTAAAATTAGTCAGGTCAAAGCATGGGTTAACTGTCCGAGAAGAATGTACGATTTCTATCTAGAAGTACAGAAAAATTTAGGAAATGGAGAACCGATAGTTTGTGATATACGGGGTGGGAATTGGGGAATGGGCTGCAATAGCATCCATTTTATTGACCTTATATCTTATGTTTCAAGAGAGATTGATTTTAGAATTACCCGTTCTGATTTAGATCTAGAGATTCTTGCTAGCAAGCGAGAAGGTTTTCTGGAATTCACTGGCTCTCTGCGTGGCGTTACAAGGAATGGCAGTAAATTTTCATTGATTTCTGATAAAAAATCTAATGTGCCATGTGTAATCACTATTAAGGGGGATACATCACGATATATTATTTTCGAGTCTAAAGGTAAGGCCATACGAGCACACAAATCTAATAATTGGAAAGACGAAGAAGTGCAATTTTCAGTTCCTTATCAAAGTCAGTTGACTCATTTAGCCGTTAGTAAGATCTTGGTTACTGGGCAAAGCGATCTCACGCCTTTGCAATTGTCTTTTGAATTTCACAAGCCATTACTAGAAACTTTTACACAACATTTAGAACATGTTGTAAATATACGATACGGAAGTTGTCCAATTACTTGATGGAAAAATGTGGGGTGAGTGAGGGGATTCGAACCCCCGACCCCCAGGACCACAACCTGGTGCTCTAACCAGCTGAGCTACACCCACCACATTACTTTTGTGAATTGATTACTATACGCCAGGGAGGGCTCGAACCCCCGACCCTCAGATTAGAAATCTGATGCTCTATCCAACTGAGCTACTGGCGCTTAGTTTGTAATTGCTTATATGTCTAGGGTTTATGGGTCTGCCGCCTCTCGTTGAATTCCGTCGAAGAACCCTCATAAACACTGTTTTTTACGGTAAATCAAAGAAGGATTATATATCTGCAAAAACAAAATTGCAAGTTCTAATAACCTTACTTTTCAAAGCCTATTCAATCAAACTTCGGAAGTTGCCGGGTATTATCCACTCTTTGTATCATTGAATATGTCGTTGGCTTCCTTAGGATTTGCATCCTTGTGGATAATGGCGTGCAGCGCCTTTGCCATAGCAACAGGGTGCTTATGTTGCCAGATATTTCTTCCGAGATTCAAGCCGATAGCTCCCTTTGTCATACCGTCATGGACGAACTCAAACACAGGAAGTTCTGTATCGAACTTTGGTCCACCTGCTATAACAATTGGGACAGGGCAACCTTCAGTAACCTTTTCAAACTCTTCACACCAATATGTTTTTACTACCTTGGCGCCGATCTCAGCAGCGATGCGACAACACAGTTTAAGATACCTTGCATCGCGTTTTTCCATCTCTTTTCCAACAGCCGTAACTGCCATAACTGGAATACCGTACTCCTCACACTCGTCTACAAGCTTCCCAAGATTGAGAAGTGTCTGGCGTTCATAATCACTACCTATAAATACAGACAGGCCAACTCCTGATACATTGAGTCTTACAGCGTCCTTTATGGAAGTGGTGAGTCCCTCATTTGCCAGATCTCCTCCAATCACACTTGTACCGCCGGATACACGAAGTATGACAGGTTTGCTGTCAACCGGATCTATGGCAGCACGCAAAACACCTCTTGTGACAAAGAGTGCGTCACAGTATTCAATAATCGGTTTAATTGTTTCTCCGGGTTTCTCCAGACAATTTGTGGGTCCAAGGAAATACCCATGATCAATAGGCATGAACATACATTTGCCATCAGATCCCATTATCGAAGAGAGTCGGTTTTTCATTCCCCAATCCATTTCTACACCTCCATTTTTAAAATGTTATTTCGTATATTTTTTACCTATTTATCAGGTCATGCAATTTAACATAAAATTACATAAATCAATATTCTATATCAGGAAAATATCATTAACCTTCACAATTGGAGAGCTAGCATAGAAAATTCAATTTGGTATGTCAACGGAAAATGTCTATATGTAATTAAATGGGCAAAAGTTTCATTGTTTACTGTATACATTTTAAAAAACACCGTTTTCTTTGAACTTACGATCTGAGGTATATCTTTTGCGTATATTATAATTCTCATTATTACCTAATAGGCTAATCATAGAATGGAACATGGATTACACCGTTTTCTGTACTGTTTAAATAAGACATAACATGTTAATGTAGTAAGGTTTATCATTCTGGAGGTTTAGACAATGAGTTACTTATTACTAAAAAGAACATATTTAATGGTACTGTTGAGTATTGCAGTGGTGGTCATTTTTGCAACAATTGGTAAGAAAAATGTTCAGGCAGGCGAAGTTGAGCACTCATTTTATCTGCCAAGTATTTTCAAACAAGGAATAGATGAACATCTGAAAGAGATAAGGTTTGCAGCAAAATATCCCGGTGTTATCGAAGCTGATGCTCCCTGGGAACCGGTGGAAAGGGAACTGACAATAATGCTCTATGACCAGGAAAGAAAGCCCCTTGCAAGCAAGAAGGGCATGAGCCCTGTCCATCTTGATTACACGTATACTCAAGTGCAATTAAACAGAGCAAAAATATTGGGTAATACACTCAAAGTTGGTCTTTCAAAATCTCCTCTTAAGACGATAAGCGGAAGCATTAAGATTCGCATTCCAGATAAAAAAGTGATTGAAGAAGATGACTCTATAAACGTTCGTGGCCCATTCGGAACCTTTAAAGAAGAGGTAGTGGAGGAAGAATAAAACTCCATATTTCATCAAGATAAACTATCATAGCTGATTGAGCGGAAGAATTCAGTCCGCTCCTTTCTGTTTTTAGGTGGTGGTCCCTGGGAAAGGGAGTATAGTCTCAGTGGTTCGTCACACTGTTGACACAGATGAAAAGGCATAGTGCTTTTCAGAATATCCTGCTTTCTTTCCGCAATTACAGAAATATCATCATCAATCAAATTCCCGATTCTTGTTGCACCGGTTAAGTCATGGCAACATGCCAGCACTTCTGCTTCCCATGTAACAAAAGTGTGGAATTGAAACAAGCCACAACTTCCGGAGTCCAGCCCAAAAGTTTTTAGTTTATATATTTCAGGATTTTTTAGATTTCCTCCACGTCCGTGACATACAGTCATATCAGCTTTGATATTCCGTTCCTTCCAGAATCTGACAAATGCCCTTAGTTCATCACTGCTTATTTCAGTTGTTATACCTGCAACCCTCAAACCAACTTTTCCGCGAGATAGATTGGCCAGTTCCAGTGTCCGCTTCAAGGCATCTTCATAAGGTACCATATGGCATAGTTTTTCAAATACATCTC
The DNA here is from genome assembly GCA_030748215.1 of Candidatus Scalindua sp. Classification (GTDB taxonomy): domain Bacteria; phylum Planctomycetota; class Brocadiia; order Brocadiales; family Scalinduaceae; genus Scalindua. The sequence continues at coordinate 19,963 of JASMMK010000054.1, forward strand.
TTTGTATGCTTGGAAATGAAACGGTAATAGAGTTTGGGTGGGACTCTACAAGTTTTTGTGAAATGCTCTCATTTAATGCTTCAGGATTTACCACTACTCCTACATCACAACCTTTATTACGAATCTCAGATATCCATTCGAAAACGTTGGGATGTGACAGAGGGTCACCCATTCCGGAAAATGTAATAAGGCTTTCTTCTCTGATAAGTTTATCTGATACGATATTAAACACATCTTCCGGCATCATGCCTTTTGGTCTGGAGATGGATTCACGAGGGCACATGAGGCATTCGCTACCGCATTGGTTGGTGAGTTCCATATCCACTGATACAAACGACCAGTCAGAAGGCATTCTGTTTTGCCTCCATGACCGCTTCCAGCCACGCAGTACCGAAGCGTTTGTCCGGTTCCAGGTAATGACCTTCACTCCACTCATTCCATGATGCAATGAATGAGAGTTGAGGCTTGTTGAACTCTTTTGTATATTTGATTGCACGGCCAAGAAAATCGGAGAATAGTGAGGGGTCTTCATTTACCACTACAGGCCACCAGGGGTAGCGTTCAGGTTTATGATAGCCTTTAACAGCGGCCCGTGGTGTTGCATCCCACCCGGGCGAAACAGATGGGAAATATGTAAGTCCTGACTTATCGGCAAATCCTTTCCATTCGCTGCTACGCTTCTTTACCAGTTTTCCATAATCCTGCTGGTACTCACCCTTCCAGTCAGGAAGCCATACATAGTGGCTAATACTGTCAAACCCTGCTTTTTTGAACTCACTAATTTTTGCAGGTGCCGGATTAATGGCTATCAGGTGAAGGCCGGGATAGCCTTTTTTTCTCAGATAGTCTTTAGCTTTATGGATCGCCAGTGACGCAAGTCCTTCGCCCAACTGTCGTAGAAAAAAGGTGCTGTCAAATATGGAGAACATTGGCATTTCGTTTACGCGAAAATAGTTTGATCTTGAAAAATATTTCTCCTCGATGAATTTTATCAGCTCTACAAAATCATCCGGGTCAGTGTAAACAAGTCTGCCCGGACCAATGTTATGGCTGGATTTGTGTTTTACCGGAAGGATTCCCCTGGGCATACGGTTTGCCCACATCAGGGCGAAAGGAAAATCACCGCTACCATCAGTGGCGAGAAATCCATTATCCAGGGCTGCCTCTAAGACACGCTTTCCCCGTGACCAGAAAAAGCCGTGTACAAAGAAGTCCACACCATATTTACGTGCAAGGCCAACTTGCTTCTGTGCGGTAGAGGGAATTGAATCATCATAAGGGTCATCATCAGGCAGCCGCGGCTGGTTATGATCAGAGAACCGTTTCGGTGCATTCATCACAAGATCCCATTCACTCCAGCCTGGCGAAAATTTCCTGTCCCGTTCAGCACAAGCATGCCAGCCCGGATATACATACGCGCCGATTTTTATATTATTATCTGAATCACTCAATTCTTCATTTCCTGCCAAACTGGAAAGTAACGTAAAATGTCATTTTTGCATTCAGTTTTAATTTGTATCATTTTATTCCCAATTTTTCCATTTTTTTAAGAATTACGACTTAACCATTTTATAGGGTAAAATCACAGAAATTTCCTAAAGAATAGTGATAAGAATACCGATAATAAGTACAGGGAGATTAGTTGAGACAGCAGAGGAAACACTTATTAGTGTTAAAAAAGTTCACTCATATGATAAGGATGAACATTGATATGGATAATGAGACATATTCCGCGCTTATTAAAACAATTAAGGAACGGATTGAGTATCTGGAGAATAACGATCCGGGTAATCCAAATCTTGAAGAACTTAAATTGCTGTTGTCAGACAATGTATCGAAAGATGGGAAAATCCAGGTCAGGTTTTCCCTGTTGAATAAAAAAGCCCATTATCATTTCTCAAACTACGCAGACTATCTTCACAGGTACGAGAAAGAGCACTTATGTAATTGATTCATTAACACTATCCCAGATGCGTTGCAAGCAATCTTGATTTTTCTTTGATAAACGATTTTGTTTCATCGTCAATATCAGCATTTTCAAGCCACGAATCTAATTTGCTGAAATCCCACCATACAGTAAAATTGCTTTTAAGGATTTGATCAAGTTCTCTTTCTGATAGAGATGTATCCGCGCCAAGAAGCTTCTTGACAATGCAATCGATATAAATGGCCAATGCCTTTGTCTCTTTATTATTTGATAAAGCCAGCGCCTTTGTAATAGCAGCTAGTGCGCTATCATAATTACCTGTAAAGATATCTATTTTTGAAAGGTATACGTAGTGATAAGCATCCTCCGGGGCTAACTCGATTGCTTTATTATAATCTGCTGATGCTTTCTCATACTGCTCAAGTCCGCTATAAGCAAGTCCTCTATTACTATATACAGTGTCATTTTCAGGATCTAATTCTATTGTTTTACTATAGTCTTTAATTGCCTTCTCGTACTGCCTGGTTGTAAAAAGAATGTTTGCTCTGTTGTTGTAAGCAGGAGCATATTCCGGGTCGAGCTCAATTGCTTTAGCGTAGTTTATAATTGAATTCTTATACTGTTTGAGTCTGCCATAAGCATCTCCTTTTCTGCCGTAAGCGATTACATTTTCAGGGTCTAATTCGATTGTCTTATTGTAGTCTTCAATCGCCTTCTTATACTGCTTGAGACTATAATAGGCATCCCCTCTGTTAAGATAAGCATATTGATTTTCCGGGTTTAATCTTATTGTATCACTTAAATATGTAATTGAAGAAGGATGGTTCTCATTAGAATGTTCACTAAAGCCTTCTTTATGTCTGCCTTCAAAAATATATTCTCTCTCTGCCTTCTTCTTGGTTAGAACTTCATCGTAGTCAAGTAGAGTGGTAATCGTTCTATCCGGAGCTATCTGGGCTTGTTTGTTCGTTGCCGCTTCATCTGACTCTTTACTTGAATTGACAGGTAAGCTCTCTACTGAATCTTCTCTCTTTGTAGTATGTGATGGTGCCTCTGTCTGTTTTCTATCCTCACCTTGCAAATCAGCTAAAACTCTGTTTTTTTTGAGTCCAATCTTTTTTTCTGATTTGCCAAATATCTTATCTGCTCTTTCGTCTAGCCTGGAATTCAATTCCTGACGTAACTCATTAATAGCGCTTTCTGACTTCTCTTTTATAAGTGTGTCTGTGTAGTCCTTTGTGGCATATTTTGTAGCTTCCATATTGGCTTGTCTTTGCATCTCTGCCATTACAGTATCGTTTGCTGTTTCCTTAATTTTGCTGTAACCAATCAATGAAAGAATGATTATCACGACAACAAAAGCAGAGCCAATGCCTATGCCTATGACGTACATGCGATTTGCCAGTGTTGTCGACCTTGAGGTTTTTAGCAACTCTTCTGCATGCTTCCTATACTCATTTCGTAAACTGGATGAAATGTTGTCAATTTTTAGTTTTATTTTTTCATCAAGCTCATATAACAGTTTAGTAGTATTCTCTTCAATTTTGTCTTCTGTGCCAGAACGTAATGCATTGATGGTGTCACCTATTTTTTGATCAAACGCATTAGATAGTCTGGTTAGACTCTCTTCTTTTTCCTTCTCTATGTCGGAGCGTAATGTATTGATGGAGTTCTCTATTTTTTGATCAAACGCACTAGATAGTCTGGTTAGACTCTCCTCTATTTTCTTTTCAATGTCAGAATGTGCTGCATTAGTAGCGCTCGCTACCTTTTGTTCATACTCGTTAGATAGATTAGTTATAGCTTCCTCCAATCTGCTTTTTATGTCAGAATGTGATGTGCCAATGGAAGCTTCTGCTTTTTCTCGTGTAGGTTTTTCTGAAAAGTCCTTTGTGGTCTGTTTTGTCGGCTCCGGATCAGTCTGATTTTCGATAGGCGGTGTTGTAGAATCTTTTGTGGTGTTTTTACTCTTGTTGGACCCAAAAAATGAAAGAAATCCTTTTTTTGATGCCTTTGTGGGGTGCTTCTTATTCTCTGCCATCGCTACTCTCCTTCGAATCAGGCTAAGTGCATCGAGTGATTTTCACGTGTTATAGCAAATATATGTGGATTGTTCAAGAGTGGATAGCTTTGAGCAGATCTCAAGATAAAAATGGTACATACTATGGGTTATTTTCATGGTTGACAAACAAACAGGGAGTAAATAGAATATTTAGTAGTTTGCGGAGTTGCGCTTGTGCGTACAAATGGTTTTGACTGTTAACATTGATTCTTTAATATAATGGGGTGCTGGTGTCGGGGAAAAGCCTTGACAGTAACTTACCTAGTTTTGGGCTTATCTGGGTAGCTTCGCCACCAAGCACCCCTTTTTAGTTCCATTGAGAATAAGCTTTCAGTACATTTGTTTATTATCTGCTCTTAGCTCACTCTTTAACCGGCGCTGTCCCTTTGCTTTAATGAACTATGCTTCTCCTCTTGTAGAAACTTCTCGTGAATAACATAAAACTTGTTATAGAGTATGATGGTACGAATTATGTCGGGTGGCAGCAGCAGAAGAATGGTATCACAATTCATGGAAAGCTTACCAAAGCGATAGAGAAGGTTGTTCATGAAGAGGTAACACTCCACGGTTCTGGCAGAACTGACGCCGGTACTCACGCAGTTGGTCAGGTTGCAAACTTTCAAATTGAATCGAAAATTCCTGTCTATAACCTGGTAAAGGCAATAAATTCTTATCTTCCAAAAGACATCGTAGTAAGATCTGCGAAGAAAGTTCCTGAGAAGTTCCATTCCCGCTATAGTGCAAAATCCAAGACATACTGTTACACGATTTTAAACAGCAAGATCAGAGATGCAATCGGCGGGGATTATTGCCTACATTACAGTGTTCCTTTAGATATTGAAAAAATGCAGAAAGCGTCAAAGGCACTGATGGGCAAACATGATTTCAGTGCATTCAAATCAAAATCAGAAGTTCTCAGTAGTGTAAGGACTATAATGAAACTGGAGATTAAAAAGAAGGGTAAATTCTTGACGTTTACTATTGAGGCAGACGGGTTTCTGTATAAAATGGTCAGGTCAATTGTTGGAACCTTGCTTGAGGTAGGTAAGGGGAAGATGACCATCACAGAATTTAAAAAGATAGTAAAATCCAGGACCAGGGAAAAGGCAGGAAATACTGTTGCAGCAAGCGGTTTATGCCTTTTAAAGGTTAAGTATTAATCGTACAGTTTTATCTTGGTAATCAAGAAAGACATTTGTTAAAATCAAAAACCGATAAAAAGTGAATCTTAATGGCAAAATAGAGAGGTTAATATGACGATTAGTATTCAAGATTTTTCTCAAATAGACTTAAGGGTTGCAGTGATAACTGCTGCTGAAGAGCACCCGGATGCAGATAAACTGCTGGTTCTGAAGGTTGATGCAGGTGATGGAGAGAAACAGCTGGTGGCTGGCATAAAGACTCATTACAGTGTGGAGGAGCTCGTTGGCAAGAAAATCATTGTTGTCAATAATCTTACCCCGGCTGTTTTAAGAGGCGTGGAAAGCAACGGTATGCTTCTTGCCGCAAGAGATGGCGATGATGTAGTATTAATTACTACAGATAAGGACGTAGGACCCGGTTCCAGGGTTCAGTAATAGTAATTAGAATAGAGCGAATTTTCCTTTATTTTCTATATAACAAATCATGGAAAGACTCCACAAATTTTTAGCTGAAGCAGGTCTGGGTTCCAGACGCAAATGTGAAAGCTTAATAGAATCCGGACGTGTATCAATTGGTGGTAAACGTGTAACGAAGATGGGCCAAATGGTAGACCCGGTTAAGGACAGAGTTTATTGTGACGGCGAGTCTATAAAAAAGCAGAAGAAGATATATTTCCTTCTCAATAAACCCAGAGGATATGTCTGTACAAATGTTGCACACTCTAAGGACCCCAGGGCTATTGATTTATTAAACCATATAGAGCAGAGAGTATATACCGTAGGGCGGCTTGATAAAGATAGTGAAGGGCTTATTATAATAACTAATGATGGCGAACTGGCAAATCTGCTTTCTCATCCCAGGTATGGAATAGAGAAGACATATTTAGCAGTAGTTAAAGGAAGAGTTTCTGATCCGTCTATACGAGCTCTCAGGCGGGGCGTTTGGATTTCTGAGGGCAAGGCATCGCCTGCCAGGGTTAAAATTATTTCAAGAAGATACAAGCACAGTGCCATAGAGATAGTGCTCAGAGAAGGTAAGAACAGAGAGATCAGACGCATACTTGCTAAAATAGAACATCCGGTTATCTCACTGAAAAGAGTGGAAATCGGGCCTTTGAAAATGCACTACAATCTAAAGGTTGGAAAATACAGGGCACTAAGTAAGAAAGAGGTTGAGAGCTTGTACGCACTCGCGGTTTCCTGTTAATATTTTGATACATCACGAGAAAAGAAAAACGGAGAGATATAAATGACGCAGTTAAAGCAGGCGAGGTTAAACAAAATAACACCTGAGATGGAACGGGTTGCACAGCTTGAGGGCTGCGATGTTGAAACTTTAAGGTCAAACATGGCTGAAGGAAAGGCCGTAATTCCATGTAATAAGAAGCATTCAATAAAGAAAATCTGTGGTATAGGCAAGGATCTTAGAACTAAAGTCAACGCAAACATCGGTACGTCAGCTGACTATCATGGCGTGGAAGAAGAGCTGGAAAAACTTCGTGCCGCTGAAGACGCACAGGCAGATACCGTAATGGATCTCAGTACTGGTGGGAATCTCCGTGAGGTCAGGCGGGAGATTATGAGAAACTGTTCGATTACAATAGGCAGTGTTCCTATCTATGAAGCTGCAGTTGATGCAGTTACGAAAAAGCACTCAGTCAGAGATATGACGGCCGCAAGCATGATTGACGCGATAAAGCGTCATTGCGAAGATGGGATCGATTATATTACGGTCCATTGTGGTGCGACACATGGTGTCTTGAAACATCTGATGGATCAGAAAAGAGTATGCGGTGTTGTCAGCAGGGGAGGTTCCTTTCTTGTAGATTGGATGTCTTTTCATAAGAAAGAAAACCCGCTTTACGAACAGTTTGATGAGATTTTGTCGATCGCACATGAATACGATGTAACCCTGAGCCTGGGAGATGCATTGAGGCCGGGCGCATTAGTGGATGCTTGTGACAGGGCTCAGATTTATGAATTGAATGTATTGGCAGAGCTTACTCAAAGAGCGTGGGATGCGGATGTACAGGTTATAGTAGAGGGCCCGGGACACGTTCCTCTCAATCAAATTCAATCTCAGATCCAGTTACAGAAGGAACTTTGCAAAGGTGCACCATTTTACGTTCTTGGACCAATTGTAACAGACATTGCCCCGGGTTATGATCATATCACATCTGCAATAGGGGGTGCTATTGCGGCATCCGCCGGTGCTGATTTTCTGTGTTACGTTACACCGACAGAACACCTGGGGCTGCCGAAGCCACAGGATGTACATGATGGTGTAATTGCGGTGCGTATCGCAGCACATGCTGCTGATATCGCAAAAGGTATAAAGTCTGCCTGGGAATGGGACAAAACAATGTCTCAGCTCAGACGAAAGCGTGACTGGGAAGGGCAGTTCTCAACGTGTATTGATCCGGATCATGCGAGGAAAATAAGAGAAAAGGGCACACCACAGAATGCTGACGTTTGCTCAATGTGTGCTGAATTTTGTGTTTTTAAGGTGGCAGATGACGGTACAGATAATTAAACACATAGACATTGAGGGGCCGGGTACTATAGGCGGTTTCCTGGATGACGATGGTATCCCCTACAATGTAATAGACGTTTTTAACGAAGAGCCTCTGCCAAATTCCCTTTCTAACACATCTGCCGTTATTGTACTTGGTGGACCAATGAATGTATATGAAGAGGAGAAATATACTTTTCTTAAACAAGAAGATGAATTTTTGAAAGAGGTTATTGAAGAGGGGTTGCCAACTTTGGGCTTTTGCCTTGGCGCTCAATTAATTGCAAAAGCAACAGGGGCATTGGTAAAACAAAACCCTCAAAAGGAGATCGGTTGGTTTAGTGTCTCGGTGACCGGGGAGGGTTCGGATGATCCTCTATTTCGAGGGTTTCAAGAAGAGTTTGACGTATTCCAGTGGCATGGGGATACGTTCGATATCCCTGAAGATGCTGTCAGGCTTGCCGAATCAGAACTTTGTCCAAATCAGGCGTTCAGGGTCGGTAGCAATATTTATGGCCTGCAGTTTCACGTTGAAGTAACTGACGAAATGATCTATCAGTGGCTTGATGCTTACAGAGATGAAGTTAATTCTTTAATAGGCATAGTAGATCCCGACCAGATTATTGCTGTTACGAAAACAAAATCAGAGAGCTACAAGGCGCAGGCAAGGCAGTTTTGCTCAAACTTTGTTAAACTGTTATAGATATTAATTTCTCAATTCCTAAATCCCTCAATCCTTAAATCTAAATTAATAATGTCCAAAACACCTGAGATCTCCAGACTTGTTCCCGAAGAGAAAAAGGGCCTTATCGTGGTCATTACAGGTAATGGCAAGGGGAAGACTACTTCCGCTCTTGGTATGGCCGTCAGGCTTGCGGTCATGATATGAGTGTATCTATTATACAGTTTATGAAGGGGGACCTCTATGCCGGTGAGTGGGATGGTATAAAGAAGCTGGGTGATAAGGTAGAACTGATATCCACAGTAAGGGGTTTTGTGGCATACAAGGGAATCCGTTTTCACATGAAGAACATAGAGAGAATGCTCAGTATGCTATTAAACTTGCAGACCAGAAGATGGAATCAGGGAAGGTCGACATTCTTATCCTTAATGAGATAAACAATGCCATTAAACTTCGTTTAGTTGATTTATCACAACTCCTCGCAATCATTAAAACCAAACCTCCACTTATGCACCTGGTGCTAACCGGGCGCGATGCTCATCCTGAGATAATTGAATTAGCTGATATTGTAAGTGAAGTTAATGAAATTAAGCATGCCTACAGAAAAGAGATTGAACCTCAACCGGGTATTGATTACTAAAAGAGACAGCAATAATACCCACGGTTCCCGGGTTTACAACTATTTTACGCTTGCTTTTAATATTCTACATTTCTACTATAAAACGTTGTATGTAATGCTTGTTGATAAGTTTTAAGAGTAGATGCCATTAGGAAGGCTTAATATTAGCTCTAAGGGAAGGGATATTTAGTGGATACTATACGAAAAGAAATTTTGAAATGTCTGGATGATTTTTCATCCGATGATGATAAGCTTATCTCTGAGCTTAATCATATAACCGAGGAAAATGGTGACGAGGCGTATCAGGTTCTTTTCAGTGTAATAACTCATCTTGATTTATCACCTGAGCAGGCAGTGGATTATTGGAAGCAGATTGTCAATCATAGAAATATTATGAGTGACTCTCTGGGAAGGGGTGTAAATTTAAGGACAGCAATATGTGACTACTTCTGCACAATCAATAAATCCATGACGAATCCGATAATAATTGAGATTCGTGTCCTGGAAGATGCACTCTATTCTTTGAGGTACGACAGCCTTACAGGTCTTTACTCTCGACGTACTTTTGAAGAAGTGTTTGCGAGAGAAGTCGAACGTGCAAATCGCTATGGCAAGGAATTGTCCGTTCTATTTTTTGATCTTGATGATTTTAAGCAGGTAAATGATACGTTTGGGCATTTGGCGGGAGATGATGCTCTGGAGCATGTTGCCCGGATAGTAATGGGTGAAGTCAGGACTATTGATATTGCTGCACGTTATGGAGGGGAAGAAATTGTCGTTGTACTGCCTGAAACAGAAAAGGCAGCTGCTTTTGTAGTCGGAGAGAGAATTCGTGAGAAAGTGGAAGATATGAAACTTGCCTATAATGATAAGATAATCAATTTAACCATTAGTGGTGGTATTGCAACCTTACCACTAGATGCAACTGATACAAAAGACCTGATAGCAAACGCTGATATTGCTGTTTATAAAGCCAAAGAAGAGGGTAAAAATAATATTGTAATTTACTCTGAGAACAGACGCCGTTTCATTCGAGTAGATTTTATCACTGATATTGATGTCCGTGAAATTGATTCCAATGAGGCGGTTGATGTTTTGGGTATAAAAAGCACAGACCTGAGTACGGGAGGAATTCTTTTTAAATCCAGTCACTCCATAGATATGGGTACTCAAGTACAACTTCAAATACCCACCGGTATGACAGGTGAGCCTTTGTTGGTTGTCGGGACAGTTGTTCGTGTTGAGAAATTTGGATCTAATCAATTTGACATTGGAATCTCATTTATAAAAGTAGACGGCTCCGCGAGAAATGAGCTTTCAAGATGTATCAGGAAGTGTATATGCGAGGAAATATCTATTCAACCAGAAGGGTAGAATGGCAATTATAATCATTGACATTGCGACATCTCACATTTAATATATCTCTGAGATATTTACACATTCTTGTGTTTGAAGCTAAACATAAATAATAACGTTCAGAAATTTGTTGGGTATTATTAATATAGATATAAACGAAAAACGTTTGTTGAAAAAATTAATACGTTAATAAATAGATGAAGGGTTATTTCCAATACAATTTTAATGGTACTATTTTAACTTAATAGCAGGAGGTTAAAATGCCGTATGATAAAGCATTGGATGAATGTGTAATCGCAAAATCGTGGGAAAATGATCAAGAGAAATTGACGGCAAGTATTTTTTCATATAATAAGGGTATTAAAAAACTGCAACTCACCCGGGAGAATAAAAACAGTAAGGGTGAGCTCCGGTTTGCGAAATTGGGAAGGTTGACTAAAGAAGAGGTAGACGCTCTTCTTCCTTTAATTAATGAAGTACGTACTAGTATGGATTAGTACTAAAGCAGTAAGTAGCAGAATGATTTAACAGAGTTCTGTTGTGGCTTTATATATTCTTCAATTCCGTAGCTAACGGTACTCGTACAGATAGATACCAGTCCTAACGGCTGAGCCGGAAGGACTGGTGGGAGTTAGAACGGGTAAATCAAACTTGTCATATCCAGACAGTCGCCTGAGAACTACCCTGTGGGCGGCTACGAGGTTTGTCCCAGGCTGGACACCATGGCACCGATGCCAATCAACTAAGCTGAATCAACAACATCTTCTAATAAAGGTAGCCCCGGTTAGTGACAGGTAAGGACAATAACGTTGTCTTGAATACATAAATAATAATTTTGTGATTAAGAAAGACGGAAATCTATATGATAAGTAAACCAAAAAACTTGAAAGACAGTTCACTGAAGGTATACATCAAGACCTTTGGCTGTCAGATGAATAAGCTGGACACAGAGTTGTCAATAGGTTCACTTACAAAAAAAGGTTACTCGTTTGCCGAGGATGAGAACGATGCAGATGTTATTCTCCTGAATACCTGCAGTGTCCGTGATAAGGCGGAACATAAAGTATATTCACAACTCGGCAGTTTGAGAAGTCAAAAGGAGAAGAACCCTGAACTGATTCTTGGTGTTCTTGGCTGTATGGCACAAAACGAGGGAGATAAGATTTTCAAACGCATGCCGCATGTTAATCTTGTTTGCGGAACAAGGATGTTTTCCAGGCTTCCTGAATTACTTGATGAAATCAGTGGAAGTAATAAACACGTTCTGGCTATTGATGAAGACGGAGAAGTTAATTTTGACAGGATGGTTACTCAGAGGCAAAACCGATACAACGCTTTTGTTTCCATTATGAGGGGATGCGATAATTACTGTTCTTATTGCATTGTGCCATATGTCAGAGGCAGAGAATTCAGCAGAACAGTAACAGACATCGTAGACGAGGTTAAGAAGCTTGCGGATGATGGGTGTAAAGAGATTACACTGCTGGGCCAGAATGTAAACTCTTATGGGAAAGGTTTGGATGGAAAAGTAACTCTGGCTACCTTGCTGAGAGAACTTGATCCAATAGACGGTATAGAGAGAATTCATTTTATTACATCTCATCCTAAAGATATGACCAGAGAAATCCTGGAGGCTGTCGGAGAATTACCGGGAGTGTGTGAGTATTTACACATGCCGGCACAATCAGGTTCAGACAGAATATTAGAAAAAATGAAACGGCAGTATACTTCAGCACATTATAGAGAACTCGTTGAGATGGCCAGGTCAATAGTGCCGGGCATTAAGATCGCGAGTGACTTTATAGTGGGTTTCCCGGGTGAAACAGAGGAGGACTTCCAGGATACAGTGGACCTGTTGAGAGACGTTCGTTGTCAAAGTAGTTTTATATTTAAATACTCACCACGAACAGGGACTGCAGCTATGGAATTAGTCGATGACGTTATAGAAGAGACAAAGAAAAACAGAAATCATATACTGTTAGAATTGCAGAAAAAAATAAGCACTGAAGAAAACATGAAAATGCATGGAAAATCTGTAGAGATTTTAGTGGAAGGTGAAAGTAAATCCGATGCAGGCAGACTAGTTGGAAGAACACGTCAAAACCATATTGTTGTCTTCAGCCCGCCCTTAGAAGTTAATCAAGCAGGTGTATCTTCCGCACTGTCTGGTACGCTTATCAATGTTGAAATTGCAGACTCAACAGATCTGACACTTTTCGGTGTTATAAAATAATCATAAGAACTTACCGCAGTTAGCTCGTAACCCACAACTCGCAACCCGAAACTCAAGTGGCATCACCTTTAATGAACTGGCTCATTAGTTGGTACCCTTTTTTTACCTTCAAGCCAGTCTGTTCTGCATTTGATTCCGAGAACTCCAGGTTACTCTTATTATCACAGCCGGTTCCATACATAGCAAATGGTACCGGGTCTGAAGTGTGAGTTCTCTTGCTTATTGGTGTATAGTGGTCTGGAAGGACAAGAATACGAAAATCGTCATATTTTTCCAGCGCTTCAAGAACTGGGCCTACAATTTTTTTATCAATATTTTCAATAGCACGAATTTTTTCATGAGTATTACCTTCATGTCCTGCCTCATCCGGCGCTTCAATATGTACCAGGACCAGATCATGAGTCTCCAGTGCTTCAATTGCGTATTTTGCCTTAGCATCATAATCTGTGTCCAGGTATGCTGTAGCTCCAGGTACCTCTATAATATCCCAGCCAATATAAGTTGCCAGCCCTCTCAGTAAATCAACACCTGTTATGACTGCACCTGAGATTCCATACAACTCCTCGAAAGGTGTTAATGATGGCCGCTTTCCCTGCCCCCATAACCAAATCATATTTGCGGGGTTTTCGCCAAGGTCCAGCCTTACCTTATTCACCTCATGGTTTTCAAGTAAATGGAATGAATCCCGCATCAATTCAAATAGAATTTCACTACCCGTTCCCTTCGGTAAATTCTTTGTTATCGATTTACCTATAATATCGTGCGGTGGGGTGCAATCAGCTTCTAACGGAACATCCCCGCTGTAAACCATTATGTTACGGTAACTCGTCCCTGCATAAAATTTTACGTCTTTATCGGCAAATTTATCATTCAGAACTGACATAATAAGTTCTGCTTCTTTATCTGAAACATGTCCCGCACTGAAGTCTGCCAGTATGCCCTCATTTGCTGTAATGAGATTGCAACGGACAGCCCAATCGTTCTCGCCCAGTTCGATACCCAGGCTTACAGATTCCAGCGGTGCTCTTCCAGTATAACAATCCTCCGGGTTATAACCCAGGACAGAAAGGCCTGCAACATCGCTTCCGGGTTTAAAGTTCTTAGGTATGGTATTGACGACACCCATTATTCCATTAGATGAGATATTATCCATGTTTGGTGTCCTGGCAGCTTCCATTGGAGTCCTTCCGCTCAGCTTCTCCAGTTTATAATCGGCCATTCCATCCGGGATGATAACACAAAATTTCATTTAATTTTGCCTTTCTACCTCGTTAACACGGTTAGATAGGGTTTTTACCTCTTTAGTCAAGTGTCTTGTTGTAGAATGAATTTCAGCATATTTATGATTGAGAATATACATTTATTGATAAAATTCAATATAACAGACACCTGCTATTAAATCAATGCATTTTGAGTGTAAACGTTTATAAAAACGCCACTTGTCAATAACATCCATATGTTTTTTTCTTGTCATGTTAAACCCTCTTTGATAATATCAAATGCTATTTATATATAGAGAGGTAAACATCTCAAAATGATAAGCTTAAAAGACAAAGATATAATCTCCATTCTGGACTTTACGAAGGAAGAGATATTATATATTTTGGAAATCTCCGCCAGGATGGAGAGAGAAACTTGTCCTGATATTTTAAATGGAAAGATACTTGCAAACCTGTTTTTTGAGCCTTCCACCCGAACGAGATTAAGTTTTGAAGCGGCAATGAAACGGATGGGCGGACAGGTTATAGGGTTTGATGAATTAGGCACAACGTCCACGGTTAAAGGGGAATCGTTAAGAGATTCTGTCAAAATAATTGAGGGCTATTGTGACATCATTGTTTTAAGGCATTTTCTTGAAGGTGCTTCCCGGCTTACGGCGGATTCCGTAAGCATACCGGTTGTTAATGCCGGTGACGGGGCGAGTCAACATCCGACACAGACCTTTGTCGACCTTTATGCCATAATGAAGGCAAAAGGCGATATCGAGAACCTGTCGGTTGGATTTCTGGGTGATCTGAAATATGGTAGGACGGCCCACTCACTGGCATACGCTCTTTCACATTTTAATGCTGATATGTGCTTTATTTCACCTCCAAGTCTCAGAATGCCTAAAGACTATATAGAGGAGCTGGAAATAAGGGATGTTTCGTTTCAGGAAGTTGACTCCATATCTGAAGTCAGTGAGAAGCTTGATATCCTTTACTGTACAAGGATACAGAAGGAGCGATTTGCAGAGCCTGTGGAGTATGAGAAAGTAAGGGGGCTCTACAAACTCAGCAAATCTATTATGGACGAGCTTGAGATTAAAGACGACCTTAAAATTCTCCATCCACTGCCGCGAGTAGAAGAGATGGATGAGAGCCTGGACGCAACAGAATATGCCATGTATTTTCAACAGGCTCATAGTGGTATTCCGGTTAGAGAAGCGCTTTTAGCCCTGGTACTAGGTGTCATAAAATGAAAAAACTAGAAGTTTCTGCAATCGAAGAGGGCACTGTTATTGATCAGATTGCAAATAAGAGCACGTTCAAGGTTGCCAATATATTGAACACCCAGAAGCTAGAGCAGGTGGTGCTGATCGGTTTTAACCTTTCCAGTAAGAAGTTAGGTAAAAAAGGTATCATAAAGATAGGCGGCAGGCTCCTTACACAGGAGGAAGTAAATAAGATTTCACTGATAGCACCGGATGCTACTGTGAATATTATCAAGGATTCGGAAGTTGTAAAAAAATTCACGGTTGATATTCCGGACTCTATAGAAGAGTTTATGAAGTGTTTTAATCCGAATTGCGTCAGTAATAATCAGAAGATTATAAGCAAGTTCCATGTGATAAATAAGGATCCTATAAGGATAAGATGTCACTATTGTGAACGTCACATGGGTGTAGATGATATTGAGTTGGTTTAACTGCTTAACCCGACTTTCATATAAGAGAGAAGAGAAGTTAGAAATTAAAATTAGTTTTAGAGAATGGAGAGAAAGAGATGGTAGAAACAACGATTGAGAAGAAACTTAACGATGATATTCTTGAAAAGAATACATTAAGGAATGAGATTGAGGGATGTGTGCGAACTGTCTCTAAATGGAGAGACAAGCTTGCTGATATGAAAAGTTTCCAGGGGCAGACTAAATATGCCGATTCAATAAAACGCTATGTTACCAGGATAGAGGGCCTTCGCGTAGAGCTTAATCAGTTAAATGAAGAGGTGGAAAAAAATATCCGTGAGACTGGAGAGTTCTCCGATAAGGACGTAAAAGCGTTTACCTCACAGCTGGAGAAGGAAGTTAGTAAGTACATAGGCGAGACCGAGAAAAGCTCACCTAAGAAAAAAATTAAAATAAAAGCAAATCCTGCTCAGGCTAAAAAGAAATCAAAGGCAAAGTCAAAGGGGACTGGAAAAGGAGTAGGAAGTTTAGAGCAAAAGATAGAAAAGGCGATTGGAAAAGTTAGTAAAGACATGGAAGAGGCGGAACGTATTGCAGGGAAAATGATAATATTGAATAAGAATCTGAAAAAGGTTGACGGATCAGCTTCGGACGGCTCATATACTCAGGAACTCAAACGTATCGCACGTGAAAAAGCAATTTATAGTTAGTTTCTAAGCTGGAAATTTCTATGCTGTATAAGGGGTGGCATGGACAGGCTTATTTGTCCGTGCTATTCACTGAATTTGAGATTGTGTTAAATTGGTGGGCGGAGAGGGAGTCGAACCCTCACCTCCTTGCGGAGAAGGGATTTTAAGTCCCTCGTGTCTGCCATTCCACCACCCGCCCATCCAAATACAAAAAATGGAGGCGGCACAGGGATTCGAACCCTGGATAACGGATTTGCAATCCGCTGCCTTAGTCCACTTGGCCATGCCGCCTCATATGATGTTCACATCTTAAGTTGTTTTAATCTTGGTAGTTATGCGATTCCGTAGCTCTCTCTTCCTTAACTGTTTCAACTCATTTAAAATCGCAATTCTACTGTAATTATGCGGTAATTACGGTGATTTTAAAGATGCGATTATATATTCAAATGTACAAATTGCAAGGGGAATAATAAGGACTTGCGGGAAAAGGATATTCACCGTAGAGGCGCTGAGAACGCAGAGTAATAAGGATAAAACTATCGGGGTGGGAATACGAGTAACAGGTTGCGAGTTGAGGGTGTTGATAAGATGGTTGGGGACGTGATTTCTAGGTGTTATCAAATATGTATTGCACCATTATTTCATAAATATCTCTATTAAGCTCTTCATTTTCAACACATTTCTTAATTATACCAAATGCATCTATAGGGGCTGACGAATACATAACTAAACCTATTGACTATGAACATCTAAGTGAATGCATACTAGTTGATCTTATAATGAAAAAGAGAGATTGACGAGTTACGAGTTGCGAGTTGAAGATTCTACTTCTCCGTTTGATTCAATTGACTTTCGATCATTTCAATCATATCCTTTGCTTTGGATGCTTCTTTGAATCTTGTTGAGATTTCCAGGGAGTTCTTAAATTCATTCAGAGCACTATTCGTATTACGGTTTTTGTAATGTGCCATCCCAAGGTGGAATCGTATTGTGGGTGAGTTTTTTCGTGATGCTATTGCGGTCTCCAGGCTCTCTACGGCTTTGTTGAAATTTCCCTTCTTAAAATATACCCAACCCAGGGTGTCAAGAATTGCAGCATCCTTTGGGGCTAACTTTGCGGCTTTAAGAGCAAATTTCAGGCCTTCATCAAGATTGGTTTCGTTCTCAGCATAGTGATAAGCCAGCTCATTATATCCTACGGGAGAATCAGGCTCCAAAGTAACTACATGTTTATATTCGATCAACGCCTCGTCCAGCTTTCCCTGCTGTGAATATATATGTCCTATAGAGAGGTGGATTGATGCATTCTTTGGATTTAGACCAGCAAGTTTTTTATATTCTCCGATTGCATTGTCAGTTTCACCCATTAGCAGATAAAGTTTTGCAAGGTCGTAGTGAGGAGATGTAAAATCAGGTTGTATCTCGACTGATTTTTTCAGTTCTGCAAAGGCCCGGCTGAAATCTTTCTTATCTATCAGTGCTTTACCCTTTACATACAATGTGAGCGGATTGTACGGGTGGATTACTAGTGCAGCATCTGACATCTTAATTGCTTTGTCATACCATTTATTGAGATAGAAAAAAATAGCAAGGTTTGTGTGTGCAAAAGATTTTACAACTACCTCGTCAGATCTCAGGTCAAGGTTCTTTGATCTGAAACCGTTAATAAAATTATCGGATAGTTTTAAACTCTCATTTGCCGTTTTGTGTTTTTCCTGTGAGAGGTAAAGATTAGTCAACAAAATGTTTATCATTGGATGATGGATCTTGGGTGTAACTTCCATTGCTTTCTTCAGATATACTTCTGCTGTGTTGTGATTGCCTTCAATGTGGTTTAACAGACCGCTGGCTATCATCATGTTGCCTATTCCGGCATCAATACTTTCAGCTTTCTCTATTGCTTCTCTGGCAGATTTAAAGTCTCCACTTGCCATCTGGAAAGTAGCTAAAAGGTAATTTCCTTCAAAGGATGATTCCTGTATCTCTATAAACATGATGATGCTTTTAATGGCATCGCTGAAGTTGTCTAAATACGAGTAAGATCTGGCTAGTATAAGATACGCAGATGCAGTGTCCTGATCAATTTTCAGAATCTCGATAGATTCCTCAATTGCATCTTTGAACCTTCCCATTTGAAGATAAAGTGCAGCAAGGCTCTGACGGGCTCTGATAAAAGTGGGTACTTTTTTAATTACAAGCTTATATTGTTCTATCGCCTTTTCGTAGCCGTTCAACCCGACCAGTATTGTCGCAAGGCCCATTCGTGCCATATGCTCGTCCTGGTCAATTTCGAGTGCTTTTTTATAGTTCTTGAAGGACTTTTCAGCATTTCCCTGTAACAGGTAGTTTATGCCAAGGCCAGTAAATGCTAACGCGAGTTCCGGTTCGCTCTCAGCCGCCTTTCTGAAATATGCATCAGCTTTTCCAAACTCTTTTTTGTCTGTGTGTATCCTTCCCAGGTAGTAGAGTGCGAGGGGGTTGTCTTTGTCCAGGGTTATAGATGCCTGGCACTCTTCAACAGCCTCATCAAACTTCTGCTGGGAAAGCAAAATTATTCCTTTTGATAGATGTGTAAGCGATAGATTGGTAGAAGCCTCTTTTAAAGAGTCAATCAACTCCTGTGCCCTGTCAAAATTTCCGATTGAAGCGTATGCAACTTGCAGTAGCTCGTAAGCGAGAACGCTTTTCTGGTTAATTGCCAGAAGCTCTTCGCAATTCTTAAACACCTCAATGAATTTTCCTCTTCTTAAGTTATAAAATGCCTGGTTCTGAAGTTCGAATACTGAGGGTTCAACTCTCAAAATAGAGATAGCATGGGAAGGTGTGCTATTCTGAAAGATAAACAGGCATATTATTGAAATGATCAGAAGTTTAATTTTCATAATTAGTGGTTTAGGATTCTGACTTTTCCTTCATCAACTATTAATTTTCCTTCAGCAAACAGGCGTATTGCATCCGGGTAAGCTATGCACTCTTCCTTAAAAACCTTTTGCGCAAGTGTGTCCGGAGTGTCATCGGTGTCTACATGAACAGTTCTCTGAATGATTATCGGCCCACGATCATATTCATTATCAACAAAATGGACAGTACAACCAGATATTTTGACACCACTATCAATTGCGGCCTTGTGGACATGGTGTCCATAATATCCTTTTCCACAGAAGGAGGGGATCAATCCAGGGTGAATGTTCATCACCTTGCCCGTATATGAATCCGGAATTTTGAAAAGGTGTAGAAATCCGGCAAGTATTATCAGATCAACAGGATATTTTTCAATCTCTTTTATTATTCTGTTACTGAAAGTTTCTGTCTGGTTATGGCCTTTGTGTTGTACTATGGCTGTGGGAATACTATTCTGTTCTGCTCTCTTAATACCATAGGCATCAGGAGAGTTGCATACGACAATCTGGATTCTGGCATTAAGGGAGTTGTCGTTTATTCTGTCAATAATGTTTTGGAGTGTTGTTCCGCTGCCGGAAATGAGTATTGCCAGATTAAGAGTCTTGGATGCAGGCATATTTTGTGTTCGGTTAAAAGTGACTATCCGTACTCGCCAGAACAGACATGTCGGGCTGGCGAAAGGTAAGTGAGCAGAAGTTCAAAGTGAACTATAGTTAAATGGAGGATAAATTTCAGTTTTTCTTTTCAATTTTAAATCTATTTTATCCCCTTATGCTGGGTGACCTTGACCCAAATTGGTGTATCAGAAAGGGATTCTTCCTGAACGTGTTTGATGATTTCTGTTGTGTGTTCTATAATCTCCTCTCTCTTGCAATTTGACGGGAAGAAGTGGAGGATTTCTGTTTCGACTTCACTTCCTTCATCTGCATGTGCTTTGTCAGGGATGATATCTAATGAATAGTCCAGAGGTATTATTCCACGATATTTACGGAGCAGTTCATCGTAATCATGAAAAATATTTTGCATGAGAATCCTTGGGTCTTCTGTTTCATCAAGTTCTTTCTCAATTATTGTTTTATGTAAATCAATCAAATACTCCCGTTCTTTACCAAACTCTGTGTATTGGTGTTCGTATGTACATGAACTGGTTTTCTCATAAGATTCTTTGATTGCAGTCAGTTTTTCGAACTTACCTTTAAACCACTCCTCGAATCCCTTCTGCAACTGTTCAAGATTGAAGCCAACTCTTTTTGCCATATCTATCAACATTTCTCTCATAATATTATCCTTCTTCCTGTTTTATCAATTTAAACCTTAATTACTGTGTCAGGTTTAAGAGTACTTTCCATCTGCCCTCTTCATTTACCAGTGTAAAGGTTCCTCTCTCTTCAACCATTGGTACATTGCCCTTTTTCAAGTACTGCTTCAGCATATATCTGGCTGCTTCCTGTGGGTTTTCCATGCTTTTTGGGCCATGAAAAGGCCCGAATATTTCTCCCATGACTTTGGACATGTCCGGGGATGTTACGGTAATATTGACGGATGCACTCTCTTCATTTATTACAGTTTCATTCACCTTGTACTTGCGTAGCGAAGAAACTGTCTTTGCTATTTCACGGGCAAAAGGATCATCAAGGCTGTTCTGTTTTATAAATTCAACTCTACTTATAGTGCTCTTGTCTGCCTTTGAAAGATAACTGTACGTTTTTTTCAGGTTATTTGAATAGAGCGATTTTAAGTACTTTGTCAGTACTTGATCCGGTGCTTCCTTCCCAAAACCAAATACAGGATTGGTAATCAGAAGAATTATTATTATTGTAGTAAGTTTTCTCAAGAAAAATATTATCCGGCTTTAGCTTGCTTCACGCTACCAGGTATTTCAGACTGGACTTGCGACTCTTCTCCGCCCAGAAAACTGCCAATTTTCCTATACTTTTGATATCTTTTCTCGATCAATGTGTCTATGGGTATCGCCTGGAGTTCATCTATATATCGAACGATAGTTTCCTTTAATATTCTGGTCATCTCCTTCGGATTATTGTGTGCTGCTCCTATCGGTTCAGGAATAATTTCATCAACTATTTTCAGCTTATGTAACTCCTTTGCCGTCAAATGCAGGGCGTTTGCAGCATCTTCTGAATGATCTTTGCTTTTCCACAAGATAGCCGCACAGCCTTCAGGTGATATAACAGAGCAATAAGCGAATTCAAGGATTGAGAATTTATCACCCACGCCTATTCCCAACGCTCCTCCGCTTCCTCCTTCTCCAATGACAATACAGATTATGGGAGTTCTTAGCTTGCTCATTTCTGCAATATTAATAGCTATTGCATGTGCCTGGCCACGCTCCTCTGCTCCTATATCCGGATTTGCTCCCGGTGTGTCGATTAGCGTAACTATTGGTAATTTGAATTTCTCTGCCAGTTTCATTTTCTGTAATGCTTTTCTGTATCCTTCCGGGTTGGGCATTCCAAAGTTGCTTTCGATTCTCTCTTTTGTTGTTTTCCCTTTATGTTGACCAATGATCAGTGCCTTTTTCCCACCAATAGTACCGAAACCTGTGACTATGGCGTTGTCATCTCCGAAATTACGATCTCCGTGCAGCTCAACAAAGTCGTCAACCATCAGTTCCAGATGGTCAGAGAATGGCGGTCTAAGATGATGACGTGCAACTTTTACTATTTCGTAGGGGGTAAGGTTGGAATACATCTTTTTCTGAAGATCAGTTCTCTCTTTTTCCAGTTTTTCTATTTGAGCAGGTGCGTCTTCCAGGTCAGTATCATCTTTTAGTTCCTGGATACGTTGCTCTAATTCAAGAATAGTGTCTTCCATGGATTTTGGTTCTGTAGTTTTTGTACTTTTTGGTTTTGCGCTTTTCCTTTTTATACCTTTGGTCATAACAAATTCCACGTTAAAAGCTATAAAGTTACAATTAATTTGCAGTTGCTACAAACTTCTTAAGATTCTAACATTTTTTTTGGGCAAATCAAGGGAATATGGACTATTTAAAATTGACAAAATTCTAATACAAGGTTAACATCGCCATCTAAAATTTACCCTGGATTTGTAAACTTAATTTAAGATTTTTTTGGGAAAAATACAGCAAATGAACTTCGGAGTTGTTGCCATAGTTGGGACGGGTTTGATAGGCGGATCAGTAGGACTTAGCTTGAAAAAGAGAGGTCTAGCTACGAAAATTATAGGTATTGGACATCGTAAAGTCTCAATAAATAAGGCACTTAAGATAAAGGCCATAGATGAAGGTTCAACCAGTGTTGAAAAAACGGTAAAACAGGCTGACGTTATAATACTGGCAACTTCTGTAAATCTCATACCTGATTATGCTAAGCAAATAATTCCTCTGATGAAGAAAACGGCGATTCTTACTGATGTAGGAAGCACTAAGGGTCATATTGTTTCTCAGGTAAACGCTGAGATCAGGAGTGTATGTGGCAGTGGGAAATCAAATTTTATAGGTGCACATCCTCTTGCCGGTTCAGAACAGAGAGGTATAGATTCTGCCAGGGCTGACCTTTTTGATGGAAGTGTATGTGTGCTCACGCCAACAAACCTCAATACAAAGAAAAATATAACAAGGTTGTCGAATATGTGGAAAGCATTGGGAGCCAGAATAAGCATTATGACCCCTTCTAAACATGATGAGGTCCTGGCACTTGTCAGCCATCTTCCTCATTTCGTTGCATCCAGTCTTGCCGGTGTTATTGATGAGAAACATTGGAAATTTGCAGCCAGCGGATTGAGAGACACGACAAGGATTGCCTCAGGAGACCCTGATCTCTGGTTAAGTATAAGCAAGCAGAATAAGCAGAAAATAGTTAAGGCACTGAGACGTTTTTCCAAAGAGGTAGAGTGTACGATAAATGACATGGAGAAGGTAAGCGATAAGAAGTTGTTAAATCGACTGAAAAAGGCAAAGAGTGTTCGTGATAAGAAAAAATGGAAACAAGAATAGAGGTTTTTACTAAAGAACATTTTCCTGACTCAGTCGGAAATGAGATAGCTTCAGAGGTTGAGCATATCGGGATTACATCGGTAGATGAGATCCGCATGGTGCAGGTATACCTGGTAGACGGAGATCTGTCCGGTGAGAACATTAGGAGAATCTGCGGCGAACTCTTAATCAACGGACTGACACAGGATTATATCTGCATTAATGGGTCACCAAATCAACCTGAGGTACAGGCAAGCGAGATCAAGCTTGGCCCCAAATGGCAAGGAGATGATACTCATGCGATTGAGGTGACACGCAAAAGAGGTGTGATGGATCCGGTAGAATCCACCGTGATCAAAGGGATTAAAGATTTAGGTCTGAGTGCAAGATCGGTAAAGACTGCAAAGAGATTTCTGATAGCCGGTCAGCTTACGACTGATCAACTCGAAACTATCGCAAACAAAGTACTTGCTAACAAGATAATAGAAGATGTCTTCATAGACAAAGATAATCTGTTTTATGAGGGCAGAAATGAAGCAATAGATGAAGTCTTCCACAGGCAGGAACTTGATATTCTGGATGCAGATGATGAACAGCTTCTGGAAGTCAGTGAGCGTGGGCAGATGTATCTGACTGTTGAAGAGATGAGAACTGTCCAGAAATATTTTGTCACACTGGGTAGAAAACCTACCGATGTTGAACTGGAAACAGTTGCTCAAACGTGGTCTGAGCACTGCATGCACAAAACGTTTAAGGGGATTATAGATTATAATGGAGAGCATATCGATAATCTTCTTGCCAATACAATAGTAAAAGCTACCTCAGAATTGAATAAGCCATGGTGCGTTTCTGTATTTAAAGATAATGCGGGGATAATTGAATTTGATGAAGACTACAACATCTGCTTCAAAGTTGAGACACACAATCATCCATCTGCTATAGAACCTTATGGTGGCGCTAATACTGGAATTGGTGGGGTCATAAGAGATACTTTAGGTACCGGGTTGGGAGCCAAGCCGATTTTAAATACTGATGTTTTCTGCTTTGGTTCTCTGGATATGCCACAGGAAACGATTCCGGAAGGTATTCTTCATCCAAAAAGAATTTTTAAAGGTGTCGTTTCAGGTGTCAGGGATTATGGTAACCGTATGGGGATACCTACCGCAAACGGTTCTATTTTTTTTGATGAAAGGTATACCGGTAATCCACTTGTTTATTGTGGGAATGTAGGATTGATTGCGAAGGATAAGTGTGAGAAGGAGTCGTACAAAGACGACTTGATTCTGCTTGTGGGCGGCAGGACTGGTAGGGACGGCATACACGGAGCGACATTTTCATCCGTAGAATTGACGCATGAATCGGAAATGATATCCGGGGGTGCGGTTCAGATCGGTGATCCGATAATGGAGAGAAAGGTTACGGACGCACTCTTAATAGCGCTGGATCTCGGTTTGTACAATAATATTACCGATTGCGGAGCCGGGGGCCTCTCTTCTGCAGTGGGTGAGATGGGAGAGGAGCTTGGGGCTGTAGTTGATCTTGAAAAAGTGCCTCTTAAATATGATGGGTTGTCTTATTCAGAGATCTGGATTTCAGAGGCCCAGGAAAGAATGGTTCTTTCTGTACCGCCTGAAAATATGGAGGAGATCAGAGCAGTTTTTGAAGGGGAGGATGTAGAGGCTACTTTTATTGGAAAGTTTACCGGAGACAAAAGATTGCACCTGAGATACAAAGGTGAAACAGTTGCTGACATTGAAATGACATTTCTGCATGATGGAGTGCCCAGGACCACACGGAAAGCAACGTGGCAACTACCGTCTCATAAAGAACCGGAAATAGAAGTGAAGAAGGATTATGGTGAAGATTTGAAAAAAATCCTCTCTTCATGGAATGTCTGCAGCAAAGAGTGGGTAATTCGTCAATATGATCATGAGGTACAGGGCGGAAGTGTGCTGAAACCGTTGGTGGGAGTAGATAACGATGGCCCCGGTGATGCGTGTATAGTCCGGCCTGTTTTAAGCTCTAACAAAGGAATAATTGTATCGAATGGTATGAATCCTAAATATGGAGACATAGATCCTTATCATATGGCCTCTTCGGCAATTGACGAGGCTTTACGACAAGTTGTATCTGTGGGAGGCAGTCTGGAAGAAGTTGCTCTCTTAGACAATTTCAGCTGGGGTAATACCAGTAAACCTGAATGTCTGGGAGATCTTGTCAGGGCGTCAATGGGGTGTTATGACACTGCGCTTTATTATGGAACTCCATTTATATCCGGCAAGGACAGCTTGAATAATGAGTATACTGTCGGGGACAAAACGATTGCAATACCGCCCACTCTCCTGATCTCTGCTATATGTGTAATGCCGGATGTTGCCAAAGCGATTTCAATGGATGTGAAATCACCCGGTAATCTTATCTATATTGTAGGCATGACAAAAAATGAATTTGGTGGTTCGCACTACTATCTTACTCACGGTTTTGTAGGGAATTCAGTACCAAGAGTAGATACGGAGATTGCAAAGAGAACTATGGATTTACTTGCAAGTGCTACAGGAAATGGTTTGGTCAGATCATGTCATGACTGTTCTGAAGGTGGCATTGCTGTTACGGCAGCTGAAATGAGCTTTGCGGGCGGATACGGAATGGAACTTGATCTGTCTCAAGTGCCTGTTGAAGAGGGGATTGTCAGGGACGATACTGTTCTTTTTGCAGAATCCAACACGCGGTTTGTTGTAGAAGTGGAACCGCAGCAACAGAGCGCATTTGAGGAAGCAATTGATGGTGTTTCGTATGGTTATATAGGAAAAGTGGTAGAAAGTGATATGCTTACCGTCTTATCTCTGAGCGGCAAGAAAGTGATCTCGGAGAGGATCTCTGACCTTAAGAATGCATGGCAGGCAACTCTTACTTTGTAATACGAATTAATAACTATGGCAGTTGATAATAATAAACCAAGGGCCGTAATACTTCGTACGGCCGGAACTAATTGCGCTTACGAAACTAAGTATGCCCTTGAAAAAGCTGGTGCTGATGTGGATCTAATGCATGTCAATCAATTGGTCAGGGACAAAGGTTTATTGAGCCCATATCATATCTTTGTTTTGCCCGGTGGATTTACTTATGGGGATGACATTGCTGCTGGAAAGGTTTTGGCAAATCAGCTCAGGCAACAGATACTGGATGAACTTACAAAGTTTGTTGATGACGGTAAGCTGATAATTGGTATCTGTAATGGTTTTCAGGTCTTAATGAAAATGGGACTATTGCCAGAGGTTAATGGGGCGCAGACATCTCTGGCCGGCAATAAACAACGATTTACTTTGACTTACAATGACTCAAATAAGTTTGAAGATAGATGGGTGTATTTGAAATCAGACTCAAATAAGTCTGTTTTTGTAGATAATGACAGTTTTATGTATGTTCCAATAGCCCATGCCGAGGGGAAATTTGTTTCAGAGAGCCAGGAAGATATAGAGAAACTTGATAAATCCGGGCAAATAGTATTTAAATATGTAGATAAAAATGGTAATATATCTGATTACCCGTGGAATCCAAACGGTTCTTCCGGGAATATTGCAGGTGTATGCGATTCGACGGGCAGGGTTCTTGGTATGATGCCGCATCCTGAGCGTCATGTTGACCCGACTCAGCATCCTAGATGGACCAGGGAAGGGTTAAAAGCAGAAGGTGACGGGATCGTCATATTTAAAAATGCTGTAAATTATATAAACAGGACATTTTAATTCACGATATCATAAGGAGAAGTTGTGGAAGTTAAAACCGTAGATATAAAACCTGTGGCCGGGATTGTTTCAGAGTATAGCGATGACTATGATTCTAACTTGATAGCAATCCTGCAGCAATCGCAGGATGAATATGGATACTTGCCGAAATCTGTATTGAAAGAGATTTCCAGGTTAACGGAAGTGCCACTGACAAGAATCTTTGGTGTTGTCACGTTTTATTCACAATTCACTCTTATACCACGCGGTAAGCACGCGATAAAGATTTGCAACGGTACTGCCTGCCATGTAAGAGGTGTGGACGAAGTCAAAGAGAGTGTGAAGGAACATTTAAACGTGGTCGAAGGGGAAACTACTGCAGATTATCAATTTACACTGGAAACAGTTGCCTGTATCGGGACTTGCTTTCTTGCACCGGTAATGATGGTAGATGATAGATATTTTGGTAAGTTGACGACCGATTCGGTAACAGACATAGTGAAAGAATATTCAAACTAATACTTAGGACTAGAAGATGCTAAAAAGATTAAAATCACATGATGACCTTATTGCCATGAGAAAATCTGGTGATAAGAAGATTAAGCAGGAGAAGGTAAAAGTCTCTATCTGCATGACCGGCTGTCGAGCCTTGGGTGCTCAGGAGGTTTATGAAGAGTTCAGTAAGCAGATTAAGAAACAGAAATTGCAGGACAAAGTTGAGGTTGTAGAGACCGGATGTCAGGGGCTCTGTGCAAGGGCTCCGGTTATGACTATAGACCCTCCTGGTGCTCCTAGTATTTTTTACGGCAGGGTTACTGTAGATATTGTGCCGGATGTTATTTCCAAGACAATATTGCAAGGTGAGGTTATAAAAAAACTATGTTATGCTGAGGCTGGTAAAAAAATACCTTACATGAAGGATATACCGTTTTATAACAGACAGAATAAAGTTGTTCTGAGAAATTGTGGGGTAGTTGATCCGAACAGTATTGAACAATATATAGAAAGAAAAGGCTATGACGCGTTCGCAAAAGCTCTTTTTGAATTTGATCCGGAACGGATAATCAGCGAGATTACTAGTTCGGGTATAAGGGGTCGTGGAGGTGCAGGTTTCCCCACAGGGCTTAAGTGGGGATTCTGCAGGAAGGCGAAAGGCGATATAAAATATCTGATATGTAATGCTGATGAGGGTGATCCCGGGGCGTTTATGGATAGAGCTATCCTGGAAGGTGATCCCCATGCAGTAATTGAGGGGATGCTGATTGCCGCTCGTGCAATTGGTTCTGAAAAAGGCTATGTTTACGTACGGGCTGAGTATCCAATTGCAGTCAATCATCTCAGGAATGCAATTGCACAGGCCAGAAGACTGAATTTGCTGGGTAATAATATTCTCGGTTCGGGGTTCAATTTTGATCTGGAGATTAAGATGGGTGCAGGCGCTTTTGTTTGTGGTGAGGAGACGGCACTCATCGCTTCTATTGAAGGCAAAAGAGGAATGCCTCGTCCTAGGCCTCCATTTCCTGCAAATTCCGGATTGTGGGGTAAACCGACTAACATTAACAATGTAGAGACATTGGCTAATATACCGGTGATAATTGCTGAAGGTGCCGATTGGTATAGACAGCTTGGTACAAAGAACGGCTCAGGAACTAAAATATTTGCACTGGCAGGAAAGGTGAAGAATACCGGTTTGGTAGAAGTCCCAATGGGAACAACCTTGAGAGAGATTGTTTTTGATATAGGAGGCGGTGTTCCCGGGCGTAGTGGGTTTAAGGCAGCTCAGATGGGAGGACCTTCAGGTGGTTGTGTACCTGAAGAACACCTGGATTTGCCAATAGATTATGAATCTGTACAAGCAGTTGGCGCTATCATGGGTTCTGGCGGTCTGATTGTTATGGACAATGATACGTCGATGGTTGACATCTCAAGATACTTCATGGAGTTTGTGCAGGAGGAATCCTGTGGTAAATGTGTGCCTTGCAGAGTCGGTACCAGAAAGATGCTGGATATATTGATAAGAATAACCAAGGGTGAAGGTGTCAGGCGTGATGTAGAAGATTTAAAAGAGATGGCAAATGTTACACAGTCTGCATCTTTATGCGGGCTTGGACAAACGGCTCCAAATCCCGTGTTGTCTACAATAAGGTATTTCATGAACGAATATGAAGCCCTGATAAAATGAAGAAAATTGTGGTTGCAGGTACGTCAAGTGGAGTAGGTAAGACTGCTGTAGCGTCGTTTCTCTTAAGTAGTTTGTCTGGACGTACACAATTACATAGTAAAAAGCATGGAGAAGTAGTCCGGCGTGGACGCGTATTACAGCATGCAGGCGGCACTTCTTATGATGCACCAGAATACTCACCTGACTTAAATCCTTCCGAAAGCTTATGGAGTGCGTTGAAAATAACCATAAGGCATGAAGGCTCCTGCCCCAGACACACGGACTGTGATGCGTGTGATGCAGGATATGAACCTTTTGAAGTTATAACAGATGATACTGTTCTAATGGAAAAAGGAAAAGACACTGACCAATTGTCAAAAGCGGGAGCCAGTAAAGTTGTCTGGCTTCTGTCTGATCCAAGTGTTGAAGCGGCCGGCATTACGGCTGCGCTGGACTGTTTTGGCAAAGAACAAAATTTGGTAATAGAAGGCAATAGTTTTCTTCGTGTTAAAAGTGCGGATGTGGCAATTTTAGTTGTATCTCCTCTGATGTATAAGATAAAGAGATCTGCTAAGCTATTGCTTAATAAGATAGACTTCATTGTTATCAACCTGCACAAAAACCATACGGTTAAAGAGATTGAGGCCTGCAAAGAAAAGATGATTACTTTTGGATTTGATGTACCATTTTATGTTGTCAACCCTCATCAGAGTGCAAATTATTCCAACCAAGTGTTTATTGAGAAGATACAGGATGTTTTGTTTAGAACATAGTGCGGCAAAGCCGCAATCAAGTTTAAAGTGACTAAAGTTTGAAGTGCCTAAAATTATGGAGTTTTCTTGTTTATTTAACTTTAGCTTACCCGCCGAAGGCGATAATTAAAGAAACACTTTTACTTTAGGCACTTTAGCTCACTTCACACTTTAGTCACTTTTAACATTTTATTAACAGAATGGCCATCCAAGAATTGTCCCAAAAGAAATGGGTAATCCCTCCTTTGAATGTAAATCTCCAAAAAGAGATTTCAGATGCACTTCATATTTCTCCGTTATTATCACAGTTGTTGATCAATAGAGGTCTCACAGATGTGAACTCTGCCAAAACATTTTTAGATTCAACTCTGTCTCAACTTAGCGATCCTATGTTGCTGCCGGATATCGTAAAATCGAGTGAGAGAATTATTGACGCGTTAAGTAAAGGCGAGAAAATTACGGTTTATGGTGATTATGATGTTGATGGTATCTCTTCTACAGCATTGATGGTGCAGTGCCTTGAGGCTCTTTCCGGATTATATTGGAACCAGAAATCAGAAATCGATTATTATATACCGGATCGTCTGGATGAGGGCTATGGTTTAAGCGTTGAAGCA
This sequence comes from Candidatus Scalindua sp., assembly GCA_030748215.1. Lineage (GTDB taxonomy): Bacteria > Planctomycetota > Brocadiia > Brocadiales > Scalinduaceae > Scalindua. The sequence goes on from JASMMK010000054.1 coordinate 50,179, forward strand.
ATAGAGATGCTGAGCGAAAGGGGTACAAAGGTTATTATTACGGTTGATTGTGGTGCTAACTCTTTTGAAGAAGCTAAATCTGCCAGGGAAAAAGGTATTGATCTTATAATTACTGATCATCATGAACCCGGAGATAATTCATCAGGTAGTGGTGAAGAGGCTATGCTACAAAACTCGCTGTCTTGTGGCTGTGACGATGCTTTCGGACTGATTAACCCTAAACTGACAACCTCAAATTATCCTTTCAGAGATCTCGCGGGTGTTGGAGTTGCTTTTATGCTTGCATGGGCGTTGGGGCAGATTGCTTCTACCCGTGCCGGTACTGCCAGTCAGGATTGCCCGGTAGGGCAGAAAGAGGCTGATCCGTCAGGCAAACCTCAGAATAGGAAAGTTGCAGTTGAGTTTAAAGATTTCCTTATGGATGCGATAGGGTTAGCCGCTTTAGGTACATTAGCAGATGTGGTTCCTTTAAAGCAGGAAAACAGGATATTGGCAAAATATGGTCTTAGTTCTCTACAGAATTCTAAAAATCATGGAGTTAATGCATTAAAAGAAATTGCAGGACTTAAAGACAAAACAATTCTTTCCTCGCATGTAGGATTTAACTTGGGGCCAAGAATCAATGCTGCCGGTAGAGTGGGGGATGCGAAAAAGGGAGTAGAGCTATTGACCGTAAAGTGTGAGAATAAGGCGAAGGAGATAGCCGAATATCTGGAGAGTGAAAACAAGAGAAGACAAAAGATACAGAGCGATATATTGAAATCGGCAAGGAAGAAGATATTAGACGATGTTGATATCGACTCTGAAATGTCAATTATAATATCTGATGACAGTTGGCACCAGGGGGTTGTCGGTATCGTCGCTTCAAGGCTTGCATCTGAATTTTACAGACCGGTTATCATTATCGCGACTGATGGTGAGGTAGGGAGTGGTTCCGCGCGGTCAGTACCCGGTTTCAACTTATATAATGCTCTGGCAAAATGCCAGGAATATTTTACGGACAGAAAGATACTGATTACATTTGGAGGGCATGCACAAGCTGCAGGATTGAGTATATTGAAAAAGGATATTTCTGAGTTTAAGGAAATTTTTAATACCGTTTCTATAGAACTGATGGATGGGGAGGATTTCACTCCGACTCTGAATATTGACCTTGAAGTCAAACTGTCATCACTATCAAGTGCTCTTTTGAAAGAGATGAAATGTCTGTTTCCTCATGGAGAAGGTAATCCTGTTCCTGTATTTGCTACAAGGAATGTAAAAGCTGTTGGCCAGGTGCGTCGTTTTGGAGTGAATGGTAAGCACCTGGGTTTTTATGTACGGCAGGGATATATTTCATTCAAAACCGTTGGATTTGGTATGGGGGACAAAATAGAAGATCTTAAGCAAAACAATGGAAATTGTTCTATCGCCTACGTGCTCAGGCCGCCATACCGGAAAGAGGCAAATGGTATGTACAGCAACAATATGACGTATAAAGAAGAGATAGAGCTTGAGTTAAAAGATATTTCTACTTGAAAATGAGATAACGGTTTATTAACATAACACTTACAATCCAGAACGTGGAATACTTGAGATTACAGGAAGTTTTAATTCAGCTATGGGTTTTCAGTCTGGGACTCGTTTTCGGGAGTTTTTTGAATGTTTGTATTTATAGAATTCCCGAAGGGCTCTCATTGTTGTGGCCGGCTTCTAAATGCGTTAATTGTAGTAAACGTGTAGTGTGGTATGATAATATTCCGGTTTTTAGCTACCTTTTTCTTAAAGGCAAATGCAGACATTGTCAACATAAGATTTCAGCATTATATCCTATAACAGAGATAATTACAGGTATTGTTTTTCTGTCCCTGTTCCATAGCGTTATAATGGTAAAGGATGATTCAATTTGTGCCTATATCTTATATTTGATTTTTTGTTGCCTTCTTATTGTCGGTTCTATTGTAGATTTAAAGCTTTATATCATACCTAATGAAATTACGTATACCGGGCTGATTTTGGCCCCAATAGCTGGCCTTTTGTGTGTGGGGAGCCGTAATTTGAATAGCGCACAGGGGTATTTTGATAATAGTGCCAACCAATGGATGGCTTCCCTGCAGACAACAATGATAGGGATTTTTGTTGCCGGAGGAATGATTTATCTATGTGGCGTTATTGGTAAGCTGGTGTTTAGAAAAGATGCAATGGATTTCGGTGATGTAAAGCTTATGGGTGTGATAGGTGGCTTTATAGGGTGGAAGCTGGCGGTTGCAACTTTCTTCCTTGCTCCTTTTTTTGGATTATTGTTTGGTATACCCAGGATTATTTTAAAGAGAGGTAAGATGATTCCTTACGGTCCGTTTTTATCACTGGCCGCCTTCACATGTTTGCTGTTTCAAGATGTTACTGTTGGAATTATTGACAATTATTTAGATGTTTATATAACGCTTTTCTTATATCTTTTTTAAATGTTTTGTACTTTTAAGAGCTAAGTGAGATAAGTTAGAAGTAAATAGACAAGGTTCTATAAGAAGTTTTTTCAACTCTTGTGGTTTTAATTTTAGGGAATGGAGGTATCTATGGGGTACAAGTCAGGATTTGTAAAATGTTTCTTTTTATCGCTGATAATTTTATCTGTGGGATGTGCAGAGTTAACGAGTCTCCGGGAAGAAAAAGTGTTAATGACTCAAAGAATAGAAGAGCTGCAAAGTGAAAATGAAGGTTTGGATTCTAGATATGCTCTTAGCGAGGAAGAGAATGCAAGGCTGATTGATGAGAAGAACAGATTGGAGGATTCACAACGCAGTATGGAAGAGAGATTGAAAGGAACCGGCGTAAGTGTCAGGATCAAGGAAGGCCATATTTCCGTTGTCCTCCCTTCGTCAGTGTTATTTAACTCTGGACAGATAAAGCTGAAGAAAGCGGCAAAAAGCAGTCTTTCTAAAGTATGTCGTATTCTTGAAAAAGATTTTCCGAATGAAACTATACGGGTTGAGGGACATACAGATAATGATCCAATTAAACGCACGAAACAACTTTATAAGACCAATTGGGAGCTTTCTGCTGTGAGGGCTGCAACGGTGCTTCATTATCTTATAGATAATTGCCATCTGGATCCTAAGAAGTTATATCTTGCCGGTTTCGGAGAATTCCAACCAGTTGCTAGTAACAAGAACAAAAGCGGTAAGAAGAAAAATAGAAGAGTGGAGATTGTTGTTCTGACAGACTAATGATAGCGATTATTGACTATGGCATGGGTAACCTGAGGAGTGTTGAGAAGGCGTTTGAAAAAGTCGGTTTTGATACTGTTGTAACTGATAAGCCAGGAATTATAGAAAAAGCGGACAAGATTGTGCTGCCGGGTGTTGGTGCCTTTAAGGACGCTAAAGATGGTTTACAGGAAAGGGGTTTGATTGAACCAATTACAAACCATATAAAACAAAACAAGCTTTTTCTGGGGATTTGCCTTGGACTGCACCTGCTCTTTACGAGAAGCTATGAAGATGGAGTACATGAAGGCCTCGATATTGTTCCTGGTGAAGTAGTCAGGTTTAATGCAGACAGACTGAATATGGATAATACATGTGGGCAAAGAGAGGTGGCAGGAGCACTTGATGAGTTGCCAGTTGCAAACAACCAGAAGCTGAAAATACCTCATATGGGCTGGAACACTATACAAGAGAAGAAAGAAGTTCCGGTCTTAAAAGGTTTACCTGTTGATCCATATATGTACTTTGTGCACTCTTATTTTGTAGTTCCGGATAGAGGTGAAGTTGTTGCGGCCGAGACGGAGTACGGTGTACCATTTGTTTCAATGATTTCTATAGATAATATATTTGCAATGCAGTTTCATCCTGAGAAAAGTCAACAGTATGGTTTGGCGATTCTCAAGAATTTTGGAGAATTATGATCTAAATAATTGTTAATAGTGAACTCTCTAAGGAGGCAGCGATGGGGCAATATGAAACGAAAGACATTAGAAACGTGGCATTTGTTGGGCATGGTGCGTCAGGAAAGACTTCGCTGGTAGAAGGCATACTGTTTAAGGCTGGTGCTACAAAACGTTTAGGTTGTGTTGATGAAGGTACTTCCATTTCAGATTTTGATCCTGAAGAAAAAGAGAGGAAGACCACCATCGATTCTTCAATACTACATTGCAATTGGCAGGATAAAGAGATAAATGTAATTGATACTCCCGGCTATCCGGATTTTATAAGCGGTGCAATAGGTGCGTTAAATGCAGTGGAAACTGCAGTGGTAGTAATTGCCGCTACAAGCGGGATACAGGTCAATACTCAAAAGATGTGGGATATTGCAAGTGAAGCAGGGCTGGCACGAGTAGTTGTGGTCACAAAGATGGATGGTGATAATATTGACTATCCTGCACTTCTGGATTCTATTCAAAATGCATTTGGTGAAGAGTGTATACCTTTGATGTTGCCTGTAGGGCATGGGTCAGAGTTTAAAGGGGTGGTAGATATATTTAATCTGCCTGATGAAGTACCTGGTGAAGTGATTGGTGATGTTGATAGCAGTCGTGAGAAGCTGGTTGAAGGTATAGTCTCTGTTTGTGATACTCAATTGGAAAAATATCTTGAGGGGCAGGAAATATCTGATGAAACACTTCAGGGGTGTTTTAACACTGCAATTGCTGCGGGTAGTATAGTACCTGTTTTGTGTTGTGAGAACAAGACGGGCTTGGGTGTTGAAGGTGTTGTAGATGTGATTGCAAAATTTCTGCCATCTCCGGAAAAGAGCTTGTCCTGTAAGTGTATGAGTGTGGATGGCGATAAGGTGTCTGAAGAGGAACAAGATGTAGAGGTTTCGAAAGACGCTCCTTTCAGTGCGCAGGTATTCAAGTCAATTACGGATCCCTTTGTTGGTAAGCTTAGTTTTTTTAGAATACATTCTGGTACATTGGAAGGTCATCCTGAAGTCTACAACTCACGTTCAAAGAAAAACGAAAAGATTGGGCACATGTTCAGGACTTTCGGAAAAGAACAAGAGGAAATCAAGAGTGCTATACCTGGTGATATTGTAACGGTTTCAAAAATTGATGATATATCTGTTTCAGATACATTATGTGATCCTGACACGAAGGTTAAGTTTAAGGATATTAAATTTCCAAATCCTATGGCTTCTCTGGCTATCGAGCCTAAAAGCCGTGGGGCAGAACAGAAAATAAGCGAAACTTTAAACAGGTTGGTAGCGGAAGACAGTACATTTAAGGTTTCAAGAGATGTCCAGACGCATGAATTAGTTGTTACGGGTATGAGTAATCTGCATCTGGAGGTTATCTTGAGCAGGTTAAAGAGCCGTTATGAAATTGATGTAGATTCGCGACAACCTAAAATTCCACACAAAGAGACGATTACAACGAAAGCTAGTGCGCAGTATAAACATAAAAAACAGACCGGAGGTAAGGGGCAGTATGGAGAGGTCTACATACGTATAGAACCGTTAGAGAGAGGAGCCGGCTTTGAATTCACAACTAAAATTGTCGGCGGAGCAATTCCATCTCAATACATTCCAGCTGTAGAGAAGGGTTTAAGAGAAACAATAGCCAAGGGAATTCTAAGTAATAATCCGGTAGTAGACGTTAAAGTAGAGCTATACGACGGCACTTTTCATAATGTTGATTCCTCTGAAGCTGCGTTTAAGATAGCTGCATCAAAAGCATTTCACCTGGCATTTAATGATGCAAAGCCTGTTTTACTGGAGCCTGTGGTTAATATAGAGGTGACCATTCCTTCAGAGTTTATGGGTGAGATAACAGGAAATCTTTCTTCCAGGAGAGGCCGGGTGCAGGGTATGGATGCTTTTGGAGATCTCCAGGTCGTTCAGGCAAGTATCCCTATGGATGAGGTAAAGAACTACGAAACAGAACTGAAGTCAATGACAGGCGGCAGAGGTTCATATACTATGGAGCTTTCGCATTACGATATAGTTCCATCACACCTTGTTCCGGCAATTATTGCTGAAGCAAAGAAGGATGCTGAAAAGACAGACAAATAGAGAGAAAGTTGTTTTAGGTTATTTGTTTTTTCACTATGGTTCCAATACTACATTCCTTCAGAGTGAACAATAAAAGTTTTATTAAGTTCATGTATCACTTTTTGCCGTTTTAGCGGTCTGATCCGTGACATAATGTCCTTGGTATTGCTGAATTGCAATATGTATTGACATGTTGTCAAGGGTGGGGATATAAAGAGACTGCGAACGGTTTCCCACATAAAAAAATAAGGCCTGTAAGCATAAGTTGTCTAAGCACTTATTATAACCATATCGATTCTGTTTATCTTTCTTGCCTGTGGCACTTCTTTTGCTCGAACCTTTTGAGCATATCAACCAAAAAGATTATCATTGATGGAAAAGATTTCGTTGAATAAAAAGTTTTTTGAAAATTAAACAAGTTATGGTTTTAGTGAAGTAATGGTATCAATTTACAAATTAAAACATAAATGTTAATCTGTCTTCAAAAAATAATTTAACCTTAGATCTTATAAAATATTGTTGCTGATTATGTGCTTTACGGTTTGGCGGTATATCAAGGATCAAGGGGTACCCCGAGTAGATGATAATGCGGCTGATTGCAGGTAAGAACACGGTTTGCCCAGAGAAGTTCGTCGAGCATGAAATCTATGTATTTGAATATTACCTTTGAAGTTTTGTACCATGCCCATGAAAGGAGGGGGTAGGGATGTACAAAACTCTAGTGGAAAGGCGAGGCTTTTATCAAATCCAATTTCATGGAGGTTAAAGTTATGCGAGAATGTTTAATGGCGTTTATGTTAGTCGTTGCTTTCATGGCTGGTAGTATACAGGCAATAGCAGAGGAAGCAACAGAGGAAGTAAAAGTGGAGTCTGAGGTTGCATCTGAGACGGAGATTGTCCTTACCCCTGAAGAGTTCGAAAAATGCAGGGTGATTTACTTCGACCGTTGCGCTGGCTGTCATGGAGTTCTGAGGAAAGGAGCTACCGGACCGGATCTGACTCCAGGCAAGACGAAAGCCAAGGGGACAAAAAAGCTCAGAGAATTTATATGGTTTGGAACCGGTGGAGGCATGCCTGGCTGGGGAAAAATGGGTACTATCACCGCAAAAGATACAGACCTGTTGGTAAAGTACATTCAGAACGATCCTCCTGTTCCTCCTCAATGGGATATGAAGAACGTTAAAGCCAGTTGGAAATTGTTGGTTCCGCCCGAAGAACGTCCCACTAAGCCGGAGCACGATCGTGACGTGGATAATATGTTTGCTGTGGTTCTGCGCGATGCCGGTCAGATAGCGATTATAGACGGTGACACGAAAGAAGTTGTAAGTACAGTTGATTCTGGTTATGCAGTACACATCACCAGGATGTCAATGTCAGGAAGGTATGTGTATTCCATAGGCAGGGATGGCAAGTGTACAGTGATAGACCTCTGGATGGCAAAGCCTGATACCGTGGCAGAGATCAGATGCTCTCTTGATGCGCGATCCGTTGATGTTAGCAAGTTCAAAGGTTTCGAAGACAAGTACGCCGTAGTAGGCGGCTACTGGCCGCCTCAGTTTGTGATACTTGACGGCGCGACACTTGAGCCTATTAAAATCGTTAGTACTCTGAGCTACACTTATGATACGGAAGAGTTCCATCCGGAGCCTCGTGTAGCAAGTATTGTAGCTTCGCACTTCGCACCCGAATGGGTGTTGAACATTAAGGAAACAGGGCAGGTATGGCTCGTGGATTATACTGACCCAAATAGCCCTGGAATTAAAATGATTGAGGCCGAACGCTTTCTGCATGACGGAGGCTGGGATTCAACCAAGCGCTACTTCCTCGTGGCAGCGAATGCAAGGAACAAGATAGCGGTCATAGATGCCAAGGAAAAGAAACTTGTTGCCCTTATTGATACCGGTGGCATTAAACCGCATCCCGGAAGAGGGGCAAACTGGATTGATCCGGAGTTCGGTCCGGTCTGGGCTACTGGGCACATTGGCGATAGTGTGGTGTCAGTGATAGGAACTGATCCGGTAAACCATCCGGAGCATGCCTGGAAAGTGGTCAGGAAAATAAATTCGCTTAGTTCCGGCAACCTGTTTATTAAGACCCATCCGAATAGTAAATGGGTTTGGCTTGACACTCCCCTTAGCAAGAAAGCGAAATATAGGACAACTGTTGCTGTCTATGACAAGGCAAATATGGCAGCCGGGATATTCAAAGAGTTGAAAGTCGCTGATTATGGTAAGGCTGTACACATGGAGTACAATAAAGCAGGAGACGAAGTTTGGATAAGTATCTGGGGTAACCTGGGCGATGCCGAAAAGGGCCAGGCAGGTGAAATAGTAGTTTTCGATGACAAGACCCTTACAGAGAAAGCAAGGATAAAAGGCCTTCTCACGCCTACGGGTAAGTTCAATGTGTACAACACAGTGCATGACTTGTATTAACAGATTGTTTGGGTTGTTTTAATAGTTTATAGGTGGGTACGGACAAATTGTATTTGTTCGTGCCTGTTTTATTTTTCCTTTCTTCTCGATTGAAAGACGCGGTGCCGAATGATAAATTGCACAAAACTTTTACAGAGCACAGAAACGCTGAATGAGATAAAAAGGTACTCAGCAATCAAAAAGGAGACGCCAAAATGGATGCTTCGCTTCTCTAAGGCAACTTCTCCTATGGTGGTTTGGAATGTAACCAGAAAGTGCAATCTGAGCTGTGCCCACTGCTATATTAACGCGGTAGGACCGGAAGAAGCAGAGTCTGAAGAGGATATGGGTGATCTGACGACCAGAGAGGCGATGGATATGATCGATGATCTGGTGGCGATAAAAACGCCCATGCTGGTTTTCTCAGGCGGTGAGCCGTTGCTGCGAGAAGATATATATGAGCTTAATGTGTATGCCATGAAGCGCGGGCTCAGGACCATACTGTCGACCAACAGTACCCTTATAACCAGGGAAACGGCAAAAAAAATCAAGGAGGCCGGTTTCGCCTATGTAGGTGTCAGCCTTGATGGTACCGAAGAAGTTCACGATAGCTTCCGTGGGGCCAAAGGGGCCTTTGAGAAGTCGATTCAGGGGCTGAGGTATCTCATGGAGGCGGGGGTTAGGACAGGTGTGAGGTTTGCTATTACAAATCAAAACTACGATGAGCTGCCCAAGGTCCTGGAACTAACCAGGCGGGAGAAAATTCCAAGGTTCTCACTTTTTCAACTCGTATACGGTGGCAGAGGAAAGGAGATTATCGACTGGGATATCTTCAACGATCAGCGAAGAGAGGTGATGGATTATGTAATAGAGGAGGCCAGAGTGAGCAACGGTATGAATATAGTTACGGCCGATAACTATGCCGATGGTATTTACCTTCTGCAAGACGTTGCAGAACACGACCCGGAGCGTGCTGCTGAGGTGGAAAAACTACTTGCCATGCAGAGTGGTTGTCCTGCAGGGGACTGTCTTGCGAACGTGGACAATCGAGGTGACGTGCATCTCTGTCCTTATTGGCAGAGCCGGACACTAGGTAATATTCGGGAGAAGAAGTTAAGCGGTATCTGGTTTGACGAGGACAACGACATCCTAGTCAAAATGAGGGACAAAACACGCTATCTTAAGGATAAATGCGGGAGATGCAAGCTTAGTCACCTATGCATGGGATGCAGGGTAAGGGCAGAGGTTGCTTGTGGCGATCCTTTTGGAGAAGACCCGGCATGTTATCTGACAGAGGAGGAAATTAGCGGAGCAAAGGTTCGGTTACATGATAGAGGTTAGCAGGATACTGGTATCGGAGAAATTTGAAAACAAAGCCCTTCGCCATAAGCGCAGTGGAGGCTCTGCGCCGGTTGTGGTATGGTGCACAACTAAGAGGTGCAACCTGGACTGCATGCACTGCTATTCCGGTGGGAATACTGCTTCTGATGGTGAACTCTCGACCGATGAAGCAAAAAAAATGCTTGATGAACTTAAGGACTGTGGCTCTCCATTTATGATACTCTCTGGTGGTGAGCCTTTTTTACGGACGGATGTTTTCGAGCTGGGGCGCTATGCCAGGGAGATAGGTTTAATGGTCATCGTCTCTTCCAACGGTACTACAGTCACTCCTGAGATAGCGGCAAAGGCCGCAGATGCCGGCTTCGGATACGTTGGTGTCAGCCTGGATGGCCTGGCCGAGACGAACAACTATTTCAGGGGCAGTGGAGATGCTTATAGCAATGCACTTCAGGGAATGCGGAACCTACGTGATGCCGGGATAAAGACAGGTCTGCGGTTTACTATGACCAGGCACAACTGTCATGAACTTTCAGGGATTATGGATCTCCTGATCAAGGAAGGTTTTCATCGTCTCTGCGTTTATCATCTTGAATATGCTGGTCGTGGGAAGGAACTTATGGATAACGACTTATCTCCAGATGAGCGGCGGAAAGCCGTGGATAGTCTGTTCAAAAAAACCGTTGAGATAAACCGTCACAATCACGATCTTGAAGTCCTCACCGTTGGAAACTACGCTGATGCCGCCTACATCTACATGAAAGTATTGAAGGAAAACCCGGAAAAAGCTGAGGCAGCATACGAACACTTTCTTCGTAACGGCGGTGAAGGCTGCGGTGAAAAGCTTGCTTACATAGACGAAGTGGGCAATGTTTACGCCAGTCAACACCTGAAGACTAAACTGGGTAACATCAGGGAGAGAAGCTTTGATGATATCTGGAATGGTGATAATGAATATCTGTGGGAACTCAGGAATAGGGAAGGGTTGCTCCGCGGGAAGTGTGCTAAATGCAGGTTTCTGGAAATTTGCAGGGGTGGTTCAAGGGCCAGAGCCCTAGCGGTTTATGATGACTTTGGTGCTCCTGACCCGAGCTGCTACTTAACCGAAGAGGAAATTCTAAAACCAATGCATGAGGAGGTACGGGATGATTAATTTCAGCCGGCTGCTCAAGGTAAGGGAGACGGCCAGGGATGTTAAAAAGCACCACAACAAGAGGGCTGATGAGGTGCCAAAACATCTCATCAGATATGCGAATGTCAAAGCCCCCATGGTGATATGGAATATCACCAGAAAGTGCAATTTCTCATGTGATATGTGCCACCTCGGCTCTGCTCTTGAGGCGGATAGTGATGAGTTGACTACGCAGGAAGCCTTAGAGTTTATTGACCATATGGCATCAATTAAGGTTCCTATGATCTCTGTCTACGGAGGAGAGCCCTTAACCAGGGATGACTTCTTCACACTTGCAGGCCACGCCCACAATAGTGGACTTAGGATTATTCTTTCCAGTAACGCCGCCCTTATAACAGAGAAAACCGCCAGGGAAATTGCAGAGTCCGGTATCTCATATGTGGGAATTGATATGGACGGGTTTTCTCAGATAAGTGGACGCATGGATGTTATTGCAGGGCTGGAAAAAGCTAAGCCTGCTATGGAGTACCTCAAGAATGCAGGAGTGGGATGTGGTGTGCGGATTACGATAGGAGACTTCAACCTGTCTCAGATGTCGCCCATTATCAAGGCTATCGAGAATACTGGACTTAAAAGATTTGCGGTTTGTCAGCACATAGACGGCAGTGACTGGAAGGCCGTAAAGAAAGAGAGACGGAAAATCATTGACTATCTCATTGATTATGCGGTGGAGAACCCCGAGATGGAGGTTGTTACCGAACAATTATATGATGACGGCGTTTACCTTCTGCAACGTGTTGCAGAGAGTGATCCGGGACTTGCTTCCGAGATGGAGAAGCTGCTTGCAAGACAGGGTGGTTGTCCGGCAGGGGACAGAATTGTCAACGTGGACTACCTGGGCAATGTGCACCTATGCCCCTACTGGCAGGATCGGACAATTGGCAATATCAGGGAACAGAAGCTCAGTGATATATGTTTTGACGAGGAGAACGAGATCCTCGCAAAGATGAAGGATAAAACTCAGTATCTCAAGGGCAAGTGCGGGAGGTGTGTGCATAAACACCTTTGCAGGGGATGTGGGGCCAGGGCAGAGGAAATGTGCGGCGATCTCTTCGGGGCGGATCCAGCTTGCTATCTGACCGAGGAGGAAGTAGCAGCGGTATGACAGTTTTAGAATATCTACCTTTATCCTGAATCTGTAAAGTCTAATTTTGTTTCTGCGTTATTGTTAAAACTGTCATGGCATGCGTCACACGATCTTACCAGGTTGCCAAATTCAAGATTAGCTTTATCGGTGTTTTGATTATTACTGTACGAAATCAACTTATTTAAAGCGTTGTTAAAATTGCTGCTTAATTCCATAAACTCGTTTGAAACATCATTGTTCTCAATCATATATAATTCAACACAATTAAAGCCTATGTTCTCTTTGAGCTCTTCTGCCCACATAGCCATTTGAGCCCAGTCACTGTTCTCCACCGTCCTTGCCAGTCTTCTCATAGCCGTGGACGCTTTCTTCATGGCACCTGCCAGACTGTCATGATCTGATGTAGGTGCCTCTACATCCTCAACCCTTTCTATCTTTACCTCCTCAGATTTCTTGCAGGAAGCAGTGACTATGGATATTCCGATGAATATGGCAAAAATTATGAGTGAATATTTCATTTTCCCTCTATTTCTTCTAGTGCCTCTTCTGCCTTCCTCCAGACACCTCTATCATTATCTTCAAGTGTATCAATTAAGTGTTCAACTGCACGGGCATCCTTGATTTTTCCCAATGCCTCTGCCGCACACCACTGGACAGTGGTGTTGTCATCCTTCAGTGCATCAATTAATGGTTGAACTGCGCTGGCATCCCCTAGTTCTCCCAGTGCACCTGCTGCATCTCGTCGGACGCTGCTTTCATTGTCCTTCAACGCGGCGATCAATGGCTTAACAGCACGTGCATCCTTTATTTTTCCCAGCGCCCTTGTCGCGGCGTCCCGGGTGCTGGTGTCGACATCATTCAAAGTTGCAATCAAGGGCTCAACAGCGCGTGCATCCTTTATCTTTCCCAGTGCTGCCGCCGCATACTGCCTGACTCTACTGTCACTGTCTTTCAATGCAGAAATCAAGGATTCCACTGCTGGTGGCCCTATCTCTCCAAGCGCTCCTGCTGCACTCCACCGAACACTTTTATGATTATCATTAAGGGCAATAATCAGGGGCTCTATTGAGCGTGCATCCTTTATCTCTCCCAGCGCCTCTGCTGCGCTTTGCCGGACAGTTCTGTTATTATCACTTAATGCAGTGATCAGGGGTGCAACTGCGCGAATCTCTTTTCTCTCGCCCAGCTGCTCTGCCGCCATCTGCCGGACACTTCTGTCTTTATCCTTAAGCCATTGGATTAACGTGGCCACTTTGTCAGTTGTGCCTTCATCTGTTCTGTCTTTGTTGGTTTTGCCGCATCCGACAAACGATAGACTAGAAACGATGAGTAGTGTAACTATTGATGTCTTAACAAGGTTCAATACAGTGAGTTTACTATATAGCATAATATCCTGGCATAAATAGATTTGCGAATTACGGTTTAGGCAAGTGAGCTAAGATTAACAGCGAATATCGAAGATTGGAGTACTTGTCACGTCGGCTGTGTCGAATCGTATATTGATATTCTTCATGAGGGAATTATTCAACTGTAATAGTCCCTATCATCCCCACATCAACATGAGAATCACAGTAATAAGGAAATGTGCCGGTAGAGTGAAAAGTGTAGGTAAAGCTCCCCGAAGCCATTTTACCTGTTTTCCAGAAGCCATCAGGTACACCCTCTCTTCCGTCTTCCGTTTCAATTACTGGTCCACTTGCTACTTCGTGAGGTTTGCTGCCGGTCACGACCCATTTCACACTATCACCTTGCTTAATCGTTAAGGAAGATGGAACAAACTCATAATCACCCGTCATCTCAACAATATGTGTTGTTGGCTCGGTGGCTGAGGCACTCTCTATGTCACTATTCGTTTGATCTGCAATACTACACCCATAAAAAGAGAATATTATTAGTAAAACAGCAGTATTTAGCACAATCACGGCACTTTTCATCATATGCTCCTCTTTAATTTTAGTGTCAACATATAGGGATCATTACTGTGGAATTGTTGAAAAGCTTACAAAAAATTCTACAGCTTCACTGTTTTGATTACAAGTGTATTTTAGCTGCATTTAGCCTACGCTTCATCTCTTCAGAGCCAGCAAAACAAGTACTATCAGGTGCTGACATAATGTCCTCAATTTTGTTGAATTGTAATGTGTATTGACAGCCTGTCACAATATCAGAAAGAGAATGCAGTTTTAAAAATTGTATGTTCAAGATGTGTTTGTATATGTGTATTAATAGTCAGCACTTACGCTGCTGTGACTCTTTTGCGTTACTTCTGTTTTTTGTGGTATATTTTTTGCGATAAGTCTTAAACCTTCCTTAAATAAAGGGATATACTCAAAATAGATTGTAAAGTTATAAAGTACAGCATTTGACAGGTTGTATTAGTTCTAAGATGTTATATACACAGTATTAACGAAGATGTATTCCGTGTTTTTGTGGTAGATTACGGTAGCTTGAATGTGGATGGATGGTAAAGCCCATTGAGACTCTTTGTTCCGCTTCTCTGTGTTTGTTTAGGATAATCTTTGGGATAGCCCTGTTTCAATCCAGGTGAAGAGTCTCGCCTTATAACCCACTAATCAGGCATAATAATATTATATTTACTGTCTTCTCAGGTTGCAGTTTCTCTTGGTAGCAAAATTCTTCAATTTTATATCCATAGTTTCTTGTTAAGTATTAAATATGACAGATAAGATTGACGTAAAATACTTAAAGACTATAAGGGAAAAATCTACAGCGGAAATAAGTGGATCGTACGAACCTGGCACTCTGCTTGGCCACCCAAAGACGATTACGCGAAGATGTCTTTTCTGGGGAGCATGGCTGTCATTCTGGGGGCTTGTTTCTATGTGGAGTTTTTCAGTAGTTCGATACTTGATTCCCAGGGTATCGTATGAACCTTCAAATATTTTTAAAGCAGGGAAACCGGAAGATTATGCTTTGGGTTCTGTGACACTCATAGAAACTCGCAAGGTATGGATAATCAGAGAGGAAAGAGGCATATATGCACTTATAGCGGTATGTACGCACTTATCATGTCAGCCTCGATGGCTTGAGAAAGAGCAGATATTCAAATGCCCGTGTCATGGTGGGCAGTTTTACAAAAATGGAGTTAACTTTGCCGGTCCTCCACCAAAGCCTCTGGTGCGTGCGTTTGTTGAGGTAAGTGATGATGGTCGTTTGCTTGTAGACAAGGACAGGGTTGTAGATATTGATTACATACTGCCTGTCGAAACAGGGTAATAGGTTTTGAGCATGTTTGGGTTTCGCAAAAAGTAATTTTGGATTACAACTTGTCTGGTAATAGCCGTAATGTCACTTTGATAAGGAGTTGATTCGATTATGGAAGAAAAAAAGAAAAAAGATGGAGAAGGAAAAAATATAAAAGAATTAGCAAAGGGTACGCAGGTATGGAAGGCGATATTTGGAGACCTTTTGTTTGGTGAATTCAAACCTTTTTCTCCAATAAACAGCTTAATGCGTGGAATTGCCAAGATCATGCAATTGCACCCGTACAATATGAGTGTGGGCGGTAAGAGGATAATAATGTACACATTTTGCCTGGGAGGCTTAAGTGTTTTTTTCTTCGCATTGCTTTCATGCACGGGAGCGTTCCTGATGATTTATTATAACCCTGATGTCAACAAGGCTTATGCAAATGTTGAGGACTTTCGATACATTGTGCCATTTGGTATTTTAATAAGGAACATGCATAGGTGGACTGCGCACTTAATGGTAATGTTTGTATCTCTTCACATGTTACGTGTGTTTTTAACAGGAGCATACAAGCCTCCAAGGGAGTTAAACTGGATTGTAGGGGTAATTCTGCTGGTATTGACTATGCTTTCAAGTTTTACAGGGTATCTGCTTCCATGGGACCAGCTTGCTTACTGGGGAGTTACTATAGGGTGCAGCATGGGAGAGAATGCTCCGTTATTAGGGGCAAAGGGGCCGTTTGCATTGCTAGAGTCAGGAAAGGATGTGAACTCTATATTGGTGGGTGGTGCTGCAGTCGGGCAGCCCACTTTATTAAGATTTTATCTTTTGCATGCGATAGCGCTTCCCCTCGGGATTACCGGTTTAATGGGTTTTCATTTTTGGCGAATTCGTAGGGCAGGAGGGGTTTCAGGTCCGCTTTAATTCTAAGTGTAGAGACGGTGCGTAACCTAAATTATTTCAGGAAAAACAAGATATGGTTGAAGAACAAGACGAGTCAAAAGAGAAGGATGAAGTAATAGTCCGTATGTCAAGGAGGGAGTGGGAATACGTCAAGGATGTTCACATAACTTCTAATTATAAAGAAGGATTCGAAACGTTAACTCCGAAAGAGCAGGACTACACAGTCAAACACCTCCGTGACTCTGTTGGGATAGAGTTTATTGCAGGACTGTTATTCACCTTTATAATTATGGTTTGGTCTCTTTATATGGATGCTCCGCTGAAGGAGTTGGCAAATCCATCTGATACTCCGCTTGATGAGAGGGCACCGTGGTATTTTATCGGACTCCAGGAGCTGCTCATATATTTTGATCCATGGCTGGCAGGGGTTGTAATCCCTTCTATATTGCTCGTAGGCCTAATAGTCCTGCCTTTTATCGATCCAAATAAAGAGTCCGGTGTTGGCAGGTACTCCTTTAGGGTAAGGCCGATTGCGGTGTCAGCATTTTGCTTTGGTTATGCAATGTGGTATATCCTGATAGTTATTGGACAGTTTTTCAGGGGTCCGGGCAGGGTGTTCTACTGGCCATGGGAAGATAAAACAGTTGTAAAGGTTGTGCCGCCGGCCGAGATGGTGAATTTTCATATTGCCGGCGGGTTTGCTTTCTTCATTCTGTTTTTTGGGGCCTGCGTAGTTGTTCCAAAGCTGATTTTTAAAAATCTTTATAAATCCTTAGGTACTGTAAGATATTATATTTTTGTATGTTTAATGGCAATAATGTTGTTAATTCCTATTAAGATTTTCTTAAGATATGTATTTGATGTTAAATATATTCTATCTCTTCAAATATTTAATACAGCTCTAAACTTTTAAATAATGGAACATTACGTCAAATTAATATGGCTACTCGTAATATCTATCTTGATGTTGGGTGTTTCGGTGGTGTGGTTTTATAAAGAGTATAATCCTGAGTGGAAACAACACCAAAAGGCTGTTATCAAGAAAAAGGTTGCTAAGGAGGAAGAAGACTACGAATTTTGGTCAAACCCGGAATGGGGCGATCCGAAAAAGGCAAAGGAGTTGGAGGATAAGATTAAGGGCTTGAAGGGCACAAAGTTTAAGATAAAGCAGATATTGCTCAAAGGTGAGGGGCTTTGGAGTAATCAGGAGAATGGGCATCGGGTAGAAAGATGTATGACATGCCATATTGATGAAGATGAATTACATGAATTACATCCGGAAGGCCTTCCGATTGCTTATGATGTTTATGGGTGCACTGTATGTCATGGCGGTAATGGCAGAGCCCTTGAATCTGAGCGTGCGCATGAAGGGTCTCATGCAGACAGGAAGGCGATGGAGGGCCCACGTACCGCATCTGCTGCTGAATTTATAAAAATGTGGAAGCGGCTTCATGAATTGAATCCTGAAAGTGAAGACAGTCTCAGGGTGGAGAGCTTCTATGGCCCGACAGGTGAGTATCAAATTTATGTTGGTAGGAGAAAATGTATAAAGTGCCACAAGAAAATGCATCCGGAACATGTCGAAAGGTGGAGCAGGACAAAGTTTAATACATTCGAGAGAATACAAAAAGAGCCTGACTATAGAAGCGGTAATTTAGATTATAAAAAGCAATGTTATAAATGTCATACCACAGGCTACAGGGAGGACAAAAAGACTTACTCTGAGCCGGGTGTTGGTTGCGAAGGGTGTCACGGTCCTGGTGAGGTGTACAGCCACCTTATGGCAGGTGAGCACAAAGGTGATGTAGAAGAGGGTCAAAAACTGGCCAAAATCTCTTTTGACTTTAAAATCTGTGGTAATTGCCATATTCCAAAAAGACATGAAATGCGTAAGGAATATTTTAAAGGTGTTGCACGCGTAAAATAACTATACATATGGGCAGAGAAGGGCGTTGTGTGTGTAAGCTCATATATCAAGAAAACATTTCTTTATGCGGTATATTGCAGTTGACATATATATCTTCTGTTGTACTATAAGGTTATGATTTGTAGACAATGTGTTCATTTACTCGGACTTTGTGTATTTATAACTTCAGAGTGAGAGGGGTGGCTATATGAAGCATTTGAGAATTGGCGTCATATTATTAATTTGCGTGGCTTTTCTGGTATTTAGCGACGGCAAAATCTTTGCGCAGGGATCTGTTAATCCATCTCCGGAAAGATTGGTTTTCCCAACTGAGAAAGGGCAAAAAGGTTTTGAGGAGTGGGTTGGTCTGGAGAAGGGTAGTGGCCCCTGGGCTGACTACTATAAACCAACACCGCTTCATATGTACTGGAGTCCAAAGAATCATTATATAAGGCCGGATCTAAGTGCTTTTAAAGACCTTTTTGATGAATATGCTTCAGGGGATTGTATGGGCTGCCATGAGGAAGTTACACCAGGAATCGTTCGATCATGGAAGTCGTCGACTCACGCAAATCCCAGGAAGAATCCAATGTTTGCTGAGAAAACTCGGGCGATTGAAGAGGCATCTGGCATAAAGATAGAGCAGATAACATGTAATTTCTGTCATGGTGAAAGTCATGAGGAACTGTTTTTGCCTGTAGCTGATGACGTATGCAAAAAGTGTCACAGGCAGCAGGTAGAGGAGTTTGCCTCAGAAATTGAAGATGGAAGACCAAGCCACAGGGCATCGTGGATTTCGAATGTTGTTGTACCGTGGTACATTGAAGGCTTCAGGAGGGGAGAGGGTTATTCATTCATAGGATGTGATCAGTGTCATCCTGCAATGGAGAGATGCGACCCATGCCATACGCGACATAAGTTTAGTGCTGAAGAGGCAAGGAAGCCTGAGGCATGTTATTCGTGCCACATGGGCGCAGACCATCCCGATGCTGAAACCTACAAAGAATCAAAAATGGGTGTTATTTATGCTATGGAAGGTGACACGTGGGCATTTGACAAAGGATTGAATGATCTGGCTCTTGGTGGGCCTGAAATGCGTGCTCCTACATGCCAGATCTGTCATATGTACAACAACACATCAGGAAAGTGGGGACATAATGTAACATCCAAAGGTCGCTGGCGCATGGGTACCTTCCCGCCTGTTCAGGTAGAGTACAAGTCCAGTATGAAGGATTACCCTTATGGGATCACTATTCCTCCATTGGACAAGAAATTGGATATTTATGATGGTGCAAACAAGAGGAAGCTTGAAAGATGGCTGGAGGTTTGCAGCAACTGTCATAGCGGGCGGTTTTCAAGATTGTGGTTTGAGGCCCTTGATGAATACATGTTTGCTGCATATCGGAAGCGTGATGAAGCTCAGTTGCTCGTGGAAGAGTGCTTTGAGAAGGGTTGGATTGATGTAAATGCCAGGGCTCCATATCCGATGGGTGATGTACTTGCCGACAAGCTGGGAGTTAAACTGCTTGGTGAAGGAGTCTTTAAGGCGCTTAAGATGTCTAAGGGCAAGATTCCAGTGGTAGGTCCTATCCTGGGTGTTTATGCTAATTTCAGGCATGATGATGGTAACCCTAGTCAAATTGAAACTGAATATGGCAACATGTGGTTCTGGTATGCGCTCAAAGGTTACAAAGGTGTGGCGCATGGCCAGCAGGACTACGCCTGGTGGTGGGGTTGGGCACCAATGGTAAATCAACTGTCACGCATCAAATCGCAGCATGATATGTTGGAAAGAGTCTACAATATTGAAACAAAGCTTGGAATAGGTCTCGGAGGTAGCAAGTAGCTGTAGACTGTGCAGGGTGTATCAAAATGAATGTAACTGATATTTGAATATACATAAGCATGGAAATTAATTTCCATAATTTTTAGAATAGATTTCCGTGGATTTGGGGATCAGTAGAGATTTACGTTTAACCCGCTTAGTGCCGACTGAACGGCATGTAATTTGCTAAATGACGTAAAATATGGCTTTTTATTGGCTTTTTCAAAAAAAGCTTGCAATTAACACCACTATATGTATTAATATACAGCCGTTATGTAGTTTGCAAGAGAGTAGGAAATGCTTTTTTAATTTTTTTTGGGGGGGAATTTAGTATGATGAGAATTAAGAATTATTTTATAATTTTTGCATCTGTATTCGCGATCACAGCAGGATGTGCGATTGTTGGAATGCAGGATGTGAAGGCGCAGGACAGTATGTCTGACCTCATCAAGAGGATAGAGGCACTGGAATCAAGACCTGCTGGTGGCGGCAACGTTACTGCGGGAAAGATCAGGGGTTTGAAGATCGGCTTGAATTTGAGGCATAGATATGAGATCAGGAGTCAGGATTTTAACGCTAGCGGCGGTACTTACACACAGGCGGCTGACGGGACACGTTCACTCGCTAGTCTCTCTACTAGTGCTCATAGGCAAAGGAAGCCGACACAAGACTTTACGCTACAGAGGATGAGGCTCTCTTTCGATATGGACATCAATAAAAATGTAATGGCTCGCGTAATGCTTCAGGATGTACGTACGTTTGGTGATTCTGGAATAACCGGTAATAACTCACAAACAGATGTTCAGGAAGGGTATGTTCAGTTGAGAAACCTCGGGGACGTAAACCCGCTGCTCAGCAATGTTCAGGTTCGTATTGGAAGATGGCAGCAGGCGTATGGTAACCAAAGGGTAATTGGTAGCCTTGGATGGGCTAACCAGAGCAGGTCTTATGACGGTGCGAAGGTAATGTATAAGAAGGGTAATTTTAACGTAGATGTCTTTGCGTTTCAGATCGACGAAACTGCAACTGGTGGTGTAAGTGGTAGTGGTGGTGACTTTGGTGTAAATGACAATAGAGACTCAGTGCTTTATGGTTTCTACGGACAGTACAAGTTTGGAGGTGCCCTGAAGGGTAACGTTATTGAGCCATATTTGGTAGCTAAGCATGAGTCAACAGACGAAGACGTTACTAATGCAACAAGAACGCTAGAGAGTGAGACTAGATATACATGGGGTTTAAGGGCACATGGTAAGGGATTGTTTGGTGGTGGTCTTGATTACACTATTGAACCAAATTTGCAGACTGGACAATCTCGGTATACACCATCTAGTAAATCTGCATCAGTGAACTCAAAAGATAGCATTAATGCATGGGCAATTCATGCGGAAGCTGGATATACTTTCAAGAATCTACCTTGGACACCAAGGATAGGTTATGCATACTCGTTTGCATCAGGTGATGATAACTTTGATGAGGGAAGCCAGAAGACTTATAAGCAAGTTAGTCCGACACAGCATGCTCATAATGGATATATGGATGTTACCTCATGGCAGAACATAATAGATCATCAGATCCACTTTAATGTGAAACCATCAAAGAAACTTGTGATAGACGTAAAGGCACACTTCTATGAACTGGATGAAGAAGCAGATAACTGGTGGCATATTGGTGGTACAGCAGTAAATAGGGCAGGTGCTGACACTTTTGTAAATAACTCTGGTGTCACTGAGGATGTAGATGATGAACTGGGGCAGGAAATCAATGTTACGCTTAAGTACAAGATGTTTGAGAACTTTGGTGTAGTAGCGGGTTACGGTCATTTCTTCGCAGGTGACTTTATTGAAGATACTAGTGCAGGAGTTGACAGAGGTGTAGACTGGTTCTATCTGCAGACAACAGTGAGCTTCTAAGATGTCTGTAAGTAAAACAGATTACTAATCCGATAAGTAACTAAAAAGGGTAAGGGTCGATAGGATTCTTACCCTTTTTTTATAGGCAATGCTCAGCAATATGTTTAGCAATCATATCTTGGAAATGAATTACACTAATTGGCATAGAGGATATGGGTACAAAACAACAGTTGTTCAGATATCGTGTACGGTAGGTTGCCTGAAACATGTTCCATAAATATGACATATCGGATACTAGTATTTGTAACCCTCTTGAGAGAGAAGCTTACTATTAGCAATTCCCGGCCATATTTCAGGTGTGAATGTTTAGAATCCTTCTTGCAATTTCAAAGTAAATAATTATTCCTGTAACATCAATAATAGTGGTAATAAGAGGTGCAGACACAATAGCTGGGTCAAGTTTAAAATAGCTGAAAATAAACGGAGTTGCAGCTCCTGCCAGATTACCTACAGTAACTACAGTTGCTACTGAAATCCCTACTGTAATTCCCAACATTGTATTATCAAGCAGGAATATTGCTATGAAAAATGCAGTAGTCCCAAGGGCCGATCCAATTACAAAACCTGCACAGGCCTCTCTTACAAGCACTTTCCACCATTGCCTTAATGCTAATTCTCCGGTAGCCAGAGCTCTAATCACGAGAGTGGACGATTGTGAGCCTATATTACCTCCGGCACCCATAAGCATGGGTATGAAATATGCAAGTGCGATTATTGTACTGAGAGCCAGCGAATACTTCTGTAGGATCTTTCCTGAGATCGTTGATGCAAGGACCAGGACAAATAGCCAGCCTACCCTTCCTGATAGCTGTTTAAAATATCCAGTGCGAAAATACCTCTCTTCAGGCATTTGAATAGCTGCCATTTTATGAAAATCCTCTGTGGCTTCCTCTTCTACGACATCTAGAATATCGTCAACTGTAATAATACCAACAAGACGATCTTCACTGTCAACAACCGGTAGAGAGAGGAAGTCATATTTTTGAATTGCCTTGGCCGCTTCTTCCTGGTCATCAGTAGTATGTACCTTATAAACCTTATCGTTCATTATCTGGCTAATTCTCTGATCTGGTGTTGCCAGAATAATGTCTTTAAGCGAAACAACTCCACATAGTTCCCTATTCTCATTTATTGCATAGCATGTATAAATTGTTTCTCTATCAGGTCCGGTCCTTCTTATATTTTCTAAAGCCTCAGAAACTGTGGTTTCAGTACCCAAATCTACATACTCTGTAGTCATTATCCTTCCTGCTGATTCAGGTGGATAATTAAGTAATATATTAGTCTCCTCTCTCTCTTCAATTGGAAAGAGATTGAGTAGTTTTTTTACCATTGATGCGGGGAGTTCGTCAAGGAGCTGTGTTCTGTCATCAGGATCCATTTCAAGCAGGATCAATTTTGCCCTACGTTCAGTAAAGTACCCAAGCAACTCCTCTTCCTCATCAGGATCCAGTAAGGAAAAAACCTCTGCAATCTTAGTCTTATTAAGGACACGTAGGGTTATTACTCTTTCAGCAGGCTCAAGTTCCCTGATAATGTCTGCAATATCCGCAGGGTGAATGTCCTTTAGCAAAAGGCTTAATCCCTTCAGGTTTTTGCTATCAATCAGTTCCTTTAATTCGGGAGTAAATATTTTGTACCATTTCATAGTATTTAATTAGACACTAATTTCACGAATTTACACTAACTAAATCCTACGCAATCTTTGCGGCTTTTCGTGAGAGTGTAGGGTGGATTCGCTACGCTTAATCAACCCTACTACAAAAATTAGTCCTTCGGCGAAATTAATTCTCAATAGTTTTCAAGCTTTTGTCTGAGCGGTAGAACGGGTGATAATGTAATCCGCAGCATCTAGAGCAAATTGGTAGAACATTCTTTTTGATAAACTTCCTGAATTTTCTCGATCTGTTATTATTCCAGATGTCTGAGAATTTTTCGTCTTTTGCGTTGCCTAATACATAGTCTGGGTTGTCATTGCAAAAAACAATTTCTCCATTAGGGTATACCATTGTTTGCGTCCACGGCGCAATGCAACGTTGCACTCTGTTTTTTGATTTGCTTCCATTATAGAAATTATCTTGAGTGGTTGAATAGTATTGAGGTATATCAGAGACCTTAACAACAGGAAAGAAAGCAAGTTTGAAATTAAGATTTTTATGAAGTAAACTCGAAATACTATTCTGTACTACTTGTGTATCGATACTTGTTTTATCATTAACCCATCCTTGCCATGAAGGGGCATCACATTGAAATACCCTTTTCATAGTTGCTTCATAGCTTTTGCCTGTTTTAGTATTATTAAAATAGGGATGCTTAACGAGCAGCATTTCAAAACCAAATTCATCAGTTGTTTCATTAATATTTTCCAGATATGGAAAAGAGTGTTCGGTTATAGTGAATACCTGGCACAAAAGAGGCCTTTGCTTATTAAAGTTCTTCTTTGCACGAATTATTTTCTTTATGCCTGATGCAATCTTCTGGTAACCGTTGTGGACTCCCCTGATCTCATTGTGTACGTGTTCCGGTCCATCTACTGAGATATATAACACATCCACTCCAGTCTTAACGATATCATCAGCATATTTGTCAAGGAGAGTCCCATTCGTGATAACCCAGCAAATCAGGTTTTTCTGCTTTATATACTTTATCAGCCTGATTATGTCTTTATAGTAGAACGGCTCTCCACCAGTCAGAAAAATAGTAGGCGAGAATTTAGCGACATCATCAATAAGCCTCTCAAATTCTTCAATGTTCATAGTCTCCTTTAATTGATCGGAATCTATATTATTATAATTGCCGGTTTCACCCCATTGCCCGCACATTTTACAGCGCAGGTTACATAGATTAGTTGGTGTTATGTGTATGAGATAAGGAGGAAAACTGAAGCCATTGTTTAGTCGTCCATCGATTTGGAAAGAGAGCAGTCTTGTAACCCACTTCATCATCCTAATATCGGAGAATGGGTTACTCTTTGACATTTTAATAATATTTGAAATAGAGCCCATTGTTTAAATATAGTATAAAGCAAAAAAAGTGGAGATTGAACATTAGCCACGGATGATCCTGTAATGGTGGGTGCACGCATGGCGTTGAAGCTGGAATCGTTATTAGATGATAGTAAAATACTGCGAAAGACGCAAGATGAAAAAGGTTTGGTTCAATATGACCCGCGAAACTTAGTCACTACTATTCTCAGCACTATTATTACTTAGTTTGAGCCTGGTTGATTTATCATATGCCTTCACAGCCTCTTTCGGACGACCTAAATTATCAAGAGAAGCGCCTATGTTGTACCAGGCCTTATAATCATTCGGATTGATGTTTACCGCCTGATCAAGTGCCCCTAATGCCTCTGCATGACGATTCAGTTTACAAAGAACAATTCCCTTTTGATACCATGTTTCATATACATCTGGTTTGGACTTGATAGCGTGGTCAAATGCCTCAATTGCTTCATCATGACGATCAAGATTGCCAAGAATAACTCCTTTGTTGTACCATGCTTCATAGATGTCAGGTGCTATTGCTGTAATATTTTCCAATAAAGCTAAAGTCTTCTGATGCTCTCCGGCATAATAAGTAACTGTTGCTTTACCCAAAAGAGTTTCAATGGCTTTTTCATCTTCTGTGCGCTTGTCTGTAGCGCTAGCATTGGAGAGAGTTGCCACCAAGGTTGATTGCTAATCTATCAAGCTCCTCTTTGAACTCTCTAAATATGTTATACTGGCTCGAACCACCGAGAAAGTTGTTGCTGTGGCCACAATCCTCAATTATCAGAGGAACAATGGCAGGCTCCTCATCAGATCTTTCCTGTGTAATACCATAAGCCTTATTAAGCTCGTAATCCTGGAAACCGTGACTTTTGTCCTCCGGATTTTGTAAAGCTTGATTACTGAGGCAGACAACAAAAAACTGACTCTTTTTTATAGCCTTCTCAACATGTGTCTCCCATTTCTTCGGAGTGATATCCCTTCTGTCAAAACATACATCTAACGATCTGGATTTCATCCCATCATAAACCCTGGTGGCTTCATCCAGGTCTTCAACGGAACAACATAGAAAAATATGATTTTTTTCTGTTTAAGCATTATATAAATAAATCATAAAGATCTGAAGAACACACAACGCTATTCACACCATTGTCCGGAAAGTCTAATGGATGGTGTTCAGGTTTTGTAGAAGTTTGACTTCAATTTGACTTCAATGGCTCAAAACGGTGGTTAATAACGTCACTTGGTTTATCCTAAGTCTATATATGATAACATGGGCGATACTGGACTCGAACCAGTGACCCCTTGCTTGTCGAGCAAGTGCTCTAGCCAACTGAGCTAATCGCCCATAATTTCCTCTTCTTAACGGCCTGCCAGCGGCAGATTTCAGGTGTTTTTTTGTGGTTTTTATCTTAGCAAAGACAGATTTAGAGTCAAGCAAATTCAACGGTGATTGATTATACGGTGACCATAGTGATATCATTTCAGAATTTCCCTAAAGATTGTGTTCAGAATACCGATAATATGAGAACTGTGGAGCTATGCAAAGCGGTAGTATGTACATATTACGGTTACAATCGTCACTTTTATACAGGTAGGAACGCAAATAATGGATGAAATTAATCAGGAAGAGTACATAAGACTCTTTGAGTCTATCAAGAAGGGTATTGAGCTTCTGGAGGCTAACGATCCGGAAAACAAGAATATCGATGAACTGAAGCTTATACTATCTGATAACATATCGAAGAACGGCAAGATTCATAACCGATCTTCTTTAATGAATAAAAACTTCCATCTTTTTTATTTAAATTATAAGGATTGTATGGATAAGTACGAAACAGGCCACATGTATAATTAGTATCTAAGTACTGATATCTTCTCCCTCATGTTAACTCGACATATCGTCCCAATCATAAGTAAACTTAACAACCTGTCAGTATTTTTTATTCCCATCTAACACTCTACGCTCTCTGTACTCTCTGTTTTTCTTGCGGTCATCCGGGTTAGGGGAATTCATTATCTCGATCAAATCTGCATACTTCACTCCTGCCGTTTTTACCTTGTGCGTTAGAACACCTTTGTCACTCTGTAATTTTTTTATCTCCTCAATGTCCAATTGCAAAGCCCGATAGTACCCATTCATATACGCTGTCACGAGCTCTCTACGTTTCATTGGTGATAATTCTGAGTAAGTATAATTTATGCACAGAGATATGATAATTATTACCATCAGAGCAATGAGCATTAACTGTTTTTTTGAACGCACCTGATATTCCTTTAATTTAATCCATGACACGTTATCTATTATCTACCAGACATGTCTGACCTATATTGTCACTCTATTTCTGTTTTAAATGAAGAAGCAATTTCCTTAATACGTTTTAACTGCTGTTCCTGAGACCCATTTTCACCAAGTTCCTGGCATGCCAGCCGAAGCTCTCGAATCTGTGTTCTCCAGTGCTCTTTCACAGTATTAATATCTGCAAACAGATGTTTGAATTCATCCTTTCTTCGCAGACGGCTTACCGGACGGCTTAAGTCTCCCTTCACCATCTCTACCAGAAGACATCTCATCCGGTAAACAGGCCCTGCCATTCTGTGAGAAACAATCAGGCTGAAGAAGAAAGTAAAGATTATCGTACCTACAGGGCAAATTGCCAGTACCGGCCAGAGAAGATCTAACAGGGTATATGTGCTCACACCCTCACCATCCACTAAACTATCTAACAGACCAAAAGGAACAGGCTGCACAACTGAAACCTGTATATCTCCATATTTGTGATAAACATGAACGAGAAAAGAGAGTGAACCTATAACTACGCAGGCCGTCAAGATGGCAAATTTACCCATCAAGCTGTATTGAAATCGAGTATCTACAATATATTGCCGCCTTTTGTATTTCTTTTTACTCATTTGCTCCCTCACTTTAAGACTATCAAACCACATATTGCTTAAGCTGAACAAGCAACTACTACGTGTAAGTAACCATTGTTTAAATCATTGCGTATACAAAGAATATAAGTATATTTTGTATAATGTAATTGCAACTACAATACCATACTGAAGTTTTTTGTTGTATGTCATATGACCGCAAGCGGTTAGCACGTCGAGAAGCAACGATATGCCCTGGTTTTTTTGTATTTAATGTGCCCTGTTTTGAGGCAGATATACAATCTTTATTCCGGAAGTGTATCATTATGACTGAGACGAGAGGGGTTGTGGAAGCTGAATAACAGAAAGATGACTGCAGGTTTTCAGAAAGGATGAGTATAATGCAGGTTCAGTCTTGTTAGCACCGGCCCACACTGCCACTGGCGGGAAGTATGTTTTTCTGACTGATGGTCTTGAAGTGTTTAGTCCAATCTACCTGCCCGAGTGTATCACACAGACAGGTAAGATTGAACCGGTAAAGATCGAGGCGTATGTAATATGTCGGCAACAGCTATAAACCGCTAACTCAGCCGTACCGTTATTTGTAACTAGGAAGCTTCTAAGCGTTTCTCCAGGGCATCTATCTCATCTTTAAGCCCATCAGGAAGTCTATCACCAAATTTCGCAAGATGCTCTCTTATTAAAGGTATCTGTTTTTTCCACTCTTCGGTGTCCACTTTCAGGAGTTCATCTACATCACTATCTGAGATATCCAGACCGTCAAGGTCCAGTGCATCCTTAGTTGGCACCCATCCGATTGGTGTCTCCTCGGCCTTTCCCTCGCCGCAGACTCTTTCAATTACCCATTTCAAGGCACGACTGTTTTCTCCATAACCCGGCCAGAGGAACTTGCCGTCATCACCCTTACGAAACCAGTTAACATGGAAAATTTTAGGTAATTTATCAGGGTCGGTCTTCTTTCCCATATCCAGCCAGTGTTTGAAATAGTCTCCCATATGGTAGCCGCAGAACGGCAGCATTGCGAATGGATCGTACCGCAGTTCTCCCACCTTGCCGGCAGCAGCTGCAGTTTTCTCAGATGATGCTATAGAGCCCAGGAAAGTTCCATGCTGCCAGCTGAATGACTGGTGAATCAACGGCACAACAGTCGGACGTCTACCACCAAAAAGAAACGCAGATATCGGAACACCCTTTGGGTCTTCCCACGCGGGATCAATTACAGGGTTTTGACATGCATGTGCAGTGAAACGTGCGTTCGGATGAGCGGCTGGAGTACCCGTCTCAGGTGTCCACTCATTACCTTTCCAGTCTGTTAATTTAGCAGGCGGTTCATCTGTCATCTCCTCCCACCATACATCACCATCTTCCGTATAGGCTACATTAGTGAAAATGCTGTTCTCCTTCATCGTAAGCATACAATTTGGATTTGTCTTCATTGATGTTCCCGGAGCAACCCCAAAATAGCCGGCTTCAGGATTTATCGCGTACAGACGACCATCTTCACAGAATTTCATCCACGCTATATCGTCACCAACACATTCTACTTTCCATCCGGGAATTGTTGCGTTCAGCATTGCCAGATTAGTTTTACCGCAGGCACTCGGAAACGCAGCGGTAATATATTTCTTTTCTCCCCCCGGAGGTGTGATGCCAAGTATAAGCATGTGTTCGGCAAACCATCCCTCTTCTCTTGCCATCGATGATGCAATACGCAATGCGAAACATTTCTTCCCTAATAACGCGTTTCCACCATATCCTGAACCATAAGACCAGATAGTTCTTTCTACAGGAAAGTGAGTAATGTATTTGTTATCCGCATTACATGGCCAGGACACATCCTGTTGGCCCTCTTCCAATGGACTGCCAACAGAGTGAAGGCAAGGTATAAAAACACCATCATCACCCAGAACATCCAGGACCGGTTTTCCCATACGTGTCATTATTTTCAGATTGTTTGCAACATACGGAGAGTCTGTAAGTTCTATACCAATGTGAGCAATTTCTGAACCTAGCGGCCCCATACTGAAAGGAACAACGTACATGGTGCGCCCTTTCATAGAACCTGTATAAAGCGCAGTCATCTCTGCTCTCATTTCATCCGGATCACGCCAATTATTGTTCGGACCGGCATCTTCCTCTTTTATTGTGCATACAAAAGTTCTATCTTCTACTCTGGCAACATCTGCAGGATCTGAAATTGCCCAATAACTGTTCGGTCTTTTATCCTCATTTAATCTAACATATGTACCACTCTTAACCAGCATATCAGCCATCTCATCATATTCTTCCTTGCTGCCATCACACCATACAACCTGATCAGGTTGACACATTCCTGCCATTTCGTCTACCCATGCCATAAGTTTTTTATTATTTGTCAGCGGGGTTGTGCTGCCCATAGCATCTCCTGTCTATTTATAAAGTTTTATTTATAACCACTGTGATAAAATATTCTATAAGGATCTAAATGATCATTCTAAAACAAAATACCATTAATTTCCAACCAATTTTTGATATTTAAGCTTACTTTTTCCTGATGAAAATTGAGTCGATTACTATATAATGAATGGCCCTTGGAATCCCTTTAAATGTTAGTTATATTAGCGTTAAACACCGGAATATCATGCTCAGGATGGAGAATTTAGCAATATTAATATTTGCACTTATTAGTAGAACACAGGAGTTGCAAATTACTTTCAGGAATATAAGATGAAAAGATTGTGTGTGTATTGTGGATCAAGCTCAGGCAGGCAGCCTGATTACGTGCAAGTGGCCAGGCAACTGGCACGTGCCATGGTTAATAGAGATATAGACCTGGTATATGGCGGTGCAAGCGTAGGTATAATGGGTGAAATTGCTAACGCTGTTCTTGAAGAAGGAGGAGACGTAATCGGTATAATTCCGAAAGGGTTATTTAGAAAAGAGGTTGCTCATACCGGTATTACAGAGTTAAGAGAGGTTGATTCTATGCATGATCGGAAGTTATTAATGGCTGATCTATCTGATGGTTTTATCGCTTTACCCGGAGGATTAGGTACGATTGAAGAGATCTTTGAGATTATAACATGGTCACAGTTGGGGCTTCATCGGAAGCCGTGTGGCCTGCTGAACGCATGTCAATACTACGACAAGCTGATCGGCTTTCTTGACCATGCCGTCTCAGAGCAATTTATAAAAGCGACCCATCATTCCACAATACTTGTGGATGAGTGCCCGGAAGCATTACTGGAGAAGTTTGAAGTATACAAAGCGCCTGATGCAATAAAATGGATTGACAGAAAAAGTACTTAATATATACAATATGAAGACATATGTGCTTATATTCCTCTTACTCTTTGCCTCCATAATTGTGATATTAAAATTGATCACATCACCAGGTCAGGTCACTACCCCTGAAGCTTCCATTGACGGGACGAGATATGGCACAGAAGTAGCGGCATATCAGTCCAGTGATGAATCATATTATAAGCAAAGTACGAACGAGGAGATAGATAACCAGGTATTAATGGCTTTTGCAAGAGCATTTGTTGATGTACAATCATACATGCATAAAGCTGGTAATAGAGCGCATTATAGTGAAACGAGTAAGATTGTTCAAAGCCACGGTTTAAGTGTAGAAAGTTATACAAAGATAGCATCGCGAATGAACAAGAATTCAGGCTTGCGAAATAAAGTTCAAAGAATGATTAACGAAGTTAACTAACCTTACCACAAGAGATCATTAATGAAAATAAAACACATCCAAAACATACTTATAATACTTATTATCATTTCCTCAGTTAATAAAACAAGTTTTGCGATTGGAAAAATTGTAAATTACTTCCTGGACAATCCAAATGCGTGGGACGATACGAAGCGGGTTACGCGTAGTACACCAACGAAAGTTGTAATAAAAAACGGGATGGAGGGATTGGTGTTTAAACTTACAGACTTAACTCCAGGGGACGTTGTTGCGTTAGTCTTTCTTGAAGCAAAAAAGGTAGAAAAATTCAGTAGCGAAAAATCTTGTGATGCTGGTGACAAACTAGTACGAGGTAAGAATAGAATTGTGTCTGTTATTACGAAAAACCACGGCAATCGTAAGGAATTTCATTATAGATTCTTATTGCAAAGAGAAATGAATCGTATGCCAATTGATATTTTTAATGACGGTGATGCGGTTCTTGAAAGCAGTTATGATGGCACTGAACCGGTTGTAAACATGTCAGATTTGTCCGGTATTAAGCTCTTAGAGATTGAGGTACGTTAATTTGCTATAGTACACGTCTTTGTAGGGAACTATATAATTCCTGTAGCAGAAGCGCC
>JASMMK010000055.1 GCA_030748215.1 Candidatus Scalindua sp.
TCCAGAATTGTCAGGATCACCAGGCATACCATAAACTTCGTGCGGCACCCAATGCGTGATAATTTCTACCGCATCAGCGTCTTTGCTGGAAAAGTTCGCACAAAAACAGAATGCGACTACTAGTACCAGCAATGCAATAAATAGTTTATTAAATTTTCTTAACATTTACTTTTACCTTCTCCTTTCCACTTCTATGATATAAAAATTACGTTGCTACTTAAGTTGAGGCTTTCAATAAGTTGCTGTGTGATCACTAACAGCAATGCTTTTAGAACGCCTCCTTCCGATTGTAAAGATTTTCTTTTTAATATCACCCCCTCCACAGTCAATATTACGTATAATCTTTGATCCAATCCCAGCTTTAATTTCCTCCAGTTGTCTCCATCTTAATTACAGCGTAGTCTCGAAAAACTGGACTCAGATAAACCTCTTAAAAGCTGCTTCTATATCCTTACTTCTGATCCTTAAAAACACTTACACTTGCAACTTGGTAAATACGGTACAGCAACAAGTATCTGCTTCAATTGCAGTGGATGATTTTACCTTATAATTGAGTGTAATCAATAATAATAATTAAATAAATATGGTATGTTAAGTATTAAGCAATTATTACAATATATCATAACATGTTGATATGGTTGCATTAATGATGTTGTGTGCTTATTATTTATTATTATATATAAATATGATGTAATATGTTGATAAATATACGTTTCTGGTAACAATATGATTGTTTTTTGTAAAATGAATCAGGATTTTATTGTTATTATTTGATAATGTGTCATAATCACATATCAATGATTTCCTGAATACTTTCATTTTGGAGTTACTTTTATGCCTGATAAAAAAAATACAAATAAAAACAGGTCTGGAAATGCCATCAGTCATTTGGAACTGGATAATAAGATCTCAAGGATTATTTTTGAAAAATGGCCCAAATTTGTTACCCAGAAGGAGATAGCTAATGAACTAAAAGTATCGCAATCACTGGTTTCTAAACGGCTGTCGAGCTGGACAAATAAGAAGAATGTTCCGCTGAAGATGTCATATGAGGAGAGAAATGTCGAGCTTGAGAAGAAGCTGAAAGATGATTACCTCCTTAATGATGTTGTGGTCTTGAAAAATGCGGATTATTTTGTTCACACCCAAGCCTATTATAAACAGATAGGTAAGTATGCGTCCGATATTCTGGTACGAAAGATAAATGTTATTCTGGAGAACATGACCAAAACCAGGAATAATCAAGTCATTGAAAAAGATATGATTAAAGAAACGGAAATCAAAATATCGGCTCAAGGCGGAAGCACGGTTTTGAATACGATAATGAGTTTGGCTGATGAGCTGGAGGACACGGATATAAAGTTGCTTTTTTCAAGTTGTATAGCTTTAAGATCGAACAACTTGATAGAACTCTCTCCGCTTCATATTGTATCGCAGTTACTAAGCCGAAATCTGAATGTTGGAGTTACGCATACATATCAACTTCCTGAGATTGCCAATCTCTATAGTAAAGAGTCACTATATGAAATCATCGAACAGCGAATCAGGACTCGGAAAATGCTTGGATTTGAAAATGAAGTGCTGAATAGTGATGTCGTAATCTTAGGTTTGGGGAGTATAAGGTGGAATCATCCTGTTACCGGTTTTATGCGTCATGTTTATAATTTACGACTTCAATCCTTTTTAAACAATTTTGATATTGTAGGTGAAATTGCATTTGCTCCTTTCAGTAAGAAAGGATTTTTGTTTCATCATTTGGTTGGGGAAGTGTTTGAACGAGAAAACGGGAAATTCAAATATGATGAGTATGAGCAAATAAAAAGACTGAAGGCATTTGCTAAGAGTGATGTGACATTATCGAAACAAGATCTTATTGATGCTGCAGCTTTCTTCAGTTCGATATTTACGGTAAATTTCTGTGAGATTGAAGAACGTTTGCAGAAACAAGACAAGAAACCTTATATACTTCTTGCAGCAGGTGGGCCCAGTCAGAAAGCCCTGCCTCTCAAGATAATATTAGACAGATGGAAAGGTATTAAGATCATAGATGGACTTGTAACCAGCGAGAATATTGCCCAGGATTTATAAGGTGTAGAAACTGATTTAGAAATTCAAGGCTTCCCGACATATCATTCAGTTCTCAAATTACTTAATTCATTTTTATGTGTGATCTGTTACAGTATGCGCCAGCCCCAAATTGTATGAAAGAGTGATCTATATTATATTTTTACCGGTACCAGTGTAATGACAAAGGTATATGCAGGACTCGGTTCAAACCTTGGAAATAAAAGAGAGAATATAGTCAGCGCTATCGACAGAATAGACGCCTATAAGGGAATCTGTGTCAAAGAGAGATCCGGTCTCTATAACACCACTCCTGTTGGCGGTCCACCACAGCCAGATTATGTCAACTGTGTCATAGGCTTGGAGACAGAGATTGAACCACAAATACTCTTGAAAGAGTTTAAGGAAATTGAAATAGAACTGGGGAGAAAACCCGGTGTGAGATGGGGCCCGAGGGTTGTAGACCTCGATATATTATTATACGGGGACAGAATTGTAAATGATTACAACCTGAAAATTCCTCACGAGCGCATGCATGAACGTGCTTTTGTTTTAGAACCACTATGTGAGATATCACCTGGTATCAAACATCCTGTTTCAGGAATAAGTATTTCTGAGCTGTTGGAGAAGTTAAAGTAGAATGGTTTACAAGATTGACAAATACATTGTTAAGGCATTTGTACCCTCTTTCATCGTATGCATGTTTGCAATATGCGGTATTTATATAGTTGTTGATGCTATTCAGAAGATTGACGATTTTATAGAAATGGGTGCTAAAGCATTCACGATGGCTTCGCATTACTATGGGCTTATGTTGCCGGTATTTATCTCACAGCTTTTTCCAGCAATTACTCTCATTTCAGTGAGTCTGGTACTTGTCCGATTTACAAAAAATAATGAGATACTGGCTATGCAGGTTGCTGGAATTAACCTGTATAGAATTATGCTTCCTATTTTTATTGTATCGGTTCTCCTCTCCTTTTTGGCAGTTCTAAATCAGGAACTGCTTATTCCGAAGTTAGCTGAGGGACTTGAAAAAGTAGAACAAACAACGTTTGAAGATAAAGAACAGAATAATATCCTTGTTGAGGATGAGGAAAACCGCATGCTCTTCAGGGTATGGTCACTTAATACGGTTGAAGGAACTTTTAAAGTTGCATATATAATTGGGAAATATGAAAATGGCAAAAAGGAGTTTACCATCAGAGCCGAACGGGGTAAATGGACTGATGACAGTAACTGGTTGCTATTTAACGTTGTCAAACACAATTATGATAGAGACGGTAATTGGGTTGCTCCGGCAGTACAAATGGATAATCTTTTATTGAAAACTACATTGTCACCTGCACAATTGAGCAAGGTTGATATTAATGCATCGTTGAAGAGTTTTAAGGAGTTGAAAGAGTTACGAAAAAAAGAGCCCGAGAATGATCGGTACAGTGTCATGTATCACACACGGGTGGCGTATCCTTTGACTAATTTCATTTTACTTTTTCTTGGTATACCCGTTGTTTTGGGATTTGAAAGAATGAGTAAAAACATATTCTTGAGGGTTGGGATAAGTGTCCTTATCTGTTGTGCATTTTTTGTATTAGCCTATGTCTGCGCCAATCTAGGCAACATGGGAATTCTGCAGCCAGTCCTGGCAGCATGGCTACCGGTAGTTGTTTTTGGTTGTCTTGGGTTAATACTGTTTGATGGTATGCGTATTTGATTGTTGTACCGAGACGCCGTGAGAGAGCCAAATCTGACTAAGTTTGTTAATGAATCTAACTAATCTGTTTTGCAGTACTCTACAGTAGTGGCTAATTTTCCATTATGTTTCAACGGCATATTTGCATAAGCTGTCACCCTAACACGATCTACTATGATTGTAGGAAACAGTACGACCATATTTAAGTAAAGATGTTATGACATACGATTATATTATTATCGGTGGTGGTATCGTTGGCATCTCTACTGCATGGCAACTGAAACAGCGTTTTCCTGAAAAGAAGATCTTGCTATTGGAGAAAGAGTCGGTATACTCCCGGCATCAAACCGGTCATAACAGCGGAGTAATCCATGCAGGTGTATACTACGCTCCGGGCAGCCTGAAATCAGAGTTCTGTAAAGCTGGCGTTGCGGCTACCATGAAATTCTGTGATGAAAATGATGTGTCGTATGAACGGTGTGGTAAGCTGCTGGTAGCAACCAATGAGCTGGAGGTGGAGCGTATGCACGCGTTGTTTGAATGTTGCCAGCAAAACGAAATAGATGTCGAACTGCTACGGGTTGAACAATTGAAGTCACGCGAGCCTAACATCGTTGGTCTTGGCGGCATCTTTGTTAAAGATACTGCCATTGTGAACTTCCAGCAGGTCACTACCAAAATGGTGGACAGGTTTATCGAGGTGGGAGGGGATGCGCGGCTGAATCACAAGGTAGTAGGACTGAGTGAATCAGCTGATGAGGTGACGGTTGTAGCGCTGCACAATGGTAAAAGAATTACATTTAAAGGCCACTTTCTGATCGCCTGTACCGGACTGATGGCAGATCGCACTACCAGGATGTTGGGTATTCCGACTGACTTCCGGATCATTCCGTTTCGTGGTGAGTACTATCAGCTGGCAGCCAAGTATAACCGGATAGTTAATCACCTGATCTATCCTATTCCTGATCCCGATCTACCATTCCTGGGCGTACATCTGACCCGGATGATAGATGGCTCTGTCACTGTAGGGCCAAATGCCGTATTGGGTTGGAAGCGGGAGGGGTATGGCAGGATCAATATAAACATTCGGGATATCTGGGACATGGTGACCTTTGGCGGCTTCTGGCGAGTATTGAAATCCTATATCAAAACGGGAGTGATAGAGACCAGGGACTCCATATGGAAGCCGGGCTATCTCAAGATGGTACAGAAATACTGTCCACAACTGCAGGTGTCCGACTTGAAACCATACCCTTCCGGCGTTCGTGCCCAGGCAGTAATGAAGGATGGTTCGCTGGTTCACGACTTCCTGTTTGCCGAAAGCCCTCGCAGTCTGCATGTGTGTAACGCACCATCTCCGGCAGCTACGTCTGCAATACCTATTGGTGGTTATATATGTGACAAGGTTGTTGCGAGAGATGTTTAAGGGCATTGCTCAAATGGTGACTAAGTTGTAGACCAGGTACCTGATTTATTCAGAAGAGGGATAAGGACCATTATCCCTCTTCTGATTTTATTAAGCATCCTACTTTTTTGCGTATGCCTGTAGATATCTTATTATGGATGATTTCTCTTCTTCTGAGAATACTGGCATATTTCCATCAAGAACGATAATCAAATCTTCCCATTTCTTATATTTCAGCTCATCCGCTTCGGGTGTATCGTGACATTGGCCACACCTTAGATTGAATGTCTTTAACCCTTTTTTTGATTGAGTGTTTATGTATGAAAGTACAGACTCCTTTTCTTTGGTGGTAATAACAGGCATCTGCTCACTCTTCATAACGGCAATCTTATCCTTCCAGTGGTGGAATTTAAGTCTGGCAGGGTGTGGGATAGCGTGGCAGGCACTGCATCTTTCTATATACACTTGTGCATCAGCAGATTTTTCCTTCGGCAGTCTCTGCAGAGTTACGCAGCCGTTTAAAAACAGGGCCAGTACCGGCAGTATCAGCAGGGCGAATATCTGATATTTCCTTCTGTACATTTTAATTCTCCTTATATTGCAAACATTAAACCTACTGGATGATGAGAAACGCCCGCCTAGGCGGACGGCTACAATTAAATTAAAAACCCAGGATATCCAATCCCTTGCCTGACTTCTTCGATCGCCTGCTCTTGCGGAGAGGGACCTCAATGTAATAGGTAACTGATGCGGTGAAGTCTCTCTCCAGTTGTGTTCCGTGCAGATTTTGATAAAGTGGAAAAGAGAATTGTGCATTCAGAATATGGTTGTGAAACGGCTGCCATTGTACACCGGCAGACAGATCTACCGTACTTCCGCCGTAGTTGTCAGGATCATACAAGTTGCTCATAAATGCCTGCGTAGGCACACCCATCATCTTCATGTGGCCATCTCCGTCCTGCTCAATTTCCCGGGCCTGTCCTTCAAGGTGACCTACATATTTACTCTTAATCTGTAATTCTCCAAGTAAATTGTGACGTGCCTGATACATACCGTACAGGTCGAGGCGATATTCATCACCAAGGTTGTAGCTCTTGTAGTTTTCATAGGCTCTTGCCAGAAAACTTGCGTTAGCTCCCCACCAGAGTGGTGAGTTGGAGCCTTCATAGAGTATACCGAAAAAAGGATCAAATGTACCGGAACCCAACTGCATGCTGTAGGGGAGGAGTTGTCCTCTTTCATCCTGATCAATTGAACCTGTTGGGATACTTACTCCAAGTAGCAGAGAAACCTGGCTTTTGGGTACCAGGAAATCATCAGCAAAGAGTAGCGTCTTGGTCATTAACATTGTATCACCGGCACCCTGCGAATACATGCTGGATCTTACTCCACTCCTGTTGATCATCTCCATATCCTTATTTACATACATACCCATTATGCCGGCAAAGAAACGATCTGTAAAAGCGTAACCTACTGATACATTGCTCATGTACATGGCCATCTTTCTTGGGGACATCATATATGACACCAGCGTGTCTTTCGTACTGCGATTACTTGTGCCTCTTCTCATGCCGACCATCTTCCCCCAGCTGAGATTAACCTTGATTCTTAATTCGTGCGGTTCGGGGGTGCCTGCACCAAAGATATTTAAGGGCATATTACCACCGCACTTACCACAGCAGAGTCCGAGAAACAGCGGGTAACTTAAATTCTCAGGCC
Organism: Candidatus Scalindua sp.; assembly: GCA_030748215.1. GTDB lineage: Bacteria > Planctomycetota > Brocadiia > Brocadiales > Scalinduaceae > Scalindua. The sequence continues at coordinate 6,882 of JASMMK010000055.1, forward strand.
GGGTGAGTTCCTCTGAATTATCAGTAGATTCCTTTTCCTCACCGCCAGACTCATTTAAGGCTAATCTGATTACCTGATCGTTTTTCTGTTGATCTTCGTAATTTATTAAATCATTCAGTTCTGCCAGGCATTCATTAGGCAGAAATGCCAGTGGAATAATCCAGAAGATGAATTGCAAAAAAAGTTTATTATTGTAAAAAAATGATGACATACTCCTTCTCCTTACTACCATCTTTCAGAATGCATAGTCCGATTCTCAGAAATCTCAATCCGGTATGGGCAATTCATGAATTGCCCATATATGTGTATGCAAATCGGAAACAGACGTACACCTGCTATGTTTTCACAGGCATATTCCAAAGATGGATTACTTTATAATGTGTTTTTAAATAATTATGTGAGGTTAGAAAGGAGTTGTGTTTTTGGAGGTTTGTAGAGCTGCCTTCTCAGTACATCTTTGAACTGTGGTGTAGCGGTCTCTGCCGTAATGCCAACAGATATGTACTGAACAGAAGCAGACAGTGAGGATAAATAATTAAGCTTGGATATAGTTATAATATCATTAGAAGTGCCACCACAGGCGGTAATAGTGACCGTGTTCCTATCGGTATTTTCATTTCCCGTATGGTCGTCTGAACAGCAGCAATCACGACATTCGCTTGCGATATTACCGCAACAACACAACTCTGCGTGTGAAACCAGGCTGTTCTTAACCGTTTTATTACTGCCAAGAAATTCGTGGGGCACGAGTCCCGGAATAAGCAGTGTGATGATTGTCAGAAGCATAAACGCTTTTTTGGATTTCCTCAGGCATTTCATGAACAGGTTCTTTGCTGGTTTTGATCCATAGCTAATATGATTCTATTAACAATTAAATTTAACAGTGTATCATAGCCATAATTTAATTAATTGTCAAATGTAACAACAATCATTTCTAAAAAGAAATAAGAGTTTTTATTTGACGTCGTTATGTCAGTATAGATATAATGATTCCGATTTGATGAAAATGAAATTAAAAATATGGATGGAGCAGGATGGTAGTGTCGCCTTCGCCGAAGGGAGAAGGATGCTGCTGGAAGCGGTTGACCGTTTAGGATCGCTAAACGCGGCGGCAAAGGAGCTGGGAATGTCATATAGAGCGGCATGGGGAAAGATAAAGGCGACAGAAGAGGCGTTAGGTCTGAAGCTGTTAGATGTTACTACCGGTGGAAAAGGCGGTGGTGGGGCGAAGTTGACCCATGAGGCAAGGGAGCTTGTTTCATCATATAGTAAATATGTAGAAAAAATGAGTTCAATAGCAGAAAAAGAGTTTAAACTTATGTTCAAACAGAAATAGGGTAGCTTGTCTTAATTTATTATTTACGGGATTATTATAAATGGCCAGTAAGGTTTCCGGTACGATTACAAAGGTGATAAAAGGACATATTCACGCTAATGTTCAGATCTTGTGGAAGTCCATTCCGCTTAGCGTTGTTATTACAAAGGCGTCCTGTGAGGATATGCATCTTTCTGAAGGTGACTCTATTACTGTCCTCATCAAGGGTACGGATGTTATGCTTGCGAAATCTTTCTCCGGTATGATCAGTGCAAGAAACAGGGTGAGTGGGAAAGTAAAACAGATTATTGAGGGAGATGTTGTCTCCAAGGTGTTCGTGGAATCGCAGGATGAAATGTTGCATGCCGTTATCACCAATACCTCGCTGAAAGAGATGAATATTAGTGAGGGGAATGAAATCACTGCAATTGTAAAATCAACAGAGCTGATACTCTATAAAGAGACTTAAGTTATGAAAAAAATTACGGGATACGGATTACTCGTTGTATTCATCTTGATATCTGGTTTTTCACTTCCTGTTCAGGCAAGTGACAATATTCTGATTGCTGTTGCATCGAATCTGAGATTTGCGATGCATGAGATCTGCCAGGATTTTCAGGAGGAGAACTACTCTATTCAGACAAAGGTGTCGTATGGTTCATCAGGCAACTTTTTTGCACAGATAAGTCAGGGGGCACCTTTTGACATCTTCTTCTCTGCGGACGCAACATATCCGGAACTGCTTGAGAAGGAGGGCTTAACGGCAAAGGAGCCGCAAAGAGTCTATGCCGTGGGAAAGATCGTCCTCTGGTTTCCAATAGAGTCTGAAGTCGATTCTGATACAGGATTGCAAGCCGTTACGTCTCCTGCCGTAAAGAAACTGGCTATTGCAAATCCACGACATGCACCATATGGCCGTGCCGCAGAGGAGTCGCTCCGCTATTATGGTCTGTGGGAGAAGGTAGAGGAGAAATTGATATATGGTGAAAATGTATCTCAGACTGCGCAATTCGTGCATACGGGAGCTGCTGACGCAGGAATTGTTGCTCTATCTCTGGCGATCTCACCAAAGATGTTAGATGAGGGAAGGTACTGGGTAATCCCGGATGAATCACATGGTGATATTGAACAGATTTATGTAGTTTTAAAAAGAGGAGAAGGGAAAAAGAGTATCAGGAAATTTCTGGATTTTATCCACGGAGAAAAGGGGGGTGAAATACTTTCCAGATACGGTTTTGTAATTCCAGGTAACGGAGAGAATAGATCATGAATTTTGCGGCACCACTTCTTTTAAGCCTGAAGCTTTCGAGTGTAACCACTCTGTTACTAATTGTTCTTGGTGTTCCTTTTGCTTACTGGCTTGTTTTTACCAGGTTTCGATGGAAGTTTTTAGTGGAATCAGTGGTCGCGCTTCCACTTGTTCTTCCACCCACCGTACTGGGGTTTTACCTTCTCATGGTCATTGGGGCAAATAGTTTTGTTGGACAGTGGTATGAGGCTATTTTCAACAAACCACTTGCATTCTCTTTTCAAGGATTGGTTTTAGGGTCATTTCTTTATAGTCTGCCATTTGCTGTGCAGCCCATTCAAACCGCTTTCTCTTCCGTTGATAAAAAACTTCTGGAGGCGTCGTGGTCACTGGGAAGATCAAATGTGTATACATTTTTCAGAGTTATCCTGCCTTTATCACGCCACGGTATTATTACAGGTTGTGTGCTCTCGTTTGCACATACACTTGGAGAATTTGGAGTGATACTTATGATTGGAGGAAACGTCCCCGGCATTACCAGGGTTGCTTCTGTGGCTATCTATGATGAGGTTCAGGCACTGAACTACGGTAGTGCAAATATGTATGCGGCCATTTTGCTATCATTTTCATTTATCATCTTGGCAGCAGTCTATTTTATTAATAGAAGATTTGTACGTACTTTGTAATTAAAAAAAGTTTAAAGTACCTAAAGTTTGAAGTGAGCTAAAGTTGTGGAGACTAATTTTTATGATAGGGATTAATTTTGTTAAGCATTAACCTGAATAAAATCTGGAATGACTTTGAGTTAGACGTGGCGTTTGACATTCCTCGTGGTAGGATAACCGCATTGTTTGGACCATCCGGTGCGGGAAAATCGAGCATATTGCGCCTGATCTCCGGGCTTGAAATGGCTGAAGATGGTTTTATCTCCAATGGAAATGAGACATGGTTTGATAAAGCAAAAGGGATTAACCTTCACCCTCAACAACGCTCTGTTGGATTTGTTTTTCAGGACTACGCCCTGTTTCCTCACATGACGGTTGAAAAAAATGTGGCGTATGGAATCAGAGAAAAGTGGAGAATGAAGGAGATAATAGATCTCATTGAAATTGCAGGCCTCACAGGCTATGAGCGACATTATCCAGCACAACTGTCAGGCGGGCAGAAGCAGAGAGTCTCCCTGATCAGGGCTATAGCCAGAAAACCTGATATCCTGCTCCTTGATGAACCCTTTTCCGCACTGGATTGGCAGACACGTATCCAACTGCAGGAGGATGTTAAAAGCATTATTAAACAGTTCAATGTAACGACTATGTACGTTACTCACGATGTAACAGAAGTGTATAAACTGGCAAATAATGTAATTGTAATGGAATCAGGTAAAGAAGTTAAGCGAGGAACTCCGGAAGAGGTTTTTTTAGGAAAAAGATTGAGTACGCGAGTCCAGGTGACAGGCAAGGTGGTGGGCATAGAACACGACTCTATCATGGCATCCGTTACCATTCTGCATGCAGACCAGTTCTTCAAGACACTAATTGACACGGAAGAGTTGAAATCCTTAAAGCTGCGGGTTGGAGACGATGTCATTGTCGGTGTGAAATCTTCTGATGTAATCCTGTTTAAGATATGAGGTGAATTATAGCAATCTTATGATTATATGAATAGAACGACCAAGCTCACCTACCGCTTTATTATGTATTATTTAATTTCTTGTTTCTAATATTAATATCATGATTATTCATATAAGTGCAAATTCTATTAGCATGATCTTTGTCATCTCCATTTAGCTTTTCGAAAACTCTAGAAATTGTTTCAGCTTTCCCCTTCTCCATAAATGTCTGATAATGAATCTCACCACCAGATTGCTCAAGTTCAAGAGCTATATTGAAAGCCTCCTCTTCTGATGGAGTATTAGAAGCGTATTCTTTGATAAGTAAAATTATTTTAGCATTCGTGTCTTCAAGCACGCTTAGTTTGGATGAAATCAGATCAGTAGGGAATTTATTTACTGGCTCATAATGATCTTTTCCACTCCTTATTAAGGCTGCGTGGTTTTTTTCCTCCAAAACTAGTTTCCACCAAAAGCCGGCATGCTCTGAAAATGCTTCGCTGAATATTTTATATAACTCAGAAACATTCAACTCTAGCATAATGGATTCATCGATGATTTTTTATCCACTTTTTTTCCTTATAATAATTAAATATACGGCTGCCGTATATTTCCAATATTCTGACATATTCTTGTAAATCAAAAAGATAAGACACAACCCGTCCTTATCGAGCGGTAGCAGCTTATTATTTACATGCTCACAATGGGCGTTACAGCTTACTCATACTTTATAATTCAAGTAAATTTCCTTAGTGTTATTGCTTGCTGTTCTTTGGCTATGTGTTTTAATATCGATTCCTAAACTATCTTATCAGGCAATTAAAAAACCCATCGTTCTCTCTTTTTACAGACAAAACGATGGGTTTTATTTTAATCAAAAAAGGTTACTCTTATTTTCTACCGTTACCATTCAACTTTTCAATCTTAATCGCGCACGACTTATACTCAGGAATCTTGCATACCGGATCGAGTTTGTCGTTGGTCAGGAGATTTGTCAGGGCATCTCTATTATGGAACGCAAGGAAGGTAAATCCTGGCTGCACTCTGTCTGTTAGAATTACTTTTACCTCCATCTCGCCTCTCCTTGAACTGGCAAGTACCTTTTCGCGGTCCTGTATGTTAAGCACTCTGGCATCAAACGGATTCAGCTCCAGTGACTCTTCCGGCCATTGCTCCATTATCTTGGTTGACCTTGTTGTCATCGACCCGTTATTGTAATGCTGTCTTCGTCGACCGGTTGAAAGGAGCAGTGGGAACTTGTCATCCGGTAGTTCAGCCGAAGGAATATGGTCCTTGAAATTAAACTTGGCTTTTCCATTAGGCCTGATGAACTTCTCTTCGTACATGATTTTAGTACCAGGATGATCTTTGCTTGGACATGGCCACTGGATTCCGTCAGGATTACATCTTTCATGGGAAACGCCAGCAAACATAGGAGCTACACTGGCTAGCTCGTCCCATATTTCCGATGGTGATTCGTATTCCATGTTGGTAAAACCAAGTGCCTTTGCTACCATGCATATGGTTTCCCAATCTGCCTTGCCACACAATGGATCTATCGCCTTTCGAATCAGCTGAATTCTTCTCTCTCCATTGGTGAATGTTCCGTCCTTCTCTGCGTGACTTGAACCCGGAAGGACTACGTGAGCAAACTCAGTAGTTTCGGTTGGTAAAATATCCTGTACTACAAGGAAGTCTAATTTTTTCAGTCCGCTTTTTACGTAATTTACATTAGCATTTGTATGGGCTGGATCTTCACCGAAGATATAGTAGCCTTTCAGTTTGCCTTTATTAGCCGCAACATCCATCTCTGTACAAGTCAATCCAAGCTTACCGTCCAGTTTGGTTTTCCAGGCCTTTTCAAATTTCTTCTGTACTTTTTCATCATCAACGTTCTGGTATCCAACATGCTTGTTAGGAAGTGCTCCCATGTCACATGCACCCTGTACATTGTTTTGTCCTCGGGTTGGATTTATTCCAACACTTGATCTTCCAAGGTGACCTGTAACAGTTGCAAGGTTTCCAAGTGACATGACGTTGTATGTTCCTGTTGAGTGTTCTGTCATTCCAAGGCTGTAAACAATCATTGCCTTGTCAGTCGTAGCGTACATTCTGGCCGCTTCGATTATTCTGTCCTTGGCTACTCCCGTTATACCGGAAACGTATTCAGGTGTGTATTTTTTTACTCCTTTTTTGAGTTCTTCGAACCCTTCTGTACGTTTCTTTATGAACTGCTTGTCCTCAAGTCCCTCTTTCAGGATTACGTGTATGATTCCATTTAAAAGTGCTATGTTTGTACCCGGTTGCAGATTCAGCCACACGTCAGCTCTTTCCGCAAGTTGTGTCTTTCTCGGGTCACCGACAATCAGTTTTGTTCCATTATTTATGGCGTCCTTTATCTTAAGACCAAGAATCGGGTGTGCCTCATATGGATTAGCACCTATTACGAATAGTAATTCAGTGTCACGAATCTGATCAAATGAATTTGTTGCGGCACCACCTCCAAAGCATGCAGCCAATCCTGATACGCTTGCACTGTGGCATACCCTCGCGCAGTTATCAACATTGTTTGTGCCCATCATTCGGCCAAGCTTCTGGAATATATAGTTCTCTTCATTTGTGCATCTTGATGAAGAGAGGAATCCGAGAGCGTCCGGGCCGTGTTTCTTTTTGATCTCTGTGAACTTTTTAGCTATAAGGGTAATTGCTTCATCCCAACTGGCTTCTTCAAGTTTGCCATTTTTCCTTATAAGCGGTGTGGTTATTCTGTCTTTGTGGTGTATGTGCTCGTAACCAAATCTACCTTTTACACAGAGACTTCCTTTGTCATTAACCGGAGCCTCATAGCATGGCGAAATAGATACAACCTTCTTGTCTTTCACATTCAAGAAGTAGTTACAGCCAGTTCCGCAGTATGTACAGGTAGTTCTGGTCTTTTCAAATTGCCATGGACGTCCCTTGCCTTTCGCGGATAACTCCTGTAGTGCTCCAACCGGACATGAGTCTATACATTGTCCGCAAAGTTCACAATCACCTTCTTTGGAGATATTTGTGCTGCTCGGGGTGCCAACTGCCGTAAACCCGTGAGCCTTAAACCCGATCGCATATGATCCCTGGAGTTCGCCACAGGTACGTGCACACCTGGTACACATAATACATTTGTCTTTATCCCACTCTATAACTCCGTTGTTTGGAAGTTCGGGGAATTTTCTAATAGTCTGCTGGCTCCACTCTGCATGTACGTCAAACTGGTAAGCGTAGTTCTGGAGTTTGCATCTACCTGTTCTTTCACAGGTCATGCAGTCGTTAGGGTGGTTACCAAGTATAAGCTTAAGGTTATTTCTTCTGAGTTCAGCAATGTTGTCGCTTTCTGTTACAACGTTCATTCCGTCCCAGACAGGAGCGTTACAGGCTGTCACCGGACCCAGGTTTCCGTCTACTTCAACAACACACATTCTGCATTGCCCAAATGGCGACAGCTGTCCCCAATGGCATAATGTTGGAACGTGGATATTGTTTTTCTTGGTAACATCAAGGATGGTTTCTCCATCACTTGCTTCATACTCTTTCTGGTTAATCTGTAATGTAATCTTTTTCATGTCTTCCTTCTCCTAATCACCGTACTAATAAACTTTAGTAAAACAAACCGGTATATAACTAAAGTATGTTACTTGTGCTTATGCACAACTCCTTCTTTTCTGTGTATGTACTATTAAAAAATAGACGTCAAAAAATATTTCTTTTGTAGATTCTACAAAATGACAGCATGTAATCAATAATAATAAATAAAAATAGCCATGAGTATAAAGCCAGGCAATTATTATTGACATGCATAACACCAATTGATATATGGCGTTATAACAATGTTTGTTTGTTTATAATTATTATCTATTGATTTGGTTTAATATAAACCCTTTTGGTAGTTATGTAAGCTGGTGTTATCAGTTGCTCAACCGGCAGCAACTGCACTCTTCTTCTCGACGTAGTGTAATGAAGAAGTCTTACACGCCTCTACACAAGCCATATCATCATACCCTTTGCAATCATCACAGTTAAAAGCGACAGCCATCTCTGCCTCTTTGGTGATAGCACCGAAAGGACAGGCGTCAAGGCATGCCCAACAGCCTGTACACTTTTCCTGGTCAATGATGACGTTACCATCCTCAAACTTGGTAATCGCACCATATTCACATGATTCCCTGCATTTAGGGTTTTTGCAATTCTGGCAATAGGTTGCATGCGGCTTATCTTTTTTGAAATTTATGTAAATTCGTGGAACCGGAGCGGGGTCTTCAAAGGATGATAAAACCATATCTTGTGACTGTGAATGTCTCACGGCACACTCAATCATGCATCTTTTACAGGTTACGCAAAGTTTGCTTGTAAATCTCTTTTTTGGCTTTGACATAATGTATTAACGATTCTACACGTTTTAAAAAAACAGAATATTAAAATAGCGAATCCCCAATTTATCAAAACAACGGTAAATGTGCAATAATATTTTCTCAGATGAGCGCATACTTGGCAGGGGTCCTACCCTATTACGGCATCAATAAACTTCTTGATCAGCCTTTTATCTTTTACTCCACGTTCACGTTCAACACCGGAGGAAACATCTACTCCGTAAGGGTTTACGATTTTTATAGCCTGTGACACATTTAAATGTGTGAGCCCTCCTGCTACTATTATGGGTATGGATGTTTTCAGTTTTTTTACAATTTTCCAGTCAAAAGAGGTGCCTGTGCCTCCCATTTGATTTTCTGAATATCCGTCGAGCAGGATTGCATTGGGTTTATACTTCTTTATTGAGGTGATATCTTTCTCGTTTTGAATTCGAAATGCCTTAATGGTTTTAATATCTTTCAGTTTGTTGATAATGTTCGGTTGTTCATCTCCGTGAAGTTGTATCGCATCCAGGCCGCAGAACCTGCAGGCTGCTTCGATGTTTTCTGCAGTTTCATTGACAAAGAGTCCAACAGTTGTTACGAATGGGGGTAATTTTCGTACAATAGCCCGGGCTTTTTCTTTACTTACCTTTCGTACGCTTTTGGCAAATACAAAACCGATAGCATCCGCACCGTAATCGACAGCAAAAATTGCATCTTGTAAATTCTTAATTCCACAGATTTTTACCTTAGTCATCGTGCAAACGATATCAGAATATGAATATCAAGTCAAATTGTTAAATTAGCATGAAAAACACCTTCAGATTTGTTCTAAGTATAAAAGGTTGGATATATTAAACAATTTTTGTTATAAAAAATGTTTTAAGAATTTCAATTCAGAACAGAGGAAAAGTATTATGAGGGAGCTTGGAAGTAAGAAGTCGGTTATGATGCGATGCATACAATCACTTTGGATATTGGGTTTTATATATGTAATGTCTATTCCATTCTCCTGTAGAAAGTCAGACAGGACGGCACAGGAAGAGATAGGGGCGTTGGAGGAAAATGTAGCCTCTCAATACGAAAGTGACGGGCCGCTTTATGAAAGTCAGACAATCTTCAGGATGCATATGCAGGATCTGGATGAGTGTGAAGACGCGTTGATAGAATCGGTTGACAGGCAGGATTGGGAGGTAATAAAGAAATGTGCAATGGATTTGAAAAACGCATCTGCAGTGGTCTTTACCGGTAAGGGGAAAAATGATTTACCGAAGGATTTTGTATTGATAGATACTATGTTCCATTATCAGGCGCTTGCTGTGGTTGAGGCTGCTGAATCCAGGGAAATGGTAAAGCTTAATATCGAATATGAGAAATTACGGGATACCTGTGATCGTTGTCACGAAAAATATAAGACTAAGGATATGTGAATGTAGGGGGGGGGCTTGTCAGGCCTTTTCTATCATTAGTTGTCTAAGTATATAATTTTGTCTGCCAGTGAACACGTCTTCTTTATCAGTTCCGCATTTGGAAGATCAACAGATGCCACCTTCCTTTCCGCTTCGCCTTTGCTGGCTCCACCTGAGATATGTCTATGGAGGAGCCGTTCTTTTACAGTTTGTAGTGGAGCGTCAATATACCATACCTCATTCATTTTTGTATGTATTGTATTCCAGGGAGAAGCATTGAGCAGGAGGTAGTTTCCTTCAACTATGATGAGACGGTTACCTGGTTGAATAGTGATCGCGTTTTCTACCGGATCGTGTGCTCTTCTGTCATAAGCAGGGCACATTATACTTTGATCTGGAAATTCATGTAACCGGTCTATTAATTTTACAAAAGAGTCAGCATCAAATGTTTCGGACGCTCCTTTACTTTTAATGAGACCACGTTCTTTCAGAACGCTGTTTGGTAAATGAAAACCGTCCATTGGAACAACTGCCGCCAGATCATCTCCGGTGCGAGAATTTATTTCATCTGTAATGTTTTCAGCCAGCACGCTTTTCCCCGCTGCAGGACAACCTGTAATACCCAGGAAATATCTATTTCTGTCCGGAGAATTAGATAATGTTTCTAATAGCTCTACTGCCAGTTTATCTATCTCATTTTTCAACACCGGCTCCAGGCTAATGACAAGGGAAGGTTAATAGTGCCTAAAGCTGAGGTTAGTTGTTAATAATATTCTTTGTGGTGAACTATCTCATTTCAGGCAAGTTTGCGAGTTACTCATTTTCAGAAATAAATTTCTTGTAGGTGAGCACGTCTTCCTTGCTTCCTATAATCAAGGGTACTTTCTGATGAAGTTCTGTCGGTACAATATCCATTATGTTCTCTTTGCCCGTAGTTGCCATCCCGCCTGCCTGTTCTACGATGAAGGCTAATGGTGCTGCTTCATACAGTAAACGTAGTTTTGCCTTTGGTTTTTTTGGGTCTCTATAATCTGCTGGATACAGGAATATGCCTCCGTAGAGTAGATTTCTGTGAAAATCAGCTACAAGAGAACCGATATAGCGTAATGAATACGGTCTGCCTGTGGAGGAATCTTTTTCTTTAAGATAGTCTATGTATTTTCTTGTGCCTTCATTCCAGAACGCGGAATTCCCTTCATTTGCACTGTAACATTTTCCTTTTGAAAGAGTGTTTATATTTTCATGAGACAGGATGAATTCACCTACGCTCGGATCTAATGTAAAACCGTTTACCCCCTTGCCGGTTGTATATACCAGCATTGTGCTGGAACCGTAAATTATATAACCGGCAGCGACCTGATCCGATCCTTTTTGAAGACAGTCTTCAAGTGTACCAATTTCACCATCCGTCTTTTTTTTATGTATAGAAAAGATCGTGCCAATGCTGGCATTTGCATCGATATTGGACGAACCATCAAGCGGATCGAAGAGTAAAATATATTTTCCTTTAGGGTAACCTTTCGGAATAGGAATAATATCATCATTCTCTTCCGAAGCCATGACACAAAGATGTCCACCGTGTTCCATTGCACGGTACAATTTATCATTGGCAAATTCATCCAGCTTCTTCACCTCTTCACCATGGATATTTTCTGTACCGGTAAGACCAAGTATGTCAACCAGGCCGGCTTTATTAACTTCTCTGGATATAATCTTTGATGCATATGTTAAGTCCATCAATAATCCAGTGAGATTTCCTGTTGTTCGCCTATCTCGTCTATCTGTTAATTTTCTCTCTTCATTAACAATAAATCTTTGGATTTCAATTCCTTTATTATCCATTATGTTTAGGGGTTTAAGCTCAAGCGTTTCTCTTAATGAAAATATACTTCATACATTTCTGCTTTACTTATAAAAAGTATATGTGGGGATTATGGTAAAGATTTCGGTTTCTTCTTGGTTGTTGTCTTTTTCTTTGGTGTCGTTTTCTTCTTAGCTGCCGTCTTTTCCTTTGTTATCGGTTTTTTCTTGGTGACTGTCTTTTTCTTTGCTGCCGGTTTCTTAGGATTCTTTTTGTAGCTTTTAACAAAAAAATCTATGGCCTTTAATACATCTTCCATATAAACGTCCGTATCAACACAGTAACCGTAAGGTCTCTGGTTTGGTATTGCGTAGATTGCCTTTGGCATGGCAGCCATTAACCCTGTTCGCAGCTCTTTTTCACAGGCAATCGCCACAACTCCCTGCACTTCCTCGGCCATGACTCTTTTGAGTGCAATTCTTCCGCCACTGGCGACTGCTATGCTTATGCCATACTCTTCTGACAATTCCAGCAGGTCCTTTACCTTGCATTTACCGCAGCGAATGCACTCATTAATTTCGTGTTTAATATTTTGCTTGCAGTTTGAATTTTGGATACAGTGTGGAAAAAGGAGCAGTAACCCTTCCGGTGGGCATTTCTTTTTCCTCAGCCTGGTCATCATATTATTAAGCGAAACAAATTGTTTGTCTATAACTTCCATTTTGTATGTATATCTCCCTTATTCGAAGATTTATCAGTTTTTATTGAAATAAATAATTCTCATTCAGATCGTGCCCTCTTGAAAATGCGTCAGCACTCATCATTCGTTTACCTTCCGGTTTTACTTCTTTGATCCATATACTACCATTTTGCGTGGCAGTCCTGATACCTTGATTTGAAATTTCCATAATTGTTCCTGGAGCGATAACTGCTCCGTTATGAGAAGAATTATCTCTCTCTGTCTTCAGGATTATTATTCTCTCTTTTGAATTACTCTTCACTAAAAAGGTGTAAGCGGATGGTTTCGGATTCATACCTCTTACAAAATCATGTATCTTTTCTTCTTCTTGATTCCAGTCAATAAGGCCGTCACTCTTTTTGATTTTTGGCGCAAGTGATATGAGGCTTTCGTCCTGTTGTGTGTATTTTACATCTCCCGTTTCAATTTGCATTAAGCTGTCTAATAACGTCTCTGCGCCAAGATCGCTCAATCTGTTTCCCAGCTCACCGGCAGTCTCTTCAGGACCAATTGTTAGTGATTTACGGATGATAACTTCACCGGCGTCCATCTTGTTGCTCATGATGATGGTGGTGATTCCTGTCTCTTTCTCTCCGTTGACGATTGCCCAATTAATGGGCGCTGCTCCGCGATACTTGGGTAGCAGTGAAGCGTGGATGTTTACACACTTATATTTTGGTAAATCCAGTATTCTGTCTGAGATCTTCTGCCCGAAAGCGACAACCACTATAACATCAGGGTTCAGCTTTTCAAGTTTCTCTATGATCTGCTCGCTATTCACGTTTTCAGGCTGTATCACCTGCAATCCTGCGTCTAAAGCTATGTTCTTGACAGGAGGCGCTTCAGGTTTCCCCTTACGTCCTTTGGGTTTGTCTGTTTGCGTGAGAACAGCTACAACATCATGTTTAGATTCGATTAAGCATTTTAAACTGGGGACCGCAAATTCCGGCGTGCCCATAAAAACTACATTCATACTGTATTTGATTGAGAACGGTTAAAAAACTAATTAACACCGGCTTTGTTATTTTGATAAGCGAGTTCGAGCTCTTTTAGTTTCGATTGGTTGGCGATTGTACTTGCAGGAGTCATTTTCTCAATAAAAAGACAACCGTTTAAGTGGTCTATTTCATGCTGCCATGCGCGACCCAATAAGCCTTCCGCTTCGATCTCAAGCTTCTCCCCTTTGAGGTTGTATGTAATGACCTTGACACGTTGTGACCGTATGATCTTTCCCATCACGTCCGGAAATGACAAGCAGCCTTCTTCTTCTAACGTTTCACCTTCTTCTTCACTGATATACGGATTTATGAATACCCTTTCTCCGGTTTTTTCACCGGTTACGTCTAAAACAATTAAACGTATTGACAATCCTACCTGTGGCGCTGCAAGTCCAATTCCACAGGCATTATACATTGTCTCCAGCATCTCTTCGGCAATCTGGCAAATCTCATTGTTTATCTCTTCAATTGGTTTTGCCTTGGTTTTTAAGACCGGATTTGGGTAAATTGCTACTTCCATTTTATAATGATATTACTCGGGGTAGAAAGCTTTAAATTAACGAAATTTATCAGGTCAGTATATAGTATTATTTCCGGCAAAAGCAAGGATTATTTGTTTTTTTGTTGACAACAGTAATTCAATATCATAAACTTATCCTTTTAAATAATAGTAAGTTAGATCAGAATCTATAAGGAAAATTTTAATGTCGATCAGAAAATCTGCAAAGAAAACCATGAGACAAGATTCCGTGCGCAGGATGAGAAATAGAAGTGATAAATCCGCACTAAAAACTCAAATAAAGAAGTTTGTTTCTTCCGCTAAAAGCCATGATTTCGATGAGGCGGGGAAACACTTGTCATTAGCAACAAAAAAGCTTGATAAAATTGCAGCTAAAAATATTATACACAAGAAAACTGCATCAAGAAAAAAGTCTCGCTTAGCCAAGTTTCTTAATAAACAAAAGGCTGCGGTATAGTCATAATATACCGGGCTTTCAACCTGTTTCTAAATATCACACATCAGGCCATTTAAATGTTCCTCTATACATTTTGGCAAGTCTAGTAAGTGATATCCGCCTTCCAGGCAGGAGACAATTCTATCTTCACAACAATCATTAGCAATATTTCGTGTCAGTTTAGTTAATGCATTGAAATCAGAAGCTTCTAAGCTTAAACCACTTATGGGGTCTAAACGATATGCATCAAAACCGGACGATATCAATACAAATTGCGGGTTGAAGCTTTTAATTCTTTTCTTCAATATATCATCAAAAATCTTTAAATATTCCCGGGGTTCTGTGTTATAAGATAAAGGGACATTAATTGTAAAGCCGGAACCACTGCCTTCCCCTGTCTCTTCTTTTGCGCCTGTTCCTGGATAAAATGGGTATTTATGCATGGAGAAAAACAAGACAGAGGGATCGTCATAAAAGGCATCTTGTGTTCCATTACCATGGTGCACGTCCCAGTCAATTATTGCAATTCTATCAAGATTGTATTTTGATTGAATATACTTTGCCGCAATTGCAATATTATTAAATAAGCAGAAACCCATAGCTTTTGTAGGAGTAGAGTGATGGCCCGGGGGACGTACTAAACAAAATGCATTATCTGCCTTTTTGTCCATTACTAAATCAACTGCGGTGAGGAGTGCGCCTGATGCGTATAGAGCGGCTTTATATGAGTCAGGAGAAACATGGGTATCAGGGTCTAAGTACCCGCCTCCTGTTTCGGCAATTTCAGCAACTTCTTCTATTTGACTTATGGTGTGGACGGCAGATATTTCTTCTTTAGTAGCCGCTCTTGGATTTTTAATATCAAGTTTCTGCCAGATACTTGTCGAACGGAGATGTTCAATAGTATTTATTATCCTTGTCGCATTTTCAGGATGATTAGCTCCTGTATCGTGTTTTAAATAAATATCATCGTAAATGAGAGATGTCATGGTAATTTGTCAGTAGTTGTTCAATAAGTATGATTGTATTGGCAACTGATATTTTATGTTAAATTTTTTGCTAAATCAAAGGAATAGCCGGTAAATGAAAAATAAAGAGACTATTTCAGACCATGAATTATTAGTTCTGATACACAAAGGTATCGACATGGGAAAACTGAAAGAACAGGATAAGTCAATAACAAAGAAGAGAGTTGACAAGCTCTTTCAGGATCTGAAGAACTATGTAAAAAAGGATGATTTTACTGTTCCTGAAAAGAAAATAACAGACTCTTCAAGCATAAAGAAGGAAGCTGATTTAATAGTGGTAAATGTTGATGGTGCATCGAAGGGAAATCCCGGAGAATCAGGAATTGGAGTTGCTATATTCGACAAAGATTCGAATTTGATAAATGAAGCCTGTGACTATCTTGGTGTGGCAACTAATAATATAGCAGAATATAAAGCTCTGATTCTTGGCATCAAACTGTCTACGAAGTATAATGCGAAAAGGGTACTGTTTAAAGCTGATAGTGAACTTATGGTAAAGCAGATTAAGGGTGAGTACAGGGTTAAAAACACGCAGCTTAAGCTTCTTTTTGCTGAGGCACAAAGACTTCTTAAAGAACTGCCAAATTGGAAAATAACGCATGTTCCCAGAGAGGAAAACAAGGAAGCTGATCTACTGGCAAATAGAGGTGTAGAGATGTCTGTTAAAAACAGGCAGGCAAATTAAATTTTTGGATTTCTCTGCCAATTAAAAACTTAAAGATTTACTTCCTTACTCCCAGCATTTCAACGAAACCCTCTGTTCTTGTGGCGATCTGTCCTGACATATAGTTGGTATCATCAACACAATCTCCATCAAGGTTTAATAGAGGGACACCCTCCTTAGCCATCTCCGCTTTAATAGTTGGTATTGCGGCGTTGTTTCTCCTGCATCCCCAGGTGGAAAAGGCGATTATGCCGTCTACATTGTAATCTTTGGACAATGTTTTAATAACGTTAAGCCTGTTGTCTAAAGGGCCGTTGTTGTGGTTGGAGATAAGCTTTCGTGCGAGACTTTCATATGGCTTGTCAGGGTCTAATTTGTTCCAGTAGACATGATTAATTTCCTCAAAAACTATTTTGGTCTTTCCCGCGTTCGCAATTTTATCAAACATCTCTGCCTTGAAATATGGTTTTAATTCCAGCCAAAGCAGCCTGATCTCTTTTTCATCGGCAACTTCCCCGTTTCTTCTTCTTGTGGCAATTATCTCCTTGAGCTCATCTACCAGTGATGTGTAGAAATCTACTGCTGATTGCGAGCCGATTAAGTAATGGCTTGGCACCATAAACCCAAGGCCGTCACCTCCCGTAAGGGGGGATAAAGGATCCTGTCTCACTTGGTTTAATTCAATCATTTTCTCCCTTGCCTGATTGGACAGTTCGATCGCCTCTGAAAGAGCGTGCTTTTCCATCTTTTTTCCAGTAACCTCTTCCATTCGCTTTGTCAAAGCGATTAATTGATTTGTTAGAAATTTTACAGAGTTGTCATTCATTTCATAAGGAACATCTACTATCATGCTCTCTTTTCCTGTTATAGACTCACATATCTTTATTGTCTTTATGTTGCTGTCACATATCGTTGATGTTCCTGCGAGAAACAGGGGACGGGGGTAGACACCCATATACGCATTTCCAAGAGCTGTTCTATGGAAAGAGCAGACATCGGTCGGTATGGCGGCCAGATCGGCTTCCGTAAGAGAATGTGAGCCTTGTCCGAATTTTGAGCAAAGGGCTGCAGCTATCTCTAATGAGAAAGGCTGCAGCTTCATTGCAAAAATGATCTCAGATGGTACAAATAGTGTTGTCCATATTGAACCATATTTGAATGTATGGTGAAAAAGCTCTACTACGCTTTTCGATAGAATATCAAAAGACTTTAAATCGTCTTTTCCAATGGCCTTTCCCGTAATCTTTGAATATAAATTCAGGAATCTGAATAGTTCTTTTACTAAATAGGGCGTTAGCTTTTTAGCAAACTTCTTTTTTACACTTTTAATATTAACCATAAGTTTTTTAGCTTATTCGGTTTAGAAAATCGCTATAATAATGCTTAGAAAAATTAACTCGATATTACCAGAAATGTTTCAAATCAGGTATTAGTGGTTAGGCAACAAAAGACCGGGGAGATTATCAGATAATTCTCATCACGCAGTTAACTGCTCTATGAATGCTTCTATCCTGGTCTTTGTCTGACCATCACTTTTCGCACTATCACAATTTATATGGAGCAGAGGAATATGCTGCTTCTCAAACTCTTCCTTGACTAAAGGATAATCATATAAGGTGTGATCGCAGAATTTTAAGGAGTGATATATTGCTCCGCTTATTGCTCTTCTCTCGATAAGGGATACTATACTTTTAATTCTCCCGAAGACGTCAACCATCCTGGAGCAGGGTGATCTTTTTAAATATCTTTCCGCAATTGATTGGTAAGGGTTGTCTGTTATTTCTACTTTCTTGTCAAAGTACCTGCTGCCTGTGCAGAAATCCTCTGATACCACCCTGGCACCAGCATCTTCAATCATTTTGACTATCTCTTCATTTTCCATTATACTTCCCCAAATAAAGAGCTTTGGTACCGGGTCTACTTCAGGAACATCGCCTATTTTCTTCATGAGAGAGGTGAGGGATGATACATAGTCCTGGAATTTTTCAGGTACTGCATTTATGCCATTCATCAGTAATGTGTATATTTCATAACCTGAATACCCAACGTAACCGTTCCATTGCTTTTGTAAAAATTCAGTAACGTTATCTCTCATTCCGTTGTACAAAGAGATAGTTCGATTGATGTCTTCATTCTGTATTTTAAGCTTAAAGTGATTCTCCAGCCTTTGTTTGAATACTTGAATTTCATCGGCAAAATATTGTACGGATGCATCGTCGCTGTTTTTTGGGATATCGAGAAAATAATTAAATTTTTCTTCTTTATCCATTTTTATCCACGCGTCGTAGAGTCGTCTCATACCATCACAGGAATTAGTAAACACTAGTCCTTCAAGATGATCCAGTTCTCCCGCTACCTTTTTATCGGTAAGAGTTTTTATATACGAACATATATTACTGCAGAGAAGTGATTCGCCAGAAGCTCCATTTTCATCGTTTATGCCTTTTATCCTTACGGGGTGATATCCTGCTGCTCTAATAATTTCGACGGGCGTATAAGTACAAAAATAACCAATCTTAGGCATCTTGCCATCGTCCAGCTGGACATCGGAGATCGAAGCCTGGCTGTCACCAACCTCTTCAGTAGATTCCTTTGGGGTTGCACTTGCATTTTCTAAGGCAATTAAGGCTGCCCCCAGGGCGCCGATTATCTGTGGCTCATCAGCTATCTTAATAGTGCAGAGCAGCTTTTTTTCAAGTTCACGTACAACTCCTATATTCTTGGCAACACCTCCGGTCATTACAACTGTTTCTTCCAGCCCAACTCTTTTTGCCTGCCCTGATACTCTTTTTGCAATGGAGATATGTAATGCCCTGCAGATGTCTGGAGTCTTGTGGTCAGCACCAATAAGAGAAACAACCTCTGATTCTGCGAAGACTGTACACAGGCTGCTGATAGAAACATTATCTTTTCCCTCAAGTGAGAGCTCTCCCATCTCATCAAGTTCAATTTCCAACGTCCTTGCCATTACCTCAAGGAATCTTCCTGTTCCAGCTGCGCACTTATCGTTCATGGAAAAGTCAAGAACATTGCCTTTAGCATCCAGTTTTATGGCTTTACTATCTTGTCCGCCGATATCTATAACAGTTCTGGCATCCGGAAAGAAATGGTTTGCGCCTTTAGCGTGGCATGTAATTTCAGTTACAACTTCATTGGCAAAAGGGACCTTGATCCTTCCATATCCAGTCGCAACTATATAGTCTAAGTCTTTTGCTTCTAATTTAGTGACGTCTAATATATGTTTAAATATCTTGTCGCAAGCTTTTTTACTACTGGCGCCTGTGGCAATTACTTCATAGGCTACGATTTCTCTCTCCTCATTTACCAGTACGGCATCTGTTGATAAAGAGCCTATGTCTATTCCAAGTGTTAACATTAATATTTTCTCCTTAGAGATTCGTTAATCGTGTTTAGTACGTCTATTGATCTGGAAAAAGTAACCGTAAACACTAACATATCGTTAGTGTATAGTCAAGGTATTGTTTTAGTTCTTTTTCCTTGTAACTCTTTTTTATACCATGAAATAAGTATGGAATCAGATTGCAGATTATTGTTGATGTTTTTACTTATTGTGTTTTAATTGCTGCTTTCTCATCGAGGCGAATTCTTACAATTAAATAGGGATAGTAGCCTGTTAAGATTGGTTATATATTATGGAAAACAAAGTATTTCAAGAAAGGATAGTTGAAGTGGAAGAGCATAGAAAGCAGAAGCGTCAGCTCTTACGTTATTATTTGTGGGTTTTTAATAAAAAAGACAACTCACTGATAGGCCATGTAGGGGATATTACTACGGAAGGAGTAATGCTGGTTAGCAAAAAATTAATAGAGGTTGGAAAAATAATTCAATTTAGAATGGAACCCTCTAGATTTAAAATAAGGGAAAGTAGAGATGTGGAGTGTATGGGAACTTGTGTCTGGTCAAAAGGTGATGCAGATCCGGATTTTTACATCGCAGGTTTCAAATTGAATAAATTGGAAGAGAAGGATAGTGAGTTTATTTGCGATCTGATCTCTGAGGCGAAATATTGAGTGATAGATGCTGATTTGTAAATTGTAGTAAGAGTAATGCAGACAGTCTCTTGTGCTTGCGAGATTGTATTTGTTTAATGAGAAAAGGCTTATAAGGGCAAGCCTTATAAGCCTTTTAGTGGGGTATAATTTAATCATTTGTTTCCTGTGAAGTTGTTTGGATATACAGTCTGCACAGAAAACGAGTTATTGTTATAACGAATCAATCATGTCCATACGATCGTCTTGGAAGAGCGGGTTTTGGCCAGTAAGTCCGTAACTACCTTTAGCACGGTCTCTCAGCTCTCCTACTTTTGATTTGTTCCAGTTGTTAACTCTGGAATAGTAACCAACGATCCTTGTGATACCATTAAGTACGATAGGAGCCCTGTCATTCTGAATTACGTTTACGAATTCTTGAGCTTTGTCGGAATCTGTAACTTTTCTTACGATTTCTTCAATTGAGACTTCAACGTATGCTCCCTCGATGCCTTCATTCTTGCTGTAGTCTCTTATTACAAAAACTTCTTCATTTGCTGGGATTGCTGTGCCAATTACTTCGAGATCTGAAGACAGCTCTACGGCCTCTACGAAAAGAGTTAAGCCTTTTTCAATTCTCTCTGCAACTTCTGTGTTTTCCTTTAACATTTCTGCTGTCACTTATGTCTCCCTTCATAAAAATTCAAAATATAAAATAAATTGGAACTTATCATCAGATAGAAAGGCAACTAGATAAGTGCATTACTTATCAATGAGCGGTTAATATACTGATTATTAACAGAAAGTCAAGCACGTTTTTCGAGAAGCATACAAAATGTTGTACCCTTGTGATATTTACACACAACATTTATAGTCACAAAGGTGTTTCATATCATAGGTTACAGGAAAAGGAGGAATTATTAAATTTAGATGATTTTTTTAGGTTTTTATTTAAAAAAAGTGAAAAAGAAAACGTTGTTGTCGCTGCTGTTGCAGTTTTAAAATAGAGAAAATTGTTCGCAACTTGCGTAAGGCACTATGAACAAAGAAATTATTGCTTTTAATGCCGTGTTGTTTTGTGCTCTTTACTTGGGGTTATTATGATTACCGGAAATATTTCACAAGGATATAAAGGCAGTATCAAGAAAATTATTAACTATTCAGGCCCTTCTGTGTCTGGCCTAACACATTATGATGATGATAGTTACAGCTTTTATAGCCGCTTTATAAAATCTGTTCAACAAAAAAGCCGACCCACAAATGTAGGCCGGCTTTTAGAAAAACTGTAGCATCTATTTTGTTGAAAAACTGGAGTTTAGTACATATCTCCATATCCACCATATCCGCCACCACCTGCAGGCATAGCTGGTGCTTTCTTCTTTTCCGGAACTTTTCCTATCATTGCGTCAGTAGTTAACAGGAGCGTTGCAATGCTTGACGCATTCTGGATTGCGGTCCTGACCACTTTAGTCGGATCTACAATCCCCTGTTTAACCATATCACAGTATTTTGCTTTGCCAGCGTCGTAGCCTTGGTTTCCCTCGGCATTGGTGACGTTTTCCACAACGATTGGAGCATTATCTCCTGCGTTTTCAGCAATCTGATTTAAAGGTGCAGTCAGAGCTCTGCGAACAATATCAACACCTATTGCTTCATCTCCCTTAAGTTTCAGGGATTTCAACTTGCCGATTGCTCGAATAAATGCGACACCACCTCCAGGCAGTATGCCCTCTTCAACGGCAGCCCTGGTAGCATGCAGAGCATCTTCTACCCTTGCCTTCTTCTCTTTCATTTCGCTTTCGGTTGCTGCGCCGACATTTATCATTGCAACACCGCCAGTCAATTTTGCGAGTCTCTCTTCCAGCTTCTCTATATCATAATCAGAACTGGTATTCTGGATTTCTGCTCGGATCTGTTCGATTCTTCCCTGTATCGCTTTGCTGCTTCCTGCTCCCTCTATAACAGTCGTGTTTTCCTTATCAATCTCAATCTTCTTGGCTCTTCCAAGATCTTTGAGTTCTAAGGTTTCGAGATTTATACCTAAATCTTCAAAGACTGCCTGTCCGCCTGTAAGTGTTGCAATATCCTCTAACATTGCTTTTCTTCTGTCACCAAAACCAGGTGCCTTTACAGCAGCACATTTTAATGTTCCGCGAAGTTTGTTGACTACAAGAAGAGTCAAAGCCTCTCCCTCAATGTCTTCTGTGATTATCATCAGCGGTTTGCCGCTTTGTGCGACCTTTTCCAAAACAGGTAAAATAGTCTTTGCCGATGATATTTTCTTTTCATGGATAAGGATATAAGGATCTTCCAGGATAGTTTGCATCTTTGCAGGATCTGTTACAAAATATGGAGAGAGATATCCTTTATCAAATTGTAAACCTTCGATCCATGTTGATTCCGTTTGAAGACTCTTTCCTTCTTCAACTGTAATAACACCATCCTTACCAACTTTTTCCATCGCATCGGCAATGATATTGCCTATTTCGGTGTCATGATTTGAGGATACGGTGCCTACCTGTTCTATCTCTTTCCTGCCTTTAACAGGGATACTCATTGCTCTCAATGCCTCCACAACCTTTTCGACGGCTTTCTCGACACCTCGTTTGAGTGCCATTGCATCTGCGCCTGCAACTACATTTTTCAAACCTTCTTGAAATATAGCTTCTGCAAGTACGGTAGCAGTAGTAGTACCGTCGCCGGCTACATTGCTTGTCTTTGCCGCTACAGACTTTACCATTTGTGCTCCAATATTTTCTAAATGGTCTTCAAGCTCGATCTCTTTGGCAACTGTTACGCCGTCTTTAGTTATTGTTGGTGAGCCAAAACTTTTTTGTAGTATTACGTTTCTTCCTCTTGGACCAAGAGTTATCTTGACAGCAGAAGCGAGCTGATTGATACCTCTCTTCAAAGATTCAAATGCGTCCTGGTTAAAAACAATCTTTTTCTTCTCAGACATGCTTTAAAAACCTCCTTTTTATCTGTTCTATCTAAATAAATTAGTTTTATATATTGTTGGGTTGAGTAATGATAGCAAACAAAGTGCCTGATATGTGGAACTACTATTTATTTATTCACTTTCTCTATTCAATATCTACCTAAAGCGTTTTTAATCAACAGGTCTATAGTATCGTGGGTATGGAAAAGTTGGTATATTTTTTTTGAACTTAGTGGCAGAATTCTATCGTACTGCCTAATTGGCAGTTGCTTAACATTGTGCAAACTCAAGAAGATGTCATACTGGCAGTTAACATGCTGAAGTTGGATTTTTCTGCTCAAAACAGATGTAACATGTTTTGATTATAAACCTTAGGTATTTTTAGAGAATAGATTTGCCGAAGCGGGGATTCGAACCCCGACATCCTTGCGGACACTAGCTCCTGAAGCTAGCGCGTCTGCCAATTCCGCCACTTCGGCTTGTATAGGTAAAACGGTGTAGAATACGTGTATAAGGCTATTAAGCCTTGAAATTTGATGGTATGTCTGTTAATATAGAAAACTTTGGATCTGTTTGTCAACATGGAAATTGTATCAACTAACAAAAAGGCCCGTTTCAATTATGAGATTATTGAAAAAATAGAAGCGGGGATTTCGTTAAAGGGCACAGAAGTTAAATCGGTTCGTAATAAAAATGTGAGTATCGGTGAAAGTTATGCCCAAATTAAGAATAATGAGGTCTTTCTTCACAACCTGCACATAAGCCCGTACGAACAGGGAAATCGGGAGAATCATGACCCTATACGTGTAAGAAAATTACTTCTTCATAAACAGGAAATCAAGAAGTTAGTTAGTAAAATACAGCTAAAGGGACTCTCTTTGGTCCCTCTTTCAATTTATTTAAAGAAAGGAAAAATAAAGATTGAACTGGCGGTTGGCCGAGGCAAACGATTGGTAGATAAAAGAGAGTCCATGAAGAAGAGGGCAGTTGATCGTGAAATTGCCCGTGTTGTAAAAAGATAAGGAAGTTTATGTAAGTTTAAGGGGGCGAAAGGTTTCGACCGAGTAACTGGATGCAAAAGTTGCACTCTGAGGTCGTCAGGAGGCCTCATAAAACACCTGACAAAAACTTAAATGCTGATAATGAACTAGCATTGGCTGCGTAAAACCGGCCGCGTCTTTTCATTCCTCTCCTGCGGGATTGACTTGGCGAAAAATAGCAGGATAGTTAAACCTTTTCGCTCAAAGGGGGTTTGACGAAACTTTATTTTGAGATAGCGGTATTGAAGGCCTGTCTGTCGGCATTCAATACGGCGAAATTAAAAGATAGACTATGTGTGTAGACGCTTTTGCTGAAATACTTTGGGACGCGGGTTCGATTCCCGCCGCTTCCACCATTTACAATTATTTAAGTCTTGCCCAAATCGAGCGATTTTACTTCTCTATGTAATGAATAGTAGTCGCCTGCCCCGGCTGGCGTTTCTTATCATCCGATGGGTGCAAGTAAGTTACTCAACCTAAAGGATACGGCTACGTAAATCGCTATAATTAAGATGAAACCCCTTTTAAGCACGAAACATATCACATTTAAAATCTCCCGCTTCTTACTGCTTGCTCTCGTATTCTCTTATATCATATGTTTAGAAAACGTATGGTCCACATCTGAAAACGAAAAACTTAAGGTAGAGATTGATGCTATATTACAGAAACATAAGCCAAAAGGTACGAGTGTTGGAATAAGCATATTTTCAGTAAGCAGAAACAAGTCCCTATACGAAAGCAATTCTAATAAACCGTTTGTAGTCGCTTCCAATATGAAGTTGTTTACAACAGCAACAGCCCTGGTCTATCTTGGCGAAGATTTCGAATACGAAACCGAAATATACTATAGTGGCGACATTTCTGAAGATGGTGAGCTGGATGGTGATATCATTATAAAGGGAAGTGGCGACCCTAATATTTCAGGAAGATTCTTTGATGACAACGTAACAGCAGTCCCTGCCCATTGGGCCGACATGATTAAGGAGCGTGGTATACAGGTGGTTAATGGTGATATCATTGCAGATGACAGCATCTTTGATAGAGAGTTTGTTCATAGTAGCTGGCCAAAAGATCAGCTTTCGAAATGGTATTGCGCACCGGTAGGTGGTATCTCTTTTAACGATAACTGTGTTGATATTATGGTGAGACCAAACAGCAATCCTGGAGGTTCTGTTTTAGTTGAAATTAAGCCTGAAACATCTTATGTTAAGGTAATTAATAGATGTAGAACCACCACGTCAAAATCAAAGCACTCTTATTCAATATACAGGAAACCATTTACAAACCTGATTAGCATTAAAGGCAACTATTGGTCAAAGTCCCAGTCGAGCAAAGAGTGGATTACCATAAATAATCCTCCCCTGTATATGGCTACTGTTTTTAAAGAAATATTAGAAGGAAAGAATATTCGCATTATGGGTAAGGCTAGGGTTATAGACGAAACAGATATTTACTCTATTCAAGAGAATAATATATTAGCGACAATCACGTCAAGCTTAAGACAGTCTATTACCGTGTCCAATAAAAATAGCCAGGGATTCTATGCAGAACAGATACTGAAGACCCTTGGAGCTACCATTAATAGTGAAGGAAGCTTTTCCGGTGGATTGAATGTAATCAAGGACTTCCTTACAAAATTAGGAATTCCTGAAGATCAGTATCAACTTGATGATGGTTCCGGTTTATCTAAAAAGAACAAATTTACGCCCGATACAATAACGACACTATTGAACTATATGTACAGTCACGAAAATGCCGGAATCTTTGTGGAATCGCTTCCAATTTCTGGAACAGACGGTACGCTTAAAAATCGCTTAAAAAAAGAACCATATAAATCAAGAGTAATGGCTAAGACAGGATATGTTTACGGCGCGAGAACGCTTTCCGGGTATGTTAAAACATTAGACGAAGAAATAATAGCTTTCTCAATATTGGTAAACGAAATCAAAGGAGGCACATGGAAGGCAAAGCGACTCCAGGATATTATATGCAGGTTCCTGGTGACTTATAATTAAAGATTATGTGTCACAAAATACCTTTTAAATAATTTCCTGTATAAGACCCTTTGGTGCCGGCTATTTCTTCAGGGGAACCAGAGGCAATTACCTCTCCACCTCTTTCACCACCTTCAGGTCCCATGTCGATTATGTAGTCTGCAGTCTTGATAACATCTAGATTGTGCTCAATAACAACTACGGTATTTCCCATGTCAGTAAGCCTGTGAAGTATTTTCAGGAGTTTCTGTATGTCCGCAAAGTGGAGTCCCGTTGTCGGTTCGTCAAGTATATAGAGTGTTTTGCCTGTGCTCTGTTTTGCAAGTTCAGTTGACAGCTTTACTCTTTGCGCTTCACCACCGGAAATTGTCGTACTTGATTGTCCGAGCGTTATGTATCCTAGTCCCACATTGCGTAGTGTTCTCAATATACGTTCAATACGAGGGATATTTCTGAAAAAATCATAAGCTTCCTCGACACTCATATCCAGAGTGTCGGAAATGGTTTTCCCCTTATATCGTATTTCCAGTGTTTCCGGATTGTACCTTTTGCCTCTGCATTGTTCGCAAAGAACAAACGTGTCCGGAAGGAAGTTCATGGCTATTTTCTTCGTCCCCTGGCCTTCACACAATTCACACCTGCCTTCTTTGACGTTAAAACTGTAGCGGCCTGATTTGTATCCCCTTATCTTTGACTCCTTTGTCTGGGCAAAAACATTTCTTATGTGACTGAATAGATCCGTATATGTTGCAGGATTTGACCGTGGTGTACGCCCAATTGGTGACTGGTCTATCTCGATTACCTTGTCAATCATTTCTATTCCGGTAATTCTGGTATGTTTACCCGGCTTGAGACGGCTTCCATAAATTGCTTTCATTAGAGTCCTGTGTAATATTTGATCAATAAGTGTACTCTTGCCCGAACCGGAAACACCAGTAATGCAGCAGAAAACTTTTAGTGGTATCCTGACATCAATTGATTTAAGGTTGTTTTCTCTGGCACCTTTTATCAGGATAGAGTTTTTCATATCTGCTGTTTTTCTGATTCCGGGGGTTTCTACCTTAAGTTTATGGTTCAGATATTGAGAGGTTAATGCTTCCTTATTGGAGGTTATCTCCCGGACAGAGCCACTTGCCACTACCGCTCCTCCATGTTCACCGGCACCTGGTCCCAGATCAATTACATAATCTGCATTACGTATGGTTTCCTCATCATGTTCAACTACTATTACGGTATTTCCGGAATCCTTCAGTTTCTTTAATGTATCAATTAATTTTTTGTTATCTCTCTGGTGTAACCCGATAGTTGGTTCATCCAATACATAACACGCACCAATCAGGCCGGTTCCAACTTGAGTGGCCAATTGGATCCTCTGCACCTCTCCACCGGAAAGTGTATCGCTTCTCCTGTCCAGCGTTAAATAATACAGTCCTATATCAAGCATAAAACCTGACCTTGTGATAATCTCTTTTAAAATCCCCTTTGCTATGATCTCCTTTTCTCCTTTGAATTTAAGAGATTTAAAGAAACCGAAGGCATTTTCTATTGTCATTGAGGTGACCTCAGTTATTGTCTTATTATCAACTTTTACGGATAACGCTTCAGGCCTTAGCCTTGCTCCTTTACACTCTTTACATGTAGTATAATCCATGTATTTTTCGAGACGTTTTATGACATCCGAGCTGTTTGTCATATCATAAACCTGCCATAATGCCGGAATAATACCTTCAAAGCGTTCGTCTGTGTTCGCGTTGAGAGATTCGCCATGTAATAAAATATTTCTAATCCTTTTACTGATCTTCTTGAATGGGGTCTTGGTGTCCATACCAAATTTTTCAGAAAACTCATTTAATAAACTATTGTAATGCCCCTGTGTAATTGAACTCCATTTTGACCATGCATGGACAGCACCTTCACTCAAACATAATTCTTCATCTGGAATTATCAATTCTGGATCAAACTCCAGTGTCATACCCAGCCCTTCACACTCCTTGCACGAACCGTACGGACTATTGAAAGAAAACATTCTGGGAGCAAGCTCCTCATAGCCTGTACCACAATCAGGGCAGGAATAGCGTTCGCTGAAAACCATATCTGTCCATTTCCCCTTCTTTTCCCGGGTAATTATCACTACGCCTTCTCCCAGCTCAAGACTCGAATGTATTGAGTCGCTGAGTCTTTTCTGAATATCATCCTTGACTACTATCCGGTCTACGACGATATCAATATCATGTAAATTATACCTGCTTAGTTTGACTTCGGCGCTTACATCGATGATGTCTCCATCGACTCTGGCCCGTATAAAACCCTTACGTCTGATTTTTTGAAAAATCTCTTTATGCTCACCTTTCTTGCCTTTAATAATTGGAGATAGAATCATAATCTTTGTGCCTTTGGGTATCCGGGATACTCTGTGCATAATCTGTTCTATGGTTTGTCTTGTGATTAATGTTCCGCAATTATGACAATAGGGGGTACCGATCTTTGCAAAGAGAAGGCGCAGGTAGTCGTAAATATCAGTTGTTGTGGCAACGGTAGAACGTGGGCCCGTATGGCTTGTGCGTTGTTCTATTGCAATCGTTGGAGGGATACCTTCTATGATATCAACATCCGGTTTCTGCATCTGATCGAGGAATTGCCTTGCATATGAGGAGAGGCTTTCTATGTAACGTCGCTGTCCTTCTGCGTAAATAGTATCAAAGGCCAGGGAGGATTTCCCGGAACCGCTGACACCGGTTATAACAACAAGCTGGTCTCTGGGTATGTCTATATTTACGCTTTTTAGATTATGTTGTCTTGCACCCTTTATAGATATGAAATTGGCAGGATCCGGCTTAATAGAGTTACTTCTTTTTCTTTTTACTTGCATCAGGCATCTTCTTCCAGTTCTGCATCAAATGTGTTAGTAATCGTACGCCAACTCCGGAAGCACCTTTCCTTATGTATGGAGTGTTTTTTTCTACAAGAAAAGTTCCTGCAATGTCAAGATGGACCCATGGGTAGTCTTCTACAAACTCACCTAGGAAACATGCGGCTGTAATTGTGCCTGCATATTTGCCACCAGTATTTTTAATGTCGGCTATATTGCTTTTTATCAATTCATAATACTCTTTCCATAGTGGCAACTCCCATACCCTTTCATGGCAGTCTTCACCGGCTTGTCTTATCCGACCTTTAAGCTCTTCATTGTTACCAAGCATACCGGATGCAAAAGTACCAAGTGCCGCAACGCATGCACCTGTTAATGTGGCAATGTCTATTACGGCATCCGGTTTATACCTTTTTGCGTAGCTGATAGCATCGGCCAGTATCAGGCGTCCTTCAGCATCGGTGTTTAAAACCTCCACGGTCTTTCCTGACATGCATTTGATAATATCACCCGGTTTCAGAGCACGGCCGCCGGGCATGTTTTCTGTACATGGTACCAACCCAATAATGTGAGAGGATGGTTTCAGATTTGAAATGGCTTTAAAAGTACCCAGGACAGCGGCAGCACCAGACATATCCGCTTTCATCATATCCATACCAGCTCCGGGCTTTAAGGATATCCCTCCGGAATCAAAGGTAACGCCTTTACCTACAAGAACTATTGTGTCATTGGATTTTTTCTTAGTATTATATTCAAGGATGATAAATTTAGGTGGTTCAGCGCTTCCTCTCGATATATTTAATATACCGTTCATGCCCAGTTTTTTCATTTCCGGGACTGACAATGTTTTACACTTAACTCCGGGTTTCTTTGCAATCTCTTTTGCTTTATTTGCAAGGAATGTCGGTGTTGCGTCGCTTCCCGCCATATTCACAATATCACGTGTGAAGCAGACGGCTTCAGCTAAAATCTCTGCTTTCTTTACTACAGATTTAATATTTTTCAGGGTATCGTTTTTCTGAACAACCAGAGAGTAACTCGTGATAGCAGGCTTGTCTTCTTTCTTTAACGTTTTGTACATTGTGAAATTATAGAGAGATAACAAGATACCCTCTGCAAATGAATGGGCAACATCTTCCAGTGAAATTCCTTTTATTCCTAATTTGTATAGTAATATTGAAGGATTCTTAAATTTCTTTCTCTGGACTACTCTGGTGGCGGTACCTGCCGCTTGTCTAGCTGCATCTAATGAAAAATCAGAAGATTCTCCTAATCCTACCAACAGAACTCTTTTTGGTGTGATTTTTTTATCAGTCGGGATTATCGTCGTTTCATTTAGTTTTCCTGCAAAATCCCCGTTTTTCAGTAAACTTGATATGGCTCCACCTGATGCTTTGTTGAGGGCATTTAACTCGGAAGGTATTTTCTTTGTATTCTCAAATAGGCTTATTATGATTACGTCTGTCGATACCTTTTCTACTGCACTAAATGTTGCTGATAACTTCATCTAAGATCCTCCATAAAAGAAGAGAAAACAAGTATATTTTTATAGTTCCAGAGCAGTATATTATACTAAATATACACCCATAACAAGAGAACCTTTTTCTTTTGACAATCAAAGTTCTTTGCATTAAACTCAATGGATTACAAATAATTTTAAATTCAGCAGTGGGGAATGTGATGAAAACAAGGCTTTTTATAACGCTAATTTCTATTAGTTTTTTAGGTTTATTAATAAATGGTTGTGGTGATAATACGCCAAACCCACACGGTGGTATCATGGGTGCCGACAAAGGTGGCGGTGATATGAACTTTGAGCAGCAGGCGTTGAAAAGAGAGCAGGAGGATCTTGCTAAACTGAAATATGGAAAGAATTCTTACGCGGAAGACATTACTGAGTCAGATAGCGCTCCCACTACAGATCCTAATGAGGTAATAGCAACAGTAAATGGTGAAAAAATTCTCCGCCTGGAACTTGACAGGATACTGGATAAAGCCAAAAGAAGAATGGGAAAAGCCAATTTGCACCTTGTTGAAGAGAAAATCATAAATGACTTGATTACACAGGCTGTACTCAAGCAGTTTATTAAAAAGGAAGATATTCAAATTGATCCAAGTCGTATTGAAAGCGAGATAGCGACTTTCAAGGAGAACATAAAGAAGAATCCTCAGACTAAGGACAAGAGTCTTGAAACTCTTTTGGAAGAGCAGGGGGGAAGCCTCGCAGAGCTGAGAGTGGCACTGGATATTTCATTTGCAATAGATGACTATATGGAAAAAACGATATCAGCAGAAGATATAGAACAGTATTTTGCTGAAAACACAGGTAACTTTAGCGGGGAGACCATTACAGCAAGTCATATTCTCATAGATACAAAAGGTGTAACAGACGAAGCAAAATTAAAAGAGGCAAAAGAGAAAGCTGATAAGATAAAAAAAGAGCTTGATGGTGGTGCTGACTTTGTGCAGCTTGCAAAGGCATACTCCGATTGCCCTTCTGCAAAGGCTGGCGGAAATCTGGGTCCTATTAAGAGAGGCGAAATGGTAAAGGAATTTACCGATGTGGCATACGCGACAGAGTTGAATGGCATAAGTGGTCCCGTAAAAACTCAGTTCGGCTACCATATTATAAAAATTACAGCTAAAAATGGTGGTGAAGAGGTCAATTTTGAGGATATTAAGGATAAGGTCAAGATTGCACTTCATAACGAGAAGACATTAAATCTGATACAGGATTTGCTCAAAGATTCGGAAGTTAAGGTTTTATATACGCCAACTCCATACTATGCAGCAACTTCATCCGGTGGTGGCCATGGCGGCATGGGTGGTGGCGGTCATGGAAGTATGAATATGAGTATGCCAGGTGGACATGGAGCGGTGTATGGTGATCATGGTAATATGAAAACGCAGACGTCTCCTCATGGTGGTGCTTCACCCCATGGTGGCAGTGGCGGCAATCCTAATCCTCACGCAGGAATGCCTATGCCGGGCGGTTCTTCTCCCCATGGTAGTGATGGTGGCACTTCGCCTCATGGTGGTTCAAATCCGCACGGGCAAATGAGTTCAGTAGAAGGTGGGTCAGGAGAGCAGAAATACTCTCTTACAAATGATTAATAGAACTCCTTCTGTCCGGATTTTGTTATTCCCTTTCGACGCGACCTTGTAGTTGCAAGGTCGACGTTCGGCCAACGAACCTCGTTAGTCACTCAATTAAGAGATTTAGTTCTTTTTGGAGTGCAGCGACCGCTTGTCTGCCATCTTGTTGGGCGGGTGTCGCTGCTTTAATACGCATCATCATGGTGATGCACTCCATTTTTTTTTATTGTCGGTTCAGCCTACAAGATTGAACCAGCTTAGGTGTATTAAAATTAATTTTAATGAATTATATTTTGTCCTCTCTTTTTACAAGAGGAAAGGATATGAATTGTAAACGGAGTCGGCGTTTTAAATGGATCCACTGTCAGCTATAAAAATCTCAGTTATTTTGTACTGGAGTGCACTATTAATTTATACCTCTTACTGGATAGTCGGTTTCATGGGCAGGGGGATAAGATTTTATGTACTTCTGGGTGGAGTTGTTCTGCACACGGCATCAATTACCTTCAGGGGTATTGCTATAGAGTACTTTCCTCTGACAAATAAGTTTGAATCCTTCACCGGATTTGCGCTCGCCTGTTTTAGTGTGCTTCTCTTTTATTCCAGGGTAGAGAGTTACGTCTACAGGATTGCAACGTTTAGCGTAGGATATATTTTTTATGTTGTGGCTTCTGTCTGCTTCTCTTCCTATTTAATGAAGGTGTCATACGCTCCTCCGCTGATGTTGACGATCTGGTATATTCTTCACGTCCCCATATCTTTCTACTGCTACGCATTGTGGACAAGTTCATTTGCTGCAGCAATGGCGAGATATTTCTCCAGCGGAGAGGACAAAAGGCGGTTTGAGAATATAATAGATGCCGGCTTTCAATATGGATTTATAGCCTTCTCAATATCTATGATTTTTGGTGGTCTGTGGGGATATGTGGCATGGGGCTCTTATTTCCTGTGGGACGCAAAGTTGCTATGGTCTGTAATTATCTGGTTCTTTTATGCTACATGCATCCATCTTGATTACTGGCCGGCAGCCAGAAAGTATAAGACACCACTGGCTATAGTTGGATTTGTCATACTGTTGACAACGTATGTAGGTACGAGTTTTCTCATTCGGAGTTCACACAGTTTTTAATATAAGATGAAACATATATACGATTTCTTAAAATCTCAAAAAACCGGAATAATAGTCGGGTTTGCAGTTACAGGACTCCTCATAATAGGCAGTCTTATAATGAACTACTGTCCGGAATCTTACGAAGGCCTTTCGGGCGAAGATATTACCTTCTTCTTTAATGAACCTAAACTGATACACACCTGGTTCTACCTGATGTTTGTAGCATTTGCCATGTATGGAATATGTATTTTCATCTGTACACTGGACTCAATCCTCAGGAAGGTAAAGGCACGTTCCAAAAAGGTTGCTTTGTACGGTGCATCAATCGTGCATATTGGTTTTCTGGTTACGCTGGTGGCTCACCTTGTTGGAGGTATATGGTCAGAGTCAGGCAGACCAATCACGATTGCCGACCAATGGGTCCAGGCCGGAGAATATGAGCTAAAGGTTACCGGCCTTGACTCAACTACATACCCCAATGGCATGCCCAGAAA
>JASMMK010000056.1 GCA_030748215.1 Candidatus Scalindua sp.
TCCAGAATTGTCAGGATCACCAGGCATACCATAAACTTCGTGCGGCACCCAATGCGTGATAATTTCTACCGCATCAGCGTCTTTGCTGGAAAAGTTCGCACAAAAACAGAATGCGACTACTAGTACCAGCAATGCAATAAAGAATTTGTTAAATCTTTTTAACATTTATCTTTACCTTCTCCTTTCCACTGCTATGACTATAAAAATAAATAACCTACTGTAATACAAGCGTTTGTGATGTTTTTTACTAGCTTTTAGTAATAAAACATCCCCCTCTCTTAACTACTTCATATGCCTCTAAAGTAAAGAGCAATTATATAATTTTCTCCAAATATGTCAACAAAAACTTAGCAAAATCATATATTCTAAAAAATATCTTCTATGCAATAGTTGCGCATTAAATGAAGATCAGTATTTAGCGTAAAGATTAGAATCTATCCAGTTATTTGTTTGTTAGGGATAGCATACAGTTAGAGACGAATAATCTATTTAATTGTGCTTTTTACGCTTATTTTGAAGAAAGAAGACTAAATTATCTATCTCCTGTGTTGAAAGCTTATCCTTAAATGCAGGCATGGCATTTAATTGTCCAAAATACTCTTTTTTGCCAGGGTCTTCTATGAGACCTCTTAACCATTCATCAGACCCAAAATTATCCAGAATAGGAGCAGTATCCCCCCCAATTCCATCAAAGGTGTGACAATTATAGCATCCATTTTCTTCAAGTAATATCTCACCAGTTTCCTTCAATTCAGAGCCAACCTCTTTCCCCTGCTCAGCTTGTGCCAACAGAAAATCTACCAAGCCTGATAATTCCTCTTCTTCCAGATCATACTCAGGCATTATATCTATATTTGTCTTCCCATAATATTTTGGCGCATTTGGATCTGCAAAAAAGCCAACAAGCCAGGGTTTTGTATTATAAGCCGTTAAATCAGGTGCAGAATTACCTCCAGAACCTTCAAAGCTATGACATGCAAGGCAGTGCTGTCGAAGTACCTGTTCTCCGGAATACAGCGGGTCATTTTGAAATACAGACGCACCTCCTTGAGGTGGTATTCCATGCTCTGCCAACTCTACCGCTAAATGAGCCATCTTTTCAGATTTTTCCCTTTGCTCCATAATTCTTTCATCTCCGGAATCACTGATTACTGACATCGCTGTCAGAAAAATCACACCCGCTAGAACTGCACCAAAACTACCCATAACTGGTAGTCTTCTTAAAGGATAACGGCTTTTAGCCCTGTCAATAAACGGAAGAGCGATTATTAAGACTGCAATAATAGAAGGAAGAATGATAGCACCTACAACTTCCAATTCACCTTCAAAATACTTTAATAGCTGAAACAGAAAGAGAAAATACCATTCCGGACGGGCAAGATAATTAGAACTAGGGTCTGCAGGTGATTGTAATTCAGCACCACCTCGGCACCAGACCAGTACTACCATGGAAATAAAAACTATTACAGCAACAATAACATCTTTAAAGATCTGATCCGGCCAAAATGGCTGTGTCTTTTTCTTAAGCTCTATCTCACCGGGTTTCCAGTGCGGTGTAACACCATGCCTCCTAAACAGGTAGATATGGATCGCCATAAATGACATAAGCCCTGCTGGCAGAAAGAAGACATGAAAACTGTAAAATCGAGTCAACGTTAGATTGCCATAATCATTTCCACCCTGAACTACTTCTTTCAGAAACTCTCCAATCACCGGTGATAAACCCATGATGCTTGTGGCAACTTGAGTTGCCCAGAAACCCTTTTGATCCCATGGTAGAAGATAGCCGGTTAGTCCAAATCCAAAAACTATAAAGAGCATGAAAGCCCCGGTAACCCAGTTTAACTCACGAGGTTTTCTATATGCACCATAAATCAGTGTTTGTCCCATATGGAGAACGGCAAGGACAATCATTGCACTTGAACCGATGTTATGCATGCCTCTTATAAACCATCCGGAGAATGTCTTATGCTGAATGTAATATACACTTCCCCATGCATCAGTCGCTGATGCTGAGTAGCCGGTAGCAAGCATGACACCGGAAACTACCTGCATCATGAAAACAAAAATCAGGGCACTTCCAAAAACATAAGACCACTTAGCTCCACCTTCTACCGGTTCATCCATGAAAAAGTTAAAGAGGGCGCTTAGCCCAAGCCTATCTTCTAGCCATTTCTTCATTATTTCGTTATTTGCTCCAGTGTGTTGTTAATAAATAATTTTAAGCAGGTAATTTTTCAGAAATACCGAGTCTCATCTTCTGGTACTTAACAAATATCTTTCCATCTTTAATCTCTGTCTCTAGAGTGTCCATTCCACGTGGAGAGGGCCCGGAGAGTACTCTTCCTTCAATATCGAAAAAACTATCGTGACACGGACATATAAACTTCTCAGAACCCTCATCCCAATTAATTCCGCAACCAAGATGTGGACATATTGAAGTAAATGCAGTGAATTTTTTATCCTTGTCCATTATAACCCAGACAGCACCTATTTCCGTAGGAGGGAATTTTGTCCATGCGTCCACCTTAGCACCCACGATTTTCATGTTCATGGGAACGTTTACCTGACAGCCTCTTACACTACCCAGCTCTATTAATCCAGTTGAGCCGGAGACTGTCTGCCGCAAGGCCGGGCTTATAAAAGTACGTATCAGTGGAACAGCGTAGGCGACACCTATAATAGACGATAGTACAATGGAACATATTTTCAGAAAGTCACGTCTTCCTTTATTTGTATGTAGCTCTGTTTCTTCTACATAAATTTGTTTCTTCATATTAATACTCCTAACCTGTCAAACTGAAAGCGAACCAAGACAATCCTACTCTATCAAAGCGGCACCAAGATGATCTACTTACAATTAGTAATGCCAATCCTGATAATTGGAATTTGTATTATTACCACATGATAGTGAGATAGACTAACACAAGCGATATGGTGGATTAAAAAGAGCCGGATGGACTTAAACGATTGATTTATATCACACTTTATCAACTGCTTTTAATTATTCCCCAAAAAAACAACAGGAATAATTAAAAAGAGTTAATTCTGATTTTTCGTACTGGTAACTAGTTCTCCTACAAACGCCCCTACCTCATTAACCAACGCACTGCAGTCCTGATCAATATGCTTCTCTATTTCCCTTACTATGGCACTTCCTACAATAACTCCGTCAGCAACCCTCCCGGCTATTCTAGCCTGCTCAGGAGTTGATATCCCAAAACCCAAGGCTACCGGCAAACGTGTTGCTTTCTTTATTTTTTGGATATTAGTTGTTATCACTTTATTTAATTCATTTTTAGAGCCTGTTATCCCTACTACTGATATGTAATATAAAAAACCTTGGGATTTTTTTACAATTAAATCTACACGATCATCAGTAGTAGTAGGAGCGATAAAACAGGCTATCTTAAAATCTTCCAGCTCTCCCGTCTCAATTATTCCTTCTGCTTCCTCAATAGGAAGGTCCGGAATTGTAGCGCCGTCAAGTCCTGCATTGATAGCACTTTTTACAAACTCTTTATGTCCGTACTTAAAAAGTATGCTCTGGGATATCATAGATACAATAGGGATCTCAGATTCCTTCCGAATATCCCTAACAAGATCTAATATATCGGAAAACTTAATCCCGGATGAAAGCGCTCTATAATAAGATGATTGAATCACCGGGCCATCTGCAATAGGATCAGAATACGGAACACCCAGTTCTATCATGTCAGCACCTCTTCTGTCAAATTCAAGTATCAATTTCCTTGTAGCATCCAGATCCGGATCCCCAGCCGTTATAAATGGAATAAATGCGGGCACACCTTTCTCTTTCAATTCTTTAAATTTGGCATCAATCCTATTCACTTAATAAACGTTCCTTATGTATAGTTATGGCTCAACCAAAGCATGGCCTCACCTTTTAATTACAGATCTATTCCCAACTTACCAGCAACCTCAAAAGAGTCCTTATCCCCACTTCCAGATAGATTTAATACAATAATCTTATCTTTATCTACTGTTGGCGCAAATTTCACCATATACGCTATTGCGTGAGACGCTTCGAGCGCAGGGATAATACCTTCCAATCGCGCGCACATACTGAATGCGTCTACCGCCTCATCATCAGTGACTGAAACATAATCAGCTCTATGGATATCTTTTAAGTAGCTATGTTCCGGTCCAACTCCCGGATAATCGAGACCCGCAGAAATAGAATGTACCGGTGATGTCTGACCATCATCATCCTGTAAGACATAGCTCAGGCTGCCGTGAAGCACTCCCTTTTCACCACTGGAAAGAGTAGAGGCATGTTGTCCCACATCATAACCCAATCCACCAGCCTCTACACCAATCAATTTTACATCCTTGTCATCTATAAATGGATAAAAAGCACCTATCGCATTACTTCCACCACCAACACATGCTATGATATAATCAGGTAATCTCCCCTCTGCGCTCTGTATCTGCTCCCTCATCTCCTGTCCAATTACTATCTGAAAATCCCTGACCATTACTGGATATGGGTGAGGACCAACCACTGAACCAATTATATAATGAGTATTAACTACTGAAGACATCCAATCTCGAAGAGCCTCATTAGTTGCATCTTTAAGTGTCCTAGAACCTGTCTTTACCGGTACAACATTTGCCCCCAGTAATTTCATCCTGAACACGTTTAACGATTGCCGCCTTATGTCTTCCTCTCCCATATACACATCGCATTCCAAACCAAACATTGCAGCCGCAGTGGCCGTTGCAACTCCATGCTGGCCGGCACCTGTTTCAGCAATAATTCTTTTCTTCCCCATTCTAATGGCAAGAAGTACCTGTCCCATTGTATTATTTATTTTGTGAGCACCTGTATGATTTAAATCCTCTCTCTTAAGATATATTTTTGGGCCATTTAGTTTCTCTGTCAATCTTCTCGCGTAATAAAGAGGCGATGGCCTGCCTACATATTCACTTAAATAATATTTTAATTCTTCATTAAATTTAGGGTCATCTTTGGCTATTAAATACTCTCTTTCAAGCTGCTCTAGTGCCGGCATTAATGTTTCCGGCACAAATTTCCCGCCATATTCTCCAAAGTGTCCGCTCTTATCCGGTACATTTTGTCCGTAAAATGCCTCAGCTATATTCATATTATTATCTGTAATGGTTTTCATTATTCGTTCTCCCTGGCACAAAAAAAAGGGTAGCACAGTTTAGAAATCTCCGTGCTACCCTTCTAAAAACTACATAAGTTACCTAATGAAGATTAATGCTCTTCACCAAAACAAGGATGATCACCGTGATCACATGCATCTTCTACTATATCACCCTCTGTTCTCTTATAACCAGTAAGCAGATCAGTATATTCACCATGTTTCCAGAAATCGTAAGCCTGATGTTCTATACCAACCTCTTTTTCAAGAGTAGAAATTCTTCTTAACTTAGAAGCTTCATCCTTGATCATGATAAGCTGTCTGTCCATTGGGAACGCACCAGCATTGTAAGAAACGTCATCAATTGCAAAATGCGCTGCCGCTTTGTATACAGCAGTTACCTGATAAACAATCATCTCAACTGCAAGTCTTTCAATGTTTGATACATTGTAGAATCTTGGAGCACCACCTGGTAGCAAGTTCATCGTGTGACCACCAGTGTAGTCAGGTGCCAAGTCAGCTGGCATTGGATCAAACAATCCTTCAAGATACAAACCAACAATAACGCCAACTGCTTCACGCCACTTAGTGAAACTGACGTTAATCTGCTCATCCATACCATACATCTGTTCTGCAGCAAATCTAGGTGAGTGACAACCCTGACATTTTTTTATCCATGCATCCCTCTTTGCTTTATGCTGAGGAGCACCTCTGTCGAGCTGAAACATACCCATATGTGCATATGCAGTTGCCATATGCTGTACGTTGTGATTACCATTTTCACCTATATGGCAGTAAGCACATGTAGGAGTACGGTAATTCTTAGGAGTCATCTTCTTATCCCAGTCCCAAGTACTACCTTCCATCTGATAAATCTTACCATGGAAAGAGTTGTAATAGAACTCGTATTCAGCGTGGTCTACACCCATGTGACAAACACCACATGTATCTGGCTTTCTTGCTTCTGATGGTTTGAACTGATGCCTTGTATGACATCCGTCACATCTGTTTCCAGCAATACCATGACATTGTGCACAACTAGCAACTTCTTCCGCAGGTTTTCCGATTTGCCAAGCAAATTCGGTAACGGATATATCCCAAATTGTGTGAGAGCCATGAGAACCCTGCCCACCAGCAAGATGTTCACTTTTTTCCTTTGCATGGCATTTACCACAAGTGGAAACGCTAGGCATAATCAATTCCTGATGGTTGTTACCATGACATGCATCACATCCTACTACCTGCTCCGCATCCATAGAAGCTGTCTTTCCACCTTTTGAGTGTTGACTTGCTTTCCAGTCCACAACTATTCGAGGAGTTTGGATTGAATGACACAGAACACACTCATCATTCTTAAACTCTCCCTCAACCTTTTGTGTTGATACATAGTAATCATCAGGGTTATAGTACATTGCTGTTACAGGCAGGTAATTAAATATGTTTTTAAACTTACCTTCACCCGGCAATGTTCTATCCGGCCCAGTGTATCTAGCTGTCAATCCGAAAACATACATTGTTCCATCATCATCATCCCCAACAGCCTGTCCATAAATTGACGATGCTACATCCTGAAACGTTGGTGCCGCGTCATCAGCACTTGCACTTTTGCAGAAGTTCATCGGCAAAAGAGCACAACCGGCAATAATTGCCAGCATCAACAAACAACCTTTTATTGATCGTATCATTCTTCTTCTATCCCCTTTCTTCTTAGTATAAAAAGATACAATAACAACATATTAAAAAACGATTGCGATAAATCAGTCCCGAAACAATCAGAACTTTACTCAAAAATCCATCATAGCTGTACTACATTGTACAAATGAGTTCATAATATGTTCGTAAACACTTTAGCATTCGGAATTTATAGCCAAAACACTCTAAACATATTACTTCCGCATAAGAAAACAGATTATACTAATAACCGTTTACTTGTCAAGCGATTTTACAAAATATAAATAAAAAAAGCTGGCATAGCTTTCATACTCCTGCTATGCCAGCTCTAAGCTAACTAAACGCTCAAAAAAGAGCATTCATTTAAGAATCTAAAACAAGATCCCTATCTGCCACGATATCCTGGGTATGGGTCAGGACCTTGAATGTTGTCCCATTGTGCGCCCAAATCTACCCACTCAACAAATAAGTATCTTTCTTCTGGTGTCAAGATGTTGTCATGCATAACCCTACCACCAACTGGTATAGCATTAGCCCTTGGTGCCCACTGTGACAGTTCTTCTTCATAAAGACGCCAGACAAGAAGACTGTTTATAGCAGCACTTGGGTTAACATACTTTCCACCAATATTTACATCTCTATCTCTCTGAGGAGCTAGGAGACTGTTGTATGACTGACTGAATGCAGCAACGCCATCAACAGAAACCAGACTTGTACTTCCACTCAGATTAGGAGCCTGTGTAGCATCATGACAAGAAGCACATTTAGCGTCTATTATCGGCTGAATGTCTCTTCTAAAGTCAACAGTCCTCAGTTTATCAATATTCAAACCTTCAACTGTTGCTGATGTTGTACCTGAAGCACCACCATAATAAACGTCAGCAGGCACAACTACATCTTCACCATGTTTCACACCAGCATAATTACCATTCTTGTCGACTCTTAAGTTAGCCCACATGAAAGGTGAATCATAATGACTTAAGTCACTGAACCACCAGTTGTAAAGAGCTTTAGTGTGAATATTCAGATAACCTTTCTTGTCATAAGAACCCCAGTGACAACCTGTACAAATTCTACCGCCATATGGCCTTACATATGCCCATGATAGTTGAGTCTGTACTGCCATACCTTTGTCATCCAGAATCTGAGTACAATATGGCTCATCACCTGGATGTGAACTTACAACAGAACCATCATCTTCTACATACTGATAACCGAACATACGTCTCTGAGAGAATGATGATCCAGAGTTAGAGCTTGACTTTGCTCCACCAAGAAGATGAGCACCTGCACCCTGTAGATACCTGTTAGGATCAGACTCATCTGCTATAACTGCATTCAACACTCTGATAGCTTTGATATCACCATGACCTACTTCCTTAGCCCTCTGATGTGCATATGGACCAATTGGAAGATTTGTCAATGTTGTATCAAAGCAAATTGTTGTACTCCATGAGTGAGGATATCCCTCAACCTTAACCTGGTCAAACGGCTGATAGGTTACAGTTGTAACACCAAACTCTTTTCCTGCTGTAAAGGAGTTTATCCATCTTG
Organism: Candidatus Scalindua sp.; assembly: GCA_030748215.1. Lineage (GTDB taxonomy): Bacteria > Planctomycetota > Brocadiia > Brocadiales > Scalinduaceae > Scalindua. The sequence continues at coordinate 8,358 of JASMMK010000056.1, forward strand.
GTTTGTAACGAGGATAAACTGGCTGTGGCTGATGATCATTCCACTCAGGATCATCATACACTAACTCTGATACAGTACCTTTATCTACGCAGAAGTAGTAAATACCAAAATCCTGTCTTTCAGCAGATGACACCATCAGACGACCGTCTGGCAATGGATGAGGACTTCTATAAAGTCTTCCATCATTGCTCAACCTGGATTGTGTCTTAGCGTGAGGAGTAGTCCAGCTAACTCTTGCAAGATTACCTATACCTGAGTTACTGTCTAAAGCCTCAATGTAGTACACATATCCATCTGATGCTTCTTTTGCCTGAACCTTAGGCGAATCCGGTTGCTCACTAACCGAATTTCCATAGATGTGCCTAGGATAAGAACCGTCCCAGTTATCAACAAGCAGGCATGTGTTACCTTGCGAAAAGTTGTGAGTACCATTACCCTGTGTGCTACTGAACAGAATATTTCCATCACGTGTTAATGTTGGATCAAAATTAGAACTTACATTGTAAGTAATTCTGTCCATTACAGAATCAACGTTTGGCATATCGATTCCGACCAATAGATGTCCACATATTCTATCCATTGACTTTCCACCCTGAGGATCAAGTCTGTAGATATCAAAGTTGTGGTTTCTACCGAACTCATCCATTGAACCATCAGGTGAATATGCACACATCAGGAAACCCATTTTTGGAACTGTGCCACGTGGAGCCCAGTCACCTTCAAAATACCTGGCCCTTGAAATAACCCGACCTTCACCTTCTTCTATAGCACCGGCAGCATAATAGAGTGGGCTTCTTGAAGTACCAGGCGCATCGGTCAACTGCCTTAAGCCTGATCCATCAATATTAACCTCCCATAACTGACAACCGCCGCCATCTTTGTGAACACCTGCAAATGCTAATTTAGAACAATCCCAGTAAAGACAAGGATCAAAAGCACTCTGAAAATCCTTTGTCAGAACCTTCAGGCTTCTTGTCTTAGTGTTGTATGATACAATCCTGCTATCATTAGAAACGTAATTTGGGTATTGGTGATATGGATCGCCAGCTGTTGTTGGTTTTGACTGTGTAAATACAACAGTTTCAACCTCTCCCTGAATCTCTCTTGCCATACCCCAGTAGTCGCCCCAAATAGCCTTTCCAGGCTTAGCTCCACCTGTCATGACTTGAGCCTGGCAGTCTGCACTGCTAAAGAGCCCCCATATAGCAACAACACCAACCAGGGCAATTGACTTCAATAATCCCTTCTTCATAAGTTGGTTTACTCCTTTCCTTTTAATGTATTAAAATGAAACACAATTAAATCTACAAAACAGAACTTTAGAGTAGAATATTAGTCTCTGTTACAACAGAGACTTCTACTCTATCATGATAAAACTTATAATGCCTTCATAAACTCAACAAGATCCTGCAACTGCTGGTTAGACAGATGAGACGTCACACCATGCATATCTGTTGTTGTGCAAGTGTTATCAATAGTATTCAATAAAAGCTGTGCGCTACCATCATGGAAATAAGTACCAGAAGCGTAAATATCTCTCAATGTTGGAGTATCAAACTCTTTTACAAGATCAAGTCCAATAATAGGCACGTCATACTCTTCACTGTATGGTCCAACACCTGTTTCT
>JASMMK010000057.1 GCA_030748215.1 Candidatus Scalindua sp.
ACTTCTGCAACTCGAAGCTTATGGATTATTTCTTCAGACTTGTATCGCTTTTGTGACATGTTTTCCCCCTTTCTTAATCCAATTATATAGCTTTATACTAACTTTACAACTGGATCAGTTTTTGGGGAGCAGGTCAGCATCCAAGTCTTCAGTGTCAATAATATTTAACTCTTTTCATTTGCTCTCAACTCAGCTAGAATTTTCTCCAATCAAATATCTGCTTCCAGATTAATGAAAACAAAAAAAGTCTACTTCGTTTATATGTATAAACGGTTATTATCTGAATTGAAAATAACTGTATATCGAATTACATAAATGTGCTGTGTTTGTATTCTTGTTGACATTTAATATCAATAATCTATAATTGCAAGTTTATATTTATCAACAGCTTCTGTATTTCATGCTGTTTTTTGTTTTTTAACTTAACGTTGATTTTATTACTTAGGAAGTGAGTTGTTTTATGGCAAATACCTGTGTTATTGGGCTGCAATGGGGAGATGAAGGCAAAGGCAAAATCATAGATATTTTAGCAAAGGATTATGATATTATTGCCAGGTATCAGGGCGGTGGAAATGCAGGTCATACACTTATTATTGGTGATGAGAAGTTTATTTTTCACTTAATACCATCTGGGATCCTTCATAAGGACAAGAAATGTGTGATCGGGAACGGAATTGTTTTCGATCCAAAACTGTTTCTGGAAGAAATTGAGGGTCTGGCAAATAAAAATATTAATGTAGCGGGAAATTTATTTGTCAGCGACCGTGCACATGTCGTTTTTCCATATCATAAAAAATTAGATTTACTGCAAGAGAAACAGAAGGGTAATTCCATGATTGGCACTACCGGACGGGGTATTGGACCGTGTTATACGGATAAGATATCACGAGAAGGTATACGAATCGGTGAATTAATGGATTTGGAGCATTTTAAAGAGAAGCTCAAGAAAAACGTAGAAGAGAAGAACAGAGTTTTCGTAAATCTATATAAAGATGAGCCTGATTCATGGGAAGATATTTATGAAGCGTATTGTGCGTATGCAGATAAGGTAGCTCCTTTTGTGAGTGATACAGTAGATTTGATGGCACGGGCCATAAATGATAATAAAAAGATTCTATTTGAAGGAGCACAGGGTGCATTATTAGACGTGGATTTCGGGACTTATCCTTTTACTACTTCATCTAATTCAGCAGCAGGCGGAGTATCTTCGGGTATTGGAGTCTCTCCAAAGCAGATTCACAATATCATTGGAATAACCAAGGCGTATACAACCAGAGTTGGCAGCGGCCCTTTTCCTACAGAAGTTGATGGGGAACAGGGAGAGCATATTCGTAAAAAAGGCGGAGAGTTCGGGTCAACTACCGGAAGGCCAAGGCGGTGCGGGTGGTTTGATGCTGTTGCGATACAACACTCTGTAAGGATTAGCGGTGTAGACTCGCTGATTGTAACGAAGTTGGATGTTCTTGATGATCAGGAAACTATCAGCATTTGTACGGGATATAAAAAGAATAGTAAATTATATAGTACATTTCCTGCAGATATAGATGTTTTGAATAATTGTGAGCCGGTTTATAAAGAAGTTCCCGGATGGTGTGAAGATATATCTAACGTGAGAGACGTGAAAAACCTGCCGGAAAATGCCATTAAATATATTAGGACAATAGAGGAAATTGTTGGAGTGAAAGTAGAAAAGATCTCTGTCGGCCCGGAACGTTCGCAGATTATCAGTATTTGAATAATGACTAATAAAAAAAAATTGCCTAACCACATTGCTATTATAATGGACGGAAACGGACGTTGGGCAAGAAAAAGAGGTTTTATGAGAGTCAGAGGGCACGAAGAGGGGGTTAATTCTGTAAGGGAGATAACGACTGAGTGCGCCAGAAAACATATAGGCCAATTAACACTCTATGCATTCTCTAATGAGAATTGGAAACGTTCAAAAACTGAAGTAAACTTCCTGATGCGAATGTTAAAGAAATTTTTAATCGCAGAGAGAAAGACAATAAGAGATAATGATATCATACTCAAAACAATTGGACGAACTGAGGCACTTCCTGACAACGTAAAGAAGGAACTGTCTATTAGCATTAAGGAGAGTAAAAATAATAAAGGTATGGTATTGTGCCTTGCACTGAATTATGGAGGAAGAACGGAAATAATAGATGCGACAAAGAAACTGGCTGCTGATGTAAAAAAAGGAGTTCGTAAACTTAAAGACATTGATGATGATGTTTTTAAGGAGTACATGTATACGGCAAATATGCCTGATCCTGATCTGCTTATTAGGACAGGCGGTGAGATGCGTGTAAGTAATTTCCTCCTTTGGGAAGTATCTTATGCTGAACTGTGGTTTACGTCAGTGTATTGGCCTGAATTTAAGAAAAAGCACCTGGAGGAGGCCTTAAAAGATTACGCGAAAAGGGAAAGAAGATTTGGCGGGTTGATTGAATGAGCGTGCTCAAAACGAGGATTATACTTGGAACCGCCATGCTACTCTCTTTTTGTGGCATTATCTATATTGACTATACATTTGACTCTGATATAGGCATTGGCATCCTGGGAATGCTTGCCGGAGGACTGTGTTTGTCTGAATTTTACAATATTGTAGAAAAGAAAGGCTTTGCACCATTTAAAGTATCGGGTATTATTGGAGGCATTATTGTATTCTTAGGGCTCTGGTTGTCAACCTACGAGGAAGGGTTAAAACCAATATATTCTTGTATATTGTTCCCTATAATTTTCTGGTTGTTTTTTGTACAAGCTCTTAAAAGAGGTATTGATGATACTATTAAAAATGTTTCCGTTACAGTTTTCGGAATAATATATATATGTTTCTTCCTCTCATTTATTATGCTTATTCGGCATATGCCTAATGGGCTTAATATAATACTTATTGTGCTGCTGCTGACCAAAGGTGGTGACATCGGTGGATATCTTTTTGGCAGAAAGTTTGGGCGTAACAAGTTTTCATCCTTCAGTCCGAATAAAACGATTGAGGGTGCATCATTTGCCCTGTTTTGCAGCCTGATGATTGCTATAGGATTAAATGCTCTGCCCGGTATGAGAGTAATGCCTTTCTATCAGATAGTTCCTTTTGGACTGTTGGTAGGCGCGTCAGGCATAATTGGGGATTTAATAGAATCTATAATAAAAAGGGACATGGCGGTCAAGGATTCAAGCAGTGCAATACCGGCTTTTGGTGGATTACTTGACATACTGGATTCATTGCTTATAAGTATACCGGTAGCATATTTTTTCTTAATAATTATAAAGCATTAAGCAGAGGAGAAAAAGTAACCTTATAGTATGAGTGAAGTATTAGCAAACAGCACATTTATAAAAAAACAGATACATCTGGAGAATAACAAGGTAGCATCCATTTTGTATGGATACCATGACAAAAATCTGAAAACCATGAGGGATGTTTTTGGTGTTAAGATTGTTGCCAGAGATGGAATTATAAAATACGAAGGTGAAACTGATCGAGTTGAAAAACTAACCAGTGTTGTTAATGGATTATTAAACATTATTAGAACATCCGGTGGACTGGATGAAACTGACATTGATTTGGTTATGGCAGACATAGACAGGGAAGAAGATGCTATACAAACAGATCAGACAATCGAGGTTTTTACAAAAGGGCAAACGGTAAGACCGAAAACAGAGGGACAGGCCAGATACACTAAGGCTATTAGGGAAAATGATCTGGTTTTTTGTATAGGTCCTGCTGGTACTGGAAAAACATTTTTGGCTGTTTCTCTTGCACTTTCCACAATGAAAAATGGTTATCTCAAAAAGATTGTACTCGCACGTCCTGCTGTAGAAGCAGGGGAGCGACTGGGATTTTTGCCAGGAGACATTCAGGCGAAGGTAAACCCATACTTACGTCCGCTATATGATGCCTTGGCAGATATAATTGATGTCGGACAAGTAAAGAAGTACATAGAAAATGATTTGATTGAGATACTACCTCTGGCATTTATGAGAGGAAGAACACTTAATGATTCTTTTATCATACTTGATGAAGCCCAGAATTGTACAGTTAAGCAGATGAAGACCTTTCTAACACGATTTGGTGTTAGAACAAAAGTTGTGGTAACCGGAGATATCACTCAAATAGACTTACCATCCGGCACAGACTCAGGGCTAATTGATGTCCAGGAGAGATTGAAAGGTGTGCCTGGTGTTGATTTTAGCTACTTAACACGTAAAGATGTAGTTAGGCACAGACTTGTTCGTGATATTGTTGAAGCCTACGATGATCAGTAATAATAGTTACATAGGTACTTCAAAGTGAAAGTGGAAATAGCAAATTTACAAAAGCATTACAAAATAAAAGACAGCAAAATAAAGCACATTGTAAAAGAAGTATTAGGCACTAAGAGCAGTAGTGCAAAACTCAGCATCGCTTTTGTTGACAATAATGAAATTAAGAGGCTTAACAAAAAATATTTTAACTCAAATGAAGTAACAGATGTGATTGCGTTTCCATTAAGCAATCACAATAATTCTTTAAATGGCGAAATAGTTGTATCAGTGGAGACTGCTGTTGATACCGCCGTCATAGAAAATGTAGACATTGAAGGTGAGATAATCTTGTATATTGTGCATGGCTTGTTACACTTACTTGGATATAGTGATGTGAACAGAGATGATGCTATAATCATGCATGAAAAAGAATCAAATATTCTTAAAGCCTTAGGTTACAATATGCCGACTGTAGAGAATGGGCTATAGAGGCCGTAAGCAAAAAAAAGTAGAAGAATCAAGTGAATCTATTTCAACCGTTTAATCATTTATACTAAAAACACTTAATAAGTGGAGTGATTTATGAAAAAACAATTGTTAGTATTTTTCATTCTTATGGTTTTCTTCTTTAATGGTACAAAAGTGTCATTAGCAGGGTGGGTATGGACCGGTGAAACAAGTTGGATTGACCCTGAACAAATGACAAGGGATACGACTGACCAGCGATATAAGTATGCTACTACATTGATGATTGAAATGGAATATCTAAGTGCCATAGATATTTTTAAAAATATAATAATGGATAACCCTGGAACAGAACTTGCCGAGGAATCACAATTGAACATTGCCAAGACATATTTTCTGCTAGGTGATTATAAGAAATCTTTCAGAGCATATGAGCAATTTATTGAAAAGGATCCTACCTCTCGCAGATTACCCGAAATCCTAGAAAAAGAATTTCAGGTTGGAGTTTCCCAGATGGAACGTGATGAAAACGGAGCCATTAAAGTCTTTGAAAGAATAATTGAACGAAATCCTCTTGGTTTCATCGCGGCTGATTCACAAGTGAAAATTGCAGAGTGTTATTACCAATTACGTCAATTTGATCAGGCAGAAGATAGTTTTATGACCGTCATGGAAAATTATCCTAATAGCGAATGGGTTCCTTATGCTCAGTTTAGAATTCCGTATTGCAAACTAAGTAATATCCGTGTACAAGAGAGAAACTATGATTTACTTACAAAGTCACGTGATGGTTTTGAAATATACCTGGCGAACAATCCACAAGGAGCTCTTGTAGGAGCAACAAATGAGATTATTAACGAAATTGATACTAAACTTGCAGAGAGAGAATATGAAACAGGAATGTTTTATTTGCGAAAGAAAAGGCCGGATGCCGGGATTATCTACTTTGAATCTGTGACACAAAATTATCCTAATTCTGAATGGGCATCTTTGGCTGAAGACAAAATCAAAATGCTTAAAAAAGTAGGAGCAATTAAATAAACAGGACATATAAATATGAAAAAAATAAAACAATTGATAATACGAGCTGACATTGGAAATAGAATTTTATTTAGACAAGTTACATGTGTGCTGGTTTTATTTGCACTGATATCAGGATGTGGATATACAACTAGATCGCTGATCAGTCGTAACATTAATAGCGTTTACATTCCAATATTTGGTAATTATACCTTCAGAAATGGACTTGAATTTGATATCACAACTGCACTAAAAAATGAAATCATGTCTAAAACGAAATTAAGAATTGCCGGAAAAGATGATGCTGACACAATCTTAACGGGCAAAATTGTTAGAGTTGATGAAGGCGCTACGTCTTCAAATGCGTTTGACAATCTTGTTGAGAGCTCAATATCTATTACCGTTAATATTTTTCTTGCTGACAGAAGAACTGGGCGACTACTGTTGAAAGTAAGTGGTATAACTGGTACTGGTGCTATTATCATAACTCGCGGTGAAACCATTAATACTGGAGTTCAAGAAGCTGCGACAAGGTTAGCAACTCAGATAGTTTATGAACTAGAGGAAAAGTGGTAAGTTTCATTGATTATACGACACAATAAAGGATATCTAGATATAGGCTCAAAAACGCTTGTAATGGGAATCCTGAATATAACTCCAGACTCTTTTTACGATGGAGGCAAATATTTTGGAGTTGAAGACGCATTAAATCGTGCTAGAAAAATGATTGATGACGGTGCTGACATAATAGATGTCGGAGGCGAATCAACCAGACCAAATTCAGATCCTGTTACTACCGATGAAGAAATAAGACGTGTTATTCCAATAATTAAAGAGATAAGCAGAGAGACGCAAGTACCGATATCAATTGATACACATAAGGCAGAAGTTGCAGACAAAGCAATTGAAGCTGGCGCTCAAATCATTAACGATGTTAGCGGGTTACAGGCTGATAAGGAAATGGCAAAAGTTGCCGCTGCACATAACACTCCCATAATTATCATGCACATTAAAGGACGGCCACACGATTTCCCAAAAAACCCTGTATATGATAATCTGATTCCGGAAATTATCTCATTTCTAGAAAGTAGAATTCAATATTCTATTAAATCAGGTATAGCACATGATAAAATTATTATTGATCCTGGAATAGGATTTGGTAAGGGAGTCGATCATAATATAGAAATTCTCAGACAATTGAAAATGTTCAAATGCATGGATCTGCCAATTATGATTGGGACTTCACATAAATCCTTTATAGACAGGATCCTTAAGTCTTCAGATAACATCAATTATAAAGAGAACTATTCACATCATGTAGGCACATTAGTTTCACTATTAATTGCTGTATCGAATGGTGCAGACATTGTAAGGGTGCATGATGTGAAAGAGTCTGTTCAGGCTATTAAAATGTACAAATCCTTAGTATTATCAAATTAAATTAAAGATTAAGAAAAACACGCAATGGATAGTTTTTTAGGATTTTTTGAAAATTTTCATAGCATTATTCATCCATACTGGTGTAACGGTTGGATGTTAATAAAGTCATGTGGTGAAATATTTATAATATTTATTGTTTTATACACAATTTTGAGAATAATGCAGGGAACTCGCGGTGCAGGCATTCTTCGCGGTCTGGCTTTTACGTTAGTCATAGTTACCATAGTAATACTATTTTTTATAAAAAAACTTGAACTCTATACTGTAAACTGGCTTATCACCGAATTTCTACCGGTTCTAATTATTCCAATTATTATTCTTTTTCAGCCGGAATTCAGGCGCTCACTTATTAAATTGGGGCACAGTCCTTTTTTTAGAATGTTTGTAAAGTCAGAGGTACATTTTACCAAGGAGATAGTAAACGCAGTTACAGCCTTATCAAACAAAAAAATTGGAGGCCTGATTACCATTGAGCGTGAGGATGGATTGGGCGTGTATATTGAAAGAGGTATAAGTGTCAATTCTAATATTTCAAGTAATCTTATTAGTACTATTTTCTGGCCAGGTACACCGCTACATGATGGTGCTGTTATTATACAAGAATATAAAATTGCAGCAGCCGGATGCATATTCCCGCTAACTGAGAACGAAAATATATCCAAAACCTGTGGAACGCGTCACAGAGCAGGTATCGGTATTACAGAAGAAACTGATGCAATATCTATAATTGTATCAGAAGAAACTGGACTAATATCTGTGGCAGCTGGTGGAATATTAGATGAAGATGTAACACCAGATGAATTAAGAAAGAAACTAGATGGATTATCGACAGATATTGTTACAGCAGGCCGGAGTAGAGAACAGTGATAAAAAGATTCTTTTCACGTAACCTAAGGGCAAAAGCGATGGCTCTAGTAATGGCCATGGCACTCTGGTTTTACGCTACCAGTAGACATACAGGAGACATTAATGAGGATCTTCAATTAGTAATTAATGCACCTCCGGGCCTGACAATACTGGATACGAGCACTGATGTTGTAACCGTTAGTTTAAGCGGGCCTCTGAACATAATTGACAATATTACTGATATGATCAAGGATAATGAAATTAAAGCAAGGCTTGATATACCTGAAATAAGTAATGTAGTAGATGATAACTACAAAAGAACAATTAGATTAACAAGGAGAAACTTTAATTTTCCAAAGGAAATAAGACTAACCTCTATAGTCCCACATGAAGTAGAGCTAACATTAGGTAGATTAGAAAAAAAATACATTAAAGTTCAGATTCAGAAACAAGGAACTCCTGCGCTTGGTTATGAAATTAACAGTGAATTCTTTTTTCCAAGAGAAGTTCTCGTAACAGGACCTGTAAATATTCTAAAAGAAGCTGATATTATTAATACAAGTGTAATAAATGTTGGTGCAATAACTAGCGAACAAAACAGAACATTTCCCTGGGTGGTTGATATAGAGAATACTATTTCCATTAAAAAGAATGATAAATATATTTCTGTTCCTGTAAAATGTGATGAAAAAATTAATGTATGGTTTCATGTAAATGAACAAATGGGAACAAAGGTATTTGATAATATTAAAGTGAATATTTTTCATCCAGTCAATTATGATTACAAAGTAACATTAAAAGAGGAATTTATTAGTCTGAGCCTTAAAGGTTCAAAACTAGCGCTAGACATGCTGGACTCAAAAAAAATCATGGCATATATTGATGTCAGCTCTCTAAGTCCACCAGGACCATACAACCAGCCAGTCATCCTTAACATACCTGAAGGGTTGGAGTTAGAAGGGAAACCCCCGGAGTCTCATGTGGACATTGTTGAGAAAATAAAAGGAAAGAAAAAGTTTTTTAAGATTTTAAAGAAATGAAATTATGATTAAATTGGGCGTAAACGTTGACCATGTTGCTACAATAAGACAGGCAAGAATGACCTACGAGCCTGATCCAGTAACTGCTGCCGGGCTTGCTGATCTGGGAGGCGCTGATGTTATAACAATACATCTCAGAGAAGACAGAAGACATGTCCAGGACAGAGATCTTGAATTGATGTGTGAAACCGTGTTTACCAAGCTGAATCTGGAAATGGCAACTTCTCAGGATATTGTTGATATTGCTTTAAAAATAAAACCCGGACAGATAACTCTAGTACCTGAGAAGAGACAAGAGATTACTACTGAAGGTGGCCTTTCCGTAACATCACAGAAGAAAATACTTACGAATTTGACTGAGAGATTTAAAGACCACGGCATTTATGTAAGCCTTTTTATAGATCCAGATGAAAGACAGATTGTTGCATCTAGAGATGTTGGAGCACAATCAATCGAACTTCATACGGGAAGTTATGCCAATGCAAAGAGTGATCAACAAAGCAGCGAATTGCTTGAAAAACTAAATGAAGCCGTTACGATTGCACGAAATGTAGGTCTGAGAGTAAATGCTGGGCATGGTTTAACATATAAGAACACCGGCCCAATTGTTGAGCAATTGGACATAGAAGAACTGCATATTGGCCATAGCATAGTTTCAAGAGCGATCTTTGTTGGAATTGAAGCCGCAGTGCGTGAAATGAAGGACCTTATCTACAAACATTATATGATAAAGCAAAGTCCCTGAACATCATCTGAATAAAACACTATAACAAAATAAACTGTAAGGAGGAGATTGAATTTATGTTTACTGGAACAATAGTTGCCATGGTCACACCATTCAAGGATGGTGAAGTTGATTATGAGAAGCTTGGAGAGTTGGTGGAATACCATATCGCTAATGGCACAAATGCAATTATACCATGTGGAACTACCGGTGAATCTCCTACATTGACTCACAGAGAGCATGGGGAAGTTGTAGGCAAGGTGGTAGAAGTCGCAAATGGTCGTATTCCTGTTATTGCGGGGACCGGTTCCAATAATACCAGTGAGGCGGTAAGTTTGACCAGGCATGCAAAAGAGACTGGTGCTAATGGTTCATTGCTAATAACACCTTATTACAATAAACCTACACAGCAAGGGATTTATGAACATTATAAGGCTGTTCTAAAAGAAGTAGATATTCCCATAATTGTATATAATGTTCCTTCAAGGACAGGTGTTTCAATTTCTGCGGAAACAGTAGCCAGGCTCGCTGAGTTTGACAATATTGTCGCTATTAAAGAAGCTACCGGTGACATTGATCAAGCAAGTCAGATTCTAAACATGTGTGACATAACTGTATTATCAGGCGATGATTCATTGACTCTTCCAATTATGTCTATAGGTGGAAAGGGTGTTGTTTCAGTTCTTGCGAATATACTTCCTCAAGAGGTATCTGAGTTGACTTCGAGCTTTCTCAAAGGAGAGATAGAAAATGCACAGCGACTGCATAATAGTCTCTTTCCGGTATGTAAAGCAATGTTTATAGAAACAAACCCGATTCCTGTAAAAACAGCTATGAAGATACTGGGAAGATTAAATGGAGAGATGAGATTACCTCTTTGTGATATGAGTGAAGAACATGAAAGGCAGCTTAAGAACACACTGGAAGAGTATGGATTAGTTTGATCTTAGACAATAGGAATCAATTACATTATAGTGAAATTTTAATAATATTTTGAATACAGGTACAATGGATAAAAAAAAAATAACTAAAGCAGTTAAATTATTTCTTGAAGGGATAGGAGAAGATCCTGAACGGGGAGGATTGAAAGATACTCCAAAACGTGTTGCTGAGATGTGTGAAGAGATATTCGCGGGAATTGGTGTAGACTCTTCAAAAGTAATTAAAGTTTTAAAATCGGAGGAACATGATGAGATAGTTTTGCTAAAGAATATCTCCTTCTTTTCGGTTTGCGAACATCATTTGTTGCCATTTATTGGAAAAGCTCATGTTGCATACATACCTAATGGTCCAAAAGTGACCGGTTTAAGCAAGCTTGCAAGAGTAGTTGAAATAGAATCAAAGAAGTTACAGGTGCAGGAACGTCTTACTACAACGATCGCTGAGGCAATAATGAAAGCTCTCAAACCAAAGGGCGTAATGGTTGTGATTGAAGCTGAGCATCTTTGCATGGCAATGAGAGGAATTAAGAAAGCTGGCAGCAAAGCCCAGACGTCTGTGGTAAGAGGTATATTTAGAAAGAACCCGGCTACCAGAGCAGAGGCAATGGCCCTCATTATGGGATAGGTTAATGTGGAATGTGTTTAAAAATAAATAATATATTCAAAATACTTATTCTCCTGAGTGTAATGCTCTTTCCGGTGCTAAATGCAAATGCAAAAAATTCCTATATTGAGGCACTGAGAGAGATTGTGAAAGTAGCTCCTTTAGGTGAAGAAGAGGTAATTAAAGACTATGAAGAGGACGTGAAGCCTGATGTTGAATTTAGCATGAACAATGTGAAATTTCTCAAACTTACATTGAAGGACTCACTAATAATTGCTTTAAACAGCAACTATGATATACGTATTGCAAAAATGGACCCGACTATTAAGGAAAAAGATATTAAGATTGCCAAATCAGAGTTTGATCCCTTGTTGAGCGTCACTGGAGAGTCAGAAGATTCTGAAGTAGCATCCAACAGTGGTGTATTAGTTGGTGTTGGCGGTTCGGCAACTGATTTCAGAAGAGATACAAACACCTTAAATGCTACATTGGAAACTCTTATAGCAACTGGTGCCACTGTTACAATGGAATTCGATGTTAGTCAAGAGTTTGTAGATCCGGTTTCTGCATTTACTCTAAACAACCCTGTAGCTGAGTCAGAAGTGACAGCAAAATTTACCCAACCCATTCTGAAGAATGCAGGGATTTTTTATAACAGGAGCGATATTCATATAGCAAGAAATGATAAGAAGCGATCTATTCTAGAACTGAAAGAAACAGCAATTGAAGTAATCAATTCTACACAAAAAGCTTATTGGGAGCTTGTAAAATCAATTGAAGAATTAAGAGTAAGAAGAAAGTCGTTAGAGAGAGCAGAGGATCTGCTTAAAAAGAATAAGATTCAGGTAAAGGTTGGGACATTAGCTCCTATTGAGCTTTTAGTTGCGGAGGAAGGTGTAACAGGGCAAATGGAAGGGGTTGTTGTTGCAGAAAACGATATTAAAGACAGAGAAGATGATCTTAAACAAATTATGAATTTAAGCAACAATGCCTTATTATCTGATGTTTCTATAGTACCCCTAGACCGTGCATCTTTTAAAGACCATAATATTTCGCTTCAGGAGTCTATTGGAACTGCACTCAAGAACAGACCAGAAGTTTTTGAACAGGGTTTAGATATTGAAAATGCCAGGATCAAGGTAATGCAGAAAAAAAACCAACTGCTTCCTAAACTTGATTTTGAAGCTGGTATACGCTATCAGGGTCTAGCAGGTAACAAAGGAAATGCAATTGACAGGGCACTTTCTCAGGACTTTCAAAGTGAGTTTTATGGAATCATGTTTGAGGTTCCCTTAGGAAACCGTGAAGCAAGAAGCAATTATTCAAAAGCTAAACTCGAGGAGCGACAAACAATTTTCAATACCAGGAAAATACGACAGGAAATTGTTGTTGAAGTCAGGAAAGCAGTCCGCCAAATTAAGACTAACGCAGAAAGAATTAAAGCGTCAAGAAAAGCAAAGGAGTTGTCACAAGAGAGGCTTGTGGCAGAGGAGAAGAAATTTAAGGTTGGTCGGTCAACAAGCCTGGAAGTAATACGCGCGCAGGTGGACCTTGCTGTCTCGGAGGGCAGAGCTACTAATGCTCTGGTTGATTATCAAATATCTTTAGGTGATTTGGATGCAGTGCTTGGTACTATTTTGGAAAACAATAATATCATAATTGATGACAAAGGTATTTGAAGCATAATACCATTGTCCTGAGATATAAACTATATACAATTTTTTGAAATAAAGATATTGTGTTATTACTGATTACTTATCAAGTCAAAAAGGTCGTTAATTATTAATAAAGAAAGCGAAGGATATTAAAAATGTCAGATTTTACTGAAGAACAAATAGATAGGTATTCAAGACACATAATACTGCCAGAGGTAGGTGGAAAGGGACAAAAGAAGCTGCTAGACTCGAAAGTATTTTTAGTTGGTGCTGGGGGGTTGGGATCTCCTGCTGCATTTTATCTCGCTGCAGCTGGGATCGGCAAGATAGGACTTTCTGATAACGATGAGGTCGATTTTTCAAATTTACAGCGACAAATCTTACACTCAACTAAAGATGTCGGCAGACCAAAAGTACAGTCTGCAAAGGAAACACTTGAAAATTTAAATCCTGATATTGAAGTAGTACCTTATACAGAACGTCTCAATTCTGAAAACATCATTGATATTATCAAGGATTATGACGTAATCCTTGATGGGTCAGACAACTTTCCTACCAGGTATCTTGTAAATGATGCCTGTGTTATGCTTGGCAAACCACTATCTCATGGTTCTATCTTCAGGTTTGATGGCCAGGCAACTACGATCCTGCCCGGACAGGGCCCATGCTATCGCTGTCTGTATGAGACACCGCCACCACCGGATCTAGTGCCTTCCTGTCAGGAAGCAGGAGTACTTGGGATAATTGCCGGTATCATAGGAGTAGTTCAGGCAACAGAGGTTATTAAACTGCGGATTGAAAAAGGAAATCTACTGAATGGAAAACTACTTTTATATGATTCATTAAACATGGACTTTAAGAAACTTAATATTCAACGTAATCCTGCATGCCCGATGTGTGGAGAGAACCCGACAATAAAAGAGCTGATAGACTATGAAGAATTCTGTCAGGTTAATTTTTAAAATATTAATATGCGGAATATAACATTGTCACATTCAGACGAAGGAGTGTAGATGGCAAAAATGTTATCATGACTTGAGCGACTCGTTCAACTCTTTCAATAATTGATCTAGATCTGTATTATGCATTTTTGTCGCCTGTCCCAGATTAACAGCTCTTGTCATTGTATTTCTAAGAATTGGATTTTTAAGCTGTGTAAAGCCCTTGCTTATCAAAATGTCCATTGCCGGTGGATGCTGTTTTATAAGATGATGTACATTTGTAGACGCAGTAACGGTGGTCAGTTTTCCATGATCTTCCTCATCAGTACCTTGTCGTTTTCCATCTCTCAAAGTCCGCCAGATATTAATTCCAAACAATAGTATTGCCACACTCTCTATTAAACCGCTTATTCCCATTATTAAATAAGATGGCACTGACCCAGTATGCACAGCAAGTGGTTGAAAAATTACTCTTAATGCGCTGCCTGCATTAATAAGAATAAAGGTCATAGTTAATGACGAGTAACTGTGGAGTTTAACACCCTGACTTATAGGTATTATCCTCGATGCAAAACCAAAGATCATCATTGTGATAAATCCGACTGTGACCGCATGTCTGTACGCGCCAATTAGGGCATGTGAAACAGGCACACCGGTAAATGACTCCTGAACGGTAAATACCATCATCGCAATTTCACCGACAAGCAGCCACAAAATACCTGCCCACACAAATTTTTCATAACTCTTCTCAATCTCCATTCCGGAGAAATCAACCTCCGGTTTTGAAAGAATGTTTAAGTTATAAAGAAATAAAAGGATGGACAGAAACTCAACACACCCTGAAGTGAAGTATAACGTATTGAAAACATAATAAAATGGCAGATCGAAATCTGCATAGTAAACCATTAAAGGCTGGGATACAGCCCTGACAAGTACAGATGCGTTCAACATAAACATGATGAGCAGGTTGATCTTAGCATTAGGTGTTTTCAGACCTAAAAAGGCAGGCAGTGTTCTGCTGAGGACACCAAAGATTACTAAGGTAATGAAACCCATTACCTGTATGTGGCGGAGCGGATAAATCGTTGCGTGGGGTATTAAGGTTTCTCCGGCATCTAGCATATAGTAGATTATTCCTGCATGAGCTACAGTCACGATAAGGAACCACAAATAACCGGAAAACAGAAAAGTTTCGTATGTTTCCAGCTCTTGCTTTTCTGCGGAAAGGACTGTCTTAACAGCAACAATAAGAAACACTAATACAGCAAGGATTTCCAGTAAACATCCTGATAAGATCAGTATCTGAAAGAAGTAATGATTATTAAGCGGCAGGAGAGTTCTGTAAACAAAAATCAGGAGTATACCAGCAACCATGAAATAGAAAGACAAATTGGCAAGTCTGCCACTGTAAATACAGACCGCATAAAATCTCGGGAGTACGAAGTACGATACGCCCATTATGAATAATCCGCACCAGCCAAAAATTTGTGTGTGGCCATGAGTCTCTATCAAAACCTTAGGAACAGAGTAGAGAGAGTGCTGAATTCCCATATAGAAAAGCATAAAAGCTCCGTAAACGCAACCGGTTGATAATGCAATTATAATTGCAGTTTTTATGAACTTCTCATAGATATTTTCATATGCAGATACCGCATCTTCTGAAGAAACTTCCGGCGCTGCTACCTTTCCTCGAATAACATCATTAAGCTCTTTTATCAGACTATCAGGGTCTACATTATGCACCCTTGCAAAAAAGTAAATTGCCTCTTCCGGTCCGTACTCACCACCACACTCAAGCAAACCATATTTTGAAAAGACACCCTTCGTTTCAGGGTTGTGCATTATAATTTCTTTTACCGTCGTATTTCCTGTTATCTCTCCTCCTATTTCGGAATCTACAGTGTCCTCAACAGTAACTTCAGCATCATCTCTAACTGCTTTATCTTCTTCAATGTCCTGTGGCGGAGCAGGAATTGCCTCATTCAAGGTTTTTAAGACCTCCTCCAGATTAACGTTACAGGCAGCTGCAGTCAGCTCTATGCTTTGTATACCACCACAGCATGTATCTACACCATATTTGGTGAATATTTCATTAGTTTGAGGATAATTGTTAACAACATCATTAACAATCATATCCTTTGTAATCGTATAATTCTTTTGATTCATGAGAAAATTCACACCTTTCTGCAACTTTAGACAATATTTCCGAACTAGAATGCAGAAAAACTAAAAGAGCATAAAACTATTAAAATTCCATAAAATGTTAAATGTTTCGAATGTGGTGATTATACAGAAAAGAAATTTTTAAATCCATTCTAAAATAGATCTTATAAGCAAAAAGAGCTTGCAATATTATTAGTCATGTGATTTATTGTGAATGTCTTGAAGAATGGTCTGATAATTGTATATACCGGTAATGGAAAAGGAAAAACAACAGCTGCGATGGGTCAGGCATTAAGAGCCGTTGGACAGGGGTTCAGGGTATTGATGCTCCAGTTCATTAAGGGAACATGGGACTATGGTGAGTTAATATCGATAAAGAAACTCAATCCCGATTTTGTGATACGGCCTCTGGGAAAAGGGTTTGTTCGTTCGAAATCAAAATTAAATGATAAAGAAGCTTTAGAAAATATCAACAAATCATGGGAACAGGCTGAAAATGAAATTTTATCAGATGCGTATGATATGGTGATATTAGATGAGATCAATTACGTTATCGACTTTGGTTTGTTACCGGTTGATAAAATATTAACATTACTCGAAAGAAAGCCGTCACGGCTCCACATAGTCTTAACCGGAAGAAACGCACATGAGAAAGTTATTGATAGAGCTGACTTAGTTACTGAGATGAAAGAAATTAAACATCAGTACTCTAAAGGTATAAAGGCACAAAAAGGAATAGAGTTTTAGAAATGGTTACCATGAGTACAGCATAGTTGCAAAAAACTAAATATTCCTAAAGGCAGGCAGGAGAATATAACGGCTCAAGTTGCGTCTCCTTCTTAATTTTAGTTCACTTTACACTTTAGGCACTTTAATCTTATAAAGATTTTGAACTAAGAATGGGACAATCAAACCTAAAAGTAATTTTATTGAATCATACACAATTCCCTGATGATCTGATCGCTCATGCAGCGAAATTATGCTATAGCCCAAGCTCTATTGAAGAGCTGAAAGATAAAATTGAAAAGTCAGATAATAGGAAATTTATTGAAAAACTGCTAAATATGGGACATATGTCGCCGCTTGAGCATGTTTCATTCAATTTTGGTGTTGAGGGAATATCCAGAGTCTGTTCCCACCAGCTCGTAAGGCACAGAATTGCATCATACTCACAACAAAGTCAGAGATATGTGGGAGAGCACAGCGAAAACTTACGTGGAGAGAAAACATTTGATTTCATTATACCACCAGCCATTGTAAATGCTGGCAAAAAAGAGTGGTATGAGGATAAGATGAGGGACATACAGAAATGGTACGATGAACTTATAGAAGCATTGGGTGATTCCGGAGAAAAGTCAAATGAGGACGCCCGTTTTATCCTTCCAAACGCTGCGGAAACCAAAATTATAGTCACAATGAATGCAAGAGAACTACTCCATTTCTTTAGTGTAAGATGCTGTAATCGTGCACAATGGGAGATAAGGGAACTTGCCACCGAAATGTTAAGATTGGCGAGAGAGATAATACCAGGCATATTCTCCAAATCTGGCCCTAATTGCGTAGGTGGACCATGTACAGAGGGTAAAATGACATGTGGTAAAATTGACGAAGTTAGGGAAAAATTTAAGAATTTATAATTAAGAGATCAGCATCAGTGAAACAATGAAATCTAAAGAAGGAGTAACGAAGTTTGCTTAAAGGAAATTTTTCAGCTACTGCGATAGGCAGTTATCCTCATGATAATGTTGCTGATGCATGTAATCTTATATTAAAAACCCTCCCGGAAATTCCATGTTGGCCCCAGCTTCCCGAAAGGGACATAAATGAAGAGATGCTAGTCCAATATACAGAAGGGCTACCCTTCCTGAAAATTGATCCAGAGAAGAAGAGCGTATATATTGATATGCCAGAAGATAATAGTGACGAACTTGAAAAGTTCTACAACAACTATTTGTCAGAAGATGCCGGGCTCTTTTCTATAAGCGATAGTCATGCTCTTGGCTTTTCAAATATGATCAAACTTCTAAAAGAGAAGAAGCCTGAGGGCCTCCGTGCAATCAAGGGTCAGATTGTAGGACCAATAACACTGGCTGGTTCGTTAAAGAATACTGAACAGATAGCAATGCTTCACAATCCTGTACTCTTCGATGTAATAGTTAAACTTCTTTCGATGAAAGCATGTTGGCAACTTGATCAATTTTCTGAATTTGAATTGTCCAGAATTATTTTTCTGGATGAACCGTATCTATCGAGTTACGGTTCAGCATTTGCCAGTTTAAAGAAAGAGCAGATTGTTGAATCCTTAAATGAAATATTCCTGGCAATTCATAATCGTGACTCACTATCAGGTATTCACTGCTGTGGAAATACCGACTGGACTATGCTTATGGAGACAGGAGTAGAT
Organism: Candidatus Scalindua sp.; assembly: GCA_030748215.1. Classification (GTDB taxonomy): domain Bacteria; phylum Planctomycetota; class Brocadiia; order Brocadiales; family Scalinduaceae; genus Scalindua. Next base: position 18,495 of record JASMMK010000057.1, read on the forward strand.
ATTATAAACTTTGATGCATTCGGCTACATGGAAACTATGCTTATTTATAAAAAAGAGGTTCAGGCATTTCTTGAAAGAGGCGGTATCCTGGCATGGGGAATCGTTCCAACAACAGACAGCATTCGAGATGTTACGCTAGATGATTTGATGGAAAAAATGATTTCAGCCGTTGATATTTTAGTAGAGAAGGGGATTGACCAGAAACTAATTGTTGAGAATTCTCTAATCACTCCAAGCTGTGGCACAGGTACTATGCCGTTAGAAGAAGCAGAAAAGGCAATGACGCTAACTCATGAGTTGACAGTAAAACTTAAAGATAAATATAACATCAGATAACCTTTCTCATTTTCTATTAATTCCACTTTTTACTTTTTCAATCTGCAAGGCTGAACAACCCGATTCGTTCATCTCTTCCGATTACCTTAATTATAAACATTACCGGTATAACCCACCTTTGTTGGTGTTATTAACACTGTACTGATCCTCGGAAAGAAGTAAATTTCCGAAACTCATCCTTAAGAGATTTCTCACACTTTTATATCTGCAGAATGTCTGTAGATCCTCAAAATTTATAATTCAGAAAAATTCCAATATCTATGGAGTGTACACTTTATTATGTATTTATCATTTTTTCTTATCCCCTATTTTCTCAATGTGTTCCATACTTTCAGTAAAGTGAGGCAAGATCTTTAAAATACTCAGTATCGCAAAAATAATAATCCCATGATGCATGCCAATTCTGAAAGTGCTTACATTCTTCAACTCATACACGGTTTCAGATATTCCAGTATAAAGCAGAAGAAGACCTATAGCTAGATTCAAATACGAGTTTTCAACAATACATTTCAGATTTTTTGTAAATCTATTAAGCATTTTATATCTCCTGTTTGTTTGATATTGTTGGGCAACTGACTATAATTATCAGGCAAGTTTTATCAAATTTTGCGAGTAGATGTAAGGGCACTGCTCAGATTCTTGATCAATTTCCGTCTGGCTGGTTCCGTATTACCTAAAATTACAGTGAAACCATTGTTCTTGCCGTTAAGAATTGTACAAATGAATAAACTTAAGGTTCAAGTTACAAACCTAAATCAGATGCGGGTAATGAGGCCTACGTGTTAGCATGTTATATCGATATTCAAACTTGGTATGCTTGAATGTGAATAATAATTTTCTTTGCAGCTAAAGAACATCGACTTCAAAGGCATTGTATTAGTAGGTTAAGTCCGTCATTTGTGAGTGGTACAACAGTATATATTTGATCAATCTACGTAATTGCAGTTACAATTTCCGTCACACCTATTGTTTTTGCCAACGTATACATGGCATGATTTTGTGTGTGCCCCATCTTTGTATAATCTAACGGTAAGATGGAGTTTGTTGTCAGTTGATGTTGTATGAGGGCCAGCTACTACCATAGCTCCGCTTTTGTTTCCAGACAAATTGGAGTATGTTGATATATTTTTGCAGGTCATCACGCAGTTTTCAGCTGAACGCTTAGACATATCAACGGTGGATGGCGCACTCCAGTTAGTGCTAAAATCTAGATAGCCGGCAAGTTTAATTTCCGGTTTTCTTAAAACATCCTCTGAGGAATGATTCATGCCCTGCGATAGTAATGGATTGAAGCCCCGTTAAACCTGGTAATTTCATTTGTGATCCGTATAAATTGCTCTCCTTATACTATAGTTTAGACAAAAAAGTTTTTAACTCTTATATTAATGACGATTTTAAAGTTGAATTGTGACATTTTTGAGTTAATCAGACTTTTTTGCCTCAACCGAATTGAATATATTTAACATAAATCCTGACGATTAAAACCTACTTGTTTATTCCCAATGAGAAACCTTATGTTTGCTCCAAATACTTTTTGAATTGTGTTTGCCCCACAAAACCCTGTACAACCAAATAATTATTTTACACGACTCATCACATCACAAGTATTTGGTTGCCTGATACTTGTGGAAGGGAATAAAAATACATTGTTTTTCCGCTACCTAACAATTAAAATGTTCTCTTCTCACAAATGAAGTTTAACAAACTCTTTTACATTTACTAAATATACAGATATTTATTATTGAGACAAAATACATGCTTAGTGGACATGGTGGTAACGTAAAACAGATATGTGATAAGTATGGATTAGATCCGGACGAGATCATCGACTTCAGTGCAAGCATAAACCCACTAGGTTGCCCGGCAGTTGTTAGAAAGGCTGTTTCGGAGCAATTCAACGATATCCAACACTATCCTGATAGTCAATGTACTGACCTTAGAAAGACCATAGCTGAGAAAATTCACTGTAATGAAGATAACGTAATTATCGGTAATGGATCAAATGAGCTGTTTTATCTTATTCCCCGTGCTCTGCAACCAAAGAAGGGCGTACTTCTACAACCTACATTCGCTGAATTCAGTGATGCTTTTAATAACTCAAATATAGAAGTTATTGAAATCATAAATGATAACAAAGACTTCCCGGCAATTAACCCTGATATTTCAAAGCTGAAGAGTGTCGAAGACGGCATGGTCTTTTTGTGCAACCCGAACAATCCAACTGGCCAGCTCACCCACAAGGAAGATATAATTGAACTCTTAAATGACAACCCAAACCGTCTGATTGTTATTGATGAGGCATTTATGGACTTTGTTGAGGATAGCGAAAAGTATAGTGTTATAAAAGATGCACCATTGATGGATAACCTGATAGTTGTCAGGTCGTTAACAAAATTCTATGGTTTTCCGGGTCTGAGACTTGGATATCTCGTTTCAAATGAATCCATAATTAATAAATTAATGCGATACAAAGAACCGTGGACGGTTAATACAATTGCGCAGGTTGCGGGTATGGCAGCAATTAATGATGAAAAGTTCTCTGCTAATACGCGTGAATATGTAACCAATGAAAAGAGCTTCCTGTATGAAGGTCTGACTAAGATAAATGGCATACATCCATTTCAACCAACGGTTAATTTTATTCTGGTGAGGATTGAAGATATTAGAATGGAACTGTCAGAGATTCAGAACCACTTAATACAGAACAACATTCTGATAAGAAATTGTTCAAATTTTGTTGGCCTCGATGAAAACTATTTCCGTGTTGCTGTCAAGACAAGAGAGGACAACCAGAAACTACTTAATGCGTTGAAATTACTGTTGGGGGACGTTACTTCTAACGTGAGTATCCAAAAAGATCATATTCCGGAGTTTGTTACCGGGGAACTATAAATATATTGACTACATAAAATTCTATAACAATGAAAAGAGCTTATATTGCCGAAGCGCTAAAAGGGAAGGATGTTGATCAGGAAATACTGGTTAAAGGTTGGGTAAGAACAAGACGGGACTCAAAAGGGGGGTTCTCTTTCATTGAACTCAACGACGGCAGCTGCTTCAATAATCTACAGATCATTGTTGATGCAGACCTTGATAACTACCAGGACGAGGTTATCAAGCTTTTTCCGGGAAGTTCAATTTCTGTTAAGGGGACTTTGGTTAAGTCACAGGGCGGAGGACAGAGTGTTGAGGTTAAAGCTAATGAAATAAAGGTGTATGGATTCTGTGATCCGGATGAATATGCTGTCGGAAAACAGCGTGTCTCCTTTGAACGTTTGAGAGAGATTGCTCATCTCAGGGTCAGAACAAACACTTTTGGAGCAGTTACTCGTGTCCGCAACAAATTAGCTAAAGCTACACATGACTTCTTTCAGGAACGTGGCTTTTATTATATTAATACTCCGATTATCACTGCCAATGATTGTGAGGGTGCAGGAGAGATGTTCAGAGTCACTACACTTGACCCTGACGCTATACCCAGGAACAAAGATGAGGTTGATTACAGTAAGGACTTTTTCGGAAAGGAATCATTCCTGACTGTGAGCGGACAGCTTGCAGTAGAGAGCTTTGCCTGCGGCTTGAGTAACGCTTATACATTCGGACCCACTTTTCGAGCTGAAAACTCCAATACCTCCCGTCACCTGGCTGAGTTCTGGATGATCGAGCCGGAGATGGCTTTTGCTGACCTCGCTGATGATGCTGATCTTGCTGAGGAGTATATAAAATACCTGATTACCACTGTACTTAATGAATGTGCAGAGGATATGGATTTCTTTAACAAACGCATCGATAAAACTATTCTGCAAACTCTTGCCCATGTCAATGAGAGTGAATTTGTACGTTTAAGCTACACAGATGCTATTGACATATTGAGTAAGTCGGGACAGAAGTTTGAATTTGAGCCGGCCTGGGGTAACGATTTACAGACCGAGCACGAACGCTTTCTAACCGAAAAGGAATTTAAGAAACCGATAATCGTCACAGATTATCCTCGTGATATTAAGGCTTTTTATATGAAGCAGAATGATGACGGTAAAACCGTTGCCGCTATGGACGTGCTGGTACCCAAGATTGGCGAAATAATAGGCGGGTCACAGAGAGAAGACAATATACAGAAACTTGATTCACGTATCAAAGAACAGGGAATGGAACTGGAACCATACTGGTGGTATCGAGATCTAAGAAAATTTGGCAATGTACCGCATGCTGGCTTTGGTCTGGGATTTGAACGCATGGTACAGTTTGTTACCGGTATGGACAATATTCGTGATGTAATTCCATTTCCCCGCACACCAAGATCAGCTGACTTCTAATTTGAATGAACACATTATCATATATTTTAGTCGACTATTATTATACACAGACTCTTCTACAACAAAATATTCAACTCTTTATATAT
>JASMMK010000058.1 GCA_030748215.1 Candidatus Scalindua sp.
GTCAGGAACAACGATGAAGGAGATCGAGAAGAAGGTTATACTGGAAACACTTCACACGACTAATGGTAGTAAGTCTAAGGCAGCAAAGATACTCGGCCTCTCCACAAGGAAAATTGAATACAAAATCAAAGAGTGGTCAAACGAGATATGATTCTAATAGGATTAGAACTCTATTCGACAATCACGCATAATAGCTGTAATAGAATGAGTAGAAAATAGGAGGATTTGATTTAAGTGAGCGATAAAAAAGTAAATATATTAATTGTTGATGACAACATGGATCACCAGATTTTAATGCAAGAGGCTTTGTTGAAATTAATTGACGAAGTGAATGTTGTGTTTGCCGGTACGGGTGAAGAATGTCTTCTTCAATTGTCAAAAGAGAATTATGATGCGATTGTTATTGACTTTAATCTTTCTGACATGAATGGATTAGAAGTGTTGAGAAGAATGAATGACAATGAATGGAATATTCCGGCTATGATGGTAACTGCATTCGGTGACGAGAATATTGCTGTCGATGAAATGAAGCTTGGTGCCGTTGATTATATTGTCAAATCAGATGGATATTTGAATAGATTGTCCTCAATTGTATTAAGAATGATACAGGAACCAAAGCTAAAGAAGGAAAAGGAAAAGGTTGAAAGTGACTTAAGGGCATCTGAATTAAAATATAAGATATTGATTGATAATGCGAGAAATTTTGATGTAGTATTTGTTGCGCACAAGCCATCCGTAGAGATGTTTAAGGAAAAAGGTGTAGAAAATGTATTTTGGGTTCCTCCCGCCTGTGATCCGGAAATACATGGAAAAAAGACAGATGAAAAGTTATACGACATCGGTTTCGTTGGGACTCTTAATCCGGAGTTTAACTCTCAAAGGGTGCACCGGTTTAATGAATTGAAGCAAAGATTTCATACTTATTATGAAAGGTGTTTCCTGGAAAGAATGGCAGAGGTTCTTTCACAGTCAAAAATAGTATTTCACGACTCTGTGAGTAATGGATTAGCAATGAGAGTTTTTGAGGTAATGGCATCCGGGAGCATGGTCCTTGCGGATGAGGCAATAGGAAGTGGACTTACAGATCTCTTTCAAGACAGAAAGCATATTGTAATATATAAAGATGAAAAAGAACTTATAGAACTTGCAGGTTATTACATCAATAATGATAAAGAAAGAGAGGGGATTTCTGCAGAAGGAATGAAAAAGGTTTTAAACGAACACACTTACCTTCATAGAGCGAAAGATATGGTAAGTACATTATCCTTATTTAAGAAATAAAGTCGGTTTCGCCATGATTTACATGAAGGATATGTTGTCCGTAGTGTGTCCTAGAGATTCAATATATTCCAATGGCTTCTGGTTGTTCAGTGATCCGATCTCTATTAAATCTCCGTTGCCGGCTGTAACCATTAACCTGCCGGAATCTGTGACTTCAGTAATATGACCGGCTTTTCCAGAACCCTTTGAAGAATGATTATTATGCAGTCTAGAGTTGGCTATGGTAGCTTGTGACTGCTTTCCATCCTGTAAATGCACAGATGTCAGTGGCAGTTGGAATGGTTCAAAAGAGGAGGCGCATATTCTTCTTTGAATTTCATCTCCAGTTCTGGTCCAATCTATAACTCTGTCTCTGTTGAAATCGATACTACTGTTATCGTAGTAAAGTTTTCTGGACATATCCTGAGAGAATGCCTTAACAGTACCTTTCAATAAAGAAGAATATGTATCGGTGAAGAGCTTAACAGCTGCTACGCTCATCGAATCAAACAGCTCACGTGCTGTTGTTTCTTCTTTGATCGGAACAGATGTCTGTGCAATGATATCTCCATCATCAAACTTCTCTACCATGTAGTGCAGTGTTGATCCGGCCTGCTTCTCTCCATTCAGTATAGACCATGCAATAGGATAGTAGCCACCGTACCGTGGAAGCAGTCCAAAATGGAAGTTTATACATCCACTTTTTGGCAGGTTCAATATGGCAGATTTAAGTAATGGGCGATATTGGACTGAGAAAATGAAATCCGGCTGAAGACTTGCCAGATCATCAAAAAAGTTATTTATATTGCCAATGAACACTTTCAGATCCTTCCTGGCACCAAACGAAATCAAATCAGCCTGCCAATCTTCTGGAGCAGCTACGATAGCACAAACTTCTGTGTCTTCCCTGTTGTACAGGAATTCCAGGCACTGTTCCGCTACCCATTTTTCTCCACATAATACAACTCTTTTTTTCTTCATAATAAAGAGGGGAATATTCTGATTCGTATTAAGACGTAGAGCGTGGGAACAAGTCAAACCCGCAACTCGTAACTCGTAACTCACAACGCGTAACTCGGTATACTATTTCTTGCCCACTCCAGGCTTCCAACTTGTTATATCACTGAACTGAGTAAAGAGCACACCAAAGAGACGTTCGATCTCATTGCGGCTTAATGCATTGGTAGCTACAAAGGATTCATACTCTCCCTGTCGTCCCTTTACCCAACTCTTCTCTTCAGGGACGTCAAATATCTGAATATCATATCTGTCGGGATTTTTATAAACCGGAGTACCCGCATATGGCATAAAAATATTAAAACCAAACTTGTCCGGACGCACTCGTTCCATCCACTGACGTGTTTCCTCAACGGTTTCATAGTTCTCGCCGGGCAATCCGATCATGATAAACACGTTGGCAGTGATGCTGACCTGCTCCCCAAAAACTGATCCAGTTGTAAAGTTAGTATAAAGCTATATAATTGGATTAAGAAAGGGGGAAAACATGTCACAAAAGCGATACAAGTCTGAAGAAATAATCCATAAGCTTCGAGTTGCAGAAGT
>JASMMK010000059.1 GCA_030748215.1 Candidatus Scalindua sp.
CGGCCTCATAGTGCTCTTGGATACTTGCCACCTGCTCCAGAGACAATTGAAGCGGTACAGACAGTTTCCACTACGTTACAACTGTCTGTATTATCCTGAACTCTAACTTTAAAGGTGGTACAAAGAACGGGGGCATGTCAAAGTATCTAACGTAAAGTTACCGCTCCCGAAATTTAAATCCGCGCTGTCCGGAACAGCCAGATAATCACCACTCCCATCAAAGGAAGCAGAAGCGGTACCAAACTTTTTTGGAGAAGTAGACATCTTCGCATTGCCATACGCTGTTACAGAATGTGTATTGTCTGAGCTATCAGTAAACGATGTTGAATTGTTTGCTCCATCCATATGTAGCAGGAGCACTGTATTAGCATCCTGGGCAAAACCAATTTGATTGGTAAAGAACAATCCGACTGCTAATATAATAATTGCGATGCTAATTATTGATTTTAACTTAATCATTTTTATACTCCGTTTTAAATTTATTATTGTCTATGTATCAGTACGATCTCATACCTTAGGCAGATCCGCATTAGGCGTGATCTGAACCAGCAAGAGTAAATTTTACGCTTCTAATAAATAAAAGAGGCATAGTATCGTTCATCTAAAAAAAGTCAACATGGCAAGAATGTGTATAAATCAGGTATGTGTTGTACTTGGTAAGGAGGTTGCGAGTTGCGGGTTACAGGTTGCAAGATTATGACACAAGAAGTAAGAGGCAAGATTTAAAGAATTGAGGGATTGAATACTGACTATTGAAGAATTGAGATTTAGCTACGGATATTCACTGATAGACACTGATGTTAGAAACTAAAAAAGGAGAGAAACAAATCTTGACGCAGAGTGCACAGAGAAAGACAGAAAAAGAAATATTACATCTTGGGAAAGCAAGAAACTCAGGAAATGAATAAATTATAAACAGGAGAGAAAATGAGAAATTTAGCCACAGATTTACACAGATAAATATAGAATAAAGAATTAAGGGATTTAGGAATTGAAAAGTTCAACGCAGAGACGCGGAGAACGCTCCCCGGACCGGAAAGCGCAGAGGACAAGGAGGAAAACTAAAATATAGATAAAAATGATGATGTTAAGGTTAAAGTACTGGACCCACGTGCATTAAGTAATGGCTGAATAATAGGGATTCTTCTACGAAGCTATCAACAAATGAAAAATGGGCAGACATGTTAAAATCATGCCTGTCCATTTTATTTAAAACGCTTCTAACTGTTTTCAACTCGATTTAGTTCGAAACCTGACCAAACTCAACAATTGCATTGTATTTGTAACCGCTTCCAAAGTCTTTGTCCGAGAACAAAACCCCCTTTATGGTAACGGTATCTCCGACTGATGGCAGGTCCATTGTAGTGACAACCATATCATTGTTTCCATCCTGTGCACTTCCAGATCCGTCCTGGATATGCAACCAGTTTTTATTCATGATCCGAGCAGTAACCTTGACAACCTTCCCCTTAAGTATTATATCTTTATTATCCAGCTCTTTTCTTTTTTCGAAAAGTTCTGCTACCGTGTAAGCATTACCTCCACCTGCCTTTTCAACCTTCACATTCTCCTGTGCTGAAGGTTTGGCGCCACTACTGCCATATGTTTTCTTTTTAGGTTTTGGAGCAGCTTCCCCTCCCTGTGAGATCATCCCTTCAGAAAAGATAATAGAATCAAAGGTGCGATCCAGAGACTTGCTGTGAAACTCAATCATTTCCATACCGGATGCAAGGACTACTTCATCTCCGACAGCAACCGTGCTTTCAGCTATTGCCACCCAAAACATCTTTGCCTTCGTTTGCAGTAGAATATAAGTATAACCGCCACTATTCATAGTCTCTGCGACAGTACCAACGAGTGGATCCTTTGACATAGCCTGAGGAGACATCGCTTGAGAACTGTTATGTGTATCCTCATTAGACAATGAGTATTCTGCAGCATTTGTATAATTAATAAATGCGGAAACAACAAATAGTAGAATAAGAGACAAAACAACTGATGATCTTTTCATTTTTAATACACCTTTCTAATTTTATGGCTTATTACAAAATAATAGGGCTTACAACAATCTAACAAAAAAAGAGTTATCGTTTGTTCCCTTCATTAAATAAAAGTAAAATATAGCTCATTTATATAAAAAGAAACAGATTATTCAAAGCAAATTTTTTTAGCTCAGGACACTAACCACAAGATGAAAACATTCCTTATTTGTCATCGCGGTGCACTTGGCGATTTTATACTCACCTGGCCGGCTCTTTACTGCCTTAGAAAGGTGCTGCCTGATTATCAATTCCTTGGCATCGGAAGTCCTGAGTATATGCAACTGGCCATAAGCCGTGGCTTATTAGACACTTACCTCGATAACGAGTCAGCAGGTTTACTTGATCTCTTTTGTGGAGAGCGTATTCCTGAAGAAGTTGGATCCCCGGAAGGAGCTATCCTCTGGCTAACTGATGGACAGAAAACAGTAGAGATATTAAGACAATCAGCGACATTACCGATTGTCTGTATACCTCCATTTCCGCAAACAGAGATACACCTGACACAATATTACTGTTCAGCCATTCAATCACATTTTGCCATAACGATTCCACAAAATCTTTCAGATTGTTTTCCTGCCAGGGTAACAGAAGGACAGTATGCACTGATTCATCCAGGAAGTGGAAGTTCACAAAAAAACTACTCTCCACTCATGTATCGAAAATTAGCAAATATATTGAGACAATCCGGCTATCCAAAGGTAGGTTTTATTTTCGGGCCGGTTGAAGAGGAGAAAATGAGTAAAGAAGATTTTACCGGTGAGTGGATAGAGAACCCAAAGGACGTAATGGCGCTGGCAGATCTATTATCGCATGCATCGCTTTACATCGGAAATGATTCCGGGGTAAGCCATCTTGCCGGGTTTGCAGGCACACGAACAATAGTTCTCTATAAAACTACAGATCCAAAGATATGGGGTGTTTTGGGCAAGAAGATCATTCATATCTCAGCTGATAATGAGAAATCAGCTTTACATAATATACAGGAGTATCTGAGAAGAGGCTACCCCCCCACTTCTTTAGATATACCCGCTACAAATATGGAGATATAATATCCGCACGAAGCCCTTCGCTTGGATCGACGTTACAGAAGAATTGCCATTCACCAGAAGTATTAGGTTCGTTAACTTCCTGTTCTAACCAGGCAATACTCTCATTGCCAATACGACCAAAACTAAACACCCTCTTGTCTTCTTTACTTATGTAAAAATCCCTCTCATCTTTTACGTAATTTTTATCTTCCAGGATTTTATACTTATTCAACTCTACGAAATCAAACTCTATCACCTCAAGCCCTCCTCTAAATAGCCATTATATATGAATGCGTTCTTAATACTACCAATCAGCCTTCGGTAACTTTATATCCCAAATTTTTTACTGCTTTTATGAGATCATCAACACTGGCCTTTCCCTCTTCCAGATGCAATTCTGCCTTACCTTCTTTATGGCTTACTTTGACATCGCTGACACCATTCAATACTGACAAAACATTTTTCACCTTGCTTTCGCAACCACCACATGTCATACCCTTAACATTTAGAGTTACATCTTTAGCCTTAGGATGTTTGTCTACATTTTCGCAAACTGTACATGCAGCCTGAACAACTGAATAAGAGCATGCAAAGGTGAACATCACAGCAGCAAGGATAATACAACTCAATTTTAATGGCTTAAACATCTTATTACTCCTTTTTAAAAAAAACAAAAAGTAAAATTTACTCTACGACGATAAAGAACTTATCAATTCCTCTCGTTTAAAATATCTGATATCTCTTTCAAATCATTATTCGGAATCTCCCAACCAACAGCACCAATATTTTGTTCAACCTGATTCGGTGATTTTACCCCGACAATTGCCGTGGACACTCCTTGTTGATGAAGTAACCAATTAATAGCCAGTTGAGCCAACGTCTTCCCATTTCTCTGCGCAATTTTCTCAACTTGTCTGACTTTTCTAATATGAGAAACATAAACTTTTCCGGTAAAGTTCCCGATAATTCCCTGTCCACGCCAGTCCTCAAACTTTGTGTTTTCATCGTACTTGCCTGTCAACACTCCAGATGCAAGCGGACTGTAACAGATTACGCCAATTTCATTTTCGATACAAAAGGGAAGCCTGTCCTTCTCTACGTCTCTTTCCAGCATGCTGTACATTGGTTGAAGAGATACTAACTGACCGTATTTAAGGCTTTCCTTCATTTGATCAACTGAATAATTGCTCACTCCTATAAATCTGATCTTTCCCTCCTTCTGTATCTGCAGGAGGGTCTTCATCGTCTCTTCAATAGGTGTTCCTTCTTCATCCGGCCAGTGAACCTGGTACAAGTCAATGTAATCTGTACACAGTCTCTTCAAACTCAGGTCTACTTCTTTTAGTATGGATTCTCCGGTAGCCCTCTTTCTTATCGCCTTTAACTCTTCTTTTTCCCATACCAATCCGCATTTTGTTGCTATTATTACGTCTTTGCGTTTTGATTGCAGGGCCTTACCTAATAACTCTTCAGAATATCCAAAGCCGTACACCGGGGCAGTATCATAGAAGTTAATGCCCAGATCAATCGCCTTTTCAATGGAACGAATAGAGTTCTCCTCGCCTTCTGTACTCCAGAATGGCTCTCCCCCTATTCCCCACGCACCATAACCAATGACGGAGACATTTAAATCACTTTTTCCGAGTTGTCTGTATTCCATTATATATTTATTAAATATATTTCTATTATCAGCAGGGTATAAACATACCCAGCCCCTACAACATTCATCTCTTTAATTTTAGTGCAAATATATTCTAAATAAAAGCAAATTATTATCACAAACATCAAACACTTTATTCTGCAATCTTCTTGCCTTTAACAAGAGGAACAAATCGTACAGGAATGGTGTTTTTTATTTCTATATTTCCGCCTTTATCTTTTTCCACAATCAGCAGATCCTGACTATATGAATTATTATCAACAGGAATTACCATCCTTCCTCCAGGTTTAAGTTGTTTTATTAAGGGATCAGGAATCTCTGGTGCAGCAGCTGTAACAATTATTGCATCGAATGGCGCTTTCTCCGGCAAACCGACCCCACCATCCGATATCTTTACTTCAACATTATCATATCCCAGACTCTTCAGCCGTTCAGCAGCCTGCACTCCCAGCTCTTCAATTATTTCTATGGTGTATAACTTTTTAACGATAGTAGATAGAACAGCCGCCTGGTAACCCGAACCAGTTCCAATCTCAAGTACAATAGCATCACTATCAACATCCAGCATTTCAGTCATAAGCGCCACTATGTATGGCTGGGAGATCGTTTGTCCTGACCCTATTGGCAATGGTTGGTCAAAGTAACTGCCACGTCTGTATCCTACCGGGACAAACATATGCCTCGGCACACTATTCATTGCATCAATAACTTTTTTATTTTTTATACCTCGTGCTACTATCTGCTGCTCAACCATCATCTCTCTTTGTCTAGCATAGTCTTCTGCCTTTGATTTTGCTTCCCTGCCGTTTGCAATAGAAACATCCCCCCTGTTGACAAAGGGGCGGAAACTGTAAAAGATGCATGATATAATAATCACGATTATTATAAGGGCCAGAAATTTCATTTATTCACATAGTCTAAAAAATTTGCAACTGAATTATAACACCACACAGCAAACAGTGTCAAGACAGCGAATAATCATAGACACACAGGTTTCTCTTGCATCGGGACTGTTTTATAATTATACTCACAACCTGAATATTATTGTTATAAATACTCTTTATTTAAGATGAAGAAAACGAAGAAAATAAAGAACTTAAAAGAAGAATGTTTTGTTATAGATACAAGCATTTTTACTAATCCAGATGTTTATATTACTTTTGGAAGAACACCAACCACTGCTCTAAAGAATTTCCTAAAACTGATAGCAAAAATGGAATGTCCTAACTTTTACATGCCTCCATCGATTTACGAAGAACTCATGGATTTTGTAGATATTGAAAAGATACCAAAGGATCTTCAGGTAAGAATTTTCCAAAAGCCATCCATGAAGTACGAGATGAATGTTCCCTCTTTCCTGCTCTATGAGTTAATAGAGGATGTTCGTCATCGAATAGACAAGGGCTTAAGGGTAGCAGAGCAGGCGGTGAGAGAAGTAATAACTGATAACGAACCGGAGATAATTAACAACCTCAGGAGAAAATACCGTTCGGCATTAAGAGAGGGAATTATTGACAGCAAGGAGGATGTCGACTTAATATTATTGGCAAGGGAATTGGATGGTGTTCTAGTTACTGCCGATAAAGGCATAATGACCTGGGCCGACAAGCTGGGAATTCGTTATGTCGAATCACGCAATCTTCGTGGGATCATAAACAGTCTAGTCAAAATGTGAATGGCCATCCCAGTGATTTTGAATCATTTCATATGAAGGAAAACATCTCCTGATATATTCTACATACCAGTATTGTCCATTTTTTTCCTGCCGAACCAGATTGGCGTCTACTTTACACTTATGAAAATGTTCGAACAATTTCTTGATATTCTGCTTTTTGTTGAACCTGACTTTAAATCTTTCAGTTATCATTTCTCCATCTGCAACCTTCTTCACACTCTCAAAAAGAGGCTGTAGTAAGGGGCTTCACCTGTTTTTTTAAGAAATTCCTCGCTTAAAGGCAAGTCGTGCTCCATAAGATAAAAAAGCGATCTTAACATTCTGTTAGTAAAGAACTCTGCTTGATATTCTGTCATTAGTGCAGAAGTCACCTTCATATCCCTCAGGCACGACCCTGCCGTAACATATTTTACTGTTTTCTCAAATGGAGCTGTTGGTTTAAATACCAGTCCCTCACAACCCTTTTCGTTCAGATACTGAATGTGTTTCTTCAAACCTTTAATGTCAGAAGGGGTATAACTACCAAACCGTGTAACTGTTGGGATTTTATACTCATCAAACAACTTATATCTCTTTTCTACGGGAATTTCCTGTTCACCACTCATGGTTCTTATGTCAAATGCAAAAAAACTAACGTCCTCAGTCACATAAGGAGGTGATTCTGCATTGTATGGGTTCTCAGGTCTCGCTATTTCACCACACACAACCAGGTTCGGATTTTCATTAAAAAAATTATCATAATCAAAGAAATCTACCAATCTATCGGTACTGAACGGACAAACATAACTCCCTCTGGTAAATGCAAACACATGACCCTGATGACATGCCCTGAACCTTCACAATCCTCACATTATAGCCATCTACCTTTTCTTCTGCATAAAACGGATTATTAAAAGCCTGCTTGATACCATTCTCCAGATGCATAATCCTTGCTATACGTGGGAAGTCATATATAATTCCCGAATCAGTTACTACTGTTCCTTTTCTTAACTCTCCTACCTTTTTAATTATCCTATAGTAAGTAATCCCTTCAAACTCATCTGCAATTATACTAAGGCTTTCAAGAGACTCATTCCATAAGCCTTCAGTTGTATTTGCTTTTGAAACAATTTTCAAGACACTCATATTTAATTAAATTCTAGAATAGAGAAACGGAAAAAATACAAAACTATAACAATGGATTATCGCATAAAACTTGTTATATTGTAAAGCCAGTAACCTTCATTTTTAATATTGACAGCATTATGAATGAAAAGTATAATCCCCACATTCGTAATCTCACATTTCTTTCCTACTAAAAAATACATACGTAAAAGTATTTTACATATATTAGCAATTCTTTTATCCCAGTCATCAGTATAATCAAACGGCAAAACTGCCAATTGATTTTTACATGTTCCAGTGAAGTTGAAGTAATTGTGAATGCTTGCCATTCTGCGTGCTTGAACTGTGTTGACGTGGCTTTATAACCAGTCACAATTTAAAGATTATTCGTAATCGGAGAGAATTTATGTACATTATTTTTGGTTGTGGTGTAACCGGAAATGCTGTTGTTGATGCATTGAACAATGCCGGCAGAGAGGTGTTGATTGTAGATAAGGATGAGAGTGCTTTATCTTCATGGAAGGAACTTGGTATTAAAGTGATGGTTTCAGACATGAATACATTTGATCTGAACTCTCAGTATCGCGACAACTCAATTATATTTGCGATTCTAACCGGGGATTTTACTAGCAACCTGTCACTAGCAAAGAAACTAAAGGAGAAACTGCCAAACAATTTTGTCCTTGTAAAAGCATATAATAACGAAGAGGCTAAAGCGCTGGAGGCTAACGGTGCCGATATGATATTGAATACGGGAGATGTTCTGACTAATACCGTATTGTCCGCGTTTGGAAATGTCAAAATGAAGCATTCCGCTTTTACATTAGCTAACATGATCAAGGAATCAAACGGCAAAGAGATGGCAATCTTCCTGCAGGACAATCCTGACCCGGATGCTATTGCTTCGGGACTAACCCTGCAACATATCTGCAAACACTGTGACGTAGAAAGCAAACTTTATTATGGCGGAGATATCAGTCACCAGAATAACAAGGCATTGATCGACTTATTAAATATAGATTTGATAAGCATAAAAACAGAAGAGGCTGCAATGGACGTTGTACGATCTTCTGGCAAGATTGCATTAATAGAAGCATCCATTCCTTCAAGAAACAACGTCTTACCTGAAGAAGTTACACCTAATTTGATATTTGATCACCACCCGGTAGATATCAATTTAGTAAAGGGCGATTATGTTGATATTCAAACTGACATAGGTGCAACCGCAACAATCATGACTAAATACATTCGCCAGTTAAACCTGGAACCGGATATATCTCTTGCTACAGCTTTATTATATGGAATTCGTACAGACACAAAGGAGTTTACCAGAAATACATCTCCGGATGATATGAAGGCGGCAACATATCTCTCTCCGCTAGTGGATAGAAACATTATGAGCCAGCTAGAGCATCCTCCCATGGGTCTGGAAACTCTGGATATTATTGGCAGAGCAATTAACAACAAAGAGATCAGGGGTACATACCTTACATCATTTGTAGAGTTTATCAGCGATAGAGACGCATTGCCACAGGCAGCAGAGATGATGCTTCATTTAGAGGGCGTGTACACGGTCCTTGTTTTTGGAATAAACGACGACAAGATTCAGCTATCTGCAAGAAGCAGGGATTCAAAAATAAACCTTGGTCAGATCCTGCAAAACGCTTTTGGTGAACTAAATTCAGGAGGCCACGCAACGATGGCAGCCGGAGCAATCAAGCTTGAAAAACTTGTTGATGCAAATGACAAGACCTCTCTCTTAAAGGCGACTTCCGATGATGTCAAAAAAAGATTTTTTTCGTCAGTAGAAGCTGAGTTAGAATTGAAAATAAAACCAATAGATGCAGAATCACAGGTCGATCTGGTTTGAACAAAGACGAAACGGGCAATCTGTAATCAGAAACTGTCTTCTTCTTTCCAATTTGGTGACTGACGGTTTGAATAGTATTGAAATCTACCGGATTCAAACTTCCGTCTCAAAATCTCCTTTAGCCGCTTCTTCAACCAACCCCTAAAAAACGAAACCATTAAGACAAAACCAAATATATCTGTTATCATTCCAGGTGTGATTAACAGTGCACCTGCAATCAGAATAAAACAACCATCTATTAGACTGTCTGTCGGGATAATTCCACTTTGCAAATCCACCCTTATTTGTCTTTGAATGCTTAAACCCTGACTCCTGGCAAGTAAACCTCCTATGATGCCGGTTATAAGCACGATCATTATCGTCTGAAAAGAGCCCAGATACCTTCCAACCTGTATCAAGAGATATAATTCTACTAATGGTATAATCGTAAATAATAAAATGAGTCTGAAAAGCATATTGTTTTTATTTTATATTGATATAATTACTGAATAAATTCGAAAAAAGCTTGACTTAAAGTTTTCATTTCACATAACATATCATACTATGAACCTGCAAAGTCTTTCGTTATTCTGTAACACATTTTTTTAACGATTTTATGGCAAACTTAGTAAGCAAAACCAGAAAAAAACTGATAATCAAGGAGTTAGATCCATGCACTGACTTGTTGAGGATCTTTCATCATACCCAGGCCCACTCAAAGAACTTTTTTCTTGATAGTGCTAATAACAATGAGAAGACAGGAAGGTACTCGTTCTTAGGATACGACCCCTTTCTTACCGTTATGTCAAAGGGCAATAATATATTAACGCAAAATAGTAAGAGTATTACCAGGAAAACCGGAAATCCCTTTGATGTGCTGCGACAGCTATTAAACAACTTTCAACTGGAAAATCAATTTGAGCCTATTCCATTTACATGTGGGGCTGTTGGATACTTTTCCTACGACCTGTGCCATTTCATCGAGAAAATTCCTGATACCACAATAGACGATATTGAATTCCCGGAAATGTGTTTCAGCTTTTATGATACAATTATTGCTGTTGATCATCTTGAGAACAGGAGTTTTTTACTATCGGTAAATATTAATCAGAATTCTCTAAAAAGTACAGCGAAAAGAGTTGGCCATGTGTTAGAGATGATTCGAAATAGATCGAATATACCTCATGAAGAGGAATCACAATTTAACGGCAGCAGAATAAAACGAAAAATAATAAGTAACTTTTCTAAGGAAAACTATTTAAGGGCTGTAGAGCGTGCAAAACAATATATCAATGCAGGCGATATTTACCAGGTCAATCTTTCACAGCGCTTTCAGACACAGATAGAGACTTCACCTTATGAATTATATAAAAGATTAAGAGAAATAAATCCTGCATCATTTTCAAGCTACTTAAAATTTGACAATAAATACGTTATCAGTTCTTCTCCGGAAAGATTCCTTTCTCTACAAAATGTTCCGGATAGTAACAGCAAACGGAGTGATAACGTGGTGCGTAAAATACAAACAATGCCAATTAAAGGAACCAGGCCCAGAGGCAATGATGAAAAAATAAATAAAAAGATGCAGGAGGCGCTACTCTCAAGCAAGAAAGACGATGCAGAATTAGCAATGATTGTGGATCTCGAACGAAACGATCTTGGACGAGTATGTAATTATAATACTGTAAAAGTGACAGAGAAGAAAAAACTAGAGGCACATCCTACAGTGTATCATCTTGTTGCAACAGTCGAAGGAGAGCTACACTCAAGGTATGATGCTATCGACCTGCTGAAAGCTACATTTCCAGGAGGTTCAATAACAGGTGCACCGAAAGTAAGGGCCATGCAGATTATTGACGAATTAGAGCCTAACAAACGAAGTGTATACACAGGCTCGATGGGATATCTGAGCTTTAATGGAAATATAGATTTCAACATTGCGATAAGAACCTTTTTAGTAAAGGACGATCATATCTTCTTTCAGGTTGGTGGTGGAATAGTTGCTGATTCAGATCCGGAAGACGAGTATCAGGAGACGCTACATAAGGCCCATGCTTTGATTGAAACGCTTGAGTAGTACGTTGGTATCCTTTCGAGAGAATAGATACGTAAAAAATGCACCCTGCAGATTAAATATTATGAATCAATTCTTTTTTTTAAACGGCAAGATCATCCCTGATAGTGATGCATACATCTCTTCAGCTGACAGAGGGTTTCTCTACGGTGACGGTATTTATGAAACACTCCGTTCATATAATGGAAAACCCTTTAAGCTTTCCGATCATCTGGAGCGAA
Organism: Candidatus Scalindua sp.; assembly: GCA_030748215.1. Classification (GTDB taxonomy): domain Bacteria; phylum Planctomycetota; class Brocadiia; order Brocadiales; family Scalinduaceae; genus Scalindua. The sequence goes on from JASMMK010000059.1 coordinate 11,654, forward strand.
TGCGTCATTCTGCCAAACAACTGAGAATCTCTTTCAGTTATACAAATGAAAATATTGGTGAGTGGATAAACGAACTGATTGAGTTGAATTGTAGTCAGGATGCCTATATCAGGATTACACTTTCAAGGGGAACAGGTGGTGGCAGACTTCAGATGGATGACAATATCGAACCAACTACCATGATTCAGGTCAAACCATTCACACCTTATGACAGTAAGCTTTATGATGAAGGAATGTCCCTGGTAGTTTCTAATTCCAAAAGGAGTACAACATGTCCAATATCCAGCCATAAATCAACAAATCTATTGAAGAGTATTTTACTGAAAGAAGAAGCAAAGAAAAGGTCTGCTCTCGAATCAATTATAATAAATACTGATGAACATGTTGCCGAGTGTGTTGTAAGTAATATTTTTTTTGTAAATAATGGGAAAGCCGTTACTCCTTCTCTTGATACGAATATATTGCCTGGTATCACAAGGAGAACGGTACTCGATATTTGTAAAGAGAGTAGTATTCCTACCAGCGAAGAACGCTTCAAGGTAGAGGCGTTACTAAATGCTGAAGAAGTATTTATTACTAATTCTCTGATGGAAATAATGCCTGTATCAAAGATTGAAAATTATAAGATAGGAGAAACAATACCGGGAAAGATTACTCAGCGGCTTATAAACGCTTATAAGCACTTTGTTTAGAAATCACTCCCACTCAATTGTACTTGGTGGTTTAGAGCTGATGTCATAGACAACGCGGTTAACACCTCTTACCTCGTTGATTATCCGGCTCGAAATACGGGCCAGTACATCGTAAGGTATCTTTACCCAGTCTGCAGTCATGAAGTCGGTTGATTCAACAGCACGAAGAGCAATAACATTCTCGTAGCTTCTCTCATCTCCCATAACACCAACGGTACTCACCGGTAAGAAGACAGCAAATGCTTGAGCAATCCCCCTGTAAAGACCTGCCGATTTTATCTCCTGTATCATTATTTCGTCTGCACATCTTAGGATCTGCAATCTATCTTCAGTGATATCTCCTATTATCCTTATCGCAAGGCCGGGACCGGGAAAAGGATGTCTCCATAAGATATCATCAGGAAGACCAAGCTCAGAACCCATTTTTCGCACCTCATCTTTAAAAAGCTCCCTGAGGGGCTCTACAAGCTCAAAACCCAATTCCTCCGGCAGCGCTCCCACATTGTGATGACTTTTAATAGTAACTGCTGGTCCTCCATGCACAGAAACACTTTCTATAACATCCGGGTAGAGGGTACCCTGTGCCAGGTATTTGATATCTGCAATCTTATTTGCTTCATCCTTAAATACATCAATAAATTCATGACCGATAATTTTTCGTTTCTTCTCCGGATCAGTTACACCTGATAATTTTTCCAGAAACCTGTCTCTTGCATCAACAAAATGTAGATCCACTTTGAAATTCTTCTTAAATGTTTCAATTACACTCTCGGATTCATTCATTCTCAGCAATCCATTGTCTACGAAAACACATGACAGGTTACTGCCTATCGCATTGTATATAAGTGCGGCAGCAACGGCAGAATCTACACCCCCTGACAAACCGCAAATAACCTTATCCTCCCCCACCTGCTTCTGTATTTTTTCTACCGCACTCTTTATGTAGGAACTCATCTCCCAATCACCAGAACAGCCACAGATTTTAAAAAGGAAATTATTCAGAATTTGATTACCGGAAGGAGTATGTGTAACTTCCGGATGGAATTGGACACCGTAAAAATTTCTTTTTTTATGTTTTGCTGCAGCGTACGGACAATTATCCGTGTATGCAAGTGACTCGAATTCGTCCGGCAGCCCCATTGCCTGATCACCATGGCTCATCCAGACATCTATAGAATCATCAAGTGAAGAAAAAAGTGTAGAATGGTCCTTGATGGTACACCTTGTATTTCCATACTCTCTATTTTCTGCCGATTTTACCTCAGCACCTAATATCTGACTACCTAATTGAAACCCATAACATATTCCCAGGATAGGTATATCCATATAAAGTATTTCGCCATTACATTGCGGTGCGTCTGAAGCATAAACACTGGCAGGGCCACCGCTTAAAATTATACCTTTAGGATTCTGTTGTTTTATTTCTTCGGGTGTTATTTTATGTGATACGATTTTACTGTAGACATTCTGTTCCCTGATCCTCCTTGCAATCAGATGTGAGTACTGTGAACCAAAATCTATAACAAGTATGCTTTCGTGTGTTTTGTCAGACATTTTTTCTATACTTACATAAATTATTTTTCTAACTCAATATAGCAGAACAACATAACCACAACTTTGTAATTGTTGAGAATATATACAAAGCATAGCCTCTTATTTACAAGTCTGTACACGTAATACAACATATGATAAAAATAATCAAGTCAGTTTTTTTATATGCTCTACAAAGTAAAATCATTGTAATTTATCGCTATTAAAAAACCCTTGACTTTATTTTTTTATTGGTTATATTCATTCAAAATTTAGTCAAAATACTCTTTTAAAGACTAAAGAAGTATGGTAGCATGACGATTGTCTGAAGCAAGTTAAACAGCAGAATGGAGGGGTAAAGTGAAAGTAGCAGAACTAGCACAATATAAAAGAATTCTTTTAGATCTCAGAAAAAAACTGGTAGGTAACGTAACCTTTATGGAGGATGAAGCATTAGGAAAATCCAGACAGGATGCCTCAGGAGATCTATCAAATGTCCCTATCCACATGGCTGACGTAGGTACAGACAATTATGATCGCGACCTGACCATTGGGTTGATCCAAAATGGTGAAGAAGAGTTGAAAGCTATAGATAATGCTCTGGAAAGAATAGGAGATAAAACATATGGTTTTTGTGAGGAGTGTGGAAAGAAAATTGCCAAAGCACGTCTTACCGCATTGCCTTATGTACACAACTGTATAGAGTGTCAGAGGCTGGAAGAGGAAGAGGGAGAAGAGGAAACTGGCAGATAACAAGATTTCGAAAAATACTACACTGTTTTTGATTGTAGCTTTTTGTGGTGTTCTTCTTGATCTTATAACAAAATGGATAGTATTCGCGAAATTTAATGATGCTGGAAGATATGTAATTATAAAAGGTTTTTTAGGTTTTGTTTGCAGTAGAAATGAGGGTGTTGTTTGGGGCCTTGCTCAAGGCAGAAACAATATGCTCATTTTTTTTTGCATAGCAGCTATAGGCGCTATCGTGTGGTTTTATAGAAGTTTTGACAAATCAGGATTACTCCCTGACATTGCATTTGGCATGATACTTTCAGGTGCAGTAGGAAATTTATGGGATCGAATCTTCCATCACCATGTCAGGGATTTTATAGATGTTCATTTAGGCATGGGATACCATTGGCCAACATTTAATATAGCGGATTCTCTCATATGTGTGGGAGTTGGACTGATTCTTTATGACGCGTTGTTTACAAAGAAGAATGCGCCGAAGTAAGTTCCTGATATTTCTTCAATAAACCGAGAGTAATCCTACCTGGTTTTCCCGTGGCAATCTTCCTTCCGTCTATGTTTGCTACGGGGATGATTTCTGCAGCAGTTCCCGTCAGAAAGCACTCATCAGCATCAAACAAATCATCCTGTGCCATCTGCACTTCTTTTACTGTAATGTCTGCTTCATTCGCAAGTTCGATAACAACATTTCTCGTTATTCCTATCAGAATTCCTGCAGAAACAGGAGGTGTAATAATTTCGCCATTTTTTACTATGAAAATATTGTCTCCGGTACACTCTGCCACATAACCGTCAGTATTTAACATGATACCTTCAGCCGCACCGGCGTTAAGACATTCGATCTTTGCAAGGATATTATTAAGATAATTCATAGACTTTATCGTAGGATTGAGCGCTTTTGAATGATTACGAATTGTCTGAACTATAATAGCATCAAGACCATTTTCATATAGCTCCTTAGGGTACAATTGGATGGTATCTGTTATTATAATAAGCTGTGATACTTCACAATTGAAAGGGTCAAGCCCAAGTTTTCCGACTCCCCTGGTCACAACCAGCCTGATATAAGAGTCTTTTAAATTATTAGCTTCCAGGGTATTTATTACGGCATCTTTAAGCGCGTCTTTGGTCAACTGTATTTCAAGAGAAATAGCTTTTGCAGAATCATAAAGCCTGTCTATATGTTCTGCTAATTTGAAGACAGTGCCATTGTAACATCTAATCCCCTCAAAGACTCCATCACCATATAACAAACCATGATCAAAAACCGAGACCTTCGCCTCTTCCTTTGGATATAACTTCCCGTTTATGTATACTTTAGGCTCCACCTGCGATAATGCTCCTTTTAATTACTGGAATAATCAATAATCCTGCCATCAGCCATCCTGATTACACGACCTGCTGTTTCTGCGAACCTCTCATCATGAGTAACAATCACTACGGTCTGCTTAGTCTTTTCATTAAGATCCCAAATTAATTTCTGAATTTCGCGTCCTGACTTTGTATCAAGATTGCCTGTAGGCTCATCACATAACAATATTTCAGGGTCATTCATTAAGGCCCTGACAATTGCCACTCTCTGCTTCTCGCCACCTGAGAGTTCGTTTGGTCTATGATTTATTCTATTTCCAAGACCTACACGGTCTAAGAGCTCTGCCGCTTTTTCTGTGTAATCTTTTTTAGATACTGTCTTAAAAAATTTTCTGCCGATCAGGCGGGGCATCAGAACATTTTCTAATGCATTAAAATCCGGCATAAGATGATAAAATTGAAATACGAACCCGAATATCCTGTTCCGCTTTTCAGCTAATTTTCTCTGCCCAATAATACTTAAATTTTCACCCTTAAAACTTACATGACCTGAAGTTGGCGTATCTAATATGCCCAGGATGTGGAGGAGTGAGCTCTTACCAGCACCTGAAGCCCCTAAGACAATTAATATCTCTCCCTTTTTTACGTCCAGATTAACCTTGTCGAGCACTCGGATAGATGATTTACCAATTGTATATTCCTTACTAATTTCCTTGGCACACAGGTAATTGTCAGTAATCTCTTCTGTCATCTCTTAAAGCTATTCAAATAATTTAGTGTTTAGAGAACCCAAAACAGGCGACCCTCCCCTACCTTATCAAGATTGTTGCCGCAGCAATGGGAACAAAATCACATCTCTAATAGAAGTACTGTTTGTCAGTATCATTACCAGTCTGTCAATACCGATTCCCAAACCACCGGCAGGTGGCATCCCATATTTAAGAGCCTTTAGAAAGTCTTCGTCTATCTTTCCCTCTGTATCATTTCCAACTGCCTGTTCACGGAACCGCTTGCTTTGTTCAAGCGGCTCATTGAGTTCTGAATAGGAATTGGCAAGTTCCATCGTTGCAATGTACATTTCAAATCTTTGTGCAAGATCAGGATTGCCATCGCATGCCTTTGTTAACGGACAGATGCTGACCGGGTAGTCAATTACAAATGTCGGGTTCCACAGCTCTTTTTCAACGAGTTCTCCGAAAATATGTTCAGCAATAACATCCTTGTGAACGCCTTTAACATCCATGCCTAATTCTTTGCCCTTCGCTTTCAACCCCTCTTCATCGTCTAAGTCAACTGAAGCATATTTGGACAATAGCTCAGAAAATGTACTCCTCTGCCATGGAGGAGATAAGTCTATCGTTCGTTCACCATAAGGAACCTCAAATGTGCCATACAGATCGTGAGCCAGACCGGAAATCAAACTTTCAGTCAGTTCCATCATTCCATTATAGTCACTATATGCCTGATAGAGCTCCATCATCGTAAACTCCGGATTATGCCGTGTTGAAAGACCCTCATTCCGGAAATTGCGGTTAATTTCGTAAACTCTTTCCATGCCTCCAACAAGCAATCTCTTCAGATACAATTCCGGTGCTATTCGCAAAAACAGCTCCATATCCAGGACGTTATGGTGAGTGATAAAAGGCTTTGCCACCGCCCCCCCGGGGATGGATTGCATCATTGGAGTTTCAACTTCAACGAACTTTCTCTTATCAAGAAAAGTTCTGATTGATTTTATAATATTAGATCTCTTCAGAAAAAGATCCATCACATCATCATTTGACGAGAGGTCAATATAACGCTGCCTGTACCTGATCTCAACATCCTTCAAACCATGCCATTTTTCTGGTGGCGGAAGCAGGGCCTTGGAAAGCACTGTGATGTCGTCAGCGAATACTGTTATTTCACCGGTCCGAGTCATGAGTATCCCGCCTTCTACCCCGATTATGTCTCCCAGATCCAGCAAGCGAAAAATTTCATATTTTTCTTCACCCACGGTATTCATTTTTACATAAACCTGAAGCTTGCCTGTCCAATCCTTTATGTGAAGGAATGTTGCCTTGCCATGGGGTCTCATGGTCATTATCCTGCCGGCACACTTCACCTTCTTCCCCTCTTCCTCTTCCGAGTAATTCTCTATTAGTTCGTTCAAAGGCGTGGAATTGTCATAACCTGCACCGTAAGGGTCAACACCCTTTTCCCTGAGCTTATTTAATTTTCCAATTCTGGTTTGTTCAAGAGTTTCCAATTGCGCTCCTATAACGACAAGCATAACAATGTCTTACATTCTTTGCTATTGTCTTTTCTAATGATGAGTTTTGGAGATATGATGAGATAATATGAGAGTAAAACTTAAGAGAATATTTTATCAACAAAGAACATGCTGTCAAGATAAAATGCGAATTGAAGCTGATAGCAATGAAGGGTTGCGTTTCTCCTTGAATATATGATTTAAAACTATTAGTATTGCCGAAATGGATCAAGGGTTTTCCAAGAAAGAGCGGTTACTAAAACGAAAAGAATTTCAGCTGGTTTTTGATAAAGGTGAGAAATTCGGGAACACTCAGCTTAAGATATATGCGCTGACAAATGGCAGCTCTGTCTCCAGGCTTGGCCTGGTCGTAGGAAGAAAATTTGGTAATTCACCCAGGCGCAATAGATTTAAACGAATCCTCCGAGAAGCATATCGATTGAACAAGAGTTTGTTGCACAGCGGTGCTGATATTGTTGTAATTCCAAGACCAGGGTTAACAGAACTCACGCTAAAGGCCATCGAAGAGGAATTCAAAGCAATCCTGGTACAAATTGACGATATGTTGAAGAAATGAAATATTTAATTGTTAAACTCATACGAGTATACCAGATAGTCCTGTCACCGATCTCACGCCCATCATGCCGCTTCTACCCAACATGTTCACAATATGCGGTAGAGGCAATTGAAAAAAAAGGTATTGTTGTAGGAGTATTGAAGAGTATCTGGAGAGTTATAAGATGTAATCCCTTTGGTGGGTCAGGATATGATCCTGTTAAATAACGTGATCAATACAGATAGAAAAATTATCGAGTGTGTACCAAACTTCAGTGAAGGACAGAATACTGATATTATAGACAAGATTGCATCGTCTGTACAATCAACCCGGAATGTTAAACTCTTGAATGTTGAACCTGACAGGGACTACAATAGAACTGTAATTACCTTTGCCGGAGAACCACTCCATATAAAAGAAGCGGCATTTAAAGCAATATCTACTGCAGCGGAACTGATAGACATGTCACAGCAAAAGGGAGAGCATCCAAGGATAGGCGCAACGGATGTATGCCCCATGATACCTGTCGCAAATGTAACAAAAGATGAATGTGTAAAATTATCAGATGAACTCGGAAAGGATGTAGGAGAGAAACTTGGCATTCCTGTGTATTTATATGAAGATACTGCCAGGTCCGCAGAAAGGAGAAATCTTGAAAATATCAGAAAAGGCGAATATGAGGGGCTGGAACAAAAACTGAAAGATTGGATACCTGATTACGGACCTGCAGAATACAATGATAAGGTCAGAAAATCCGGTGCCACAGTAATAGGGTCGCGATTCTTCCTTATTGCCTATAACGTAAACCTCAATACCAGGGACGTGAGTATAGCAAATGAGATAGCGAAGAAAATAAGAGAATCTGGTCCTATGATAGCTGACGAGACAGGTACTAAAAAGAGAGTTCCAGGACTTTTGAAATGTGTAAAGGCGATAGGAGTAGAACTAAATGAGTACAACATAACACAAGTCTCCCTGAACCTGACTAATTACAAAGAGACCTCCATGCACGAAGTATTTGAATCCATAAAAGCCCAGGCCAAAGCACATGGTAAAGAGGCAACCGGAAGTGAAGTGATTGGCCTTGTTCCAAAGGAGGCCCTGATAGAAGCCGGTGCATTTTACACTGGTAATAGTTCCGGGAATAATCTTATTGAGGAGGCGGTAAAACATCTTGGATTGAGCCAATTAAATACATTCAATCCTGAAAAGAAAATAATAGAGAATCTATTATAGTCTGAAATTTCAACTCCAGGGACTTATCTTTTCAAACCAGCCTTACATATCTACTATAGCTCTTAATAAAATCGCTCAATGTACTTTCTGCTATAGAAAGAATGTCTTCAGGTTCTTTACAAATAGACTGCGCTTCCGTTTTGAACATCGACAAAAGCTCCTCTACTGTAAATTTAGCACTATTACCTGCATCATTTTGTTCATACATGCCATCTACCTCCACAAGCAACAAGTTCCTTATAACCAACTACTATAATTATCGACACATCTAAGTAAAACTTAACAATAAAACCTCTTATAACCCTTATTTTTGCCCATAAAGACGTGTTATTATATAATTGACATCTTTATTAAGGTTTGTTAGTCTGCAAATCTGTTAGCCAATATCACACTAAAAGAGTAAAAACAAGAAATTGATGTTACTTTTTTTCGTACTATATAAACTTTATCCACGTCATACTGGGAGTCCCGAAACGGTATATTTGGCCTTTGCTTTCGGTTTCATTGTGATTATTTTCGCAAGCTTCGGTATTGAGAAGCTGTGGTCGAAGTACCTGAACACAAAGATAGTAAAATCGTTTCTTTTTCCGGGTACAGTAATTCACGAACTAAGCCATGCCTTCCTCTGCCTGATTACCGGCACTACCATAAAAGATCTTAATATTTTCAGGATTGAGAATAGTGGTGGTTTACAACACGACAGGCCAAAAGTCCCATATCTCTTTGATTTTTTCATAGCAATATCGCCTATCTTTGGCTGCGCTTTTGTCCTGATTTTAGCTTCTATTATCCTCGGAAATCCCATTAAAGTGAGTGAATCCTTACCGAATGAGATGTCGTTTTCCATGAAGCTGGTATTTGATTATGCAAGAAATTTCCTCGATATGATAAGGCTGACACTTAATGCATTCTGGAAAATCGGATTCCACAGTATAAGCTCTATCTTATTTATAATTGCATCTATCATTTTTACTGTATCTATGGCTCCGCATAAGCGTGATATAAAGTATATAGTGCTGGGCTTTATTATCCTGGGAACAATTTTGTTTTTCCTTGAGTTATTTGGAGTATCACTACTCGGTTATAAATGGTGGGATCAAGCTTTAGAAGATTCATGGAGAATAGTTACATATATCATTTCACTGTTGTTAACCATCCTCTTTATAACTTCCATAATAATTGGCATTATAAAGGGAATCAGACTGACCTTTGGTCATAAAAGCTGATGGAAGACATAATCCAATACTCCTGCCTCAACCCTCCATTCGGCCCTGTCTTTGTGGCAAAAACATCTAAAGGCATCTGCTTTATTAATCTTTCAAGAATCTCAGAGGTCAAATTCCAATCACTCCTAAGGAAAAAATTCAGAAAAAAGCCGCTAAGAGATGACAAAAAGCTGAGGAGTGTAATAAATGAGCTGCTTGATTACTTCAACGATAATCAAGTAAATTTCAAATCTTTATTAGACTTAAGAGTAGGAACAGAATTTCAAAGAAAGGTTTGGAATAAAATAAGTGAAATACCTTATGGAGAGCTCAGGTCATATAAATGGATTGCCAGCGAAATAGGCAACATAAACGCAGTCAGGGCAGTAGGAAATGCTGTCGGGAAAAACCCGGTACCTCCAATAATTCCGTGTCATCGTGTAATACGTACGGATGGAAAACTTGGAGGATTTTCGTCAGGAATTCCCCTGAAGAAGTGGCTCTTAAAATTAGAGAGATCGTCCATACCAGACCAGTGAATGACACCGAAATAATCAGGAGTTGATTGGGTAAGGTATGAACCAATGGCGGAGAGGCCGGGATTCGAACCCGGGGTACCACTATAAGCAGTACAATGGGTTAGCAACCCACCGCTTTCAGCCGCTCAGCCACCTCTCCGACAACGAAAAGAAACATCTTTTTTGTCCTGTATAACTTTGTGAGCCAAAGTACGTCTTTTTATTTTGGCGGAGGGAGTAGGATTCGAACCCACGGTCCCGTTGCCAGGACTGCAGTTTTCAAGACTGCCGCCTTCGTCCACTCGGCCATCCCTCCTGAAAAACCGCTTTTATCAATCTGAACCTCTCAAATCATGAAAGATCTGACAAGGTATGAGTTTAAACGTTTGTAATCTAAGCTACTCTAAGTTGTCCCACTTACAGACTTCTTCGAGAACCGTTTTTGCTACATATATTGGAGTGTTATCCTGCATAGCCAATGCAATCGCATCACTTGGCCTTGAATCTATCTCTAAAGGAGTACCATTTTGCTTAATGACTATCTTCGCATAAAAAGTATTATTCTTCAGATCACCGATTTCAATCCTATCAACACCCCCACTTAACTGCATTATCACACTTGACAGTAAGTCATGTGTAAGCGGTCTTGGCGTTGGTATCTCTTTTACCGCCCTGTCAATGGCCCATGCCTCATGCAAACCTATAACTATAGGAAAACTTCTTTGTCCGCCCTTTTCTTTAAGAACAATTATCTGATGGTCGCTTGTTTCAGATATCATTATCCTTGATAATTCCATGTGAACCATCACAATATTTCCCTCGAAAAAGATTGATAATACCTCAAAAATTCTAACACACTCGGTATCTTTGTCAACATTATTTTAAAATTCGAAATACATAATCAAATCAAATCTTGTGTGAAAATTACACCCTGTTCACTCTCTTAAATTGCCTTATACGCAGTGTTGATTTTACTACTACTCACACAAAATTTATTGACACTAAATTTAGTGACTGCTATACTTCCCATCGTTTCACCTGCCTCATTTGATCGATATTTTAATACCCTAAGTGAATGTTAATAAAAGCAATAATACTGGGACTGATACAGGGCTTAACAGAATTTTTGCCGATCAGTAGTTCCGGACATCTCGTAATATTCAAGAGTTTCTTAGACATTGAAACCCAGGGTGTTATCTGGGAAATCGCATTACATTTCAGTACGCTATTGGCCATATTTTGCGTTTTTTACAAAGACATTTTCATGACGTTAAAAAGCACTTGCCTGTCCTGCAAAAAACTCTTCTCCGGTGAAAGTATTATTAACATTTTCAAGAATGACCCTCATACACGTCTCTTTCTGCTGATAGCAATTGGCACAATACCTACAGTCATAATAGCATTTTCCTTTAAGAATGCATTTGAAAGCCTTTTCAGTAAACCGGGAATTGCAGGATACATGTTAATCGTAACCGGCACGATGCTCTGGTTTACCAAATATGATTTCAGGAATAAGAGCAATAAAAAGAACTTCGGGATTGTTGACTCTTTGATAATTGGTTCTGTTCAGGGACTTGCAATAACCCCCGGTATATCACGGTCAGGTACAACAATTGCCACGGCAACTTTCAGGGGAGTTGACAGAGAAACTGCTGCAAAATTCTCCTTTCTGCTGGTAATACCTGTGATCCTGGGTGGCATGGCTACAATGGCAAAAGACACTATCTCTCTAAAAAATGATGAAATTTTTTTTCTTATTATAGGAAGTATTGTTGCCGCGATAACCGGTTACATTTCCCTACGCATCTTAATAAGAGTTGTCAATAACGGCAAACTACACCTTTTCTCTTATTACTGTTGGCCAGTTGGGTTGTTTGTAATCCTTTTCTTCATATGAATGATTATCTGACACGTTCAAGGAATCTACCGAAAAGCTTTCTTTTTATCTTGCCTCTTTTAGTTTTTTATGAAATCGGCATAGTTCTCTACGGTACTGAAACAAAAAACACTGCTGACGTTATCGTAAAAAAGCCATTTGAGCTTTTTAGAGATAGCGCAACCCTGGTATTCAATTCATTAATCATCATCATCTCCCTTTGCTCAATTTTTTATATTGAGAGAAAAAATCGTTTAAGCTGTAAGATTTTTATTCCTATGCTTTTTGAAAGTGCGGCTTATGGCTTCGCCCTTGGATACGTAATACTGTTCTTTGTACATGGGTATCTGCCATTTGATATTACTAACCTATATGCACAAAGCTTCATAAAGGGGATTATTATCTCTTTAGGTGCAGGAGTATATGAAGAGATACTCTTTCGTATGCTGCTTTTAAGTATAACTTACTTAATTATAGTCAAAGCGTTAAAAATCAATCCAGCTATTGGCTCACTTTGCAGCATACTATTGTGCGCCTTCATTTTCTCTATCATGCATTACATGGGACCATCAGGCGATACATTCACAATACACAGTTTCTCATTCCGTTTAGTTGCCGGGATTATCTTATCTGCGATCTTTATTTTTCGAGGTTTGGGAATTGCGGTATACACACATGCCATTTATGACATCCTGGTAATCCAAAAGATCTATGCGCTACAGCCATCGTAAGGCATTGTATATAAACCACTTAAGCAATACGCACCAAATATACCTTCATCTCTCAAAGGTTATAATAATAAATAAAGAGAGTAATTGATTAGAAATTCATGTAAAAATTTGTAATAATGTCTCGATTAGGAACATAAAGGATTGTAACAGCAGTTTTTACGAGTTCAGAATTTAATTGGGTGTCATCTAAATATGGAAAATATAATAGTAGGCATTACTGGGGCAAGTGGTGTAGTTTATGGGCAACGCATCTTACAGGCCTTGAGTGATAAATCATATTCTGTTCACTTAAGTGTGTCAGAAGCAGCCTTACAGGTGATAGAAAGCGAATTAAATCTCACCTTAAACCTGGATGAGTTCAACATTAGCAAATTTATTGATAGAGAAAATCACGGTATAACATATCACCACATATCGGATATTGCAGCATCCATCTCAAGCGGCACAATAAAGACCAGAGCAATGATTATAGCGCCATGCAGTATGAACACACTCTGTTCAATAGCAAATGGCATCGCATCAAATCTAATTCAACGTGCTGCAAGTGTTACGCTTAAAGAGGGAAGAAAATTGGTTGTCATGCCCCGTGAGACTCCGTTAACACCAATACATCTTGAAAACATGTTGAAATTGTCAAGAGCGCAAACCTGTATCTTACCTGCTATGCCCGGATACTATTACCATCCGAAAACCATAGATGACCAGATAGACTTTATGGTAGGAAAGGCCCTTGACTATATTGGGATAGAGTATCCTCCCTACACTAGAGAAAGTTATGGTGACTGGAGATACATGAGTTCAGAATTTATGTCTTAATAAAATCCACAAACAGAAAAAAATTTTAGTATCACGTTAGCATATTATCGATAAAGTAAGCCTGTTTCGTACATTATTTTCAGGGTCGAGAATAGCATTATGGAAGACAATAAGAAAAAAAGCAGAGTAGGTTTCTGGATTTCGACTTCACTGGCGATATTCTTTTTTCTCTGCTGTATAGTGTTATCTATTTCGTTGATGGGTCTCTTTGTAGTAAAGGGTGCCCTTACAACACAAGTTAAAGACGAAAGTACCAAAAAACTTTCTGAGAAGGTAATAGGAGGAAGCGGTACTGACAAAATACTTTTAATCCCAATAAAAGGTGTTATTACCGGACAATCTTCAAAGAAGCTTTTCCAGGAAACACCAAGCATTGTTGAAAGTGTAAAGCAGCAACTTGAGCAAGCGCGGGACGACAATGATATAAAAGCGGTGGTATTGGAAATTAACAGTCCCGGAGGAGGAATAACAGCAAGTGATATTATTTATAAGAAAGTCTTGGAATTTAAAGAGAAAACAGACAAGAAAGTAATCGTCTGCATGCAAGATGTTGCGGCTTCAGGTGCATATTATATTTCAGCTGCTGCAGACAAAATAATTTCTCACCCTACCACAATTACAGGAAGCATAGGAGTAATCATGCCACTTATCAATATATCTAATCTTGTAGAAAAATACGGCATTGAAGATAATTCGATAAAATCAGGTGATATGAAGAGCATCGGCTCACCGCTAAAAAAGATGTCTGACGCTGAAAGAAAAGTCTTGTATGACATTGTTGATGAAATGTATACAAGGTTTGTAAATATTATTGCAGCTGGTAGAAATATGGAAGTAGAAAATGTTAAAACGCTGGCGGATGGCAGAATATATACAGGGAAACAGGCATTGGATAATGGATTGGTTGACCAATTGGGCTATATTGAAGACGCAATTACATTAGCCAAAAATATAACAGGCTTAAACGAAGCAAAAGTTATAAAATACAAAAAGATGTTTGATCTGGCAGAAATTTTTGAAGGTTCAATGGATAATTTATTTGGAAATCGAACGATCAAGTTTAGCCTACACACCTCAACAGATAATGATTTTCCGGGTTTTATGTATTTATGGACAGGATACCAACAAAATTATCTCTTCAAATGGCCTACATTTAATTGAAAGCTACAACCCATATTTTCAAATCAAGTAGCAACGAATTGACTGAGTAATGATGAGAACTATGATCATCACCACGATCAATAATATAACATTGCCTGGTATCTATTTTCTCCGAACCGGTAGGGATTTAAAATGAAAGATGAAGGTCATATTAAAAAGCAGAACAAATCTAAACAATCCTCAGGGGCAGGGCTGATAAAGCAATTGCTGACATTAGCTTTAATCCCAGCCCTGATGGTAGGTGGATTCATGACTATTCTACTATTGCGTGAATCTGATGCTAAAAAACGGGCTGATCAGATTAAGAGTATCGCAGATTATATGGTAGTTGCTAACCAGGTTGTACACCAACTACAGAGAGAACGTGGAACATCTGCCGGATATCTTGCCAGTAGCGGAAGCAGCATGACAGATACAATGAAGAAGCAGAGGCTGCTTACAGACAGGTATTACAATGTCATGGAGAACTACACAAAAACATTGGATATGGCAAAACTTGGCTATAGATTTGCCAGACGTGCCAATGCTTCCTCAAGGAAACTGTGGAAGCTTCCATCCATCAGAGAGAAAATCACATCACTGTCAATTGGGAATAAAGAATCCAATATGCTCTATACCGAGATAGTAGACGACATCCTGGGGACATTTCAAGAGGCAAGTGTTATTATTAAGGACTCTGAACTTTCATTCCCATTTACAGCCTGTGTCAATCTCATCATGGCCAAGGAGATGGCTGGCATGGAGAGAACTATTATAACCGGTTTCGTTGCTAGAAATAAGCCGGCCACACAATCTGAAATGCATGAATGGATGCGGGTATCTAAAGGGCAGGAGGCTTTACTCGCCGTTTTTAAATACCAGATTACAGAAAAACTGAGAAATGAATTTCTCACAAAAATGAGTGAGTCAAATATTAATGCGGTAATTGATTTGCGCAAACGAATAGCCAAAAACCTTGCGAATGGTAATTTTGGGTTGAAGCCTGAATTCGCCTTTGCCACCACAACAGGACGCATTAACGATTTGAAAAAAATAGAGGATGCCCAACTCCAGGAAATTCTTAAAAAAGCTACGGCGTTATCTTCAGAAAAAACAATTTCTGTTATCATCTATTCCGGTTTGACAGGCGGCTGTACAATTGCAATGTTTATATTATGCTTTCTTGTTGCCAGGAGTATAACCAAACCTATAACAACACTTTCAAGAGCAGCCAGAAGTGTTGCAGGAGGAGAACTCGACCATAATATTAAGATAAAGTCCAGAGGTGAAATTGGTGAATTAGCAGACAGCTTTAATGATATGATCTCCAACCTGCGCCTGACTATGGAAAAGAATGATGCACATGACTGGCTCAAGACAGGTCAAATGGAACTGAGCGTAAAAATGAGAGGCAAACAGGATATTGAAACATTGGGTAATATTATCATTGGACATCTGGCCGAATATTTAAACGCACAGGTTGGTATCCTATACATGTCTGATACTGATAACCGCCTTAAGCCAATAGGTAGTTATGCCTACGTACAAAGAGAGAATACTCCGAACGAATTTATGCCCGGCGAAGGTCCGGTAGGCCAGGCAGCATCAGAAAAAAAACATATTCTCTTAACAAATTATCCTGATGATTCTATCAATATTAAAATAAATTCCGGATTAGTAGACGCTACACCAAAACAGATCCTGATCTTCCCGCTGGTACTGAATGACACAGTAAGAGGCGTTGTAGAACTGGGGTCTTTTTTGGAATTCCAGGACATCCATCTAACCTTCCTGGGACAGGTTGCGGAGAGTATTGCTGTCGCCTTGAATACTGTGATATCCAGAAACAACACTGAGATCCTTCTGGAGCAGACACAGCAACAGGCAGAGGAACTTCAGGCACGTGAAGAAGCTCTTCGTCAAAACAATGAAGAGCTTGAAGAAAATGCAATTGCACTAAAAGAATCTGAATCACGACTACAGGCCCAACAAGAAGAGCTTCGTCAGACCAATGAAGAAATTGAGGAGCAGAAAGAGTACGTAGAGGAGAAGAATAAAGACCTCCAGGCTGCCCGAAAGACTATTGAAGAGAGAGCTCAGGAGCTGGAACAAAGCAGCAAATATAAATCTGAATTCCTGGCCAATATGTCTCATGAACTGAGAACACCATTAAACAGTATCCTCCTTTTATCAAGACTTCTTGGCGACAACAAAGACGGCAGTTTATCAGAAGATCAGGTCGAATCTGTTAACTCAATTAGCTCATCAGGTAACGACTTATTGGCACTTATCAATGATGTACTTGATCTCTCCAAGGTAGAGTCTGGTAAGATGGACCTCCAGATAGAGGACATGTATTTAAATGATTTTTGCAATAACATAAAACGAAATTTCAAACATATTGCCAAAGGGAACGGTATCAGCTTAAATATTGAAATTGCAGAGGGATTACCAGATCATATCAGTACTGACGAACAGAGGGTTGAGCAGATTATAAAAAACTTCCTATCAAACGCATTCAAATTTACGTCAGAAGGAAGTATTTCCTTAAAAATAAGCCGGCCAAACAGGTCAACAGATAGCGCAATTGACTTTTCGATGAGTAAATTAGATCCGGCTAAGACTGTTCTGTTTTCAGTTGTTGATACGGGAATAGGCATTCCTGACGAGAAACAGAGAGTGATCTTTGAGGCATTTAAACAAGCTGATGGTTCCACAAGTAGAAAGTATGGAGGGACGGGACTTGGACTGTCTATTTCCAAAGAACTCTCCGGGCTGCTTAATGGCAGGATCCATATGACAAGTACGCATGGTAAGGGAAGCACCTTTACACTCTATCTCCCGGAAGCATTTGAATCTGAAATACAAACAGATGAAGAAAGCCCGGTATTATCAGTTGTTAAAACAGAATCAGAAACAGACATCAGTAAAGAATCGGAAAAACATGATAACCGAAAAGAGATAGAGGAGAACATTAAAGATGATAGAAAAACTATTTCAGAAGAGGATAAATCTATACTTATAATCGAAGATGATCCAGTATTTTTGAAAATCCTGAGAGATTTGACACGTGAACATGGCTTTAAATGCCTGGTTGCAGGTGACGGAGAAACAGGTCTTCAATTTGCAGATTACTATAAACCCAGCGGTATAATTCTGGATCTAAATCTTCCAGGCATTAACGGATGGACGGTTATGTCAAGACTGAAGGATAACCCCGAATCTCGCCATATTCCTGTTCATTTTATATCCGCATCTGACCATAAATTCGATGCATTGAAAATGGGAGCGATAGATTACGTGACAAAGCCGGTAAGCCCGGAGGCAATTGAGCAGGTATTTGCAAAATTTAACAAGATAATATCAAAGCCCGTAAAAGACCTTCTTGTAGTGGAAGACAATCCTGAGCAGGCAGAAGTAATATCCAGTATCATTGGAAGTGGTGATGTCAATACCACTACTGTCTCAACTGCTATGAAAGGCTATGATCATATATTGACCGGAAAGTTTGACTGCATGGTCTTAGACATTAGCCTACCGGATATGTCAGGAATAGAACTACTCAGTAAAATCAGAGAAAATGAAGAGATTTTTCAACTGCCGGTTATTGTTTACACCGGCAGAGATCTTACCAATGAAGAAAAAAGAATTATAGACGAATATGCAGCAACAACTATTATCAAGGGAGAAGGGTCACATCGAAAGCTCTTAGATGAGACCACGTTGTTCCTACACCGCGTCGAAGCACACCTCCCTGAAACACAAAGAAAGTTACTTAGAATGATTCATGACAAGGAAGCAGTGCTGACCGGCAAAAAGATACTGGTAGTAGATGATGACATGAGAAATGTTTTCTCAATCAAGAAGGTACTTGAGGATAAAGGCATAGAGATAGTGATTGGAAAAAATGGAAAAGAAGGATTAACATGCCTGAACGATAATCCGGATGTTAACCTGGTACTTATGGACATCATGATGCCTGAAATGGACGGATACACCGCCATAGGAGAACTCAGAAAGCAGGACAGGTAAAAACCTCCCTGTTATCGCACTGACAGCAAAGGCAATGAAGGGTGATCGTTCTAAGTGTATTGAAGCCGGAGCTAACGATTACCTGGCCAAACCATTTGACATCGACAGACTATTCTCAATGTTGAGAGTATGGCTATATTAATTAGCTGCCAACGCATCCTGCAATAGAATCCTACATTACCACAGTTAACAAAAACCAATTATGAAGCTTTTAAATAATACAATAGAAAATATTGAGAAAATCTCTATAGATTCAGATGGAAATATAAAAACCAGGTTCAACAAGCTGGCCATTCCCGCCGGTAGTCTTGGTCGACTTGAAGAGTTTGCAACTATTTACGCCTCGATAAAAGGATCGCCAGATGCAACGCTAAAACACAAGGTTGTTTTTACAATGGCCGGAGATCATGGTGTCTCCAGTGAAGGCGTAAGTACTTTCCCACAAGAGGTAACCAGTCAGATGGTAAAGAACTTCCTTGATGGAGGTGCAACTATAAGTGTTTTAGCACAACATGTCGGTGCAAGGGTTGTTGTAGTTGATTGTGGCGTAAACGCGGATTTTGAACCTGTTGATGGTTTGAAGATAAAAAAAGTGGGATATGGAACCGAGAATATCGCACGTGGACCGGCAATGTCCAGGGAACAGGCAATAAAATCTCTGGAAGCGGGTATAGAATCTTTTAACGAAGAACTTATTAACGGCATTGATATTATTGCTACCGGCGACATGGGCATAGCTAATACTACTCCAAGTAGCGCAATAATTGCATGTTTAACAGGAGCAGATGTAAGCAAAGTTACAGGAAGAGGAACCGGCTTAAACGATAGCGGCGTAGAAAAAAAGATTGAGGTTATAAAAACTGCGTTTGAGGTTAACAAACCTGACCCTTCTGATCCAATAGACGTTCTTTCAAAAGTGGGTGGATTTGAGATAGGCGGCATTGCAGGCCTGTGCCTTGCCGCGGCGAGTCACAGAACGCCGGTATTGATTGATGGATTTATCTCTACTGCCGCAGCATTAATTGCATGTGCAATAGAACCAAAGGTCAACGATTACCTCATATCATCTCATACATCAATAGAAAACGGCCACAAAATCGCATTGGACAAATTGCAGAAAAGAGCAATTTTAGACCTGGATCTAAGGCTGGGAGAAGGTACCGGAGCGGTACTGGCAATGAACCTGATCGAAGCCGGTGTTAAAACTCTCACGCAAATGGCGACTTTTTTAGAAGCCAAAGTTTCTACACCAAACGCTTAGACTTGAACCGGAACAAATATTAGCAAACAGAATATTCATAAATTAACATTAAGAATGAAAATAGAATTAATATCAGTTGGTTCAGAGCTTGTATGTGGACAGATCAGAGATTTAAATGCACCACTAATAGCAGCAAAACTTACCGAACTTGGCTTCACTGTTGTAAATCATACTATTGCAGGTGACAATTCTGAAGAATTGCAATTCTCGCTTCAAACTGCTTCAAAAAGAGCAGACTTGATTATAATAACAGGTGGATTGGGGCCAAATGATGACATCACAAGAGAAGCTGTTGCTGATTTCTGTAATGTCACATTAGTATCAGACGAAGAATCAGTAAAACAGATCGAAGGTTTAATAGGAAATATAAATAGCCGGAAATATGTTAATTGCCTGAAACAGGCAGAAATCCCGGAAGGCAGTGTTGCTATCCACAACAAAACAGGAACAGCACAGGGTTTTCTTATAAACTTCTCCAAGACTGACATTATCTGCCTGCCAGGTGTACATACAGAAATGGTACAGATGTTTGAGGATTGGGTCATCCCACAGATTCTCAGGGAATCGGGAAAACGCAAGGAGCGATACACAAGAGTAATCAATACATTTGGCATGTCTGAATCTGTACTTGACGAGAAAATCCAACGAATAATCAAACCGGATCAAAATCTATCTTACAGTACACTTGTAAAAAATGGCGTAGTGTCCGTACGTACGACATTATGCAACATAGATGAGATCGAAGCGAACTCAATACTTGACAATATTGAAGAAGAGATTTGCAGAGAATTGGGAGCATATGTTTACTGCAAACGTGATGAAACACTTGAAAGCACTATTTCTGAAATTCTTACAGAGAAGGCTATAACATTAGCTGTTGCAGAGTCTTGTACAGGAGGATTAGTGTCAGACTTATTGACAAACGTCTGGGGTAGTTCAGCCTTCTTCTTAGGGGGAATAGTCTCCTATAGCATTAATGTAAAGGAAAACCTGCTCAACGTCCCGAAAAAGCTTATTAAGGAATCTGGTGTGATAAGTGCGGAGGTTGCAAAAGCGATGGCTTTTGGAGTAAGAGAACGCATACAGGCAGATATAGGCTTAGCAACTACCGGAATAGCCGGTCCTGCCGGCGTCGATGAGGGTGTAGATCGGGAAAGACCTGTGGGACTGGTCTATGTTGCGACTGCAATAAATGACGATTTGGAGTGTAAAGAGTATCGCTTTTTCGGATCCAGAATGGATATAAAAAGACGTGCTGCAAATACGGCGCTGAATACTTTAAGATTAGCTTTATCAGGAAATGTAATAAAACAGCGAAAATATTAACTTACAGATACATCCTACGTATTAAATTTTCTTCCCCTTGCTCTCCTTCTCTTAAGGATCGCCCTTCCACCTTTAGTACTCATTCTCTTTCTAAATCCACACATTCTTACTCGCTTAAGAGAACTCTTTCTGATTCTTATTTTCATAGTTTCGCCCTTTGTTGTATATCCACTTCTCTACTGTTTGCTTTGGCAAATTTCCATCTTATAATATGAAATAGTACCATCCATCTTTACAAGCCAGCTGCTAATTAGTAAATTTCTGTAATAAACCCCAGAAATTTATAAGATTCCTATTTTATAGAATGATAAATATTTGTCAAACAAAAGATGTTTAAAAAAAAAATATACTTTAATAAAAGTCATAAAATCCTGTTGACATAAGTATTTAGAATTGATAGCATGTTCCAAAAGCTTCAAAGAAATATGCAAATGGCTTTCGTAAGGGAAAGGGGTAAATAAATGCAAACGACGACAAAAAGAGATTTATGTGAGAAAATAGTACGAAAAACTGACAATTCACAACTATTAGTCAAAGAGATGATTCAAATGTTTCTCGACAGGATAGTTCATGAGTTATCACAAGGTAATCGCATAGAATTGAGAGATTTCGGCGTTTTTGAGGTTAAACAGAGAGCAGGAAGAAAAGCAAGAAATCCTCGTACAGGAGAAGAAGCCTTCGTACCTGCCAAAAATGTTGTTGTTTTTAAGGTAGGAAAGCTCATGAAGGAAAAAGTAAACAACAATGCAACAAAAACCCCAGACCAGGCTGAGATTCAGGCGTAGCACAACCTCATTAAAGTACTCTTCTCAATATTTTATAGATAGCATTGTAATATTTGCGTCAAAAAGCAATTACGATCACTCCCCATAAGTAAATACTGCTGACATTGACCCCAAAATAGAGCACATTCAGCTCAAACTAAAACCGACAAACTCTTGTAGTTCGTAGTTTTACCTGCAAAAAAGTGAAAGATCATATCATTAATTACATACAAGGACAGGAAGATGAGATAATACGCCTGTCAACCGAGCTGATCAGCGCCAACACAACAAATCCACCCGGCAATGAATACCTGGGCGCAGATGTTATTAAGAGATATTTCAGTACACATGGCATCAGGTACGATACATTCGAAAAGGCCCCCGGAAGAACAAACATAATTGGATATATCGGCAAAGGAAGCCCTGCACTGCTTGTTGCATGCCATCTGGACGTTGTCCCTGCCGGAGACGGATGGGAAACCGATCCTTTCAAGGCAGTAGTTAAGGATGGCAGGATTTTCGGGCGTGGAGCAAACGATAATAAAGGGCAAATGGCTCCCATGCTGGCTCTGGCCAAATTTTTAAAGGAGAATGAATCAAAACTTAATGGCACTCTACTATTAGTAGGCGCTGCCGATGAAGAGAAAGGTTCCAGCCTGGGTCTGGAATACCTGCTTAACGAATGTGGGATATCCGCTGATTATGCGATTATACCGGATGTTGCGAACAATATGAGAATAATAGATGTTGGGGAAAAAGGAGCTCTCTTCCTGAACATAACATCATATGGTAAGCAATCCCACGGTTCAACACCGGAAAAAGGCGTAAATGCTATATGGAATATGATTGAGTTGCTGAATCAAGTGAAGGAATTAAAGCGCAAATGTACAACACATGAGCTGTTTACACCTCCAACCCTTAACCTGGGCACGATCAGTGGCGGAGCAGCACATAATATTGTCCCTGCCAAATGCGAAGCAAAGCTTGATATCCGTTATTTACCCGGTGAGACAGAAAAGGAAATTTTAGATAATATCTATAAAATTATTGCTTCAATAGAGAATCATAACCCAACTGCAAAATTTGACATTACTATTGATACGCAGCTGCCCCCCACCCAGATACCTGCAGATAACCCATTGGTCAGCCTGATCTCAAAACATACTGAAACTATACTCGGAACAAAGCCAATACCCCTTGGATTTTCAGGTGTAACAGTATGCAAGCAGCTGATTGAAAAAGGTATTATGGCCGTCGGATTTGGCCCCGGTGATGAAGACCAGGCGCACATTGCAAACGAATCCATAGAGATTAAGGAATTGCTGGATTTTGGCAAAATAATGGGTCTTGTAATATTCGATATACTAAAGTAATTTCAAGATTGCCACAAAGTCCTTAAGGTACCAATCTTTTTTCCTTCTTGCCTCTTATTTCTTGCCTCTTTCTTATCAGTCTTTTATCTGCGAAAATCTGTGTCCCATTATCTTTTCTTCGTGGCTTTGTGTCTTCGCGGCAAAAGAAATGTAAATTCAACTTGACTATAATCCATTGAAATATATAATTTTATGTTAGTAACTGGAAACGGAATACAGAAGCAAGTATTTCGCATCATAAAGACCTTTTAAGCGTCGTAATTGACGTTTGCTTTTTGAAGTTTAAAAAGGAGTGAAAGGTGGCTTCCAAACTTAAAGTAAGTTTAAAAAAAAGCAAAAAGATAGCAGAGAGATTGGCGTTCTTAAAGAAGAGATATAAAAAACTTATATTAGAACCTAGAAAAGAGATAGAATCTGAGATAGAAAAAGACTTAAACGAAGAAGACAGCATTAAAATTCCACCTGTTGACCGTCTTTGTCAGTAAACTGATTTGACATCTTCATTTTACTCAACTACTCTAAAGCATTCCTGATCGAATATAATTTTTTTATAACATTCACCAATAGTGATGGAGCGTTTACTAACCGCGCCACTCCACTACTCTTTTTTTAAGTACATTTTTCTGTTAGTCATAAATATAAAAGTGTCGGGGCGTGGCTCAGCTTGGCTAGAGTGCCTGCCTTGGGAGCAGGAGGTCGCTGGTTCGAATCCAGTCGCCCCGACCATTTATATCAACAACTTACGACATTCCTGATGATTCTCATTTTCATCAATTGTCGCCAAATTGTCGCCAGAATTTAATATCTGGATTGTAGATCGTAGCTTTTCTGGACTTAGATGAGCATACCGCTGAGTAGTTTTGATATCCTTGTGCCCAGCCAACCCCGCAACCGAATAAAGATCAGCACCATTTTGAACTAACTTTGAGCAGAAATCATGCCTTAGATCGTGGAACCTGAAATCCTTGATTCCTGCATCCTTACGTGCATCCCTGAAAGACTTACCAACCCAAGAGCGGTTAAACGGTTTCCCGTTCTTACCATAGCCAAATACATAACTATTTTCTTTGTCCATATACATCGTTTTAAGGATATTATGGACGTTCCCAGTCATTGGCACACTATGAGGTTGCCCATTCTTTGATGTTTCCAGAATAATCATCTTAGAAAAAATGTTTACCTGATTCCATTCAAGATTGATAATATTGGACAATCTCAACCCTGTCTCTCTTGCAATCGTAACAATAGGCTTTAACCACCCAGGAAGAACATTCATTAGACTAGCTTCTTCGTCTTGAGAAAGATACCTTACCCGCTTGACATCGCCGCTTGGAATCTTAATCTTAGCAAACGGAGACTCGTCGACTAATTCCCAATCGTGAATACCCAGATTATAAGCGTGCCGTAATAGACGAAGCTCGTGGTTGATAGTAACATCCCCCACCCCGTCATTACGTCTATCCGTAACAAATTTAGCTACATGACTGGGTTTTACATCACTCAGTAACTTCTTACCAAAACACTGAAGTATCCTTTTAGAGAAATAGATGTCGTTTTTGTAGGTTATTGCCCCCTTGTTTGGTTTAGAATGCTCAGCAAGGTATTATATCAATCAGGCTTTCGACTGTTATCTTGTTCCCTTTGGGTTTCTTAAAATAGGAACCTTCGATAATCTCCGTCCTGATTTTCGCCTCTATCGCTTGAGCAGATTTTCGATTGCGTGTTCCAAGGCTTTTTTCTATCTTTTTACCGTCATGCCGTATTTTAGTCCACCAAATTTGGCCTCTTAAAAACATGATATACCTCCCTTCCGAAGCCTGAACAGTGTCTGCATGAC
>JASMMK010000060.1 GCA_030748215.1 Candidatus Scalindua sp.
CACTCCCACATGCACCCTCATAGTCACCATGGCCCAGGTGCGCTTGTAAGGCGTTTGAATTTATTTCCAATGTCTGTTCTGCAGGTGTGCCGGGTTTGTGGCAGATAGTTACTTTTTCCGCCTGTGCGTGTTGAAGCGTGACGAGTAGCAAGCCTGCCAATATCGTGACAGTGCAGGTAACAAACGTATATGAACGCTTGAAGAATCTATACCTTTTCATCTCTACATCCATGTATTTTTTTCAGGTGTTTTGTTATTCCACCCACCTGCCCGCCGGTTTGTTAGGCGGGTACCATCCTGGTACATCCCGGCACATCTCTACTATTCAGAAAACAATCATTCACAAGCAAAATGCAACAGGACAAAAACATGTAGAAAAAAAGTATATATAATACTTGCTAGTACTCAACCGGACAAATTCGGGCATTAAACAGGTATGTTATCTGCCTGGTGTCTTCAGAAGTGAATTGTGGGAAACGAGTTACAGATAGCTAATGACTACTGGCATAAATAAAAAAGGACAAGAGGGTGAAGATTTACGATTTGGGATTTACGAATGACGATTGAAAAGGTGAAAGATAGGTTACGAGTTGCAGGTTACAAGTTGTACGAAAAAGAATTCTCACGCAAAGGCGCTAAGAGCGCAAAGTTTTAAAGGCTATTACTAATTTCTTAATATTTTATCTGTGCTTATCAGTGTAAATCTGTGGCTAAATTTTCTTTTCTTCGTGTCTTCGTGCCTTAGTGCCTTAGTGGCAAAAGGATTGATTATCCGGGATTGAATAGTTAGAATAACAGGCATAATGGAAAAGATGGTTGGGAAGACAAAACTGAGCCTGGTTCAGGGTGATATAACTCTGCAGGAGACTGAGGCAATAGTTAACGCCGCAAATACTACTCTGCTTGGAGGTGGTGGTGTTGATGGCGCAATTCACCGTGCAGGTGGACCGAAGATTCTTGAAGAGTGCAAGGAGATTGTTGCAAAACAGGAAAGATGCCCTACGGGAGAGGCGGTAATAACTACCGGCGGGAATATGGCGACGAAATATGTGATACACACTGTGGGCCCTGTATGGTCGGGAGGGAATCGCAATGAAGACCGGCTTCTTCGCAATGCCTATTACAACAGCCTGAACGTGGCAAAAGAGAACGGAATCAAGTCGATCTCGTTTCCATCTATCAGCACAGGAGTTTACAGGTTTCCAAAAGAGAGAGCAGTAAAGATTGCTCTTACAACAGTAAAAGAGTTTGTTCAGGAATACAACTTTGAAGAGGTCAGGTTTGTACTATTCAGCGAGAATGACATGCGGATTTATGAAAATGAATTAAAAGATTAACAGGTTGCGGGTTACACGTTACATGTTACGAGTTGACGAAAAACGAAAGGCGGACACAGATTGAGGAATTAAGGGATTATAAAGAAGATATTTAACACAGAACAGATAAGAAAGAAGCATGAGGCAAAAAGCAAGAGTGTGCACGATCGTGCACATAGGTTTTAACTATACAACCTGTAACCTTAACCTGCAACTCGCAACTCGTAATTTATCTCCCTCTCTGTTTCCCCTTATTTGGCTTTCTGCCGTGGTTTGCTTTTTTGCTGCGCCATTTGAGTTTGCCTCTTTTGTTACTTTGTGCCATGAGATTCTTATCCTTTCATTTCTTTAGATTCTTCTTTGTTTTCTGTTTCTATCTTTTCACCATTACCATTAGTTGATGCCAGCTTTTCCGGATTCTTCTCAACTGCATCATCCATCGCTTCTTCCACATCATCTTCTACGCCTTTTACACCTTTCTTAAATTCAACAATACCTTTTCCCATGGACTTCATTACCTCCGGTAACCTTTTACCAAAGATGAGCAGAGCCACTATAAGGATTACAATCCATTCGATACCACCGGGCATACCAAACATTTTTCTTCCTCCCCGTTATTTAATTTAAAAGAGTCTTAATTTTTCTGAGTGTTGTAATCAAGTTACACATATCTTCCGGTATCTCAGCCGTAAATTCCAGTGCCTCATTAGTAACCGGATGAATAAATCCAATTTTATAAGCGTGCAGCGCCTGTCTCTCAATAATTGGATCGGTAACATTATTACACAATTCTGCCTCTTTTGCAAGATTATGTATATCTTTGTCTGAAACCGGTTCCAACAGATCTTCAAGGCAGCACGTTTCACTATAGCCGTAAGCCGAATCAGCAACTACAGGATGGCCAATAGTTTTCATATGTAGCCTGATCTGGTGCGTCCTGCCGGTTTCCAGAAAGACTTTAACCAGTGTAAAACCCGGGTAACGCTCCACTACTTCAAAAACAGATACTGCGTTTTTCCCGTTGTCATGGCGGATTGCCATTTTCTTTCTATCTTTTTTATCTTTGCCAATCGGCAGATCAATCCGATCAGAATCGAGTTCCGGCTCGCCTTTGACAACCGCAAGATACTCTTTAGCTACCGTCCTCTCTTCAAACTGCAGTGCCAGATGTTTGTGTACTTTCTCATCTTTCACTACCAGGATAGCGCCGCTCGTATCTCTATCCAGCCGGTGTACTATTCCCGGTCTCAAAGGACCATTGAACGAAGAGAGATTGTTGCAGTGAAACGCCAGGGCATTTACCAATGTTCCGCTTGCATGGCCACGCGCCGGATGTACTACAGTATCCGGTGATTTATTCAGGACCATCAAATATTCGTCTTCGTAAATAACATCAAGTGGAATATCTTCCGGAGTAATGTGGTCATCGCTCTCCGTCGGCAAATCTATGGAAATGACATCGTTCAGTTTTATCTCATAACTGCTTTTTACCGCAACATCATTTACTTTAACCGCCTCTTCCTTTATCAGCCGTTGAACATGACTACGTGAAAAGTCCTGCAGTCGTGAAACAAGGTATTTATCAATCCTCCTGGAAGAGAGCTTTTTTTTAACTACTAACTGGATTTGACCTGTCTCGTCTTCGTCCATTACAGCCACTCTATTTAAATTCATAACTTATTATTCAAGATCTTCAAGCCGATACCTGGCCATTTTTGCGTAACCGCTTTCCGGGTAAGTGGCAACTATATCTTTGTACGCGGACACTGCTGATTGCGTTTGTCCCAGTTTTTCGTAGCATCTTCCGGTATCCAGCCCTACCTGCGCTCTAAGATATGTAGCTTCCGGATTCCTCGCAATCTGCTTGAACTGTTCTATAGCCTGATTCAACTGTTTCTTCTCTTCAAGAACGTATCCTAAAGATTGCCTTATGACAGGGACTAACGGGTGGCTGCCATAACTGTTAATGAATTCCCTGTACGTAACAATCGCATCATCATATTGTTTTATGCTGTACTGTGCGTTACCAAGTTCCGACAACAACCACGGAGTCGCACCAGTTGCAGACAGATTATCCTTTAGAAATATATATTCTTTTATAGCGCCTTCAATCGCCTCTCTCTTCTTTTCGGGTCCCTCTTGTCGCGAAGTCGCCACTTCATAGTTCATTCTGTAGATCCGGCTCCAGACTTCACCAAGATCGTTAGCACCCTTCTGCTGATACAGATATGAAGGTACGCCGGCTGCGACAGCTACGCCAAGGCCAATGACTATCCACAACCAATTAACTTCAAAAAACTTTATAAAGTTATTAAATCTCTCTCTTGCATTTTCCATATGATTTTGTAGTGCGTTATAATGTCGTAAACCGGCACCGGGAAGAAAGCCCCGGCATTTACGAAAATGTTAAAAAAAATAAATTATATTATCTGTAAATTAGAAATACGCCCGAGAGGATTCGAACCTCTGACCTACGATTTAGGAAACCGTTGCTCTATCCAGCTGAGCTACGGGCGCTTTCAACTATTTATATCAAATTGAAAAAGGCCGACAATCAACATATATGCCGGCCTCAATATCGAACGCCCTGAATTATCACCTCAGTATTGAAGCAGAGAAAAGATATCATATTTGCTCAATTTATCTTTTCCATTCAGGAAACCCAGTTCGATTAAGAAAGCACATCCCGTAATTTTACCGCCAAGCGATTCGACCAGCTCACAACTGGCAGCCATAGTTCCACCGGTTGCCAGGAGATCATCCATCATCAAAACGTTATCACCGGCTTTTACCGCGTCTTTATGTATCTCAAGCGTGTCAGTACCATACTCCAGGTCATATGTCATGCTTGCTGTTTCATATGGAAGTTTTCCCGGTTTTCTGACCGGTACAAAACCCGCACCCAGGTTTATAGCGACTGCGGGGCCAAAAAGGAATCCCCTCGCCTCTGCACCCACGATTACATCAACTTTTTGATTCGCGTAGCGTTCAGAGAACTTGTCAACAACTTCCTTTAAACCCGCAGGATTTTGTAATACCGGGGTTATGTCCTTAAAAATGATTCCCTCTTTAGGAAAATCAGGAATATCACGTATCAGTTCTTTAAGCAAAATCGTTCTTCCTTTCTTACTGCCGTAGTTTATGCGGTCTCTTCCTCAGTTTTTTCTTCAGCAGCAACTTCTTCCGGAGCGGCATTCTCTGTAACTTCTACATCAGCAGCCGGCTCTTCCTGTGCTTCGCTTTCCGGCGCTGGCTCCGGTGCACCCTCTACACCTTTAAGGCTCAGCCCTATCTTTCTTGCTTCCGGCTCTATCTTTACAATCTTTACATTCAATTCCTGCCCGATAGAGATAACACTTTCAAGTTTCTTAATCTTCTCTTTAGAAACTTCTGAAACATGTAATAACCCTTCCAGGCCATTACTGAGATCTATGAATGCACCAAAATCAGTCATCTTGGTAACCTTGCCTTGTACGACGTCACCAACATGGTATTTCTCCGGTATCTCTTTTTTCCATGGATCATCGGTGAGCTGTTTAATTCCCAATGATACTCTCTTTTTATCCTTATCGACTGATAGTATTTTGACCTCTATCATTTCACCTTTCTTAATTATTTCTGAAGGGTGTGTAACTTTCTTTGACCATGACATATCTGAAATGTGGAGAAGGCCGTCAATGCCTTCATCAATCTCTATAAAGGCACCGTAGTTAGTCAGGTTTCTGACCTTTCCTTTTATCGTAACTCCCGGTGGGTATTTCTCTTCAATATTCGTCCACGGATTCTGTTCAACCTGCTTGAGACTCAGAGAAATCTCTTCTTTATCTTTATTTATATTTAATACTACCGCCTCAACGGAATCGCCAATGGCAACTACATCTGAAGGATGGTTGATGCGCCTTGTCCAGGACATTTCGGAAATATGTACCAAACCTTCGATACCTGTTTCCAGTTTGACAAAAGCACCATATGACATAATATTTACCACCTGGCCTTTGATCTTTGAGCCAATCGGATATTTCTCTTCCACGCTTGTCCATGGATTCTCTGTCTTCTGTTTTAATCCGAGAGAGACCTTATCCTTTACAGCATCAATATCAAGTATCTTAACATCAACCTCATCTCCGATTGCCAGCATCTCTGAAGGATGACTGATCCTGCCCCAACTCATATCTGTTATGTGAAGCAACCCGTCTATACCGCCAAGATCAATAAATGCACCAAAATCTGCAATATTTTTAACTTCGCCTTTGACAACCTGTTCTGCCTCAACACTATCCAGGAATTCGCGTTTCTGTTTGTTTCGTTCTTCCTCTATAAGCTTCCTTCTGGATACAATTATGTTCTGTTGTACCTCATCTATCTTTAATATCTTACATGTAACTTCAGTACCGATATATTCAGCAATCTCACCGGGAGGTTTGATATCGATTTGTGATGCTGGAAGAAAGATCGGAATACCTACATCAACCAGCAATCCGCCTTTTATCTTTCTTACAACTTTACCCGTTACGACATCACCTTCCTGATATTTATTAACTATTTTTTCCCAACCACGTATGCGGTCGGCTTTTCGTTTTGAAATCTGTATCAGACCAGTATCATCTTCGAACGACTCAAGCATTACCTCTATATCAGCCCCGACTTCAACCTCTTCAGTATTATCAAATTCAGAAAGTGGGACAATTCCCTCAGATTTATATCCGGTGTCTAATATCACATTGTTACCAATGACTCCTAAAACCCGGCCTCTCAGGATCGTTCCTAAATCAAAATTTTTGATTGAAGTATCAAATGCTGCTTCAATAGTTTCAAGACTGCCACTTCCTATTATCTTTTCCAGCTCCTGCTCAATTTCCTCTTGCTTGATATCGTACTTTTCTAATACTAGTTTGTTAACCATTAAAAAAAATTCTCCGAAATATAAAGTTAATAAAACTGCTAAATAAAGTTTTAAATATAAAATAAAAGCTTTAGCACTAATTCTTCTGCTGCTCTTTGTTAATCTCTTTAACCAGGATATTAACAACATCTTCTGCTTCCAGAGTTGTTGTATCAAGGTAAAGGGCATCGGGTTCTCTTTTTAAAGGAGCATGCTCCCTTGTCGAATCCCTGTGGTCCCTCTGGGCAATATCTTCTATCATATTATCCAGACTACCATCACCGGCAAGAGCCCCGAGTTCAGAATGCCGCCTTTTCGCTCTCTCCTTAACGTCGGCATCCATGTAAATCTTTATATCCGCATCCTGAAAAACAACCGAACACATATCTCTGCCTTCAGCAACAATATCTTTGCCACTTGCAAAGTCTCTCTGGAGTTCTACCATCTTTTTGCGGACAAAGTCCAGGCTGGATATATGATGAATGTTCTCTGTTACGGAGGGATGTCTTATCTCTCTTGTTACGTCAACATCATCTACAAACACCTCTGACCCGTCAGCCGAACACTCTATCCTAATGCTGGTATCAGCTAACAGCTTACAGACTCCTTCTTTGTCACTGAAATCAGCGCCTGAACTGCTGACTTTCCATGTAAACGCTCGATACATTGCACCACTATCAAGATACGTAAAGCCAAGACGCTCTGCTAACCCTTTTGCCGCTGTACTTTTACCAGACCCAGCCGGCCCATCGATCGCTATGATCAACAGGTACCTCCAATATTTATTGTGTTAAGTCCTTCGAATAATCGAATTCTCCTTTATAACAAAGCGTATTTGCTAATGCAAGGCATTTTTATGCTGTTATTATCACACTACTTAGCTGATATCTTCTCTATTTTCTTCAATTTCTGCTCAAATGCCAGTGCGACGTCCCGGGACTTTATGATTACGGACGCTTCATGGTTCTTTTTCAGTGCGCTATAAGTCCAGTTAGTGCTTCCTACAATAGTTATATATCTGTCAATAACCATCACTTTGCTGTGAGTCACCCTGTTTTCACTGTCATAAAACACTGGAACACCGGCACTTAGAAGCAAATCGTATGTATATTCGCTCTTTCTCTCTAATATGTCTCTTTTTTTGCCTTTTTCCCAGAATTTGACATTCTGATCAAAAACAACCAGAACCTTCACACCCCTCTTATGTGCATTAATGAGATCAAGGACCAGTTGATATTCATCTCCGCCCGAATGCCTTTTGTCCAGCTTTGCCATGGACATTACACATAATATGGACTTTTTGGCATTCGTAAATGCCTTGTGGACAGCCGGATAATACTCTTCATTAATAAGAGGGGTGACATCATCTGCAGGCAGAGAACAGGCAGGTTTTATTCCGCACAACAAACCTGAAACAGTGAAAATGATGGTAAATATTAATATGGTAGTTATTTTGTTGTTTTCCTGCATTCCTGGCTTCCTTATTATTGTTTACTAGTTCCCATAACGAACTGAGGTGAAACCCTCTCCACGTAAACATCTACAATTTTATTCATTAACTCATCAGGGCCGTCAAACAGGACTTTTATATATCTATCCGAGTAACCACACAGTTTTCCCGTCTTCCTGTCTCTCGTATTTTCTACGAGTATACCTGTATCCCTGCCGACGAACAGATTCATGTATCTTTGAGAGGTTTCTGCTGCCAGGGATTCAAGCTCTTTTTTCCGTTCCTTAATAACAGGAGACTTGCAATGACCCGGCATTTTAGCGGCAGGGGTATCTTCGCGCGGACTGTAGGGGAAGATGTGTGCCCTGCTGAATCCGGCCTGTTCACAGAGCCTCATTGTATTTTCAAAGTGCTCCCTCTTCTCTCCGGGAAAACCGACCAGTACGTCTGTTGATATCGATGGCAATTCCAACCTCTCTTTAATCCTTTCCACTGTTTTGAGGTATTGGGCAGCATTATATTTCCTGTTCATCCTCTTCAATATATAATCATCTCCACTCTGCAGAGGCAGGTGAAAGTGAGGGCAGACACTGTCCGAATCTGCAATAAGATCAATCAAATCATCAGTAACCTCATTCACTTCTATCGAGCTTAGCCTGATACGCTCTAAACCCGGCAGAGTTTGCAGCTCGCTCAACACATCTATTATGTTTTGTTGATATCCAGTCTCCTTGCCATACGCACCCAGATGAATACCGGTAAGTACAATCTCCTTATAACCATTGCTTACCAGCTGTTCCGCTTCAAAAAGGATGTCGTCTATCTTCTTGCTTGTGACCTTGCCTCTGACATAAGGGATGATACAGTATGAGCAGAAGATATCGCATCCGTCTTCAATCTTGAGAAATGCTCTTGTGTGGCCGTCAAACTTACTGACCTGCAGGTCGAAGGCAGACTCATTACGTCGAAGCTTCTTAGTGCGGGGATCTCTTATATTACTGGAAACCGGCGTTGAGTTATTATCCGGAACAAACCCGTTCTTTACGAATTCGATTATCTTGCTCTCCCTGCCCTTTTCAAAGACATAGCCGACACCTTCTATCGTCCTTATCGCATCTGCATCCGATTCGGCGTAGCAGCCTGTGACTATGACGGTAGCGTCCGGGTTGTTCCGTATTACTTTCCTGATCTGCTGGCGTGACTTATCGTCACTCGTGGATGTAACCGTGCACGTATTTATGACACACAAATCAACAGGAACGGTCGAAGGAGCCTCTTCATATCCGCTTGACATGATAGCCTCTCTTAACGCCTGAGTCTCGTACTGGTTTACTTTACATCCCAGAGTGATAAAGCTGCAGGTTTTCATAACTTAGGAAAATTTCCTTCTATTTAAATCAATCATTCGACTTGATATACAAATTAACTTGACACCATATTACGACAGACATAGACTATAATTCAATGTTAAACTTCATGGAACTATTTATGTGATATAGCGATAGACAAAAAATTTAAATATGCACACAAAAGCATATATGCGGAGAACAATATGACAAATCCGAATAAGGTTTCAGTAGTAAAATGTACAGACTATTCTAAAGAAGATGTACGCAGCGCAGTGGATAAAACATTCTCTTATTTTGGAGGGATTGAAAACGTCATCAAAAAAGGATCGAAGGTGCTGCTGAAGCCAAACTTCTTAAAGGAGAGCAGCCCGAGAAAATGCATAGTTACGCATCCTGCTGTTATAGAGGCAGTAGCAGAATCAGTTCTCGAAACAGGCTCAATCCCAATCATAGGAGACAGCCCTGCATTTGGCTCAGTGGCAAAAGTGGCAAAACGTATAGGACTGGATAAATTTGCGGAAAAGAATGGTATTGATATCATCGAACTGGATAAGCCCAGAAAAGTATCCATTAATTGTGGAGGTAAGGACTTTTCCCTGACCGTCTCCGGCAAGGCGCTGGATGTGGATGCCATAATCAACCTTCCCAAGCTTAAGGCCCATGTCCAGGTTTACTTTACCGCAGGAGTCAAGAACCTGTATGGGTGTGTCAGCGGCAAGCAGAAGGCGTGGAGGCATTTACAGGCAAAAAACAATCTTGAATGGTATACCGAAATGCTGATTGCTAATTACCAGTTGGTCAAACCGGTATTCACTATCGTTGACGCTATCACGGCCATGGAAGAGAAAGGGCCTACCGGCGGAAAGCCCAAAGACGTTTCACTGCTTGTCGGTGGGATAGACGTCATCGCAGTTGATAGAGTGGTTACAGAACTGCTTTCAGTTCGACCGGATGATGTTCCCATACTCAGGGCAGCAAAAAGGCTGGGAATAGGTGAGCAGGATCTATCAAAAATAGAAATTGCCGGTGAAGAGCTCTCTTCTGTCAAAGTACACGACTTTATCTTCCCCGAACTATTACCAATAGGCTTTGATTTCATTCGAGTAGTAAAGAGTCTTATCAGGCATCTATGGCTTAAGAACGTTGGCAAAGCATAGCCGCTTATCTACATAAGAAAACCGGGGAGAAAAATTTGTGTATTGCAGGTGGTGTTGGCCTGAACTGTTCAATGAACTCCAGGATACTGCAGGATTCTCCTTTCGAAAATGTCTTTGTACAGCCTTCAACGCATGACGCCGGCACGGCACTTGGCGCTGCCTATTATATTTACAATACCATGCTGGGGAATGACAGGAATTTTGTTATCAACCACGCATACTGGGGACCTGAATATTCAGTTGAAGAGATAAAGGCCGAACTCGATCTTGATAAGCTGAAGTACACACACCACCAGGACATTTCAAAAAAGTGTGCTGAATTAATAAATGATGGAAAGATTATCGGATGGTTCCAGGGAAGAGCAGAATGGGGCCCGCGCGCATTGGGTAACAGAAGTATACTGGCAAACGCGACAAGCAGCGAAATGCAGGACATAGTTAACAAGTATGTTAAACACAGGGAAGATTTCCGTCCTTTTGCGCCTGCGGTATTAAAAGAGTCGTCCGGAGACTTCTTTGACTTTAATCATGAGTCACCCTTCATGCTCTTTATCTGTGATGTTAAGCCGGAAAAGAGAAAACTGATTCCCGCTGTTACCCATACAGACGGAACCGCAAGGGTTCAAACGGTTGATCAGAAGTACAATAAACTTTTCTATGATGTTATTAAAAATTTTGGAGAGATCAACGGTATCCCTATTGTACTTAACACTTCATTTAATGTGGCAGGAGAGCCTGTAGTTACTACGCCAAAAGAGGCTATCCGCTGTTTTTTCTCTACCGGTATAGACTGCTTGATTATGGGAAACTACTTAGTAGAAAAAGATGATTCAACTACGTAATTTAAAAAGTAACCTTGCCAAATCAATTATCCAGCCCGCTTATGCATGGAAGGCATTTAAACAGCGGCTGCTATCTTATGCATCCTACACAATTCACGATGGATACAGCCATTATCCGGAAACGGTTGATCTATTCCTCACTTACCGGTGCAACCTTAGATGCAAGATGTGCGGCCAGTGGGGCCCCTCCGGAACATCCAGGGAGTTGTCACCTAAAGAGCTAAAGGACGAGCTATCACTTGATGAAATAGATAAAATTATAAACGACATAAAGACATTCAAACCAAACGTAACACTCTTTGGCGGAGAACCCCTGTTGTATTCAAATTGGAAGAAAGTAGTATCCCGCATAAAGGAAGAGGGTATGCGCTGCAATATAATTACCAATGGAATATTATTGGAAAAGCATGCGGACGCTATAATTGATCTTGGTGTTGACGAAATTATCTTTTCACTGGATGGCCCGCGCGAAGTACATGATAAGGTACGAGGCGCAAAAGGCACATTTGACAAGGCAGTCAAAGGCCTCAGATTAATTAGAGATATTAAAAAGAAGACCGGGCTAAATAAGCCTGTCGTAAATATCTCCAGCACAATATTTGAGATTAATTACAAACGGCTTGATGAGTTGATCAGTATCGCAGAGGGGCTAACGGCGAGCTCAATCACATTCCATCATCTGATATTTCTGAGCAAAGAGATGTATCGACAGCACAATAAAATCTTTAAGAGCTACTACAGGATGGTTTGTAAAGATTGGAAAGGTTTTGTGAGGGACAGCCTGCCTGATATTGATGTTGAGTTTCTTATCCGAAAAAAAGAGGAGATCGACAAGAAAGATTCTAAAGTGCAGATTGCCTTTTACCCGAATTTCACAAATGAAGAGATCAGGAAATATTATACCGAGTTTGATTTTACCTCTTCCGGATATGGCAAAAAATGTATCAGCCCGTGGATGGTCTCTTATATATTCCCAGATGGTACGGTACGGCCCTGCCAGTCGCTGAATTTCTCTCCCGGCAACGTAAAGGATGAATCCTTCCGTAAAATATGGAATAATGAAAAATACATGCGCTTTAGAAAAATCACAAAAAAAGAGAAGAGATATCCGGCATGTACAAGATGTACAGAATTATATAGATTTTAACCGGTCTATATAATATATTATTCATCATCTTCAGGAAGATTATAATTAATATACTATTACTGACAAAATAATGTATAGAAAAAAGAGCCTCTACTCAACTTTTGTCCTGACCGTATTTACCTGTCTGTTCCTGAACAGCTCAAGTCTATTTGTAAATACCTCTTATGCTGAGCAGTACAAACTCATACCAAGTGTTATCCATATACACACAACAATTGGCAATGGAGAGAACACGCCGGAGGAGATTGTTGAGCTTGCGCGAAAAAGCGGTATAAAAGTCGTGATTTTCACCGAACATGACACAATGAAATGGATTTATGGAGTCCCCCCACTAAAGAAGATTATTCAGAAGGTAGTTGATCAAAATTCAATTCAAAAATATGGTGCCGCAAATTATATCAATACAATAGAAGAGTTAAATAAAAAATATCCGGATATGGTTCTTCTCCATGGCGCAGAGTCTATCCCATTTTACTATTGGAAAGGAAGTTATTTTAAGAAGAACCTTGCATTAGTAAGAGGTAATGAGCACATCCGGAAGTAGATAAAGCTATGGAACAAGAGGGTATTAATATAATATCGTCATCATACGAGGATGATCTCCTTAATACTTTCGATTATACAGGTATAGCAGTTTTCAGTGAGGGCATGAGGAACGTTGGCCCGCCGGGTGGAATCTGGGACAAGCTTTTACTCCAGTATTGTGCAGGAATGAGACAGAGGCCGGTATGGGCGATTGGAGAGGTAGACTATAAGGGGCATGGATTTGATATAGCTGAAACACAAACAGTCTTACTGATAAAGGAAAAAAACTATGAGAACATAATGTATGCACTGGCTACCGGTAAGATGTATGCTGCCATGGGAGATGCTAATAAACTTACCTTAAACAGTTTCGTTGTCGAAGACACAAGCAGTGACAAGCTGGCATTTATGGGTGATGATATAGAACTTACTGGAAAACCCCGCATAAGGATAGTTGTAACTGTTGACAAAACAGACAAGTCATCTGCATATAACAAAAGAGGTTTCAAAATAGATTTGATAAGAAACGGATCAGTTATTAAAACATTTGACGCCGATGATTCGATAGATATTGCTTACGACGATGATTACTATAATCCGGGCGAAAAGGTCTATTACCGGCTTGCGGTGGATACGAGCTATCTGTTCAGAGGTATAGTAACCAACCCTGTTTTTGTTACGTTCAAAGAAAAAGAAATACAATAAGGGTTTAATTGTAACTCATAAAATCACCTGCCGGAAACCTGGAAAAGAAAATGCTTATAGCAATTCATCAACCGCAATACCTTCCCTGGCTGGGCTATCTTGATAAAATTGACAAGACAGATGTATTTGTAATATTAGACAATGTCCAATTTAAAAAAAATGAGTGGCAGAACCGCAACAGGATAAAAACCGCTCAGGGCTGCCAGTGGATAACAGTTCCTGTCTTATACCGTTTTCCGGAAAAAATTAATGAAGTGAGGATTAACAACAAGGAAAACTGGGGGAGGAAGCACCTTCAGGCATTTATTACCAACTACTCGAAAGCGCCCTGTTATGACAATTACATAAGTTTTTTTGAAGATATTTTCAGCCGCAACTGGGAACGTCTTGTCGATATTAACGTTGAGATTATCAAATTTTTAATAACAACTCTTAATCTCAAAACCAGACTTGTTATGGCATCCGATTTAGAATTGAGAGAAGGATCTACAGAACGCTTAATCGATATCTGCAAGACGTTGGGAGGCCAAAAATACCTTGCAGGGAAGGACGGTAATAAATATATGAATTTAGAGCTGTTCGATGAAGAAGGTATTGAGGTAATTTTTCAGGATTTCAAACATCCTGAATATAATCAGCTATTTGGAAATTTTGAACCTTACATGTCAGCCGTTGACCTGTTGTTCAACTGTGGAGATAATAGCCTTGAAATATTAAGAGGTAATTAAGACATGAAGAAAAAACAGAGTAGTAAATATAATGTTGTCGTAGGAATACCCTCATATAATGAATCTGATTCTATCTCTTACGTAACCAAAATCGTAGATGAAGGACTTGGTGAGTATTTTTCTGACAAAAAAAGTATTATTGTCAATGTAGATAGCAATAGTCCGGATAATACAAAAGAAGCTTTTCTGGACACTAAAACCCATATAGAAAAAAAATACATCAGCACTGCTCATGGTATTCGAGGTAAAGGTAATAATATTTTAAACCTGTTCAATTTCGCAATAAAAGTACGCGCTGAAGTTGTAATTATTGTAGACGCAGATCTCAAATCAATAACAAAAGAGTGGATTGAGTATCTTGGCAGGCCCGTTGTTGACGGCTATGACTACGTAATACCACTCTATTCAAGGCATCAGTTTGACGGTACTATCACAAACCACATATGTTATCCCGCCATGTTTGGTATGTTTTCCATGGACATCCGACAGCCTATAGGTGGAGAGTTTGCGTTTTCCCCGAAACTCATAAAGTATCTGCTAAAACAACCGTGGGCCGAAAGCACCAGGCAGTATGGAATAGATATCTTTATGTCTATGAACGCTGTTCTCGGAGGTTTTAAAATCTGCCAGAGTGGTCTGGGGACAAAGATCCATAAGGCAAGTGCTCCTAAACTGGGCATCATGTTTGAACAGGTAATCGAAACTTTACTGACCGTACTTGTGCAGAATAAGGAAGCCTGGACGATCAGAAATAACGGTAATTTTTTTGTACCTGATACATTTGGCTTAAAGGATCTGGCAGAACCGCAAGAGCTGGACATCAACATCCTTGACCTGAAAGAAAAAGCCCTGGCGGAATACAGTAAATATCAGACTGACATTAAAGAGCTTTTAGAACCGTATGCATTTTCAAGAATACATGAGATGTTTAAGGTGGAAGTTTTTGACCTGACTATCCTGCTATGGAGCCAGGTTTTCTATAGCCTCGTATACCGGTATGATATCTCAAAGAGCAGTAAAGAGAGAAAGAATATAATTAACAGCCTGAAACCACTCTATTTTGCGAGAAGTCTCAGCTTTAACTACCATACCTGGAAGTACAATGTCAAATATTCAGAAATGGAGATCAGGAAATCCGCACTGGGCTTCGCATCACAAAAGTATTATCTATGGGGATTGTATAGCCAGGGAAATCATCTGAAGTCAGGTATAACGAAGAAAACAAAAAAAACATAAACGGTTAGTCTTAGATCCTACTCTTTATTAAGAGCTTTTATATTGTACATTATTGAAGCCACAGGCTTCCTGCCTTGTGTCAGTGTCATTACGATTAATTTTTTCCACAAAAAATGATGGACTATAATCCAACTCTGTCGCTCTGTATGATTGTGAAAAATGAGGAAGAAAATCTTTCTGCCTGTTTAGAGAGTGTTAAGGACTATGTCGACGAAATAATCATCGTAGACACCGGATCAACTGACAGGACTACTGAGATCGCTGAAAGATTCGGTGCCAGAGTATACTTTCATCCCTGGGAGAATAGTTTTAGTAAGGCAAGGAACCTTTCAATAAAGTATGCAACATGTGACTGGATAATTTTTCTAGATGCTGATGAGGAGATTGAAAAGGAGGATGCCCACAAGCTTAAAGAATCTATCAAAGATAAGGATGCAAATATACTCTTTCTACAATTAAGCCGCAAAACCTGTGATGGTAAAATCATACCTGTTGCCGGTATGGCAAGGATGTTCAAGAACCATCTCGGCCTGCACTTCAAGGGTGTTGTCCATGAAATACTCTCACATGATGATGATACATTTGAAAGCAGGAAAAAAATAGCAAATGTTAAAATGTATCATTATGGATATGATCAGAATGAAGAAGAGATGGAAGGGAAATTTGTCAGAGATTCGACGTTACTAAAAGAACAGATTCGTAACGATCCTCAGAAACCACTTAATCACCAATACCTTGCTATCTGTTATCTCAAAATGAAAAAATATGATGAGTGCTTATTGTCTGCACTGGAAGCAATCAGGCTTTATGAATTGAATAACAGTAGCTCAGAATACAGGGGTCCTTGCATACAATATTGCAAGTAATGCCTTTTATAACAAGAAGGACCTGGCTAATGCGGAGAAATATGCACTGAAAGCACTTGATATTTGTCATGATTACCTGGACGCCTATGAAACACTCTCTTCCATCTACTTCCAACTTAATAGAAATGATGAATTTCTCAATGCAACAAATAAGTTTTTAGATTTACTGGACTCAATAAGGTCAGACCCGTCAAGAGTTACGGATACACCTTATCTTTCGTCTCAGAACGAGTGGCGCGCACATGTACGTTTAGCAATTAACAGTTTTCTACATGGTAATGAGAGTGAAGGGATTCGATCGTTAAATGAAGCTGTGAATAGTACGGATAAGAGATGGATGCCCTATCTGGCTATTGGAAAATATTTTGTTGAACAGAACAATCCTGAATTAGCAGAAAAATTCATTAATGACGGATTAAAATATAATTTTGCAGATAAGGATTATCTATACGGTATTGTCGAGTTGTATGAAAAGTCTATGTTGACAGATAAAGCCTTGTTGTATTTAAAGAAGATTCTTAATGACTATCCTGATGATATTGCTCAACAATTTCAACAGGGTCTCATCTTCTTTAAGGATGATAAGCATAGTGAAGCTATAAACAGGTTTAAATCAATTATCAGCAAAGACGCGGGGCATATCGATGCTCTTTTTCACCTGGGTATGACATATGAAAAAAAGGGAGATCATGAAGGGGCAAAGGAGATCTACAATAAAATATTAAAAACAAAACCTGACAACCCGGAAACACTGGTCAGGCTGGGTTCG
Organism: Candidatus Scalindua sp.; assembly: GCA_030748215.1. Taxonomy (GTDB): domain Bacteria; phylum Planctomycetota; class Brocadiia; order Brocadiales; family Scalinduaceae; genus Scalindua. The sequence continues at coordinate 16,973 of JASMMK010000060.1, forward strand.
CTGTATTTAAGCGAGCCTGATTATGTTAAGGCTAAGGAGTGCTTTTAAAATATAATAAGGTTAAACATATATTTGTTGGAAGCCCACCTCGCACTGAGCAGGATCTATGTGTCTCTTAACGATATTGAAGGTTGCATAAAAAGCTGTGATGAATTGTTGAAGTGTTTGAAATTGCCGGGAAATCTAACAATTGATAGCATCTCTGACCTGGGCAATATTTATATTAACATTGGGGTTGCTCTCAAAAAACAGAACCAGGAACTATTATCCAAACTCTCATTTGAGATCGCCTATGATTTAGATCCCACCTTGCAATCAGGCAAAACTCCCTGAGCAGAAAAAAGGTAACGAACGAGTTGCGGGTTAAGAAGCATGAGTCATTAGTGTCAATTAGTGTCTGTTTTTTTACCTATAATATTGTTTTCCTTTGCACCCTCTTGTCCTCGGCGCCTTTTGTCCGGGGAAGCGTCTTTGCGAGATGAATTTTTTTGTATAACGTGCAACTCGCAACATGTAACCCGTAACGCCCTGTTATAACTCATCCCTTGCTCATGACGATAGATTCTGGTAGACTAAACAGTTTGGAACTTGCTCATAATTGTATATCCCTTAACTATAGGATTGCCCATGAGAAACCTTCAAAAGTGTTATGTTCTGAAATGGATTCCTTTATCAGCATTGGCCTTGATCCTGCTTCAGGGTTGTGTCACCGTAGGACCGGAGTATTCAACCCCAAAACTAAAGATACAGGATGAATGGAACCAGGCAATAACAGATGATTTCTCTGATGGAGAAGCAAGCCTGCAAACCTGGTGGACTGTTTTCAACGACCCTGTTCTTGACAGCTTAATCGAACGGGCCGGCCAGGGCAGTCTCAAATTGAGAGAAGCCTACGCCAGGATTACTGAGACACGTGCTGTAAGGGGAATTAAGGAGAGCGAAAGATCACCAAATGTAAATGTCTCAGGTTCTGCCACTAAGAGCAGCATCGACACTAAACAGAACTCAACAACAGTAGATTCCGCCCAGTTTGGAGGAGATGCTTCATGGGAAATAGATTTCTGGGGAAGGATCAGTCGTTCCGTAGAATCTGCAGACGCCAGCCTTGAAGCTTCAATTGAAGATTACCGGGACGTACTGGTCCTGCTCTTCGCTGATGTGGCATCTAATTACATAGAAGTTCGTAAACTTCAGAATCAAATCCAATCCCTCCAAATGAACATTGAAGCTCAGCGCAAGACGGTTGAGATCACACAGAGTCGTGTTGAGGCAGGACTCACATCTGCGCTTGATGTCATGCAGGCAGAGCTGAATCTTACGAGAACAGAATCTAATTTGCCTTCCCTCCAAAAACTGCTTGTACAGGCGATTAACCGGATCAGTGTGCTGCTGGGAAAACAGCCCGGAACACTCCAAACGGAACTGGAGCAGACCGCACCTATTCCAAACCCGACAAAAAAAGTTTCGATTGGTGTACCTGCAAACCTGCTGCGGCAGCGGCCCGATATCCGCAAGGCAGAGAGGGAACTTGCCGCCCAGACGGCATTGATAGGTGTAGCGACTGCAGAACTCTATCCGCGTTTCTCTTTAAGTGGCTCCTTTTCACTGAAGGCAACCGATCTTGGATCGAACGCTACAACTTTTGGAATAGGACCAACTATGCAATGGAATGTCTTTTCCGGAGGAAGGATCAGGAACCAGATAAAGGTGGAAGATGCCCGCACAGAACAGGCACTGGCCCGATATGAACAACAGGTATTGGATGCACTTGAAGATGTAGAAAATGCACTGGTTTCATACAGAAGAGAGAGGGAACGCATGGAAAAACTGGAGTTTTCTGTCATAGAAGCAGAAAAATCTGTCGAGCTTGTCAAATTCCGATACACGAGCGGCTTAGCCGATTTTCAAGATGTACTTGATATGCAGAGGTCCCTGTATGAGCAGCAGGATCAGTACGTGGAGAGCGAAGGGATCATGATACAGAATTTAATACGGCTCTATAAAGCCCTGGGTGGTGGATGGAATCCGGATATTGAACTGGAAGAAACTTAGGGTTACTAGTTACGGGTTGCGAGTTGTGAATTATTAATGACTAATTATGATTGAGAGATTTAGGGATTGAAGCTTGAAAAAACCGGCCATTTCCTCAGTTACTCTATACTCTGTGTTACCCGTAAACCGCTCACCTTCCGGCTCAAAAAACCTACCGACTCCCTTTGGAATTCCGTTAACTGTATCGACCGGATGGATGACAAGATCACGCGCCCCTCTGAGTGGGCTCATGGCCGCTTGTTCTGCAGCATCGCGGAAAGCTTTTGTCTTCTTTATCTCCTGTAAAGCTGCTATGGCGAGAATCTCTTGAATACGAATTCGCAGCATATCCTCACCAATCACTTCAAATTGGCCATATGCAGTCGAGATTGTGAATCGATTAGTAAAATCATAGGTAGCCACCTCCTCCATTACCTTAAAATGATCTCCTTCAAGGAGTTCCGGTGGTAGTATCTCACTTGCTTTTAAGATACCAGGTGTTTCATATCCGCTTGTTGCAGTTTGTTGACCCAGGCAGAGAGATGGTAAGAAATGTATACTTAGCACAGACAAAACAATGCACGTTGCCAGGTTAATTTTACTGAATATAGACTGTTTTATACCTGTTGTATTCATCTGTATAGTCCTTTCTTATCTTTAAATAACTATATTAAGATTATGACTATGTACTGATTACAGGCAGGGAACCGTTTCAATTCATGCCTGACTATCCTCATATAACGGAGACATTGCTCTCAACCTCTTTATGATTGGAGGAACCGTCTCTAATACATATTCAATTTGTGCTTCGGAATTATCTATTCCCAGACTGAAGAGTATTGAACCCTGAGCGACCGCGTCCTCTACTCCAATTGAGCTCAAAACATGTGATGATTTTAATGACCGGGAAGTGCACGCAGAACCGGAAGATACAGCTATCCCTTTCATATCCAGAAACAGAAGTATTGACTCTCCCTCAACATACTCAATACTGATGTTTATATTGTTTGGCAATCGTTTTTCAGGATGGCCATTCAGATGAATACTATCTACTGAACTCATCAGGCCGTTTAACAGCTTGTCACGTAGAGGTTTTATTGCATCTCTACGCACATCCATCTCTTTTTTTGCCAACTCTGCGGCTTTACCCATACCCACTATTCCGGGTATATTCTCCGTACCGGCTCGACGCCCGCCTTCCTGCACACCCCCTTCTATAAAAGGAACAATCCTTGTTTTCTCTCTCAGGTATAGCGCACCTGCACCCGGTGGACCGTAGAACTGGTTACCTGCCAGGCTTATGGCATCAGCCATCATTGCGTCAACATCTACAGGCACATAACCTGCAGAGGCCACGGCATCAACATGAAAGGTGATACCTTTCTCCTTAACAATTTTCCCGATCTCTTCAATCGGCTCAATAGTACCTATTTCACTATTTGCATGCATTATCGAGACGAGAGCAGTTTCCGGTGTTATTGCCTTTGCAACATCTTCCGGATCTATCATGCCGTATTTATCAACCGGTACATGCGTAACCTCAAAACCCATTTTCCTCAGTTTTTTCAGCGGATTAAGTATTGAAAAATGTTCTATCTCTGATGTGATGATGTGTTTGCCCTTCTTTTTATTTGCCGTTGCAAGCCCCCTGATGGCAAAATTATTCGCTTCACTCCCACTTGATGTAAATATTATCTCCTCAGCTTTTGCTCCTATAAGTGATGCAACCTCACCCCTTGCACTCGTTACCGCTTTACCTGCAACCTGTCCGAAATGGTGCAGGTTTGACGGATTACCATAGGTGTTTTTTATGGCATCTACCATTGCCTCTACAACCAGTGGATGTGTTGGCGTACAAGACGCATGATCAAGATATATTTTTTCCAATTTTCTCACTCCTTTATATTTATTATCGGCAGGAACCTTCTACCTTTTCTAAATTTGCATATTCCAGTGCCAGCTTCTTCATACCTACTCTATTAAAATCAACATGTACTGTGTCAGAAGATGGGGCTATCTTTACAACTCTCCCACGACCAAAAATTTCGTGTTTTACTATGTCACCTGAAACTAGCTCGACACTCTCCTGAGGTTCATCAATCTGGAATACCGGTAACTCATCATAATCGTCCCCTCCTGCATCATATTGATAATCATCCTCATCTGCCGAATCTCTGTATCCCGTTGCCGGTTCAGTACGCAGTTTATCACCGTAAGAATTATAGATTGTTCTATCAATCTCTTCAACAAAATCTACAGGCATCTCGCTTAAAAATCTTGAAGGAACACACGCAGAGCGCTGTCCGAATTTTGACCGGTATCTGGCGTGGACCAGAAACAGATCCTTCTGGGCCCTCGTAATGCCCACATAGCACAATCGACGCTCCTCCTCAACATCATCATCTGAATCCTTTGATTGAGAATGAGGCAGTAGCCCTTCCTCCAGTCCAGCCATGAAGACAATCGGAAATTCCAGACCCTTTGCTGCATGCAGCGTCATCAGGGTAACAGTATCTGCGGCATCATCCCATTTGTCAATATCTGCAATCAGTGACACCTCTTCTAAGAAACCCTGGAGCGAACCATCCGGATTTGAAGTGTCATATTCACTGGCAGCATTTACCAGCTCTTCAATATTTTCCAACCGCTCCTCGCTGTCACCTTCGTAAGATTGAACCAGATAATCTACATATCCGATTTTCTCGATAACCTCTTTTACAAATCCCATTACCGGATAGGTTTGGATAGTATGTAGTTCAGAAATAATATCCCGGAAACCTTTTACTGTATTGGAGCTTTTTCCTTTGATCTCCTTAATCTCCTGAACCCTGGATATCGCCTCTATCATATTTGCGTTATTCAGCCCCGCCCATTCTCTTAATCGTTTTATAGTTGTGGCCCCGATGCCTCTTGCAGGAATATTTACAACTCTTTCAAATGACAGATCATCATCTGGGTTAGCACAGAGCTTGAGGTAAGAGAGGACATCTTTGATCTCTTTTCTCTTGAAGAATGCAACACTACCCACGATTGAATAGGGTATTCCTTCACGCAGCATGCAGGTTTCCAACACACGTGACTGTGCATTTGTGCGGTAGAAAACAGCCATATCGGAATGTCTATTTCCGTTTTTTATAAATTCAATAATATTTGCTGCTATCTCCTTCGACTCAACATTCTCGTCCTCACAATGGACAATCCTTACCTTGCTCCCTTCGCTATTCTCCGTCCAGAGGGATTTCGATTTCCGCGATATGTTGTTGTTGATTATTTCCGAAGCGACGTGAAGGATGTTCTTCGTTGAACGATAGTTCTGTTCCAACCTGACAGTCTTTGTATCAGGATAGTCCTTTTCAAAATTGAGTATATTCCGTATGTTGGCACCGCGCCAGCCATAGATAGATTGATCTGGGTCTCCGGTTGCACAAATATTTTCATACCTCTGCGCCAGCAGTTGAGTGATTGCGTATTGCGCATGGTTTGTATCCTGATACTCATCAATAAGGATATACCTGAATTTATCCTGGTATTTCTCCAACACTTCAGGAAATTTTTTAAACAGATGCACGACCTTGAAAAGCAGGTCGTCAAAGTCCAGTGCATTATTTGCCTCAAGATATTTCTGATATTTGGTGTATACCTTTGAAACAACATCATTGTAATAACCCGACTTATACTCAGCAAATTCTTCTGCTGACAGCAACTCGTTCTTTGCGTTACTGATAGATGCTGCAACTGCACCCGGCCGCCAGTTAGTAGTGTCCAGTTTCAGCTCATTCATAACATCCTTTATACACTTGGCCTGATCCCCGGAATCATATATGCTGAAGTTTCTGGTAAATTCCAGATGTTCAATTTCACTACGCAATATCCTTGAACACATGGCATGAAAAGTTGAGATCCACATACCCCTGAGATCGAGGAACTCACCCAGCCGCTCTTTCATCTCATTGGCGGCTTTATTAGTGAAAGTTATGGACAGAATATTTGACGGATCAGTCCCCTGCTCAACAAGATATCCTACCCTGCGTGTAATCACCCTCGTCTTACCACTGCCGGCACCTGCGATCACTAGCAAAGGACCGTCTATATGTGTAATCGCCTCTTTTTGAGATTCAGTTACGTTGTCTAATATATTCATGTCCAAATATTTTACCACGGAATATTCACGGAGTTACACTGATTTACTCACACTTCTCCTCACTTCTTCTGCGCAATCAAACTCACCACTGATTTATTCTCTGCAATCTCACCTTCTCTATAATAGAGAATACGAAAATCTCTGAATGAATCGAGGAGCTCATTGTGCTTTAACAGGTAGGCTGGGTTTTTGGGTCCGGGTGCATCTTTTCCATATTTCAGCTGGTCTATGGAGTATGTCTCAATCATAACCATGCCTCCATTTTTCAGGCCTTCCTTGATCTGCGGAATGAGATCTCTCTGAGTGTAATAGAAACATGTAATGAGATCATACGTATTAACAGGTATCTTGTACTCTTCCAGATCAGCTGCAAATGCATTCAGTGTCACACTACTTTCCCGGGCGAGAAGCCTGGCCTTCTCAACAGCCTTCTCGGAAATATCGCAACCGTCAACGTCAAATCCATTCCCGGCAAGAAATACAGCATTTCTCCCTTCTCCCATAGCCAGTACCAGGGCCTTGCCTCTGACCAGTAAACCAAGTTTCTCCTTCAGGAACTTTAACGGTTCTTTACCGTATAGATATTCACCGGTATCGTAACGTTTGTTCCATCTACTCTTATCATCTTCACTGGCATTAGCAATCTGGCCAAAACAGAAGGACAATAGAGAGAGAATTATTGTGGAGATTAATGTCATTTTCATACAAAATGGGACTGCTTATTCACAAGCGGGAAAGACGTTATTATCTGTTTGGAGAGATGATAATCTTATTGAGGCCAAGATTGATAAGCAAATAGAGCCAGATGATGGATTGCCACTAGTTAAATACTGCCCGGTGCGATGTCTAAAACTCCGGTACGTTGACCCTCTGCCTCAACTCTTCTGCACTTTCTAACATCCTTGCCTGTCGCTCCTTAATTGATATTGGATCTAATTCTTCTAAATTATAACTTATAACCTGATCATCTTTTATTTCAAATGGCCATACTATCTCGGAGAAGAAATCCAGAGGAAAGATTTCGTAAACAGGCGCCTTAATCTTTTCAAATGCTATTGTCCGTTCATGGGTAAGCACACCATCCTCATCCTTTCTCTCTATCATTATTTTCCTGGTACCATAAAACGTAAATGGAACTGTAACAGGACTCTCTCCAATAAGCTTATTATCAAGATACACCAAAGCATTACTGGGATTTGTTTTAACAGTTATTGTTCTGGTTACACAACCGGAAAAAGCAAAAACCGCAGCGACGAGGATCAGAAAACGGAAGGATCGAATTGTTTTTATCATGACAATGTTTACCCTATAAACCACAAGTTAAAAATATTTTATAAATTTCAGTCTGTTTTTCAGATATCTTAATCTCTTATCCATATGACAAATTAAGAGAAACGAACTTACCATACACTTATAAATAGACTATCCCCTTTTTCTATCGCGTGGATAGAACAGTGAAGTTTCAGGCGCAGTATATGAATGCAAATCATGGACTGACCCTTCCCCCTGAGCGGAAGGGGACCTGGCTTCAAAAGCAAGAGTGCCATCATAAATCCCGTTATGCAGATCTTTTATTGTCTTGTAACCAATAGTTTGCAATGCATGCAGTAAGCTTTTGATAATATATTCGCCAAAATGAGCAACTGAGCCTTTATCAACTACCGTACCGGATACTCCCTGAGCAATTTTAATCTTATCATCACTTGAATAATATCTCTTGTCACCACCTTTATCCATCGCCTCTAAAGATGCCATACCTCTATATTTCTTTAACCTGACACCGCTTTCATAATAGTAGTCACCCGGAGCTTCATTCGTACCGGCGAGCAAAGCACCAAGCATTACGTTACTTGCCCCTAACGAGAGAGCCTTAACGATGTACCCTATGTTAGCAACCCCTCCATCCGCAATTACCGGTATTCCCGCATACTCTCTCGCAAACTTTGCACAGTGGTAAACCGCAGATCCCTGCGCCCTGCCGACTGCCATAGTGTCCTGTGTAATGCAGATAGAACCAGCCCCCATACCTATACGAAGAGCATCAACACCTTTATCAATAAGGGATTTACATTGTTTGGCCGTTACAACGTTTCCACCGACAACCTCTACTTCGGGATAATTTTTCTTTATATACTCTATCATATGATGCTGGTAAATTGAATCTCCCTGGGAAGCGTCAATCACTACCACATCCACCCCGGCATCTGCTAACTCTTTGAGCCTCTCCTTGTCCTCGTCTCGTGTTGAAATTGCTGCTCCTACCAACAACTGCTTTTCTTTATTCTTCGAAGCTAAAGGAAAATCCTTATTTTTTAGCAGATCCGACCTGCTCATTAAGGACACCAGACGGCCATCTTTATCCACTAAAGGCAGCTTACCTTTCTTGGACTCTTTGAGTATTTTATTCCCTTCCTTAAGAGAAATACCAGCAGTTGCCGTAATAAGCTGATCAACCATAACTTCTCGTAACTTCTTTGTTCTATCTAATTCAAAATCTATATCTCTCCGCGTAACGATACCTATTAATTTAGTTTTTGATGTCCCGTCTTCAGTTATTGGTATACCGGAAAACCCGTAAGTCTCTTTAATATCGTCAACATCTGAAATGGTGTTTTCAGGACTGAGAGTTACCGGATCGGTAATGAAGCCGTTTTCATATCTCTTTACCAGCCTGACTTCCCTGGTCTGCTCTTCAATTGTATTGTTGTAATGTATTATACCAATCCCGCCCAGAAGGGCCAGATAGATGGCCATTTTTGACTCAGTTACCGTATCCATCGGAGAACTGACAAGCGGTCTTCTTATCTTCAGATTCCTTGTAAGGTTTGTTTCCAGATCAACATCTTCAATAGAAAAACCTATATGACCCGGCAGCAGGATAAAATCACTGTATGTCATCCCTCCGCCGTCACCGAAGAACTCTTCCGCACTAAATCCATTTTCTGGCATTTTATATCACCTATAGTAACATATAAGGATCCACATCTATCATCATCTGGACCTTTTTAGAATTTCTATTTTCGCTTTCAATGCTTGTTAAAATTGTATGCAGGTTTTTAAAACTATCCGCCTTAACTATTAAGTGCCATCTATAGTTATCTTTAACCTTAACAATCGGAGCTGGTGCAGGGCCTAAAACTCCAACCTTGTCTTTACGCAAACCCGCCAGAAGCGAACCGCCGGACAATTTTATTGTATTCATTAGCCTCTCAGCAACTTCCGAGGCTTTTTCCTTAACATCCTGATCTCTTTTTCCTCGTAATACAACTCTGGCCAATCTTCCATATGGAGGATAATAAAGTTGCTTTCTATATTCAAGCTCTTTTTTGGCAAATCCATCATAGTCATGTGTTGCAGCATGCGTAATGCTGTAATGGTCAGGATTAAAGGTTTGGACGATAACCTTGCCTCCTTTTGAGCCTCTTCCTGTTCTTCCCGCAACCTGACATAGCAACTGGAACGTTTTTTCACTTGCCCGAAAATCAGGCAGATTGACAATCGTGTCCGCAGAAAGCACTCCAACTAAAGTAACATTTGGAAAGTCAAGGCCTTTTGCTATCATTTGGGTGCCTAAAAGGATATCTATTTCGCCACGACGAAAAGCGCTTAAAGCCTTTTCGTGAGAATCCCTCCCCCTCATTGTATCGCTATCCATCCTCAGAAGATTGTGCCTGGGAAATCTGGCCCTGATCAGCTCCTCCATCCTCTCAGTACCAAAACCCGTAAAACGTATACCCGGAGAACAGCAGTCAGGACATTCTCCCGGGACAGGTTCTTCCGAAAAGCAATAATGGCATATTACCGCATTTTTCCTCTTATGAAATGTAAGGGATATGTCACATCTTTTGCATTTTAATACAAATCCACATCTTCTACAACTTATAAAAGGCGAAAACCCGCGTCTGTTTAAAAGTAACAGCACCTGCTCTTTTTTAGAAAGGCACTTCTTCATACTAAGCTCAAGATAATCCGATATCGGCTTCTGCCCTTTACCTCCAAATATCTCACGCCGCATATCAATTACTTCCACCCTGGGAAAAGGTTTATGCCCTACCCTATTCTTCAATGCTACACATTCGTACTTACCAATATCTGTATTATAAAAACTCTCAAGAGAAGGCGTTGCAGAGCCAAGTACAACCACTGCATTTTCATATGCCGCCCTGACTACACTCACATCGCGGGCGTTATAACGCGGAGAGGTGTCCTGCTTGAATGTATTCTCGTGCTCTTCATCAATTACGATAAGCCCCACATCTTCTAAAGGGGCAAATATTGCAGAACGGGCACCAACAACAACATCCGCATTGCCACTCTTAATATCCCACCATTGATCACTTCTCTGCCGCTCGGTCAAACTGCTATGCAAGACGGCTACTCTATCAAAACGGGATTTGAACCTTTCAATAGTTTGTGGCGTGAGAGATATTTCAGGAACCAGAACTATGGCCTTCATCCCTAAAGTAACTACTTCTGAGATCGTCTGAAGATAGACCTCTGTCTTGCCGCTTCCTGTAACACCTTTCAGTAAAACGACACTATGCTTTCTCTCTTTTATTTTTCTCCTGATAAGCCTGATTGCCACTTCCTGCTCTTCGGTCGAAGAGAAATGAGATGTTTTTATGAAGTGTTTTCCTGCAAAGATGGAATCGCTTACTTCTCTTTTATCAAGGGTAATAAAACCTCGATCTCTAAGCCTGTTAACACTATCCATTTTGCACTCGCTGATACTTGCTAATTCCGGAAATGTGATCTCGCCTGTTTCAGCAAGAACCTCCAGCACTTTTGCCTGCTTTGGTGCTCTTTTTTTGATCGTGGAAATCATCTCTTCTACAGAGACTCCATCTGTACATAGTCTTATAACGCTTACCGTTCTGGATTTAATACCCTTCCTTACCACAGAGGGTAAAAAGGATTCCAGCGCTTCTCCCAAGCCACAAAAATAGAAATTAGCCATCCATTCCGCAACTCCCAACATTTTGGAATTCAAGATAGGTGTTGTGTCAATTACGTGTGTTATGTCCTTTAGCGTCTTTACGTCTGATGTATTGGTCAGCCCGACACAATACCCCACAACGGTCCTCCTCCCGAAAGGAACCTTAACCCTTTTACCGATTTCTACATGATTTACTAAGGATGGTGGGATTTTGTAGTGAAATTTTTTATTGAGAGGGATATCCAGGACTACTTCGGCGAAATTCCCATAAGCCATTACAATATAAGTCCTTACAAATTTTTTGAATTGTAGTAATATCGCAGAATAGTATCACAATTATAATAAAGTGTCAAGATAAGCATAGATGTGCAAGCATATTATCCTTGCTTTACCGTCTCAATATTTCTATAAAATATTGATTTTAAGGGACTTTTTCAGGTACATAAGCATAAGTCTTTTAATAAGCCCACACCCTGAAAGAGAATATTATTATTCCTCTATGCCTTGCTTTAACTAAACAACACTATGAAGATAGTTGAATGGCATGTCATAACAGTCTCGGTTGCTATGTTTGTAGCAGCAACGGGGCTTTTCGTCTACCTACCATTTATCAGTATTAATAAGGAACCCACAGTTACCATTGCTATTAACATTGATGAATTGTGCAGGGTAGATGTAGAAGAGAACAAATGGAAATATGTAGTATTGCATCACAGTGCTACAGACGAAGGAAATGCTGATAACTTTGATAAATATCACAGAGATACGAAAAAGTGGGAGCACGGCTTAGCCTATCACTTCGTCATCGGGAACGGAAACGGTTCGGGCAATGGTGAGATTGAAGTAGGTGATAGATGGAAGAGACAGATTCATGGCGCGCACACCGCTAATATGGACCTTAATCGAATTTCTATCGGCATCTGTCTTGTCGGGAATTTCGAAGCGGACAACGAACCCACAAACAACCAGCTTGCATCTCTCGTAAGCCTGGTCACTTATTTTTCTGAAAAATATCACATCCCTAAATCACGCATCGTTAGACATAGCCAGGTCCTTCAAAAAGGTACCGCATGTCCCGGAAAAAACTTTCCTTACAAACAATTTATTAATGAAGTAAGTTCGTTACATCCACTATAAATACACAGCGAAGCCGTCATTCGCCATGTCCTTATTCGTCATCGAATAAGACATTTATTTTGTTTGCCAATTCTAGTAATTTATACGGTTTGTTAATGATAAAATCTACCTTCAAAGTATTTATCTCTGCAGATGAGTATTTGTCGAACGAACCCGTGGAAATACCTATCTTAGGCACTTTATCTAACTCATTCAGTGCTGTTATTACATCGTATCCCGTTACATCAGGCATGTTCAAATCACATATCACCAGGTCAAAATTCTCTCTTCTTGCCAACTCAATAGCCTCAGCCCCATTACCAACAGCCTTGACTATATGGCCCACTCTTGAAAAGAATATATCCAGTATATTGCAGATTTTTTCTTCATCATCTACCACGAGAATGCTGAGCCCATTAGCCATTTTATCCGGGCTAGATTATAATGATATTTTCTGCTGTCTATTTTCATTATTAATCGGCAGACTCAGGGTCACTGCTGTACCCCTTCCCTCCTCACTTTCTACCTCTATCTTACCACCATGTCTTTTTATTATACTATAAGCAACACCCAAACCCAGCCCTGTTCTTTCTGATCTCCTGGTAGTGAAAAACGGATCGAACATCTGATTCTTTACCTCTTCGGACATACCCAGGCCTGTATCAGAGATTTTCACAAATACCGTGTCCTCATTACTCCATGTACTAAATGAGATACTACCGCCATCAGGCATTGCATCCAGCGCATTGTTTACTATATTTATAAACACCTCTCTTAACTCTGTGGGATCACAAAATACTCCAGGTATTCTTTTCATGCCGTTTCTGTCTATTTTATATTTCATCTCCGTGAAATGAGCTATATTTTTCCATCCTGGCATTGTAGAGTCCATCACCTCAACTATTAATTGCTTTAAATCAAAAAAGAGGTACTCGGAAGTATCTTTATCTGTTTTTGCAAAAGTAATCATACTTCTAACTATTCCAGCCCCCCTGTCACTAGCTTTCTCAATATTATGCAACCCTTTTTTCAATTCCTTTTTATTCTCAAAACTGTCTTCCATCACCTCAGCACTGCCATGAACGATTGCAAGAATATTGTTAAACTCATGGGCAACTCCGGCTACTACAGTTCTAAGAGAATTCATTTTTTCTAACTGCAATGAATTCTCTCTCCTCTTCTCACGTTTGACAGCTTTTTCCAAGGCTAAAACAGAAAAAAGGAAATTCCCATTTGTGTCTACCACAGGTATGGCAACCATATATTTCGAATCAAACATGCCATCTTTTCTTATTAATAATAAGCCCCGTTCCATCCTTTATAAAACCCTCCATACCTTTCTGAAAAGCATCATAGTACCTATCCGGAACAATCATCTTATGTAAATTTTTTCCAATTACCTCTTCTCTAGAGTAACCAAACATCCTTTCAGCAGCCTCATTCCAGAATGAAACTTTTCCTTCATCATCCATCATGATTATGGTATCAAAAGCCGAAGATGCTATTTTTTGGATTTTCTCCACGTTTTCCTGCAGTACATCCTCAACCTGCTCACGCCTGATGATTTCATTTAATAGTTTTGTGTTTTTCTCCTTCAGTTTTTTTGTACGCTCGATCACGTGCGCTTCAAGGTATTTGTTGAATAAAGTCAGCTTTTCTTCCATCCGTTTACGTTGCGTGATATCTTCTTTAACCGCAACAAAATGGGTAATAGCACCTTCACTGTTTCTGACAGGAGAGATGGATGCAGATTCCCAGTAAAGCTCGCCATTCTTCTTCTTATTACAAAATTCTCCATGCCACTCTTTACCCGACATAATGGCCTTCCATAAACGTTCGTATTCTTCAGGAGAGGTTTTATCTGTTTTTAATATGCGTGGATTTTGTCCAATTGCCTCTTCTGTACTGTAACCTGTAAGTTGCGTAAACTTGGGATTGACATATTCAATATTGCCTTTGATATCTGTAATCACAATCGTACATGGGTTTTGTTCAACTGCGCAGGACAATATCTTGAGTTGTTCCTCTAAATGCTTATTCTCTGTGTTATTTTTTTTCTGGTCTGAATTATTTAGTGCGTTTGAGGCGGATGAAATAATTCGTGATAACTTGTCTAACAAAGCCTGAAGTGGTTTTTGCATATAAACTTTTTTCCTATATACTATCTAGAAAAGTTCGGATTATCATGAAAAGACTAATCTATTAAAGATATCATTATATCCATAACATTGGTCATTGTCGGGCCGGTAACAATGTGCTCTCTGGTCTTTTTGAAAAAATTATAAGAATCGTTATTATTTAGGAACTCTTCCGGTTTCTGACTAAGTTTCTCCCTGGCACCCTTACAAGTATTATAGTCAACAATTGCGCCGGTGGCGTCTGTCGGCCCGTCAGTACCATCAGTACCGGCACTTAATATCACTACACCTTCACATCCTTCTATCTCCATGGCTGCAGAGAGCGCAAATTCCTGGTTTCTGCCACCCTTTCCCTTCCCCTTTATCGTAACGGTTGTTTCACCTCCTGCAATTATACACGCCGGTTTAGGGACAGGTGTTCCTGTACAACTGACCTCTTTAGCAATTGCTGCAAAGAATTTGGCAATTTCCCTGCTTTCACCTTCTACCAGAGAGGAGAGAACTATCGTATTATATCCCAGATCTTTAGCTTTCTCTTCAGCTGCATCCAATGCTATTTTGTTAGAACCGACAATCACATTTTGAGTATTATCAAATATCTCATTTCCGGTTTTAGGAGTTTCTTCTACCTTCCCCATCTTTCCACTCCTGAGAAACTGGTAAACGCTATTCAGTATTTTCTCTTCCAGTGAATACTTTCGAATAATTTTATAAGCATCTTCAAAAGTGCTTTCATCCGGTACGGTAGGGCCGGATGCTATAATATCCATCGGGTCTCCAACAACATCAGATAGCATCAGTGTGATAAGTGTTGAAGGGTATGCAGCCTTTGCAAGCTGTCCACCTTTTACAGACGATAAATGTTTTCTTACCGTATTGATCTCATCAATCGAAGCACCGCATTCGAATAGTTTCGCAGAGACAATTTGTATGCCCGGTAAAGTTATCTCTTTATGTGGCTGCACAAGTAAGGCTGATCCTCCACCGGAGATAAGGCAGATAATCAGGTCTTTTTCTCCAGTCTTGGATAGAAGCCTGAGAATATTAGAAGTACCTCTTACACTGTCTTTGTCAGGAATGGGATGTGACGCTTCGACAGTTTCAATTTTCTTGAGAGGCAAGCTATGATTATATTTCACTACAATGAGGCCATCATCTATTTTATCACCAAGAAGGTCTTCCATGGCTTTAGCCATTGGCGCACAAGCCTTTCCGCCGCCGACAACATAGATATTCTCATAATTATCGAGATCATATTCTCTCTCTTCTACCATAAGTGTAGAATCCCGAATACTCACTTTCTTCTTCACTAACTGATTCGGATCTAATGTCCCAAGTACGTGTTCAAAGATTTCATTAGCGTGTTTTCTGAGATTAGGCATTTTCACTTTAAGAATATTTTACAATAAATTTTAAAGTTAATGCAGGATGGACCGAACAAAGCGAACCCATCAAAAGCCTGACCAAGGGTATTAAATTGAAGTGATATCTTATTTCTGTTTCAGGGCGATTACAAACTCTTTTCCAAATTCCTGGCACTCTTTCAATGTTTTGTCTTCCAGAATTAATTTTACTCTTAAGGAAGGTTTATGAAGCTTTATGTGCAACCCGCTTAGTCTATCCTCAACCATTTTCGTAGCTTCACCACTCCAGCCGTAAGAGCCGAAAGCAGCCCCCAATTTAATTTTGAATTTGACGGAGGAGAGAAGGGCAAGCGCGTCCCAGACAGGTCTAGGAGCGTCCCCAACAATTGTTGGAGATCCGACAATTATGCCATCTGCCTTTTCAATAGCATCCCTGACAAATTGATAATCGGTATCATTTACATCTAACATTTTAAAATTCGCACCTCCCTCTGAAACCCCTTTGGCAATAGCTTCTGCCATCTTTTTAGTGTTTCCGTATATACTGGCATACAGAATCAAAATATTCTTTGTCGCATCTGCCTGGCTCTGGCTCCAGCGACGATAGCTTTCAATGTATTTCCGAGGATTTTCCCGTATGATCGGCCCATGTGCGGTAGCAATAATATCTACGTCTAACTCCTCAATCTTCTCAATAGCCTTAAGGACATACGGTTTAAACGGACGCATTATGCTGTCATAGTAGTAGTGGAAATTAGAATCGAAATCACCAACCAGATCATCAAACATCCTTTCATCACAATAATGTGCACCAAACGCATCACATGTAAAAAGGATCCTCTCTTGATCTAAATAGGTGAAAACTGTATCCGGCCAATGCAGATACGGTGCAGGAAAGAACTTTAACTTGCAAGTACCCAGATCTATCTCAGGACACTCATCAATAGTTGACAGATTAAAGGGTGTATTGAGTATCTCTTTCAGTAGATGCCCGCCGGCTTTTGAAGCTATAATTTTCGCATTACATGCGTATTTTAATAGCTCTGGAAGTGCGCCTGTATGATCAGGCTCTGTATGACTTACAATGATATAATCAATGTCCGCAAGATCAACCTGTGAATTAATTCTTGAAATAAACTCTGTTGTGAAAGGCTCTTTAACCGTATCTATTAATGCAGTCTTCTCATCCTTGATTAAATATGAGTTATAAGTAGTCCCGTGATCAGTCCTGAAAATCAGATCAAATATTCTCATTTCAGGGTCTAATGCTCCAACCCAATAAATATTATCTTTTATTTTCAAACCGTCCATTTTTTATATCTTTTCGAATAGTTCTTTATAGAATAAATTCAAGTCACAAATCTAAAACTCCTATTTATTATCTTTCTCAACAGCGTCAACAAGTTTTTCAAAAAAATCAGGTATTGCCGAATTCACCCTGCTCCAGTTCGGAATAAGTGGTGAATCAGTCGGATCTTCAAGGAATTGATCTCCACTCATTTTTAGTCCATTAGCAAAAGCTTCAACAGCCTTTGTCTCAAGATGTCTGTCGAAAAATAGTCCGTTTATCGCTGAATCAGTTTCATATTTTTCAATAAAAGCCTGGGCTGTCCTTAAATATGTAGTTCTCAGTGTTCTGAAGAAACCGTCATTAAATATTATGCCGGTACTTGCCAGGGTGGTGAAGATGGTCCTGGTGATGTCCATACTCATCTTCATTAATCCTGTTGTAATATCTACTTCAGAGAGAGGTTGGTGTTTATGTTCGTACGACTCACATATATCTACCTGACATATTCTCTTTTTGGAACAGTTCCTGTATATCTCTGCCAACACACCTACCTCCAGACCCCAGTCACCGGGAATTCTGTTTACCCTTGCCAGGTCTGCCAACATAGAAAATTCTCCTGCCAGAATATATCTAAAACTATCCATGTATTTCAGAAAATCAAGATCCCCCAGCAGTCGACGTAGGGTCCGCAACAGAGGGGTTACAAAGAGCCTGGTTACCCGGCCATGCATTCGATCGGTAATGCGGCTATAATATCCTTTGCAGAATTCAAAATCCAGATTGTGATTTACAACCGGGTAACATAATCTTGCAAGGAACTCTTTGCTATATGTCTGAACGTCACAGTCATGCAACACAATTACCTTTGATTTTTCACTCGCCAGAACATAACCATAAGCCATCCATGCAGACCTACCCTTACCATCGGCACCTGCAGAGACGTTTTTTTCATCAAGCAGTTTATAAAGCTTCTTCATCCTGGTACCATCATTCCACATCAATGTTACGTCCTGAGGCAAAACAGAAAAGAATTTCTTCGCATATTTAAATTGCTCCTTGTCAAACCTTCCCATGGTGACAACAATCTGTTTTAAGTACTTAACTTCCTTTAACACATTAATAATTTTGGGTAATGCAGTACCTTCCAACTCAGCAAAAATTGTAGGTAATACAAGAGCAATTGGCCTCAGGCGTGAGAGTTTTTTTATTTCGGACTCCAATTTGGCAATGTCCCTGTTGCCGAATCTGTGTAGTGTTGTAATTTCGCCTGACTGATGAAAATCACCCATAATATAAACCTCCCACTTAATTTGAGTCCTGACAAATTAATTAGCAACGATGTACCTGAAAGGACAGCCCGCCAATTATTATTTTCCAAACAAACCTATAATCGCTTTATTCCAACCGGCCGGTCCGATACCATCAGCATATGTAAGGTCATCAACCTTTATACGCTCTTCATAGTTCCCCAATTCTTTCCTTACAAGGAACTTCTTATCTACTGCTTCCAACATCGGAAGATCATTTAAACTATCCCCCAGGCCAACAGTTAATATTTCTGCATCCGGATAATTTTTTCTGAAAATGTCTACCAGGATATTAACGGCTTTTCCCTTATCATTTTCACCCATAAGGTACGCAAACCTTGCACCTTCGGTGTAATTGAAGTCTGATGAGTTGATTACATCACGAAACTTCTTGACATCCTCTTCACCGCCATCAATAATGAACGGTAGTGAATACTCCTTCTTTTGAGCAAGCAAAGCTTCTTCCACACTCAAACCGGTCAACTCAACAATTTCATCTACTGTAAATTCAGCGATACTTTTTGCACTGATACCGGTTTTTCTTCTAATCTCTTCAAAGCTATTTTTCAGAATTTGGTATTCAGAACCGATCTCCACTACTAAAAAACCGTTATCAGTTCTATCAAACTCGCACTCCAGACCATACTTTTCAGGAATGTATATAGCCCCTCCGTTTTCTAGTATAAAGGGCTCATTATTTGATAGTTTGTCGCGATAGATCAATATTTCGTCTCTTGATTTACTGGAACACAAAACAAGATGAACACCTTTCTCCCTGAGAGACTTCAACGCTTTTTCTGCCTCACTGTGCGAGTAGGTACTATGGTCCAGCAACGTACCATCTAAATCGGTAAAAACTATTTTTATTTCGTTATTCATATTTATATAAATCCTCTTTTTCTAAGGCAAGCATTTCAACACTGATTATAGCATTACTTTACAACTTATATCAAAAGATATATCCAAAGCCCTGGCAGAGTGTGTAATCATACCAACCGATATTCTGTCCACTCCGGCCTTAGCATATTCTTCAACATTCTCGATGGCAATATTACCAGACGCTTCTGTCAATATCGCCCTGCTTGTACATGCATCACGACTATTTTCAAGCTCCTTAACAATTTCTACGGCTTCATTTATTTTTGAAGGAGCCATATTGTCAAACAGAATTATGTCAACACCGGCATCAACCATCTCCTTGATCTGACATAAATCTTCCACTTCTACTTCTATGAGTACTTCATTTGCGACCTGCTCTCTGGCCTTTTTTACAAGACTGCCTATATTACCGTTTTCTTTTTCCGGCTCCATAATTTCGAGATGATTATCTTTTATCAGAACCTGGTCATACAGCCCCATTCTATGATTGGTGCCACCACCAATTTTAACAGCATATTTTTCCATGTAGCGCCACCCGGGAGTTGTCTTCCGCGTATCCAAAATCCGGGTTTTATATCCCCTGACCTTTTCCGCAAACCTGTTAGTCTCCGTTGCAATGCCGGAAAGCCTCTGCAAAAAATTAAGTACCAGCCTTTCTGCCGACAACAGTGACAACGTTAAGCCCTTAACACTTGCAATTACTGAACCTTTTTCAACTCTTGATCCATCTTCAATATTTACTTTGAAAATCAAATCCTTATCTATCTGTGAAAGGACGTATCCTGCAACCGGCAAGCCCGCAACGATACCAGCCTCTTTCGTTATCAATACACCTTCTGATTCAGAACCTTCTGGAATGAATATCCTGGAAGTGATATCCCCTGTACCAATATCTTCCTTTATCGCCAGTTGAACAATGTCTTTTATTTTTTCTAAATCAAATTCTGTCTGCATGTTTGCAAACTCCAGCCATCATGTTAATTCGTGTAATTCGTACCTACAGCCTCGGCCCCAATATCCGACTGCAATTTCAGTACCCTGTCTCGTAGTTCCGCTGCCTTTTCAAAGTTGAGATCGCTGGCAGCCTGTAGCATCTCTTCTTCAAGCTCTCTTATATATTCCTGGGTAATGTATTCAGCCTCATCTTCTTTAACCATCTGCCTTGCAATCTTTTTTGAAGCACTCTCATCTTCAATACTTTTTCTAATTCCCTTTCGAATAGTCTGTGGTGTGATGTTATTCTGTTTATTATGTTCAAGCTGAATATTACGCCTTCGCTCAGTTTCATCCATAGCCTTCTGCATGGACTGAGTCACTCCATCAGCGTATAATATAACCTCCGCATTCACGTTTCTTGCAGTCCGCCCTATTGTCTGTACGAGAGATGTTTCGGAACGAAGGAACCCCTCCTTATCAGCATCCAATATTGCCACCAATGATACCTCAGGCAGATCGAGCCCTTCTCTTAACAGGTTTACCCCGACAACGACGTCAAACTTTCCAAGCCGAAGGTCCTTAAGTATCTCTACCCGCTCAATAGCATTAAATTCCGAGTGCAGATACATCCCTTTAAGACCCTCTTCCTTTATGTATTCACTCAAATCTTCCGCAAGCCGCTTGGTTAATGTTGTTACAAGCACACGCTCTTTTTTATCGGCTCTCACCCTGATCTGCTGCAGAAGATCTTTAACCTGGGTCTTTGCAGGTAATATCCTTACTATTGGGTCCAGAAGCCCTGTCGGCCGAATTATCTGCTCAACAACCTTACCATTGCACTTATTTAACTCGTACTCTGAAGGAGTCGCTGATACCAATAAAACCTGTTTAACTAATGATTCCCATTCATCGAAACGTAATGGTCTGTTATCCAAAGCGGAAGGAAGCCTGAAACCATATTTCACAAGAGTCTCTTTCCGTGACCTGTCCCCCGCGTACATTCCTCTAATCTGCGGAATCGCCACATGAGACTCATCAACAACCATGAGGAAATCATCAGGAAAATAATCAAGTAGTGAAAACGGTCGATCTCCCGGTGCACGGCCACTGATATGGCGGGAATAGTTTTCAATGCCATGGCAATAGCCTATCTCTGACAGCATCTCCATATCATAACGAGTTCTTGCCTCCAGGCGCTGTGCCTCAAAATCCTTATTTTGAGAACGCAGCTCCTTCAGCCATTCATCAAGCTCCATTTCAATAGATTCAATAACACCCTCAATCTTACCCTCCGGCATTACAAAATGTTTGGCCGGATATATAGAGATATCTTCCATCTCCTCTAGTTTATTTCCTGACACCGGATCAATAATCGAAAGACCATCTACTTCATCACCAAATAGTTCTATTCGATAGGCGAATTTTTCATATGCCGGATATACATCTATCACATCACCATTAACGCGAAACACACCACGTTCAAACTTAATATCACTTCTTTCGTAAAGTATGTTAACGAGTTTCAAGAGCAGCGTATCCCGCTCTATCTCCTGCCCCTTTTTTAACTGCACATACATCTCCCGATACTCCTCCGGAGAACCCAGACCGTAAATACACGAAACACTTGACACCAATATCACGTCCTTACGTGACATAAGTGCGCTTGTAGCTGCCAGGCGAAGGCGATCTATCTCCTGGTTTATTGTAGCCTCTTTTTCAATATAGATATCCCTCTGTGGGATATAAGCCTCCGGCTGATAATAATCATAATAACTTACAAAATACCCCACCGCATTTTCCGGAAAGTACTCCTTGAATTCACTGTAAAGCTGTGCGGCGAGAGTTTTGTTGTGGGACATTACGAGAGTAGGTTTACCCAGATTCTTTATAACATTTGCCATGGTGAAAGTCTTTCCTGAACCTGTTACCCCCATGAGAGCCTGGTTATTTTCACCTGATTCAAAAGCCTTTGTTATTCTTTTTATCGCCTCGGGCTGGTCACCCTGCGGTTCATATTCTGCTGATAATTTGAAGATAGACATATTATATAAAATTGCATCGCTTCGCTATGCAATTGAAGATTGAAGGATTGAAGAATTCCAGATATATAAATCAGAGTTAATTAGTGTAAAATCGTGCCCGCCCCCGTCCGAACGGATTCATCCGGGCGGGTAATCTGGCTGGAACCTATTTAGATATTTTTTTCTTGTTAGTTCGTGTCTGGCTACCCTTATAAAGCTTTGTATCTTTATATTTAACAATCCCCTCGTCAATCAGTACTTTCACTACCGATGCAATTGGCACGGCAAGTAAAAGACCCAGGAACCCTAATATTTGACCACAGATCAAGATTGCCAGTATGATAGCCACCGGATGTAATCCCAGTTTGTCACCTACAATTTTTGGCGTCATTACCGTACCTTCCAGAAATTGTCCGATGCCAAAAACCAGTCCTACAAGCAGTATATGGGTGATATCCTGATACTGAATAAAGGCGAGGATGATAGCAGGTATCAGTCCAAGCCCTATTCCAACATAAGGTATCATATTCCCAAACCCACCTACAAGAGCCAGTAGAAAAGACATTGGGATACCTATGACAGTAAGACCTATACCATAAATGATAGAGAGGATAGCGCAAACCGCCATCTGTCCCCTGAAGAACGCTTTAAGGTTTTCATCAATCTTGCTTACAATACCGGATATCTTCTCTTTCTGTGATACCGGCAGCAACCCCTCACCCTTTGACATAGCTATATCAAAATCCTTCAGGAGATATACCATAACAACCCCGAATACCACAACGTTCATGACTATTCCAAAGAAACCAAACGTACTGTAGAATACATTTTTTACAATTCCCAATGCAAAGTTCATGGCTTCCGGCACATACTTTTTCATCTTAAGTACAGGATCAGGAATACCATATTTTGTGCCAACTGGTTCTTTAGCTGCAACCTCCTTTACCCTTTGTTCTTGCGGTTTGCCATCTTCTATTTCTTTTTCATCAGTTGCCTGGTTTTGCAGTTTTGATTTAAGGAATGTCCCAACTTCGGTATCACCATATTCCTCAATTACTTTTACTACTTTTTCCTGGTATTTTGGATATTGCTCTTTTAACGCAGTCCCGACACGTTGAATACCGGTAACCGTTTTGGGAACCGTATATGTTAATAATCCTCCCATAACCAGAAATACAAGGGTTAACAATATGGCAACTGCCATACCACGCGGTATACGTATTTCTGCGAATATTTTCTTTCTCTCTTCGATAAAATCAACTGCAGGATCAAAGATATACGCGACAGTAAAGGCGAGGAAAAATGATATCAGGATGCCTTTCAGGAAATAACATAATGTGAAAAAGAGTGCAAATGCAAAGAATATTGCCAATGCCCTTATCCACACATTTTCAAAGATTTTCTGTTTTTCCATAAATCAGCTCCTTTTAGTGGTTTGTTTTTAATAAAAATTCACCGCTAAGATGAGTTTTTACTTATTGAACAAAAACAAGGTCTTTAATCTTCTTTACCGTTTCTATCCCTATACCATTAACACCACACAACTGTTCTATATTTTCAAACCCATCGGACTTCTTTCGGTAATCAACAATTGCCCTGGCCTTTTTCTCACCAATTCCGGGCAGGATTATAAGTTCGTACCATTCCGCCCTATTCAAGTCAATCTTTAATTTTATGGATTCAGAATCACTATCTACAACCTCAGTCTCCGGAAGCCACCAATGTTGATCTGATGCGTATTTGATCCCTGTTCCGATTAAGAGTGTAGTTATGAGGAAAAGTGTGGCAAGTGATTCCTTCCTTGAAAATTCAAAAATCTTTAATGGTCCCGGCAGTTCGGACATTACGTTAGTAAGTATATGAAATAACAAGGTCTTACATATCTATAAAGGTACATGAAATTTTAGTTATTTACTACCTTCGGTCAAGCAAATTCCACAATTCCTGCCTGTCCGCCAGTTTGTTAGGCGGGAATTCCTCGATCCCTGAATTCCTTAATTGCAGTCGAAATCTTTTGCCTTGAACTACATAAGGACGTACTGTAGAATTTTTGCTTATGGAGGAAAACCATCTTAAACTTACAGATATCAGGACAGAAAACGAGTCTGACAAACGTCTTGTTGAGAAGGTTTTCTCCTATAAGCAGGAGCATGTCTTCAGGTGGTGGAACGATCTTTCGGCAAATGACCAGAAAAACCTTTTAAACCATTTAAGAACTCTTGATTTTGAACTACTCCAGGATCTTATTGAAAAGCACATCGAAGGAAGTACGCTTACAAACCCAAAGACAACAATCCTGGAACCACCGATAATCATCCCGATTCCAGATAGCGATTCACAAAAAGCACACGCCGCAGAGGCGAAGGAAATTGGAGAAAAAGCATTAAGGGCCGGTAAGGTTGCTGTCGTCACAGTTGCCGGAGGACTGGGAACGCGATTAGGAGCTGACAGGCCGAAAGGTACGCTTCCAATAAGTCCCATTAAGGGCAAGAGTATCTTCCAATTGCACGCTGAAAAAATACAAGCCGTTATGAAAAAGTATGACACAGTCACTCCGTGGTATATTATGACGAGTAAAAATAATGAAGAGATGACACACGATTTTTTTGAAGAAAACCGTTACTTCGGTTTAAATTCTGACAATGTCTCTCTCTTCACACAGGGCGAACTTCCTGTGATAGATCTTCAAGGTAGATTACTAATGGATTCAAAAAGCAGTATCGTAACCAGCCCAAATGGCCATGGAGGAACTCTGCTCGCCCTGAAAGAGAGAGGTGTGTTGTCCAGTATGAACAGTCGTGGTATCAAACACATCTTTTATCATCAGGTTGATAACATATTGATAAAGATTGCCGACCCTGTCTATTTAGGATATCATATTAGTGCTGGAGCTAAGATGTCTCCGAAAGTGGTACGAAAGACTGATCCAGATGAGAAGGTAGGCATTGTCGGCATAAGAGACGGGCACCTGGACACAATAGAATACAGCGAACTGAGTGACGAGGAGAAGCATGCGCTTAATCCGGATGGAACTCTCAAGTTTGGTATGGGAAACCCTGCCATCTATCTGCTTGATGTAGATTTTGTTGAGAAGATTAATGAAAGCCATTTTGCGTTACCTTATCATAAGGCAGTAAAAAAGGTACCATGCATAGATGGAGATGGTTGTGAAATGAAACCGGCCGAAAATAACGCAACCAAATTTGAGATGTTCATCTTTGATGCACTCAAGCATGCGGATAAGTCTATAATTATGGAAGTGGTGCGTGAAAATGAGTTTTCTCCGGTAAAAAATGCAACAGGTAAAGACTCTCCGGACAGTGCGAAGCAGAGCATGATAAATATGTTTGGCAGATGGCTGGCAGAGGCAGGTATTGAAGTTCCAACGGATAGAACTGGAAACGTAGCGGGTGCTATTGAGGTTAACCCGCTTTATGCCCTGGACTCTGAAGAGCTGAAGGGAAAAATTGATCCAAAAGTTGTTTTCAATGGTGAGTTGAATTTACAATAAGTTATCAAATACAATCATTAAGGAACTCTATATGTTGAAAAAAATTAATCCTACGGATACTCAAAGCTGGAAGAGCCTCATCGATCATTTCAAAGAGATGAAGTGTGTTCATATGAAAGATCTGTTTGCCAATGATCCCGACAGATTTAAAAAATATTCCATTAGATTTAATGGAATTCTTGTCGATTATTCAAAAAACATAATAACAGAGGACACACTGAATCTATTACTTAAATTAACTGATGATGTTGGTTTGAGAGATGCACTTAATAATATGTTCAATGGAAAAAAGATAAATGAGACCGAGGATAGAGCCGTTTTGCATACAGCTTTAAGGAATAGAATAAACAGCCCTGTTTACGTTAATGGTAAAGATGTAATGCCGGAAGTAAAAGCTGTTTTAAGTAAGATGAAAGATTTTTCAGAAAAGATCATTTCTGGAGAGTGTAAGGGTTTTACCGGTAAAAAGATCACTGATATTGTAAATATCGGAATCGGGGGTTCTGATCTGGGACCGGTAATGGTAACGGAATGTCTGCGGCCTTATGCAAAGGAAGACATGAAAGTTCACTTTGTTTCAAATGTTGATGGAACTCATATTACAGAGACACTGAAACCACTGAATCCGGAAACCACTCTGTTCTTGATTGCTTCTAAGACCTTTACCACTCAGGAGACAATGACAAATGCCTTTTCTGCAAGAGAATGGTTCCTGAAATGCGCAAAAGATCATGCATACGTTGCAAAACATTTTGTGGCGTTATCAACAAACATAGAAAAGGTGGAAGAGTTCGGTATTGACAAAGACAATATGTTCGTATTCTGGGACTGGGTCGGCGGCCGCTATTCACTCTGGTCTGCAATCGGCCTCTCTATAGCGTGCTATATTGGATATGAGAATTATGCTGAATTGCTGCAGGGCGCCTTTGAAATGGACAGCCATTTTAGAGAAACTCCATTCGAAAGAAACATTCCTGTTCTCCTGGCCTTAATAGGAATATGGTACAACAATTTCTTTGGCGCACAGACAGAAGTAATCCTGCCCTACGACCAGTATCTGCACAGATTTCCGGCATATTTCCAGCAGGGGAATATGGAGAGTAACGGAAAATCTGTAGATAGAGACGGGAACAAAATTAATTATGAGACAGGTCCTGTCATTTGGGGAGAACCCGGAACAAATGGCCAGCACGCCTTTTATCAATTAATCCATCAAGGAACAAAGATAATTCCGGCAGATTTCCTTGCACCCGCAATCAGCCATAACCGGCTCGGAGAACATCACAATATTTTATTATCAAACTTCTTCGCACAGACAGAGGCCCTCCTTAATGGAAAGACAAAAGAGGAGGTTATCGAAGAGTTGAAAAGAGATGGCAAGAGTGATGACGAAATACAGAAACTCTATCCACACAAAGTCTTTGAGGGTAACAGACCAACGAATTCAATCCTGTTCAACAAATTAACTCCGAGAGCTTTAGGCAGTTTAATAGCGATGTATGAGCATAAGATATTTGTTCAGGGAGTGATCTGGAATATCTTCAGTTTTGATCAATGGGGTGTCGAACTTGGCAAGCAACTGGCAAAGAAAATACTACCGGAGCTAGGAGATGACAAACAAGTTGATTCCCACGACTCTTCTACAAACGGGTTAATAAATACATTCAAAGAGATGAGAGAATCAGAAGAGCAATAATGTGGAGTGCATCATCCGTGATGATACCTTTCAAATCAGTGACACGGTCACTGCACTCCAAAAAAATACTTGCTTACTCCGCAGGCCAGGAAGCATCGTCCTTCTCTTCCGCAAAATAACAGAACCGATCCCACGTAAATTCTTTATTGGATATGGGACAGCGTAGGGTAACCTTGCGCTCGGCAACATCAGCAACCTCCCAATCGCCCTCGCGATTTGACCCCTCAATCCTTATCTTTTGACCCACCTGAAACGGGTATGGTTTGAAAATTGTCACCTTGTGCTTGACCACATATTCCTCCTTTGTGCTCTTCGTGGCTTTGTGTGATTTATTATAAATTAATCAAATTTTGTAGTGTCAATTAAATCTTCTATTCTCTTAGCATGGTCCTTATCAAATCCGACCAGGTTATCAAAAACTTTTATTGCTTTCTCATCCGCTTTATCTGAAACTGTCTGTTGAAAAAAGAATTCAAGAGATGCCTGCTCCAACTCAAGGGCATAAGAGTATGCCTCCTTTTTATCCGGCATCTTCCCTTTGCACTCTGCTATTTTTGTTTCCAGCTTATCATTTGTCTCCTTTAATTCTTTTATATCCATGTCCAGTATTGCATCAGGAAACAGGTCTTGTTCCAAGAGCAATTCAAGTCCGCTTTCCAGGATTTTAGCATGATGCTCCTCTTCTTCACTGAGCATTTGCCAGAAGAGCTTATCATCTTTAAAGTACGTTGCACATAACGCATAAAAGGAACCAATGTTTCTTTCCACTCTGATCGCTTCGTTAAAAAGAGGCGTATATTGATTTTCCATAAACAATCTCCCAACCTGAACAAGTCAGAAAAAGGATTCACCGCAAAGACGCGGAGAACGCAAAGTTTCAAATATTAATGGTTGTTCTCTTCATTACTAATTTTATTGCATATAGAACCACTAATTATCGGGAATTTCATCAATCTTGGCGGCAAGAATGAAATCACTTTCTGTCAAGCCGTCAATCTTGTGAGTGCACATGGTAATACTGACTTTTCCCCATGTCAGAAAAATATCAGGATGATGCCCCTGCTCCTCCGCAACATCTCCCACCTTGTTCACAAAAGCAAGTGCCTTTACGAAGTTGGAAAACTTGTATGCCTTGGCAATATGATGTTCTTCAACCACATCCCATCCGTCCACCTGTTTTTCAAGTTTCTCTAACTCCTCGCCTTTTAAAGGTGGTACTCCCCCTTTACAGGGTACACACTCTTTCTTTGAAAGTGACATCTTCGGCTCCTTTCGTAAAAAAATGATCCTACTGCTGACCTCTGAGTCTAGCCCAAGTCAGTCCTAAATATTCATGAATAGCCAGTTCTGTTTTATAAAGATTCCCTGTACTCGGGAAAAAAGAGTAAAAAATTGGCCTTTTTCCATCTCTGATGCTATGGCCGACAGGAGATGGGATCGGATTCATACCAAGCTTTTTAAAGAGGGCCATTGATCTTGGTATATGCGAAGCTGTTGTTACTAATACAAATGGCTCATTGCCAACTATAGGTTTAATAAACAGTGCTTCATCTCTGGTATCTTGTGATTTGGATTCAAGAATTATATCTCTTTCAGGTACTCCTATTTCCCTGGCAACACGTGCCATTATTTCCGCTTCTGAAACCGGATCAAATACAGCACCTCCCGACAAAAGAAGTTTTGAGCCCGGATATTTTCTATATATTCGAATTCCTTCTATTAATCTGACCAGTGAACCTTTGCCTAGCTGGCTTAGAAGTGGTAATTCAGGATCTGAAGTGTGCCCTCCACCGAGAACGACAATAAATTTAACCTCGGATTTGTCGTCTGTTTCTGTTACTGCCAGTGAGCTATTAATTTCAAACTTACCGTATTGCCTTTCAAGCGGCCGGAGAAGTCTATTTGTAAGAATACTGTAGCTGAACAGAGTCAAGATAACCAAGCCAACCGACACCAGTACCTTTCCTACTTTCTGTTTAGTCGTAAACCATAACAGGTATAGACCCACAAAAGAGAACAAAAGGCTTATAGGTAATGGATATATAAAGGCTGGAATAATCTTCTTAAGAATAAACATTAAATTCATACTAATGCTAACTATTTACAAAATCAATACTTATTTCCAGCAATTTTTCTCTCATAATAATATCAAATACATGGGTTACAACTTGACATTACATGATGGCAGGTGTATTTTAAGAAACCGTTAAAAAACGGGACATTCAGCCCCGGAAGAAACCCAATATATAAGGAAAATAAGATGCCTTTTTCAACCCCTATGATGAAACAATATATGAGTATCAAAAGTAAAAACGAGGATGCTCTGTTGTTTTTTCGCATGGGGGATTTTTATGAAATGTTCCATGATGACGCCAGGATCGCCGCAAAGGTTCTGGGTATTACATTGACTTCAAGGTCCAAGGGTGAAAAGGCCATGCCCATGGCCGGCATACCCTATCATGCAGCCGGTTCTTACATCCCGAAGCTGATAAAAGCAGGGTACAAAGTTGCCGTTTGTGAACAGATGCAAAATGGCACTGAAAAAAATGATTCTAAAGCGGGCGCGAAAGGAATTGTTGAACGAGACGTCGTCAGGATTATCACACCCGGTACACTTACCGAAGATACGATGCTGGAGGATAAAGACAACAATTATCTTTTGTCTCTTTTTATACATGATAACAAGGCCGGTTTGTCCTGGGTAGATATTTCCACCGGAGAATTCATGGTCCAGGATATTGATAAGTGTTACTTGCTAGATGAGTTGTCGAGGATAAATCCGTCTGAGTGCATTCTTCCTGAAAATATTACATTTAAAGAGTTTGATCTTTCTGAAAGAATATCTGCGGATTTCAACGCAATGGTTACACGCCGTTCAGACTGGGAGTTTTCACGCGATACCGCATATCAAAAACTTATTGGCCATTTTTGCACTGCTTCACTGGAGGGATTTGGATGTGAAGATATTGGCCCATCTCTCAGCTCGGCAGGGGCGTTGATTAACTACCTTGACGAGACGCAGAAAACATCCCTGAAGCATATTAATAAGATCGAAAAGTTTTCAAGCCATAACCGCCTGATCCTGGACCATTCCACACAACTGAGCCTGGAACTGGTCAAGACTTCTAGGACACATCAGAAAGAAGGCTCCTTATTGGGAGTAATGGACCAGACAAAGACCCCTATGGGAGGAAGGTTGATAAAGAGTTGGCTGGTAAGCCCACTTAGTGTATCCGAGGATATAAATATCAGACAGGATGGAGTTGAGGAGTTATATAATAATAAAAACCTGTGCATGGAGATTTGCGAACTGCTCAAAGACGTTTATGATATTGAAAGAATATCTGCGAAGATCAGCTTTGGCCGCGCCAATGCGAGAGATCTGATTTCACTGAAACAATCACTATCACTTCTGCCAAAAATAAAATTGGCTATTTCCTCCTGCAATTCGTCTATTCTGAAACTTTGCCATGAGACACTGGATCTTATGGAAGAACCAAAGGTACTCATAAGTACCGCGATAGTGTCTGACCCACCGCATTCGGTCCGTGATGGCGGGATGATACGCGAGGGCTACGATCACGACCTGGATGAGTTGAGGAATATAAGCAAAAACGGAAAAACCTGGATTGCCGGTTTCCAGGCAAAGGAGACAGAAAGAACGGGTATAAGTTCATTAAAGATAGGATACAATAAAGTATTCGGATACTATCTCGAAGTCACAAATGTTCATAAAGAGAGGGTCCCGGAAACGTATATTCGCAAACAGACCCTTAAACACGCCGAGAGGTACATAACACCAGAACTCAAGGAATATGAGACGAAGGTGCTTACCGCGGATGACAGAGCGAAGGATCTGGAATACGAGTACTTTCAAAAGATCAGGGATGAGGTCGCCACTTATACTGAGCGCTTACAGAAGATGGCAGATGTTATTGCTCATTTAGACGTCCTTTCAACACTTGCAAACATAGCTGCCGAGAACGGATACACAAGACCTGAAATATCGGATGGACTCGGCCTCAGGGTTGTTGATGGCAGGCACCCCGTCCTGGACAAAACATTAATGGCTGAAAAGTTTGTGCCCAATGATATTGGCATTAACGGGACAGACAAACAGATCATGGTCATCACAGGGCCAAACATGGCAGGAAAAAGCACATATATTCGTCAGGTAGCTCTACTCGTACTCATGGCACAGATGGGTAGTTTTATTCCGGCAAAAGAGGCAACAATAGGAGTAGTAGATCGAATATTCACAAGAGTAGGAGCAATGGACGAACTGGCAAAAGGCCAGAGCACATTTATGGTGGAGATGAACGAAGCCGCAAACATATTAAATAACGCGACAAAACGCAGCCTGATTATTCTTGATGAAGTTGGCCGTGGAACCAGCACTTTTGATGGCGTAAGTATCGCGTGGGCATTAACAGAATATATATACGAACACCTGAAAGCCAGAACACTGTTTGCCACTCATTATCACGAACTGGCCGAACTGGCCCTGCTCTTTCCTGGTATCAGGAACTACAACATTGCAGTCAGGGAGTGGGAAGATGAGATAATCTTCCTGAGAAAGATTATCGAGGGCAGCGCTGACAAAAGTTATGGAATCCATGTCGCAAGGCTGGCCGGGATGCCCAACGAGGTAATTCAAAGGGCCAGGGTGATACTTACCAATCTTGAAGCCGGGACACTGGATGTAGACGGCAAACCTAAGTTTGCAACAATTAAGAGCAAAGAAGAAAATAAGCCAAAACAACTTTCCCTTTTTAATCCACCTCAGAACTCAGTGATTGAGGAGATAAGGAATCTGGACACGTCGAAAATCACGCCAATGGAAGCACTCAATAAACTTCACAAGCTGAAAGAGAAGCTGGAAGAGTAGAAATAAACAGAGTGAGGTTTCGGGTTACGAGTTACAGGTTACGAGTTAAACCAAGACTATCTCCTGTTACCTGTAACGCGTAACCCGTAAAAAATATGAAAATTAAATCATTCACAATTCCAAAGGAGAACAGAGAGATATTCATAGAACCGGCATATGAAGATATTCACAGCTTGATTGATTTAAATAAGGAGAGGTTTCAATCCTACGATTTTAATATAAACGGCATACCTTTTTCTCAATTCCGGGAACAGGTTCGTTCCACAACTTTGAAAGAAGCCGGAGAGTACAGTGAAAAAATATGGACTCTCTGTTCAAACCTGAATATAGCTTGCACAGAAAATGTATCCAGTATTAAAAATTCTTATACTCCGGAAAAAGAGATAATTCAAACCGGACACTCCCCTGCCCTTGCACACCCTGGTGTATTGATAAAGCACAGCCTTGTAAATAGCATTGCAAAGAAGGCGGATGGTATCGGAATAAATATGGTCGTTGATAATGATGCCGGTAATGATAATTGCCTGAGCATTCCTGACATAAACGATCTTGATGCATCTATAGAGAAAATGGAATACCATCCCGGACTTCGCAATCTTGCCTTTGAAGAGATCAGATATGCGGATTCGACTCAACTACCGACCCTTAAAGAACGTGTTTTTAAGTCTCTGCATAATTCTGATATGAAGAAGACGTTTGAGGATTTTATGAATGTAGCAATAACGCTTTCAGGAGAAACACTGCAATTCAGTGATCTGTTTACATTTGCAAGGCATGCTTTTTTGACAAGATTCGGGATCAACAATATGGAAGTCCCAGTTTCTCATATCAGTGAGACTGATCCCTTTCTCAATTTCTTTCTGCACATAACAGCGAATTTAAAACGTTTTATAGATATCTATAACGCAAAGCTCAGAGAGTATCGTAAATTGAGGAAGATAAGTTCAGAGGCTAATCCATTGCCTGATTTGATGGAGAAAGGGTTTGTAGTTGAAATGCCGTTCTGGATGTGGAAAAGAGACGAACCGAGAAAAAGTATCTTTGCATCTGTAGCAAACGACAGTCGTATAAGCATAATATGTGAGAACAAAATTGTTGAGCATTTTGATTTTGGTGGAA
Source organism: Candidatus Scalindua sp. (assembly GCA_030748215.1). Classification (GTDB taxonomy): domain Bacteria; phylum Planctomycetota; class Brocadiia; order Brocadiales; family Scalinduaceae; genus Scalindua. The sequence continues at coordinate 50,347 of JASMMK010000060.1, forward strand.
GGAACGGATCAACGAAAAACCTGGAGAGGCTGAAAACATTGATAAGTAATGGAACCAAGATACGCCCAAAGGCGATAGCTACCACCATGTACTCAAGGCTCTTCTTTTCTGACCTGTTTGTTCACGGAATTGGCGGTGCAAAATACGATCTGATTACCGACGAAATTATGAGAGAGTTTTTTGGCGTAGAGCCACCGGAATATACAACAATCTCAGCAACCCTGCACCTGCCATACAAACCATTTGACGTTTCCGATGCAAACATTAATAAGCTGAAACATGTTATCAAGGATATGGGCTATAATCCGGACAGATATGCATCCGGAGAAATTTTGGAAGATGGCGGGATGATCTCTTTGATAAACGAAAAAAATGATCTGATAGCTAAAACGTCACACGATTCCAAAGAAAAGCATCTGGCTTTCGACAGGATAAAACAGCTTAATAGCCTGATGAAAGATAAGATCAGGCCTCTAATTAATATGAAAGAGAAGGAGATGGAAGATTTGGAGAAAAAAATAAAGTATAATTCTATTGTAACAAACAGGGATAACCCGTTTTGTCTCTATCCAGAGTCAATGCTGCGGGAACTGTTCAAATCAAGTTAAACTCTTGACTCCGCTCAGAATAACGTCACACTGAACGGAGTCGAAGCATTATCAATAAAAAATTTCAATATATTTTAAAATTATTTCATAGGTATCAATTCAGCCCTTCTATTCAAAGCTCGTCCCTCTTTTGTAACGTTATCAGCTATCGGCTTTGAAAGTCCATGTCCCATTGAAGTGATTCGTGATTCATCAATACCTTTTTTAACCAGGTAAGCCTTTATTGACTCTGCCCTTTTCTTAGACAAATCCAGGTTATATTTCTCTGAACCGATATTATCTGTATGCCCTTCTACCCTTATATTCAGATCAGGAGTATTTTTCAAAATATCGATAATATTGTCCAGATTTGAATTAAACTGAGGTTTTACATCCCACTTTTTATAATCAAACTTCACTCCTTTGACGACCCAGCAACCCCGGTCATCGACAATAGCCCCTTTCGGAGTATTCATACATACGTCAATATCATCAGTAACACCATCACCATCACTGTCTCCGGCACACCCTACAGCATCAACTTCAATTCCGGGAGGAGTACCCGGACATTCATCTTCTTCATCCGGGACACCATCTCCATCACTGTCCTTTGCAAGGAACACTTTTCTTACAAAATTCTCCATACCTTCGCTTGTTGCAACGTCATCAGCTGTTACAGAAAAACCGCATCCCATTTCTGAAGCGATTTTATCCATAAATTCCTTACTTTCCGTCTTACTTCCCACCCAAATCGTATAAAGACACGTTCTGTCTCCGAATTGATTTTTCAGGGTTTTAACTTTCATGAGAGGGTCATCATTCAACTTTTCACCATCACTTACGACAATTACAGCACTTTTACCTTCAGTAGAACCCAAAATTTTACTTGTTTCTCCAATGGCAAGCCCGGCAGGACTGTGCCCCCCTGGAGTTATAATACTTTGTAAAGCATATTCCAAATCAGATCTGGAATATGCAGTCGGCCCGTATACGGCCTCTGTCAGTTTTCCCTTCGCGGCAAAACCATAGCCAAATCTCTGAAGTGTTCCCTGGATCTCCATCTCAGGAATAGTATTATTCATTCGACTAACAATATCTTTGGCAATCATAAACCGGGAATATCGTTCGGCAACCTCATCCTCGTAAATGGTACCCATAGACGATGATGAATCCAGTACTATAATAAAGCTGTCAACCTTTTGCACATATCCCTCAGTTTGAAGCTCTTGAGACTGGACTTGAGATTGAAATTCATCCATTCTCATAAGATCCAAACCCTTTAAGTCCAAACTCTTTAATTGAAAACAACCGGTTTGTAACGAAATAAATATCGCTATACATGCAAATAGTGACAGTTTTCTTTTCATTGAGTATTCCCTTAAAAAGATTATAGCCGAGTTCTATATATGTGTGAAAAAATACAGATAGTTACTTCTCTTATAATCTACCATATCAGCGCATTGTAAAGATTTATACAAAAAGGTCAAGCCTGCTTTTATTCCATTCGCCTACTTACTACTAAGAGTTCAAGAATTACATTTAATTTTATAACTATGGATGGTATAAAGAATAGTCAAAGAAAGGAATGAAATAGTAGCAATATTTCTTAAAAAAATGGGAATTGGGTGTTTTATTAACATTAAAGAAAAAGGAGATTAATTATGGAACCGGTAAACGTCTTTCTTGACATTGAAACAGATGGTGAAGCACTGGGACGGATAGTGATTGAGTTGCACGCGGATGTTGCACCAATTACAGTAGAAAATTTTCGTGCTTTGTGCACAGGAGAAAAAGGATACGGGTACAAGGAAAGCACGTTTCATAGAATCATTCCAGATTTCATGATCCAGGGTGGCGATTTTACGAATCATAACGGAACAGGCGGAAAGTCAATCTACGGATCAAAATTCGACGATGAAAACTTCACACTCAAGCACACCGAACCGGGGCTTTTGTCAATGGCAAATGCGGGCCCCAACACAAACGGTTCACAATTTTTTATCACCACAGCCATTACACCCTGGCTTGACTCCAAACATGTAGTCTTTGGCAAGGTGACCGATGGCATGGATGTAGTCAGAAAGGTTGAGGCGCTGGGATCACGGATGGGTGAGCCATCGAAGCAAGTCACCATTAGTGATTGCGGTGAACTAAAAGATTAAATAAGTGCCTAGAACACCTGCCTGCCAACAGGCGCTACGGCGGTGATAAACAACAGGATTGTAATGTCTGAGGATGTAAGTGTTTTTCTCTTATGAACGCACTACCTTCTCGAATAGCTTCTTTATTATCACTATTATTTTGTTGTATAAAGGTTGGGTAGAAATAAGATCGATTGCAGGAAATCCGTATTTTATTTCCCCTATATCTTCGAAATCTAATTTTTGCAAATCAACACTAGATCTCTTAACAACAATGTACTTCTCTTGGACTAATTTAGAATTATCTGATGAGTCATAAAAAGAAGAATATATTTCCTTGGAAGAAGAGATGAAATCTCTACCCCAGTTGTCTGCCAACAGTTTATTTATTTCTGAAATATCGTAGCCCTGGTGGAACCAGATTAAATATTGCTTTATAGGCCTTCCGCTGGAATCTAAATAATTATCGTCTATGAAGTAACTTGCAATGAACTGAAAAAATTCAGATTGATGATCATCACCCGGCACAACAAGTTTTCCTATAATATTCTTTGGATCCCTGCCTGGCTCACAATTAGAAAATACTTCGTTAAAGACCGGGAACCATCCATCAATGGAAGGAGACTCAGGAGAAGTTATGAATTGATAATCCTGGTCCCTACTTCTGGACCTCCAGAGCAGATGATTTAATTTGATTTTCACGTTGGCATTATGGGTTTGCATTGTCTTGATCATCACTTTGCTTTCGATAAAATGCATGCTGAGCCGCACTACTGATTAATTCTAATTTCATTGCCGCGACAGCAGCGTCTGTTTTCTCCCCCTTTTGCACAGCCTTAGTCATTTTTTCCCGGAAAAAGTCTTCTCCTTTATCAAGCCCCTCATGAATATGCATGGACTTAATCAAATGTGATACTAATTGATATTTCTTTGGAAGAAAGTTATCAATTTTATCTATAGAGCCCATTAAGCCCTGCAGTTTTCGGAATATTCCCGCAAAAGGGCCATAAACTTGTTTTCTGCTTATCTTTTGTGCACACTCAGTTAAAATGCCCAATAACACAACCGGGGCTATTAGCTGAAGACCAATGTATTGATGGCTGTTTATAACCTTCTTCCCTTCACCCTTTGCAGATGAAATCAGCATAAATTGACAGCCAAAGTCTTCCGAATCAACAGCTTTTTTAAGGCCTTCTAACTGGTCATTGGTATCAGCAACAATTTTATTACAAATATCTTCTGCGGTAATATTATCCGGAAGGATATCCGCTTTTGATATAGCAATAACCCACTGTTTTGGAAAAGCATCTATTGGCTTGCCCTCACCTGCCAGACAATCCTTAATTTGCCTGATCTCGTTTTTAAACTGATCAAAAATATAATGCACGTAGGCTGTTCCGCGCTTATTATATTGCTCACCATCTATAAGCAGGATACCGGCGTGACTTTGAAGTAAATTACGAAATGTCTCTCTGCGAGCCACTGCTTCGCTTTCATCTTTAGGGGTGTTTTCCCACCAACCACCGGGGTAGTCATACCATACTATTTTAAAGCTGGGATCAGTTAGTTCATGCACCTTGAAGCCAAAACAGTATTCCTCAAAAGTATCTGTGCCGAGTGGGAAATCCCCTTCCTCCATTTTATAGTATCTTGATAACAGCCTATTGCCTGCCGATGTATCTTCAACCGTTAGATGATAACCATGCCTTTCCTCAAAGCCGGTTTTTTGTTGATTGCCGTAATAACTTGCAAGCAAGGATGTTTTGCCCGAAGAACTGGGCCCAAACAGTGCAATTCGTACCTCCTCTTGGGTTCTACTCACAATATTCTCCTTTCAGGTTAGATTAATCTGAAACTTAAGATTCATGAATGCCGATCTAATACAGTATATGACAAGATCAAAGATATGGGGTCTTCTCCTTGATCATAAATCTTTATTGAGAGATTACGTTATACAATCCGGCAAAACATGGACACTATTTATTTGAGAATGTATCTCTGGTAAGACAGTTCATGTATTTTACATTTAAAGTAAAAATAAACTATATTAGAGATTTATCCGCATAATGCTGTGGATAAATACTTATGCAATTTAGATGTGATTTGATGGAATGATAAATATACATATCATTAAAGTCAAGAAAAAATGAGGAGACAGTATGAAATCATCTGATTTTGTCATTCTGAGTGAAGCGAGGGATTTTCTTTTGATTTGAATCTCCACAAATGTTTTTTGAGTCTATTTTTGCTCGAAGCAATATTTTCTCGCCACATCAGGGCAGAGGGAGTAACAACAAGCGTCAAGACTGTTGAAAAACTGAGACCGAAAACAATTGCTGTTGAGAGTTGTACCCACCATTGTGTCGAGGGTGCTCCAAAACTGGTTTTACTCGATATAAAATCAATATTCATCTGCAGGACCATAGGCATAAGTCCGATAACCGTCGTAATCGTTGTCAGCAAAACTGGTCGGAGACGCTGTGCTCCGGTGCGCAGGATAATCTCGCGAATATTCATGCTATCGCCATATTGGCGACGCAAATGATCAAACGTATCAATCAGCACGATATTGTTATTCACGATAATTCCGGCCAGGGCGATTACTCCAACGCCGGTCATAACAATGCCGAATGGTTGACCGGTTACCATCAAGCCTATCATCACTCCAATTGTTGACATGATTACAGCCGACAGAATCAAGAAGGCACTGTAGAAACTGTTAAACTGAGTGACCAGAATTATTGCCATCAAAAGCAGGGCAACGATAAAAGCTTTAGTCAAAAAAGATTGTGAATTGCGCTGGTCCTCGTCCTGCCCTTTAAATGTGATTTCTACTTCCGGATCAAGTTTATCGAGATTATTGCCCAACCATCCTTTTATCTGTTCAACCTTTGCATTAATATTTATTTCAGGTGGCAAATCTGCCTTTACAGTCACAATTCGCCTTTGACCAGAGCGATAGATCACACCTACGGCAGGCTGTGCAGAACGATTAACAAAGCTGTTAATCGGAACTGATCCGCCAGGTCCCTCAATACGAACGCGGTCCAGTTGGTCCAGTGTCCGCTGTCCAATGCCGTGACGAATTACAATATCTATTTCATCATCACTGTCATCCGGCCGGTATTCAGCTACCTTCAAACCGTTTGTTATCATGCGAATGTAATAGCCGATGATAGTGATGTCCATCCCGAATTTTGCAGCCTGTGCCCTGTCAACTTCCAGCTCCCATTCGATTCCGGGAAGCGGCCTTGTATCTTCAATATCCCGGAAATCACCCAGCTCCTCCAGGATGTCCAGTACCTGCACCGTTGCAGGTTCCAGCTTATCCGGAAAGCGAGAGGAAATTTGAATTTCTACGGCTTTGCCCGCAACTGGGCCCTCTTCCTGCTCACGGGTCTCGACAGAAATCCCGGCCAGACTACTCGTTTTTTCTCTGATTTCATTTAAAATTGCATTTGCCGATTTGCGTGTATCCCAATCAGTAAACTCAATCTGTATTTGTCCAATTACGTCCTCTGCCAGATCTGAACCTTTCTGTTTTGATGTCCCAATTCGCGAGTACATGGTTTCTATGCCATCAACTTCTAGGATCAGATCTTCCACCTCTTTGACCAATTTATCCTGTTCGTAAATAGACAGATTTCCTCTTGCACGGATCAGGACAGACGCAAAATCAGGTTCGATATTTGGAAAAAATTCAACACCCTTTCCAAACTTCATGTAAGCAGACTGAACACCAATCAGCAACGCCAGAGCCAGAAGGAGTATCCGTCCGGGGCGTTTCAACGCAACTTCCAACACAGAAAGATACCATCCGGTGAAACCTGTAATTGTTTTGAGATCTCCATCTTCCGATGCAGTCAACATCTGCATCATCTTCGGGTCACTGGCGGCGCCGGGCTTGCCATACAAAGCCCCCAGTGTCGGAACAAAGATAAGCGCCATGAGCATAGATGAAGCCAGGACCGCAATCAGAGTGATCGGCATATATTTCATGAACTCTCCAACAATACCCGGCCAGAACAGTAGCGGTGCGAACGCCGCCAATGTAGTTGCCGTTGAAGATATGATTGGCCATGCCATTCGTCTGGCCGCTTCACCGTAAGCCTTGTCCCTCGCGATCCCTTCCGACAGTTTCCTGTCTGCGTATTCCGTAACGACAATGGCACCATCGACTAGCATTCCAATTGAAAGGGTGAGGGAAAAGAGTACAACGATATTTACTGTCAGGCCCATCGCATAGATAACGAAAATACCTGTTAAAAAAGCGCATGGAATAGCAATTCCGACAAGTGTTGCAGTACGAACTCCTAGTGCAAAGATGACCACTATCATCACCAGAATAATTGCGCTGATCACATTATTCTGCAAATCAAGCAGCATTGTTTTGATTGTCTCCGACTCGTCCTGCGTAAAAGAGACTTCGACACCCTGTGGCCAATGCGCACCCTCCTCCGCGACGATCTTTCGCACTGCCTTTACCGTGTCTATAATGTTTTCTCCCGAACGTTTAACCACTTCAAGCGCGATTGCCCGCTCCCCGAGTAGACGCGCAATACTTTCAGGATCTTTGTAGGTTCGGCGAATTTCCGCAATATCACGGACCTTGATGACAGAATCGTCATCCACACGCAACGGCATATTCAAGACATCATGCACGGTTTCGAAAAGGCCCGGCACCTTGATTGCAAAACGTCCGGCACCTGTATCCAGATTACCTGCAGCAACAAGACGATTGGACACCTCAAACAAATTCATGATGTCGTTACCATTTAATGCATAGCTCTCAAGCAACTCCGGTTTTATGATGATCTCAACAAGCTCTTCTCTGTCACCTGCGATATTTACATCCAGCACGGAAGGAATTGCCTCTATTCTATCCTGTAGACTCTGTGCCAGCTTCAACAATGCACGTTCCGGCATGTTACCCGAAAGCGTAACGACCAGAACCGGAAACAGGCTGAAATTTACCTCTGTAACGCTTGGTTCTTCAACATCGTCCGGCAATTCAGGCCTGGCCTGATCCACGGCCTTCTGTACATCATCCAGGGCTTTGTCCTTATTGAACCCTGCCTGAAATTCCAGCAGAACAAATCCCCCACCCTGATAAGCAGTGGATTTCATCTCCTTTACGCCTTCAATAGTTGACAGTTCCTGCTCCATAGGGCGCAGTAGCAATCTTTCGGAATCGTCAGGAGAAATTCCTTCCAGAGACATGGAGATATAAATTTGCGGGATGTCAATATCCGGTGAAGACTCTTTAGCTATATCGATATAAGCATACGTTCCGACAACAAGCAGCAAAATCAATATTGAAATGACAGTACGGCTGTGGCGAATAGACGCATTAATCATAACAGGCCATCTCCATCAGCCACTACCGGCTGGACAGTCTGGCCGTGGGACACAAAGTCCTGCCCCACCGTAATTAATCTAATGCTATCCGGAAGCCCGAGAATCCACATATAATCAGAAGTGTCTGATAAAATCGTTACAGGAACAAATCACACTTTGTTCTGAGTGTCCACAATCTTTACTCCGATCTGACCCACGTCATTCAGAGACAGAACAGAGGGTGAGATTTTGTGCGCCGTTTTTCTTTCTGTAGAAATCCTGACTTTTGCCGTCAGGCCATCCTTAATTAAATAATCAGGATTAGGAGTCGAAATTTCTACACGGAATGTTCTTGTAGTTGGGTCTGCGACAGGAGCAATATAGCTTACGTTGCCCGTAACAGTATCACCGTTATAAAATCCTGCAGAAGCTTCCTGCCCCAGCCTGATATTAGAAATATTGCGCTCTGAAATAAATACTACCAGTTCAATCGGGTCCATATCTACAATCGTATACATTGTGTCACCAATCGAAACATAATCACCTACTTCAATTATCTGATCGTAAATCAATCCTTTAAAAGGCGCTTTTATTTCTGTGTTTTCCTGCGCGATTACAGCCTTTGTCAATTCGGCACGTGCCGTTTCCAGATCAGCAAGGGATCGTGTTAATGTGGCCTTTGAATTGAATCCCTCGTCTTCCAATGATTTGGCCGCATCATATTCAATCTGTCTTTGTGTAAATCTCTGCTTTGCTTCTATTACTTTGGCTTCCCGGTCACTCAATTCAATTCTTGCGATAATCTCATGTTCTTCGACACGAGCACCTTTCTCTTTCAGAAGCACCTGAAGCTGTCCTTTGGTTTTGGCCTTAATTTCAACGGTGCGCGATGCATTAGTGCGTCCTGTTACAACAATATCATTTGCATACGGCTGTGCCACAATATCCCTGACACGAACTTCTGCAACTTTTGTGGTCGAGCCTGCTCCCGCCACAGGCCCTTTGCCATTTCCTCCAGCTCCAGAGAAAAAAATACCGGACAAAATCCAAATCAATGCTACTCCAGATATACCTGCCGCTATATATTTTGAAGACTTCATATTGATCCTTTAAACATTATTTTCGTTGTAATAATCAAGAAGCACAGAATTATTTCAGTATTTACATTTATCCCATTCTAGAGGAAATGAGGTCACCTTGCAAGGTGACTTTATCATTAACTTCACAAATTACTATTGATTGAAAAGATTAGATTTCCGCAAACAAACTATATAGTGGAAGTTCACCCACCAAAAAAAGCATAATCCTTTTACATTCACCTGAGCATAAACTCTTGCCCGGCTACAAAAAGGGAAGTATAATTTCTTTGTGAAGAACATGCTTAAGCTTATTCATAAAGACGAAAAGTATCAACAGATAGCTGGCAACCTGATATCCGGAAAGGATTGTCATGTTCAGGGATTATGGGGCTCTTCGGCTGCTTTTCTGATTGCCGGCCTGGCAAGCGACAAGGACCTTCCCAGAAAAGGCGAGATACTCTTTGTAACCTCCGGTATAGAGGAGGCGGAAGAGGCCGTTGAGGATCTAAATGTTTTTCTTCATGAAAGCCCTCTATTTTTCCCTGTATCAGATGATGCAATCTCTGTTGAATCACTTCCTGATACTAACACCTATGTTCAGCAAATTAATGTTATGTATAAGCTGTTATCAGGTAATTGCAAATCTACCTGCAAGATTATCATTGCCCCGATCCAGTCGCTCTTACAACATGTTCCACCGCCGGAAGCAATAGAAAAGAATATACTCACAATCAAGATCGGGCAGGAGTGCGAACAGGAGTTTATTGTAGAATGGTTGATTAAAGGTGGTTTTGAGCGAGCGGGTATAGTTGAACTGCCCGGAGAGTTCAGCCTGAGAGGAGGAATTATCGATATCTTTCCATTCTCTTCCCTGAACGAATACGAGCAGAATAACGATGTCTCGACAGGTAATAGGACAGGTAAAATGCCTTATCGCATTGAGTTCTTTGGGGATGAAATTGACTCTATCCGTATGTTTAACATAGAGACACAACTGTCAGCAAAGAAAGTAAATGAGTGTAAAATACTTGGTGGACAGACTGAGCAGATAAATGTGTCTGCTCAGTCAGAAACCAAGATATCTCCGTCAAAAAAGTCTGGCAGGAAGAGAAGCAAGTTCAGTTCTCTTATTGATTACATACCAAAAGAGTCCTGGATCATCTTTAAGGAATTTGAAAATATAGAAAGTAAGGCGGAGCACATAACCGACAACTTGCAATCTTACGACAAAATTTTCTCATTCACTCGTATCTTAGAATCATGCAAAGATTTAAGGAGGATATATCTTTCCCGGTTAACACTTAAACGTGAAAATACATTCTCATTTAACATAAAGGCCCTGGATTATTTTGACCACGATGTCGATAACTCAATTCAAAAGATCGGAGAGATAAAAACCTCTTACAAAAACACCATAATATTCTGTAGTAATCAGGCTGAAGAGCAGAGGCTGAACGAACTTCTGTCACCAGACATTAATTCGCAACCAGCCTCACGCAAGACAAAACCAAAAAGATCAAAGAAGATTGCAGATAAACGTTCTCCTTCCGATCGTGTAGAGTATCAAATCGGGCATCTCAACCACGGTTTTTTATTTGAGGATATCTCAACCGCGTTTCTTACACATCATGAAATATTCCGCCGATACCGGCTGAGAAGAGAGCCAAAGAGCCTAATTCCGTCAAAGGCAATTGATTCTTTTCTTGATTTAGCCGTGGGAGACCTGGTAGTACATGCGAGTCACGGCATAGCAAGGTTTCTGGGAATGCAAATACTTAATAGTGACAGTGAGTCAGGTAGTTGCGGTGAATTCCTTACACTTGAGTTCGACGAAGGAGCAAAGGTCTATGTGCCTGCAACAAAGATTGAGTTAGTGCAGAAATACATATCCGGCTCTGAGCGTAAGCCAAAGTTAAGTAAATTGGGCAATCGAACATGGGAAAGAAAAAAACAGATAGCAACAGCAGCCGTTCAGGACATGGCAACCGAACTCATTTCCATGCAGGCAATCAGAGAAGCAAAACAGGGCATTGCCTACCCGAAAGATTCTGAATGGCAGAGAAAGTTTGAGTCGGAATTTATTTATCAGGAGACAGCAGATCAGCTACAGGTTGTCAGCGATATTAAGAGTGACATGGAATCATCAAAACCGATGGACAGACTCATCTGTGGAGATGTGGGATATGGAAAAACAGAGATTGCGATAAGAGCAGCATTTAAAACCGTAATGTATGGAAAACAGGTAGCCGTCCTGGTACCGACAACTTTACTGGCTCAGCAGCATTACAGGACATTTGTTGACAGAATGGCAGACTATCCCGTTAATATTGAAGTATTAAGCAGATTTAAAACCCGAAAAGAGCAAAAGGAAATACTGGAGGATTTAAAGGAGGGAAATGTAGACATTGTAATCGGAACGCACAGATTGGTCCAAAAAGATGTTACCTTCAAGGATGTCGGATTGATAGTTATAGATGAGGAACAAAGATTTGGCGTAGCACATAAGGAGAAGCTGAAGAAGCTGAGAGAATCGGTTGATGTCCTCACGTTAACGGCAACTCCAATCCCACGCACGTTGCATCTATCCCTTCTGGGCATAAGAGATATTTCGTCTTTGAATACGGCACCACAGGACAGACAATCAATACAAACAAATTTATTGCGTTTTGATTCTGAGGTAATAAGAAACGCTATCCTCCATGAATTGAATCGTGATGGGCAAGTGTATTTTGTACACAATCGTGTAAGAAATATAAATCGTATTGCAGAAACCATCGGGAAGATAGTCCCGGAAGCAAGCATTACTGTCGCTCATGGGCAAATGCCGGAAGGAGTCCTGGAGGAGAAAACGTCAGATTTTATTAATGGAAAATCAGATATCCTTGTATCTACGACAATAATAGAATCCGGCCTCGACATTCCAAATGTAAATACAATATTTATCAACGAAGCTGATATTTTTGGTTTAGCCGATTTGCATCAGTTGCGTGGCAGGGTTGGGCGCTATAAGCACCGTGCTTATGCCTATCTCTTATTGCCAAGAAACAGGCCGGTTACACCGGAAGCTGAAAAAAGATTAAAGGCAATTATTGATTTTTCTGAACTTGGAGCGGGCTTTAAAATTGCAATGCGAGATCTTGAAATTCGGGGAACAGGAAATATTCTAGGCATAGAACAACATGGACATATTGCCGCGGTCGGCTACGAAATGTTTTGCAGACTACTTGAAATTGTGATTCGTAAGGCTAAAAATGAGCCGGTTCAGGACTACAATGATATCCACATAAACTTAAACCTGGAATCATACCTACCGGACAACTATATCCCTGATATGAAATTGAAAATAGAAATATACAGGAAGATTAACCGTCTATCCTCTACACACGAAATCGAGGAGATGGAAAAAGAGCTTGCTGATAGATTCGGCCCAATACCTGAATATGTTAAAAACCTGTTAATAGAATGCGAAATAAGAGTAGCTGCACAAGCTTCTCATATCCTTTCGCTAATACGAGTAGACGGTACTCTTTTGCTTCAAGTAGAAAACCTACAAAAAGCAGAAACACTCTTTAAAAATGCAAAAAAAATGGTAAAGGTGGTTGCAAGCAATGAACTGCATCTTACACTACCTCGAAAGAGGATGTCACCTTATGATACGGCAGGTTTTGTGAAAAACTTGTTAATTTCAAAATAAATTGAGTAATTTGGTAGAAAAACTATCTGAAGATGATAGATGACAGTCCATCTACATGATTGTATACTATGCCTTACTATTAACCTACAATTAACAGTGCAGGAGGAAATAACTCTTGAAAATTCTAAAATTATGTCTGGCCTTTTTTGTTATGCAACTGTTTTACGTGCATCAGATAAGCGCTGAAAATTTAAATGCCGTTCGTGTTATAGTTAACGGTGAAATAATTACAGAGCTTGACATCCAAATGCGAGCTTATGAAGCATTCAGAATTGCCGCACAAAAATACTCCAAAGCAGGACTGGAATCAAAAAAACAAGAGATAATTGAGAATGCCCTTGACGAATTAATTGATAGAAAAATACTTGTACAGGAAGCAGAGAAACTTTTGATTGAGACTCCTGAGCTGGAAGAACAGATTGAAAAAAGTGTTGATGAATTCGAGAAAGGTGCCGTTGACCAAGTAGGCTCTGTCTACAAATATTATGAATTGGCCAATAAACAGGGATTCAACCCTCTTAAGAAAAGAACCGAACTAAGGAAAGATCTATTAATCGAAGAAATTATGCGTGCGAATGTTTATAGAAAAATAGTAGTTACACCAAAAGCAATTAAACGCTATTATCAGAATCACATTGATGAATTTTCAATGAAAGGCAGTACAAGCTTCAGACATATATTGATAAAGCGTTCAAGTTATGATTCAGATGAAGAGGCAAAAAAAATAGCAGAAGATCTATTAAACAGATTGAAAAATGACGAAGACTTCGAGGCTTTGGCAAAAGAATACTCACGTGGACCGCATGCCGGCAGAGGAGGTTTGTGGGGATTTGGCGAGGTAAAGGGCTTTAGAAAAGATCTGGTTGCTGCCATTTCTCATTTGAAGAAAGGCGAACTAAGCCACGTGATAGAATCATCGTTAGGCTACCACATTTTTAAGATAGAAGAGATTGTTCAGGCTACCACATTGTCCTTTGTGAAAGTACAGGAAGAAATCCGCAATACGCTTTTTAGAGAAAAATTTGTTAAGGTAAAAAAGGAGTATATAAAGAAATTGAGAAAGAATGTGGTGATCAAAAGATATTAATAGACACTAATTTCACTAATTCACACTTATTAACTTTGATTGAATGTTCGCCTCTAAATGTGTTTAGCAACCTGGCTCAGCCAGATTGGCTTATAACAATTTTCGCAAAACGTCGTTTTCCTACCTTCAGTACCATATCATCCTGCAAGCTTATTTCTTGCGCCGGGTCTGTATACTTTTTATTATCAATACTTACTCCTCCTTGAGTAATCAATCTTCTCGCCTCTCCATTGGTGGACGCAAAGCCATGATCCACCAATAACTTTACTATCCATATTTCGTGATTTCCGTTTTCATTAGAAGGGAGTGCTATCTGAGGAATATCGTCAGGAATTTTATGTTCTTTAAAAATCCTGTCAAATTCCTCTGCTGCTTTCCCTGCAGCCTCATTATCGTAATACCGGCTTACAATAGCTTTTCCCAAGACGATCTTTGCCTCGCGTGGATGTCCATCTAATGTACTTTCAATCTCTTCCATAGCCATGTCAGTTGCCAGCTCAAAATATTTACGCATAAGGTCATCACTTATCCTCATTGTCTTACCAAATACTTCTTTTGGTTCTTCATATATACCGATATAGTTACCCAGGCTTTTACTCATCTTTTTATTCCCATCAATTCCTTCCAGTAATGGAGTGGTGAGTGCTGTCTGAGGTTCCATTTTTGCATCTCTTTGAAGATCACGACCGACAAGAAGGCTGAATATCTGATCTGTGCCACCTATCTCTATATCACTTTTTACCATTATAGAATCGTATCCCTGCATTAATGGATAAATAAATTCGTGAAGACTGATGGGCACTCCTGAGGAATATCTCTTAGAAAAATCGTCTCTTTCCATCATTCTAGCCACTGTCATCTTAGAGGTAAGTGTAATTACATCAGTAAATTTCATCTCTTTAAACCACTCGCTATTGTAGCGAATTTCAGTTTTCTCAATATCCAGTATTTTTCCTATCTGATCCAGATATGTTTTCGCATTATTGTCTATGTCTTCTTGAGTAAGCTGAGGCCTGGTCTTATTCACACCGGACGGATCACCAACCATTGCCGTATAATCTCCAATGATGAGAACTGCCGTATGGCCAAGTTCCTGAAAATTACGCAGCTTATGAATTGGAATTGCATTTCCAATATGTATATCTGGTGCGGTAGGGTCAAGTCCTAATTTAACCCGTAATGGCGTTTGAGTATTTGTTGATTTCTTAAGTTTCTCAACAAGTTCCTCTTCGCGAACAATTTCTAAAACTCCACGCTTAATAATTTTAAGTTGTTCTTCAATGCTCTTAAACATGACTTTTTAATATATGTTTGTAAGAAATTAAAAAAGCTAATGTAACAGTGTTATGACAAATATGGACAGTTATTGGGGCAACTAACGATCCGGTTTTCTCAAATAAATATGCTAACATGAGACCTAAAACAAAAATCTGTAAGAATACATGGGCGTTCCAGTGTATCAACGCAAAAACAAATCCGCTAATAAGAATAGTTTGCAACCTGCTGCAAGTGATTCTCACAGCAGACTGCAGGAATCCTCTAAAAATGAGTTCCTCTATAATCGGTGCAGCTAACATCCCGAAAAAGACCATAAAAGCAAGAACCCCTAAAGAGTCCTCACTCAGAAGATTGCTAATAATATCTTGCTGTTCCGGTTCTATACCAAAAGCTCTCAATACGGAATCTACTATAAAGCCAGATGCAATTATGACAGGAAGAACTATCAGATAATGTTTCAGGCCGGTCTTAACATCGCTTTTCCAGTTATGGACAGTTAAGCCTAATGATGCTACCGGCAAACCATAACCTGTCCGAACGATATTAAAAATATAAATGCATGTTACTATATTTACAACCAGTGACAAACTAAGGAGAATCGTATTCTGCCCGAATGTTTCTACTAAGTCTAAACCAAAAACCTGTTTAAATCCTTTTATAAAAACAGGTATCCCTGCCAACATCAAAAGCAGATAAAGAACAAAAACCTTAAATATATCTTTTAAATTCCAATGTTTATTATCAATCCTGTTTGGGGCATTCACTTTATATTATTGTAAGTCTAATGTCTTTATTAATGGCATTAGAAGATAACATCTCCCGTTCTCTTATCGTTTCTTGCTTTTAGCCGTTGACTTCTTTTTTACAGCTTTCTTCACTACTTTCTTTACTGCCTTCTTCACTGCTTTTTTTACGGCTTTCTTCGCTACTTTCTTTACTGTCTTCTTCGCTACCTTTTTCACTGCCTTTTTCTCAACCTCTTTTTTCGCCTCTACTTTTTTCTTTTTCTTTCCCGCTTCTTTTGCTTTCTTCTTTATACTTTTTGTATACTCTTCGTATTCATCTTCATCCATAAGAAAATCAAGGTCATAGTCCTCTGGCAACCTAACTTTAATGAACCAACCGTCTCCATAAGGATCTTTCTGCAAAACTTTTAAACTGGTAGCCAAATCTGAGTTTACCTTTACAATAGCACCATTTAGTGGAGCTATTAAATCATGAAGAGTACTCATAGACTCGACCTCACCGTAAGAGATACCATCAATAACCTCTTCTCCAACCTTTGGCAAACAAAGGTCTATGAGATCTCCAAGTTCGTCGATAAGATAATCAGTCATCCCAATTGTTACTACTTTCCTTTTTAACTCAACCCAGTTATGCCTCGGTGAATATTTAATTTTTACTTTTTTCATTTTAGTTTAATATAAAATTGTTTAATCTCGTATAAAGTGGACCTGTTGGAGTTAATCTGCTTTGTATTAACGATATAGAAGTTACCTTTTCGCAGCCAAAGTAACATTCTGCTCCAGAATTTAAAGCATTTTTTAGCCTGGATATGTTCCTCTGTGATTTGACTCTGCCAAGTGTAATATGCCCAACATATTTTTTTGATTCTTTTTTTATACCAAGCGATTCAACTCCTTTGTCAAGCCTTTCATAGATATTGAGAAGGTTATTGCCCCGTTCCTGCACACAGACAAAAACCACACGTGGTTTATTAAGACTTGGAAATGACCCAATATCTCCAATATTAATACTGAATGGTTCTATACTGGAAACCGCATCGTTAATAACTTTATTTAAATCGATAAGGGCTTCCTTCTCTATATGTCCAATAAATTTCATTGTTAAGTGGATATTCTCAGGGGAAACCCATTTAACATCAGCACCCGTCCTCTTTAACTTGTTCAAGTACTCAGATAGTTTGTTTTTTATTTCACTATCAATTTCTATTGCAATGAATACTCTAATAGTCATTTAAATTTTACATTCGTTTTCTGGAAAATCCAGTATTAGTCTGATAAAAAAGTATTTATTGTGTGTTCCAGCCTATTAAGGGTCTTGTCTTTACCTAAGAGTTCTAAAGTTTCAAAGATTCCCGCGCTTGCACTTTTTCCTATCAGAGCAACTCTTATCGGTTGGGCCAATTTACCAAACCCAATATTGTGTTCTGTTGTAATTGACCGCAAACAACTTTCCAATTCTTCAATTGACGAGAAATCTTTGACTTCCTTCAACTTTTCGTAAGCGTCCTTTATTAAAGCTGGATTACCTTTTTTCAGATGTTTTTGTACCGCAGCATCTTCATACTCAATTTCATCAGAAAAGAATGGTGTCGTTAGAGTTACAAACTCTGGCAATGTTCTAAACCTCTCCTTATACAACTCTACCAACTTGTGTAACCATTCATCTGAAACCACATCACTCTCCAAATTTGCATCTTTTATGTATGGCTGTAATTCACTGACAAGGTCTCCAACCGGCAGATCTTGAATATATTTGCTGTTCATCCAGTCAAGCTTAGTAAAATCAAATTGCGAACTGGTTTTATTAACTCGTTTCAGTGTAAACTTCTCTATCATTTCCTGCCTGGTTAATAGTTCCTGATCGTGCCCTGGCGACCATCCAAGAAGCGCTATGAAGTTAACTATAGCGTCTGGCAAGTAACCTTTTGTTCGATAATCTGTTACAGACGTTGCACCGTGACGCTTACTCATGCGGGAACCATCCTCTCCCAGAATCATTGGAATATGTGCAAACTTTGGCAGGTCAAAACCCAATGCTTTGTAAATGGCAATCTGCCTTGGCGTATTCGATAGATGATCATCTCCCCGGATAATGTGTGTTATTCCCATTACTCCGTCATCAACAACACATGCAAAATTGTATGCAGGAAAGCCGTCTGCTTTCCGTATAACAAAATCTTCTAGAAGAGAAGTGTCTGACTTTATGTTTCCATGAACTATATCATCAAAACCAGTAAGCTCGTCTGTAATTTTAAAACGTACGGCCCTCCCTTTTTCAGGATCATCTACATGAAAAGCCTTGCCATCCTTCAACAATTTTTCTACGTGTTCGTTGTATATTTCAAGCCTTTCGCTCTGATGGTATGGACCCTCATCCCAGTCTAAACCCAGCCACTCCATACTATCCAGAATCGCCTGAGTTGCCTCTTCGGTAGAACGCTGCCTGTCAGTATCTTCAATCCTCAAGACCATTTTTCCGTTATTGTGTCTGGCAAAAAGCCAGTTATAAAGAGCGGTTCTCGCTCCTCCAATATGCAGAAAACCGGTAGGGCTGGGAGGAAATCTCACTTTTACATTTGAATCCATTAAGTATTACCTCTAAAACAAAAGTCCCGATGTTTCGTTAAAACCGTACATTATATTCATGTTTTGAACTGCCTGTCCGGCAGCCCCTTTTAGCAAATTGTCTATGCTCGATAAGATTATAACACGTTCGTCAACTACCTTGATTGCTACCTCACAAAAATTTGTATTAGCAACGTCTTTCGTTTTCGGGAGTTTGTCATCTTTTTTGACTCTGACAAAGGGCTCTTTTGAATAAAAATCGTTATACAGTGCTATGATCTCTTCACGAGAGCCTTTCTTTTTAGTTTTCGCATACGTAGTACACAGAATGCCTCTGTTCATTGGAATCAAATGTGGCGTGAAATAAACCTTCGCCTCTGTTTTTCCAATCAGAGAAAGTATATTTTCAATCTCAGGCATATGTCGGTGTTCACCCACATTATATGCCTCAATATTCTCATTACATTCACAATAATGGGTCCCCTCTTTAGGTTCACGTCCTTTTCCGGAAATCCCGGATTTGGCATCAATGATTATATCATCAGTGCGAACGTAACCACTTGAAATTAAAGGAGCTAGGCCAATAATTGCAGAGGTAGGATAGCATCCCGGATTCGCAACTAAATTCGTTTTCTTAATCTTTTCTCTGAATATTTCCGGAAGGCCATAGACTGCTTTTTCCAGATTTGATGGATCAGTATGGTTCGTATCGTACCATTTTTCATATATAGCTTTTTCCTGAAATCTATAATCAGCACTTAGATCTACTACTCTTATTCCCGCATTCAGGAACACTGGAACATACTGCATTGCTATTACAGGAGGAAGTGCAACAAAAACGATATCCATGTCCTTTGGTAAATCATCCAGAACCATCTGAGAACAATGCATATCCAACGTATTTTCTAAAGCGGGAAAAATGTCAGAAATTTTGAAATCACCTTCTCTTCTGGTACCAAGATACGATATTTCCACATCAGGATGACGCAGTAATATTTTTATTATCTCTAGACTTGTGTATGCTGTTGCTCCGATTATTCCAACTTTAATCAACGATCTTCTCCATTTTTCGAGGTTTAAACGCCATAACTTGTTAAGATACCGCTACTTTTGGATAATAACAACCCTTTGCAAAAACGTCAAATCCAAAATTAACTGTTATTTTTTCCAGAGTTGAACAGTAACATTTTTTAAAATTCTATTGTCCTTTGTTAATAATTTCAATTTTGGTATCTATAATAGAATGAAGGGCTTACTGATTAAATAGTTTGACAAGATATTCTATTTATGATTAAATTGCCATGATATTTTGGGGAGACTATACCATGGGGTATATCGTTTTCTGTGCAGTTGTAAGGGATTAAGGCTTTGTCCGAGTTAACAAGCTTGCTTTCATCGTAACAATAATGATAGTAGCCGGTTAAACTCCGATATCTGCAACTTGCAGCCGAACTTGGTCAAATTAATAGCAATTGAGCAAAATATTAAGTTAAAATAAACTAGGAGATAGTCGCTTGTACGAAAAATATTGGGGAATTAACACGCTCCCTTTTGAAAACGTTCCTGATCCTCAAGGCGGCATCTCCCACAGCCAGGACCTCATCCACCAGCAATATCTCTGGTTCCAGATGGGCGGCTACAGCAAAGACCAATCGCATATACATGCCACTCGAATACCTCTTAACCGGCGTGTCTACAAATTTTTCTATTTCTGCAAAGCTGACCTGCTCCCCAAAAACTGATCCAGTTGTAAAGTTAGTATAAAGCTATATAATTGGATTAAGAAAGGGGGAAAACATGTCACAAAAGCGATACAAGTCTGAAGAAATAATCCATAAGCTTCGAGTTGCAGAAGTAG
>JASMMK010000061.1 GCA_030748215.1 Candidatus Scalindua sp.
GGCCTCATAGTGCTCTTGGATACTTGCCACCTGCTCCAGAGACAATTGAAGCGGTACAGACAGTTTCCACTACGTTACAACTGTCTGTATTATCCTGAACTCTAACTTTAAAGGTGGTACAAAGAACGGGGGCATGTCACCAACCTTTGCGACTTCTAGAATTTCTTGAATTCTATTTGACATAATTTCTATGTTTGCCTTTATTCTGTTTGAGAATCTTCTCCCTTTTTCATCGTATACATCATGGTAGGTTTCGTACAATCGAGCAACATAACCATTAATTGAAAACAATGGTTCCTTTAAATCATGTGAAACAGTATAGACAAAATCTTTTAATTCATTATTAATTTTTTCTACCGCTTTAGATTTTTCAATCAACTGTGCTTTTGCTTTCTTCTGGTTTGTAATATCTCGAATTATTGCTGTCAATGAATAATGCCCATCATTCGCTGCTTGATAAGAGAGAGACATTTCTATTGGAAACTCATTTCCATCTTTTCTCTTTCCTGAAATTTCTACTATCCTATTCATAATACTGGCCCTGTCAGATTCTAGAAATTTCTTCGCTCCTTTCAGATGTTCTTCATTATGCCTTTCAGGAATAATCGTTGATACTGGCTTTCCTATTATTTCACTTGTTGAATATCCGAATATTTTCTCGGCCGATTTATTCCATATAGTGATCTTTCCATTTTCGTCACAAACTATTGCATCCTGGGCTGTTTCGATTAGTTTGCGGTATTTTTCTTCAGATACATTTATTGTATCTTCAGCTGTTTTACGTGCTAGCGCACTAGCTATAAGATTAGCAGCAGAATGGAGAAAGTTGACATCATCCTTGCTAAAGACCTTGTGTTGTGTTGAATGAGTGCCCAATACTCCCCAGGGACCGGTCTCGCCAGGAATAACAATACTCATCCCACTTATTACTTTATGCTTGTGTAAAAGATCAGGACCTGAAAATCGTGTTTCAGTGTTGAGGTCGTAAACGATCATAGGCTTGCTTGAATGCAGTGTAAAACCAGATTGTGAATCCAATCTGCTATCAACCACAGCATGTCCAACTAGACCATCATCCAACCAACACCGGACAGAAGCAGCATATTCATTCCGTCAGGTAAAAGTTTGAGGACTTTGCAAAATTCATTATCCAGCGTTTCAGCAACTTTCTTCACAACCTCATCCATATGCTCTATCGGATCAATATGTAACAGTGCGTTGTGGCCAAGAAGTGCAATGGCATCCTGTTGGCGAACGCGCATTTCCAACTTTTTCTCAATACGATGCCGCTCAACAATCTCATTCTTTAACTCTGTAACAAGAATTAGTCTATCTGCATCTGTTTTTAGTCTGTTGGTACCAAGCTCAACAACTTTTTGTAAATCATCTGTCTTGAAAGGCTTAGTCAGGTAGCCATAAGGATTTGTCATTTTTGCTTTTTCAAAAACTGCTTTATCATCATGAGATTTCAGGTATATCACCGTAAGATTAAATCTGGCGCTCAATATTTTAGCTGTTTCAATTCCATTCAGTTCGCCTTGTAATAAAATATCCATAAGAACGAGATCAGGACAGTCTCCCTCTTCTATCTTATGAATAGCTTGTTCTCCGGATGCTACTATTGCAGTTACATGATACCCCAACTTCTTCAGACTCATCTCTAAAGACCTGGCAGTCACAATTTCATCTTCGACAATCATTATTCGAGTTATTTTCATTTTAATAATTGTATGTATGCTATTTTGAGTAATTTTGGCTAAATAAACGTTTAATGATGTCTGTAACCAATGCTTTTAGTGTAACCGGTATTAATTTCATTTGGAAAAGTGGATTCAACGCCTGTATCAATATTGTATGATAAGGAGCATCTCCTGTGACCATATTCCAAAGAAGTGCGTTGAGATGGTTTGCAATCCAGGAACCCCTTTTGTCCTCAACGTAGGACAGTCGTGCTTTCACCAGCCAATTCTGTCTGGTGACAAAGTCGCTGATCGCCAGTATTACAGCTCCAAGTTTATTGTCCATAGCAAGCAATTTTCTGGCCGGTTTATAATAATGTCTGGCGAAGTTTTCTTTGGAGATACCGTATTCAAATGAAGCCCGAACAGCCAACTGTGATGTTATATAGGCAGATTCCAGGCCATTCTTAAAAATCCTTGATATACTCGTATCACCTACAAGAACAAGTCTGTCAGTGAATGGGTTCTTTGCATGTAAAAGTACAATTTTAGGCAGACACATACAGAATTTTTCAGGCATTTCCCAATTATGAGGTAAATTCTTACGAACAGTCGGATGATTTAAAAAATCAATAAGATCATTACTTGTCAAATCTCTTGAACCTACGAGACTTACTGTAACATAATTGTCTTTTGGAACCATCGATGCAAACCTGAATGGCTCAATTCCAAGTGCGAATACCTGTATGTTGTCCTGAAAAGAGCTCTTTATAAATGCAGGATCTAAAGGTATCTCCATTTGGCATGTCCTTATGGTTTTTGGAGGTGTGTAACCAAAACCCAAATGCTCAATTTTACTCGCCATATTGGAATTTATACCAAATGCACCCACTACTAAATCAGCTTCCATTGAATTGTGCTGACCACCTTTACCGTAAATTACGGTAACAGGGTCATTACGGTTGGATGGTAAATTTATCTCTATTACCGACTCTGAGATTACGGTTACTCCCTGCTTGATGACATGTTGTAACAAGAAATCATCAAAACTATGACTTTTTGTGTGAGTACTGTAAAGAGGGCCATTGCCACGGTATACAGCCATAATACTACTTTTGCTTGTCTGATCTGGCTTGTACAACTCGATTCCATGTTCTTCAGTATGAAAATAATATCCTTTGATTTCCTGCCGAATAATACTTTCCGGCAAAATAATACCGTCTCTGGTAAGTTTTGCATGTAAAGTGCCGGCAATGACTGCAGCGCTCATATTACATCCAATGGGGCCCCTCTGACTAAAATCCTTGCTGTTGAAGATTGTTATCTTAATATCGATACCGAGTCTTTTTGCTTCTCGTATTGCATCACTTGCAAAAAAACTCCCTGCCGGACCACCTCCGATTATGGCAATTTTTGAATTATTTGTTAATCGTAAACGGTTTTCAGTCATCTTCAGGAGTATAAATGATAGTAGAATTTACTGTTTTATTAATTACAAGTTTATATTCTAAAAGTTCGAAAATTAATATATTCATATCAATCAAAAAGCAGAGTATATTGCCGATATTTGTGATTTTTACTATAGCAAAACCCTTATGGAGATTCTACTTATAAATCAATTACGTGATCATTTAGAGAGATGATATTAATGTGAATAAGATTATGTGATTAATTTTATATGATCTGCATTTGCTTTTAAAAGATATGCATGATAAAATTTTCAATTTTAATATAGAGGTGTCTTAGCCATGATATCGTTGACTGGATCAGATACCCTTTTTTTTTGGAGATTCGCTATGGCAGAGAGGATAGTAATCATTGGTTCCGGTCCGGCAGGATGGACTGCAGCCATCTATGCGGCAAGGGCCAATCTGGATCCAGTTGTTTATGAGGGAGAACCTTCAAACATAATGGTACCGGGCGGTCAGCTTATGTATACAACTGAGGTAGAGAATTTCCCGGGATTTCCTTCTGGTGTACAGGGGGCTGAGATGATGGCTCTATTTAAGCAGCAATCCCAAAGATTTGATACTCGAGTACTTACAGAAGATATTGAATCTGTTAATTTCAGTTCACATCCTTTTAAGTTAAAGAGTTCTGAAGGTACCGATATAGAGGCATTGAGCGTTATTATTGCCACAGGTGCAAGGGCAAACTGGCTGAACTTACCGAATGAGCAGCGACTTGCAAAAACTGGAGGAGGTGTGAGTGCATGTGCGATATGCGATGGTGGACTTCCAGGATATAGGGATAAAGTGTTGGTTGTTGTCGGAGGAGGAGATTCTGCTATTGAAGAAGCACTTTATTTGACTAAGTTTGCAAGCAAGGTGATCATGGTGCATCGTCGTGATGAACTCAGGG
Source organism: Candidatus Scalindua sp. (assembly GCA_030748215.1). Lineage (GTDB taxonomy): Bacteria > Planctomycetota > Brocadiia > Brocadiales > Scalinduaceae > Scalindua. The sequence goes on from JASMMK010000061.1 coordinate 4,041, forward strand.
CAAGCCCCATAATGCAGGAGCGCGCCAAGTCGAATCCAAAGATAGAATTCAAATGGAACTCTGTAATCATAGATGTATTTGGTGATAAAATAATTTCAGGAATACGACTGCAAGACACGATTAATAATGATGAAACAGACATGGAGTGTGGAGGGCTGTTTGTTGCAATTGGTCATACTCCGAATACCTCATTTCTTGGCGATAGCCTGGAATTAGATGATAAAGGGTTTATCGGTACTCGTCAGTCATGGCGAACTGCAACAAGTGTGGTGGGGGTGTTTGCTGCCGGCGATGTTATGGATCCTCATTACAAGCAGGCAATTACTGCTGCGGGTACCGGTTGTATGGCAGCACTCGAAGCAGAAAGATGGCTCGTTTCCAAAGGTCTTGATTGAGACTTCAATATTTTAATCATCTTAAAGCAATTTTCGTTTTAAATAAAGCTCATAGATGAGATAAAACGTCTCCATAGAGTTGATATCTATCCACTCATCAAGAGAGTGCAATTCTCCTACAATCGGTCTTGAAACGATTACAGGAATATTATGCTGTCCGATAAAGCGTGCGTCACTTCCACCATCTTCCTTCTTTTGTATGGTAGGTTTACCTGTTATTTCCTCCGAAACTGAAAGGTAGAGAGGATCGGGAGTAAACTGCGTTGGCTCTGCGCTCATTATCGTATGAGTGTCGATTTCGTTTCCTAGTAAATTGCAGATTTTGTCTAAAATTTGCTCTGTTGTGTAAGGGGCGGGAAAACGTACGTCTACAGTCCCTTCTGCTTCTGATGGTATACAGTTGACAGTTTGGTTAGGTGTTTTAATAGTTGTGAATGTGCAGGTCGGGTGCCAATGGTCTTTATCCTTGCTTAATGTTTCAAAGTCCTCTCTAAGACGATAGACAGCATCTACAAGCCTTTCGAGGGGATTGATTCCCAGCCACGGACGAGCTGCGTGTGCAGAGTGTCCGTTACATTTGATTGCCAAATGAAGTATCCCTTTCTCTTCAATAGTTATTTCATTTAGAGAGCCTCCATCCGGTACTAATGCGACCTCACACCTGAGACCTATTTCATTAAAAAGGAAACGCATACCTGAATCTCCTCCACGTTCTTCATCCGATGTAATTGCAAGTCCGAGATGAAGGTTATCATGCTTCGTGTGTAAATTCATAAAAATCTCTAGAAGAATTGCCAGAGGCCCCTTCATATCGCCTGATCCCGGACCAATTATTTTGCCATCAGCAATATGTGAACGATAGCTATGAGAATCAGGATGCGTTATAACATCGAGATGGCCACAAAGAAGAACTTTGGGATGATCCATGTTTTTTGGAAGTACAACAAAAGACGTAACACCACGATGACAGTGTTTTTTTATAACGACAGAATCCAGTGATTCTAAATGGTTGATTATAAATGAAAAACAGCGCTCGATATCATCCGGTCGAGACTCATCGCTGGGGATTAGGATTAAGTCCCTTGTCAGAGACACGAGCCTTTTTTGTAAATCTGTTGGAAATTTAGTCATGATTGTTCACCTGGCCAATAATTGAAAATTTAAAATATTTTATCAATCCCTGTCATAATGCCAGCTTAACGGAAGCATAGTTTCTATCTCTTTCAATATTGCTTTGCAATCATCAAGATCTTTGCCAAGGCATAAAAATTGGCCTTTCTGAACATTACCGTCTTCATCCAGATTAAAGTTTATTGGTAAAACTCCTGTCTGCATGCCGGGATGAAAAAGGTAATCTTCCTGATCAAGTAGCTTCAGCAAACTTGTATCTTTGAGTGGCTTGGCAAACCGTATATTTCTCATTAACCATGCATCATGTGGAAGAAAATACCTCGCTATTACTGATGGATACGTTGCACCCGTAATCCGTGCATTAATTTCACAAACTCTGACTTCGATGCCTCCACCGCGTTCTACAACTAGAAAATCTACACTTGCCGTACCCCTGTACCCAAGTTCGTAGAGCCATGGGCCGGCTGTAGCTGCCTGGCGAAACAGTTCCTCGTAAACACAGTCTCCCTTGTTAAAATAAGATGGTGGAGAAAGATTTCCCTCGTGAACACAATTCACATTGAGAATCTGCTCAGTAATGTCATAAAGTGATAATGTATTATCATCTAAAAACATCTGGATACTTGGTGATCCCAGTTGACGTATGTTTTTTACTGTTTCATCAAGCCATCCTTGTACCATACACGGACCTTCAAAGAAAAAATGTTCAGGGATTGAGGATGAGCTTCCAGAGGCAGTTGCTAGACTCGTTATGCCAATGCCGGAAGCCCCGATTTGAGCCTTGACGACTGCCTTACTATATCCTTTCTTACGGAGTGTGGCAATACAAGAGGGCACATCATCAGGTGAAGATGCTGGCAACGTATCAAACACAGGAAACCCTTTTTCAGAAAGAGTGTTATGAAGCATAAACTTATTATTTCCATTTTTACTGCCTTCCAGAGTACTAATAGTAGGTTTATTGAGAGCCTTTGCAAGATTCATAAGTGTGTTATCGCTTACAAATCCGTCAACCCATGTTGCATTATGCTGATGGATCTTAGTTAGTGTCAGATTTATTTCATCATGAATAAACTTGTCTTTTTGAATAAGAAGAGTGTCATATACTGAATGTGACAGGATAGAAATATTTGGAAGACTCAAATTAAGGTCTTCTTCGAAATACCGTAACAGTGTTTGGTCAGGGAGTTTTTCAAGTACCAGCAGATTATTGTCTCTTTTGAATAGGATATTGATAATCGGTATGAGCCTACCTCCATAAGTATCAACACCTTTAATCAGCTGTTTAAGGCTGTTTAATCCACCTATGTTATTATAAAAAATTGATTGCGTATTTGCGAAGAATATAACATTTCTATCCCAAAATGCAGGCAGTTGACCCTGTATATTTTTGATCTCTACAGTCATACTTGTTTCAAATAAATCAATTATAGATCGTTCAAAAAGAGAGGATACATACTTATATTTAATACCGATTTAAAATTAGAATTCATGTGCAAGCCATGCTTTGGTGAGTATTTGGACTATGCATAATTATTATAATTAAAACTAACAAGACGAATCAATGAGAAAGATAATGCGCTATAGCGAACCGAATAAATTTGATTCATTTGATTGAATATAAGTATCACATTACGTTATATATCGATAATATCATGCATTACTACAGTTTAAATATCTAAATGATCAAATCGTAAGTACTTGGAGGATCAGCTATTACTTATTTGAATTAATCTTGCCATTACGCTATTTAAGCAGTAGAATAAAATCTTCGCTAATCGGAATAAGAGTATTTTACGGATTACTGGTAGTATACTGGAAAATACTCTTTTTATGCCAATGCATTTCGGCAGTGCGTTGAAAGCCGGTGAGGGAAGACTGGCAAACATTATTACTAATCATGTATATGATTTGCATTCTAAACAGCCGGAATATAAATACAGTGCTGTAAATATATCTAAAGTATTACAGGCATAATTATAAACTCAATGAATAAAACTCCAAACGTTAGTGAATTAGAATCGACTAAGAGGACGGTCAAGTTTTTTGAAGGACTATTACGATCAACTCCAAATGGTATTGTTGTAACAGACGCTTCACAGAATATTATATTAGTTAATGGAAGGTTCAGCTCAATATTCCATCAACATTGGAGAGATGTTATTGAGACAAATCTGTTTGTATGGCTTCAACAGCTTGATGAGGGAGCGGTGGATAAGTGGACAAAATTGATGGAAAGTGTTTATCGTGAGGGCCACTGTTATGATATTAATTTCAACATGACATCCACTGAAGGAGTTAAGTATTTAAGTGTTAATGCTTCGCTTGTTGAGCAGGAGTCTGCCGCTGATCAGGGCATTATCATAAGTAATTGGCGTGACATTACTAAACAAATAGAGATGGAGGAGCAGGTTGTTACGTCTGAACGTCTTGCTGTTTTAGGTAAGTTGTCAGGCAGTATTGCTCACGAAATAAGAAATCCGCTTGCCACAATTGATATTTCTGCATTAAATCTTAAAAGAAAACTCAAAGATGCGGATGTAAAGACCAGGTCTCAAATTGATAGAATTATCAAGCAGGTCAAAGAGACGGTTGATACAATACAAAGCTTGCAAGATCTTGCAAAACTTGAAGCGCCTGTCAAAAGTAGATGGGATATAAGCGAAATTATAGGCAATGGCATCAATATATTAGAAATACCAGAAAGTGTTCACCTTATCAATGTGATGACTAAAAATGAGTTATTCGTAGATGTTGATGAAAAACAAATTTCTATAGTAATAAGAAACATTTTGTCTAATGCAATACATGCAATGGATAACCAAGGTACTGTCTCGATAAATGCATTTAAAGATGGAGAGGGTAATGTCAATATTTCAATAAAGGATTCCGGGCCAGGTATTAAAGCTGAAAACATTAATAAAATCTTTCAGTCGTTCTTTGGGACAAAGGTAAAAGGATTTGGTTATGGGCTTACAATATGCAAGATAATCATGGAAAAACATGGAGGAACAATAGATGTTACGTCTGAAGAGGGCAAAGGTGCAACCTTCATTTTGCATTTTCCGTATGATAGTACTGAAAACCTGACAGCATAACAAGTGAAATTGCTGTAAGGCATGAAGATTAATAGTTTTAAATAAATATAATTTTATATTATTGCAAATTATAGAGGTGAATTGTGAAGACGAACAGAAGGATTCTTGTAGTAGATGATAACATAGATTATTGTGAAGGTATAATTGACTTTTTGGAAATGGAAGGTTTTGATGCGAAAGGTGTTCATGATGGCTTCAAGGCCCTGGAAACGATTGAAGAGGAAGAATTTGATATGGTATTGATGGATGTCAGAATGCCCGGTGTTGAGACATTTCAGAAGCTTAAGAAAATTTCTCCTGATACTCCTACTATTCTGATGACTGCATTCGCTGTAGAGAGCCGTATCAGAGAAGCATTGAGAAATGGTGTATTTGGTGCTTTTCAGAAGCCGGTTAATAATGAAAGGCTTATTTGCAGTATAAAGAAATCATTTCCTGGTGGAGCAGTTATTATGATAGCTGATGATGACAAAGAGCTCTGCTCGTACTTACTTGATAGGTTTGCTGAGAAAGGATATCGTGAGATAGTTGATAGAAACCAGGAATCAGCAGTACTAAGAGCAAGTGAAAAAAACTTTGATTTTATAATACTAAATGCGAATCAGAAAGACATAGATGGTGTTGAAGCATATCAGAAGATTCGTGATTTTCGGCCTGATGTAAATATCATTATCATCACAGATAACAAAAAGGAGACTGAAAATCTAATTGATCAAACTGAAAATAAGGACATCTGTACAATTTTTGAAAAACCACTAGATCTCGATTCCCTGATTGAAACTGTACAGAATACATTTGAGGGTAGAAATTAGTTAATGCAGTTTAATAAAAACTACATTAATCTAGTCAGTAATTTATTAGTTGAGGATAACATATGCAGAGAGAGGTTGATCTAAATATGTCTTATGAGAATTTGCCATTGGTAAATCCAGAAGCTCCAAAGGTTGAAAGCCGTCGAAGTAACGAGGGAAAAACACCTTCAGCAGAGTCGATAAAACAGGATCTTGAAGATGCAGTAGAGATAATTACGAATATAGACCTGGGAGAACCTGTGAAACAAGAAGACAGGATTGAAGCAGATGAAAAATATTTGATTGATACTATGCCAGGAGAGAATTCCAAACCAGCAAGTATGGGTAAGGGAGGTTCAAGAAAACCACATTATACACGTCTTTATGCGCTTGGCAATAATATGGTTTTTCAGGCGGCGTGCTGTATGCCTTTGAGAGTTATTGCTGCGAATCTGGATGGTGCTGCTGTATCGGGGAAAGTATTATATAGTACTCATTCAGATGAAAAAGGCGGAAAATTAATTTATGAATTCCAGGGAAAAGGATCTGAATTGATAATAGATGTAAGACGTGGTGACAGCACTAGGGCACAGCGTATTATCTTTAAGATATGAATGAATTATACCATTAAATTAGCTCCTCTCCCTTTCGTCTCCACCCAGTTGGAGAGGTGCAGTATCCTCCCTCACAAAGCACAAGAGTACAATGCCTATAATAAAAAAACCGACAAGTGATAAAATGGCAAGGCGGGATGTGCCAGTTATTTGACGAATTATACCGAATACAAAAGGACCCCAGATAGCCGAAAGTTTTGCAAAAACAGAGTAAAATCCGAAAAACTCAGCAGACTCATCTGCGGGTATCATTGCTCCATAATAAGACCTGCTTATGGATTGAGAGCCACCAAGGACAAAACCTACAGCAATCCCCAGCATCCAGAAGTCAAGAGCGCTGGTTATAAGATATGCATAGCACAAGATTCCCAGCCAGAGAATTAAAATGAAAATTAATATTCTCTTTGTACCAAAGGTTCTGGATATTTTGCTGAATAACAACGCTCCTCCTATTCCGATAAACTGTACCAATAAGAGAGTACCCATAAGAGTTTCGTTCTTGAGGCCTAGTTCGTCTTTTCCATAAATAGTAGCCATCCTGATAACAGTATGTATTCCATCATTATAGAACATGAAGGCTATCAGAAATATAAGAAGATTACGATGTGCTTTGGCTTTCAAGATAGTGTTCCAGGTTCGTGATACTCCTATTCTTAGATAAGCCAATGAATTTATACTTCTTCTGTTTTGTTGAAATGAGGCTTTGTCATTTTCAGGTTCTTTCAGAAAAAGAAGTGTAATTAATGAGAAACCAGCCCACCAGACTCCTGAGAATAATAAGCTAATCCTCACCGCCATAGTTTTTTCAATACCGATCTGTTTGTGAGCAAGGATCAAAATTATGCAGATTAAGAACTGCAGACCTCCTCCTAGGTATCCATAGGCATAACCTCTACCAGAAATCTGATCAATTTCGCTTTTAGAAGCAATATGTGGGAGAAATGCATCATAGAAGATATTGGCACTAATGAAGCAGGTATTGGCAAGGAAGAAAAAGATTATCGTCATCCATACATCACCACTCTGACTGAAAAACAATAATATAGTAAAAAGACTTCCACCAAAACAGAAAGTCATCAAAAACTTCTTTTTTGATTCTGATATATCAGCAATAGCACCAAGAATTGGAGCGGTTATAAATACAAATAGGGCAGTAGCACCAGCTAGAAAAGCCCATAGTGTGGTAGCATTAGTAGGTATCTCTATATTAACGAACCTGAAAACCCACCCATTCTCAGGAACAATAACGGTGGCAAAGTATATGGGCAAAAGAGCTGCTATAACGGTGGTAGCAAATGCAGAATTTGCCCAATCGTACATATACCATGCAAATATATTTCTTTTCTTGTCACTTTTCATGATAGTATTCTATAACTAATTTGAATCAATAAACACTAATTTTTAACTGAAAGTAGGTTGGGTCTCTCGTACGTTAATGAAATTATTCTTTCTTTACAACCTGAAGAGAAAATAGTAGATTTATCATACTATAATAAATTCGATGAAAATGAAAACTTACGCGTTATTTTCTCGCATTATAAACATTTCTATCAGCTTATCATCAGAAAAAAGAGGTTGCAGTATCAAGTAATATTATGAATAAGAAAAAGTATGAGAGCAAAAGTGTAGTTTCAAGTTATATCAATATGAGATTACAGAATCCTGAGGTAATGATTATTGTGAAATACAGGGAATATATTTCCGGTAAACATGTACTTGATATTGGATGTGGTAGTGGCAGAACAACTGCAATCTTAAAAAATCTGAGTAGCGGGTATATTGGCATTGATTACTCACTGGAAATGATAGAATCATGCAGAAAAAGATTTGAAGGAGTTCGCTTTTTACATGGTGATGTGAGAGATATGAGCGAATTTAAAGATGAGGAATTTGATTGTGTAATTTTTTCATTCAACGGTCTCGATTCAATTAGCCATGATGACAGGCTTAAAGGGCTTGAGGAGATACGTCGAGTACTGAAGCAGGATGGACTTTTTGTTTTTTCATCACATAATAGAAATCACCGCTATGCAATATCTTGTCCGAAAATAGAGTTATCAAGAACTCCATGTAAGCAGGCCGAATATTTAATTAGATTTTTTAAGTCCATGCGTAATCGCTTAAAGAATAAAAACCAACAGGTGTTTAACGAGCAGTATGCAATCATAAATGATATTGCACATAATTATGCTATGCTTACGTATTACATAAGCAAAACACATCAGGTGTCTCAACTCAAAGCTAAGGGCTTTGAGACTGTCGAAATGTATAATACTCTAGGTAATATGCTGAATGTGAACAGCGATGATAAAGACAGTGCATGGATTTATTATGTAGCGAAGAAATTAAATAATAAATGCAGAAAATCCATTGCTAGACTGGAAGTATAAAATAATTAATTCTTCTTTGCATTATTTATTCTTGCAGAAATTATGCGTTCATTTCCCTGCAGATCTTTGATTGTTTCTATTTCATCATAATGCAATTCGTTTTGCATGAGCTTTATAATAGAATCAGCCTGTGTTTCTCCTATTTCAATAACCAGATAACCGCCCGGCTTTATCCAGCTTCTTGCATCCTTAATTATTTGTTTGTAGAAGAATAATCCGTCTTCACCTCCAACCAATGCAAGAAGTGGTTCGTGATCTATCAGTTCAGGTTCCAAGTTTCTAGATTCCGATTCGCTTACGTAAGGAGGATTTGAAACGATAAAATCCACTTGCCCCTTCTTAACGTTGCTACTGAATGCATCGAAGACATTTCCATGGAGAAGTTGGATTTTGTCAGCAACATCATGTCTTTGAATATTTTCACTTGCAACGGTAAGTGCTTCCTGTGAAATGTCGCTTGCGTATATCTTAATATTGCTTCTATTCTTGGCCAAAGATACAGCTATATTGCCTGAACCAGTTCCAATGTCTATAACTGTTATTGCTCTATCATGGTACAGTTTATTATCTGTCTTCTTAAGAACCGTTTCTACGAGTATTTCAGTTTCAGGCCTGGGAATTAAGACTCTTTCATCTACAACAAAATCAAGTGACATAAACTCTACTCTTCGCGTGATATATTGCAGTGGGACATGACTGGCTCTTTTATGAATTAATTCGTTGTACTTGGCGACATCGGTGTTATCAACAATATTGTCAGGTTTTGTATATAGGTTTGTTTTGTCGCACGATAAGACATATGCCAAGAGTGTATCAGCATTTATTTCAGGAAATTCAATTTCAGATTTTTTTAATATTGTAATAGCCGAATTTAGAATATTACGAATTGTGTTTTCGTTCTGAGTAAGTGACATGTTTGTGGATAATGAAGAGAAGGAAAAGTTTCCGGATATTCAGATCTGTATTCATACCGATGATGTCAGTTGGAAATGTATTTAAAGGCTTTCGGCTAATTCCTTCATCTTTTCCTGCTTTCCATATTCTGTCATAGCCTCAATCAAATCGTCTATTTCGCCAAGCATTATTTTTTCCAGGCTGTATAGATTGAGATTTATCCTATGGTCTGTAACCCTGTTTTGAGGAAAGTTGTATGTGCGGATCTTTTCACTTCTATCGCCGGAGCCGATTTGAGTACGGCGTGTTTTATCTCGTTCGTTCTTAGTCTGTTCCTGGTAGAAAGTGTAGAGACGGCTTCGAAGTACTCGCATCGCTTTCGCACGGTTTCTGTGCTGAGATTTTTCGTCCATGCACTTGACAACCAGACCGGTAGGTAAATGTACAATTCTTATTGCGGAACTGGTTTTGTTGACTTTCTGCCCTCCAGGTCCTGATGAACGGAATGTGTCAACTGTTATATCTTTTGGGTCTATTTTGACATCTACATCTTCTACATCCGGTAAGACTGCGACTGTTGCTGCAGAGGTATGTATTCTTCCACTTGTTTCAGTTGATGGGACTCTCTGTACTCTGTGAGTACCGCTTTCAAAGCACAACTTACTATAAACTGACGGTCCTTCAATGGAAAAGGTTACTTCCTTAAAACCTCCTATTTCCGTGAGGCTTGAGTCCATCATTTCAACTTTCCACTTCTGTTTTTCTGCATATTTTGAGTACATCTTAAAGAGGTCGGCAGCAAAAAGTGCAGCTTCATCACCACCTGTTCCCGCACGGATTTCCATTATTGCACTTTTAGTGGCATCAGTACCTTCCGTAAAGAAACAGCCTTTAACCTCTTCAAAAAGCTCTATTTCTCTCTCTTCGAGGCTACCCAGTTCATCCCTGGCCATTTCGTATAAATCTTTATCACCACTATTTTCAGAAATGATTATATTAGCTTCTTCTTTTTGTTTGAGTGTTTCGTCCAATTGTTGATATTTAGCTACGAACTTGGACAACCTGCCGTGTTCTTTAACATAAGATGTATATCTGGTGCTGTCAGCAATAACCTCAGGATCCGATAACTGTTTTTCCAGTACATTATTGCGTTCAAACATCTCTTTCAACTTCTTTAAAAGTTTGTCGTTAATCTGCACTACCGGTCTCCGGTTTTTCTTCTACTGCAACAGCCTCCTGGGAATCAGCTTTACTGCTTTTAGCTTTATCACCAGAACCGCCTTTTGCTGAATCCTGACTCCATTTGAATTTCTGTTTGAATCTTTCAACTCTTCCGGCACTATCAACAAATTTCTGTTTTCCTGTATAAAAAGGATGACACATAGAGCATACTTCTACATGTATGCTACTTTTTGTTGACCGTGTTACAAAAGTTTCTCCGCAACCGCATGTAACAGTTGTCTCCATGATTTCGGGATGAATAGCTTTTCTCATTGGTACTTATCTCCATTATTTATAATAATTCTAAAATTTAAAACACACAGATTACTCAAATAGTTCTATAAGTGTTTATCTGCCGTGAATTTATCGAATGTTTAAATATATCAGAGCACATACATTGTTGCAATAAAAAACATATGAAAATGTACTTCTCTTGTTTTTACTGAAAATTTTATTAATATTATCGAATTTGCAGAATTCTTAGTCATGGTAATGCCTGCATAGGCCCAATTTATATTTGACTCTAGAGGGTTAAACTGATATCCTGAAAGCACTTATTGAAAAACGGGACAAATAATTGTTAAATATCCTAATATAACAAATTTAATAGTAATCTATTGTATAATTTAAGCCTATCAAATAATGCTGGATAATCTTGGTGTTTTTACTATAAATAAACTTGATAGTTATTAATATTCGGCGGTGCTTGTATGAAGGTAAAGTTCTGGGGAGTACGAGGAAGTATACCCATATTTGGTCCGAAAAACACAAAGTATGGTGGTAACACTAGCTGTATTGAGGTGAATTGTGATGATAAGACAATTATTCTTGATGCAAGAACTGGCATTATGCCATTAGGCCTTGATATTATGGCTGGGATTACTGCTGAAGAAAACCATAAGAAGAGTCTTTATATCTTCTTCAGCCATGTTCATTGGGATCATATTCAAGGTTATCCTTTTTTTAGACCGGCATTTCATTCTGAGTTCGAGATTTATCTTTACAGTACATTACAAAAAAATATAGATATTGAAAGTGCATTGCGGAGTCAAATGAATCCTCCTTTTTTCCCTATACAACTACAAGATATGTCTGCAAGTACGAATTTCAATAATATCAATAGTGGTGAGAATGTCCAGATAGGAAACGTAACCGTAGAAGGTATTGCATTAGACCATCCTGACAATTCTCTTGGATATAAAATAACCTATGAAAATAAATCTGTAGCATATATCAGTGACCACGAACACACTGATATATCACATGAGAGAATAGTTGACTTTTTAAAGGGTACTAAACTGGTTATATTTGATGCACATTATACTCCAGAAGAGTATTCAGGGTCAGATGGGGATGGAGGACGTAAGGGCTGGGGGCATAGTACATGGGAGGAAGCAGTAGCTTTGTGTATAGAAGCTAAGATCGATCGGCTTGCCCTTACTCACCATGGTCGTGAGGATTCAGGAGTAGATAGAATCGAATCAGAGGCGCAAAGTGAATTTCGTAATACCATTGCAGCTTATGAGGTTTAGAGATAAACATTAAATAACTATTATTCTTTATGGCTGATATTAATATGAATGGAGTTAATCATTGCCTGAAAAAAAGGAACTAACATCACACAACCTCGTTCACATTTTATCAAATAGCATCAGTCCAAATATCCTGTTAATTGGAGATTTCATGCTTGATAAATATGTATGGGGTGAAGTCACACGGATATCACAAGAGGCTCCAATACCAGTGCTGAAAGTGACTTCTGAGGAAATTAGACCGGGTGGGGCAGGAAGCGTGGCTAATAACCTTGCACACGTCGGGGCCAAGGTTTTTTGTTATGGGGTAATTGGTAAAGATGAAGAGGGTAAACGTCTACAGGATAATTTAAATAGTATTGGAGTTGAGACAGACGGAATTATACAGGCTTCAGATAGACCAACAACCGTGAAGGTAAGAATGATGGGTCATCTTCAATCAGCGGGAAAGGGAATTCAACAACTTTTGAGAATTGATTATGAAAAGGTCGATGACATTGAAGATGAAATACAGGATGAAATAATCAAAAAAATTGAAAACAGGATTCAACATGTTGACATAATATTGATATCTGATATGAATAAAGGTGTCTTGTCTAAGCGTATTCTGGAAACAATAATTAAATTAGGCAAAGATAATAAAGTGCCGGTGATAGTTGATCCAAGGCTTTCAGATGATTATACAATATATAAGGGTGCAACTGCAATTACGCCTAACCGGTTTGAAACAAAGCTGGCAACAGGGATTGAAATTACTGACGACAGCAGCATGGAGTCAGCGGGGAAAAAGTTATTGGAGGAATCCTTATTTGAGTATGTTATTATCACGGCTGATAAGGATGGAATTTTTTTATACGGCAATGACGGATCTAGCAATTTAATCCCAACAGTTCCTAAAGATGTTTACGATGTCAGTGGTGCAGGTGATATGGTCTTGAGTATTTTTGGATTTGTGGTGGGGAGTAATAACAGTTTTGAAAATGCAGCAATGATTGCAAACATTGCTTCTGGGATAGAGGTTGGTAAAATAGGTGCCGTGCCAGTTAGTAAGAGTGAAATATTAAGTGAACTAATGGGAGGGGCAAATCCCCTTTATACAAAAATTAAGGTTTTGGACGAGTTGGAGGAGATTTTAAATAATCACAGGGGGAATAACGAGAGAATTGTATTTACTAACGGATGCTTTGATATTCTCCACATTGGCCATATAGAATATTTAAAATTTTCAAGACAACAGGGCGATGTTCTGGTAATTGGACTAAATACTGACAGGTCAGTAAGAGAGCAAAAGGGTGAACAGAGGCCTTTTGTTTCAGAGGATGAAAGAGCAAGATTGATTTCAGCGTTAGAAGATGTAAGCTATGTAATTCTTTTTGACGAATTAACGCCTGAAAGGGTTATAAAAAGGCTTAAACCAGACGTCCTGGTAAAAGGGGAAGACTGGAAAGAGAAGGGTGTGGTAGGTCGTGAATTCGTTGAATCATATGGAGGTAAAGTGATTTTAGCTCCTTTTGTAAAAGATTCGTCGACAACAGATATCGTTACGAGGATAATTGAACGAAATAGTAATCCTCGTTAGAGAATTTATCATTTGAGAAATATGTATTGATTTGCTATTCAAACGAAATGCAAGGCAAAATTAAGTGAGAATGTGCTGATGAAAAAAGAGATTGAATCATCCTTGAATGAAAGTATTAGTATAAAGTCTGAACTCCTTTCCAGTAGTGTAGATTCAATTGCGCAAATTGCCAATATATTGGTAGAAGCATTTAGAACTGGTCATTCGCTGTATCTTATGGGAAATGGTGGAAGCGCTGCAGATGCACAACACCTTGCCGGAGAATTAGTTGGCCGTTTTAAAAAAAATAGGGAACCGCTGCCGGCGCTTGCGTTAACAACTGATACATCTGTGCTGACTGCTATTGCCAATGATTTCGGATATGATCACTGTTTTGAAAGACAGGTAGACGCATTTGTTAAGGGTGGTGATGTTCTTATTGGTTTAAGTACTAGTGGCAACTCCTTGAGTATCATAAATGCTGGTCTTGTAGCAAAGAAAAAGGGGGCAACAACTATTGCTTTCACAGGTAAAGGTGGAGGAAGCCTCAAAGATAACGTTGATGTCTGCCTTGAGATCCCTTCCACAGATACTGCACGTATTCAGGAATGCCATATAACAATCGGGCATATTCTATGTTCAATAATAGAAAAAGATTTATTCGGGTAATTTTATTCTAAAATACCTTTGCATGAAAGGGGAATCAGTTGGCAAGAGCAGATAAGATGTATATTCGATTCTGGGGTGCAAGAGGTAGTATAAGCACACCAGGTAAAGAAACT
>JASMMK010000062.1 GCA_030748215.1 Candidatus Scalindua sp.
AATTCCCATCAGCAAACCGTGAACATCCACTACTATAGTACAGGTTTCTTTTGTATACTTTTTTTCCGCTATTCCAAATTTCAGCCGGAGATCAACTACAGGAATGACCTTACCCCTCAAATTGATCACTCCTTTTACATAATCAGGTGTTTGAGGTACAGGAGTTATATCAATCATGCTGATGATTTCCCTGACTTTTAAAATTTCCAGGCCATATTCTTCATCGCAAAGAAAAAATGTAAGGTATTTCCCTTCTATCCCTTCCGTTGCCCCTGCAACTGCTTTTTTAACTTCATCCTGGACTGTCCTTAATTAGCCATCAAAAAAGCAAAAAACCTCGTTGAGCCTTCCGTAGCAAGCTGATAGAATGTATTATCCAATTACAAACTATCATCAACGAGGTGAAACAATTATGACACAAGGAATACTTCCATTCAAGTATGAAGCGGCAACAGAGAAAACTGGTATGACCTCCCTTGGAGGTTTACCGCTATATATGGATTTAGCCCATGTAATGGGTCTGAGGAAATCGATAAGAGAACATATAGGAGTTCGCAGGGAATCTCAAGGGTGGACAGATAATCAGATTGTAACGTCTCTGCTGTTGCTCAATCTTGCAGGGGGAGAAAGTGTTGAAGATTTGAAGGTACTTGAATCAGATGCAGGGTTTTGTCGTATTTTGCATAGAGTAGAGACGCATGGATTAAGAAGAAAAGAGCGAAGGGAGCTTGAGCGACGTTGGCGCAAAGAGAAGCGTCGAACAGTACCATCATCCTCTGCTGTATTCCGTTACCTTGCAGCGTTTCACAATCCAGAACAGGAAAAACTTCGCCAGCTTGGCAAAGCATTTATCCCAGAGTCCAATAAATATTTAGATAGTTTTAGCAAAGTAAACCGAGATTTTCTTTCTTTTGTACAATCCAATAGTCTTTGTGCAACGGCTACGCTTGATATGGATGCTACGTTAGTAGAGACGAGCAAAGAATCAGCCGTATATTGTTATAAAGGATTTAAGTCCTATCAGCCGTTGAACACCTGGTGGGCGGAGCAAGGCTTGGTGGTTCACACGGAGTTTCGAGATGGCAATGTTCCCGCTGGGTATAAACAGTTGCGAGTGTTTCAGGAGGCATTAAACTGTCTGCCCTCAGGAGTAGAAAAAGTTATGCTCCGATCAGACACAGCAGGTTACCAACACAACTTGTTAAAATATTGTGCAAGCGGTGAGAATAAGCGATTTGGTGAGATAGAGTTTGCTATAGGGTGTGATGTAACCAAAGAATTTAAAAAGGCAGTGTCCGAGATTTCTGAATCAGACTGGCAACCTCTTCACAAAGCATACGATGGAGTAAAGATAAAAACCGGGACAGAATGGGCAGAAGTTTGTTTTGTTCCGAATGCTATAGGGCACAGCAAAAGTGGGCCAGAGTATAGATATATAGCCAAACGCACAGTGATAAGACAGCAGGATTTGCCTGGTATTGAATCGCAACAAGAGCTACCATTTCCTATAATGAAGATGCAAAGCATCAAGTATAAGATTTTTGGTATTGTAACGAACATGGATTGGGAAGGGGAAAGACTAATTAACTGGCATCACGAGAGATGTGGTAAGAGTGAAGAAGCACATAGCATAATGAAAAAAGATTTAGCGGGAGGAAGAGTTCCATCTAATGATTTCGGAGAGAATGCGGCATGGTGGTGGATTATGATATTGGCTCTGAATCTGAATGCAGCAATGAAATCATTAGTACTTGGAAAATCATGGGTAACAAAACGAATGAAGGCAATACGGTTTTCATTGATAAATTTACCTGCTCGTGTATTAGAAAGGTCTCGTAGCTTGCTGATTCGCATAATGAAAGGTCACCCTATGCACGATTATCTTTTAGAATTTCGCAGGAAGATTTTAATGTTAATACCTGCTCCTGGCTGAGGAAGGTTTGTTATGGTGAAAAGTTAGTGAAAGAATTTATTGTTGGGAAAAGTACGTGTAAAAAACGAAGTAATACAAAAATCTGATTGTGTTATTAATATTTTGGATGTAGGTCGGACATAAAAGATTAAAATATTTTTAAAAATCAGGAAAAATTAACTCGCCTCCCTGTAGGCGGTGGATTTTGGAAGATCGCTGATTGACAACTGGCAATTATTTTGTATTTGAATTATTTTTTATTTGTAATTAATGAAGGAGGTCTAAATAGAATTCGAGACAATAGAATTTATGAACTTAGATTTCTCACTTCGTTCGAAAGGACACTTCAGCCCACTTGTCATTTCGAGGGAGCGAAGCGACTGAGGAATCTTAACATTGAAATTCCTATACATTAAATAGGGCGTGCAACCATATCACAAA
>JASMMK010000063.1 GCA_030748215.1 Candidatus Scalindua sp.
CCTTCTCCTTATTCAGAAATTAATAGAAACCTTCAATAATCTACAAATTACATGCGAGTCTTATTCTCAAACACATTTAAAAGACTTTACTTTCACATACTTTATCTTCCAGGCAGTATTTGACTAATTCGCAAAAATCATGATCGCCAATTGTCTTCGAAATTACTGCGTTTATACCCATAAGCTTTGCAACGTCCGGTTCAACCGGTAGATAGTTAGAACTCATCAATATAATAGGGACTTTGATAATATTATTTATCCTTTTTACTACACCAAAACCGCTCATTTCCGGCATGTTGAGGTCCGTTATTACTAGGTCAAAACTTTGCCTCATAAACAGTATCATGCCTGTGGCTCCATTATTTGCAGTAGAGACACGATAGCCTTCATCCAATAACAGCTGTTTAAAAGTATTAAGCATCTCTTCATTGTCATCAATGATCAGTATGTTTTTCATGTTTGTGGTTTTCTTTCAATTAAATTTTGTTTTGTAAGCTGATTTATAAAGCCTATGCAATTGAGTCTCTGTCTCAATACAAGGTTAAAAAAATATAATCTATTGTTATGTTAAGAGACTGTTCTTTCTATTCGATATCGCTATCATCAAAAGTATCGTGTAGCTGCGCAATTTATATAACTGAGGCCGATGCGTTATACGGGGAGGTGTATAACGCATCTAATCAGCCTCTGTCCGATACTTTAAACAAAACGGACTTTATTGCTACCTCAGTCATATCTCTTTGCTTATGTAAAATTCAGATTAAAAATATGTTGCAACAGAGAAGACTAAGCTGTCGTTACTCTGGCTTGTTCCTCTCGGATCTCCTGCGTTTATGCGTCTACCGTGTTCGTCATTAAACTGGTATTCAAGCTTGAACACTGTGTCTTCAGTGTACCTGAAGTTAATTCCGGGTGTGATCCTGCTCCTTAATATATCACCCTCATTTGCCACATTGGTAGGCTGGTTTATATCCATATATCCCAAGCGCAGAACTGCTGTGAATGTAGAATTATCAGTAAAGAAGGTTGGCGCTGCATCCTTCAGGATCTGCGGCATGAAGTGGTATCTTGGCTCTGCGTAAACCCCCCACATGTCACCTGCCATCCTGTCGCTTTTCTGTGTGCCATCATCCATAAAGCCTTCTCTTTCTATAGAAGCATGACCGTATTCTCCAACCAGTTCAAATGCGCCTCTCTGATATGTCCAGTCAATGGCCTTTATTGTCATTCTATTGCTGTCAGAATCGTCAATATATCCTGAGTGAACAGAGGCACCTATCTCAAGGCCAAGAAAGGGGCTGTATCCAACACGACCAAGTACTGCAAAGTTCGTATTGTTGTCAGACTGTTTACTACCTCTGGAATCCTTGATAAAGTCCTGGATTTCGCTGGCACTGGCCGCATCAGCTGCTGTCAATACGCTTGTGCTTCCCCGTACCGACTGGAAACCATTTACCAGGTAGATTTCGTAGTCAAGCTTTGACAGTTCAGAGGGATAAAACGTACCAAAGAAACCCATTCCTGCTTCAACGAGAGTTGTTGGCAGGATATGTGTGCTTACCATTGGCCTGTCTGTCAGGTCCTGGAGCGGTGAATCGTGGATAAGGTTAAATTTTCCAAGAGGAGCCAGAATTAAACCTCCACGGTAATTAAGCCAGTCAGCCATAAGAAAATCTACTGTTGCAAACTCAACCTTCAAACTACCGGTACTGTTTTGAACTCCTCCTTGCGTATTAGTACCACCGTGTTCAATCTCTATTTCAGTGGCAAACTTGACCCTGTCTGAGACGTCTGAGTAGATAAATGGTATGAGCCTGTGCTGGTCAAACGTCTTGTTAGTCTGACTGCCGGCATCCATTTCGAGTTCGTGGTCTATATAACCACCTATATAAGTATTTCTGCCGAACCTGCGCAAAAATGGCTTTCCGTACTGTTTACCAAATGCCGGTGCAAGACCCTTGTTTTCAAGTTCCTGGGCTTTTTTCGCCCAATAGAAGTCATCAGCCGGTGCAGTAGGTGCAGAAATTTTGCTTATCTCAGCCTTCATGGCCTTAAGTTCATTAGTGGCCTTTGTCTGCTCTCTGAGTTGTCCCTTCAGCTCATTAAGCATCTTTTCCATCTTCTCGACTTTTGATTCCAGGCTGTCATTTGATCCTTGTGCATATATGCCGGGGCATAAAGCACTAATAGCCAGGGCTGACAGGCAGAGGAACATAATAGCAAACTTCTTCATAACATACTCCTTTCAAGGCACTTAAAATAATTAAAAGCCCTTACTGAGTCTCATTCTCAGTATATAGTTAAAAAAATATAGTTTTCTCTCTTCAATACTACAGTTTTTACTGAGACTCAGGCTCAATACCGTATCAAAAAATTAGTGATTTTGTTTTAATCCTCATGGAAAAACTGAGCGCAGCATATGACCCGGGACCAAAAACAGGAATCACTATTTGTTGAGACTGAGTCGCAATTTGAACTATTCTATACATTTCTCATAAGATGTCAACCGTTTTTTTGATTTTTTTAAAAAATTATTATTCTGTCATTGATACACGCTTAATTTATCGTTCTTATATTTGTCTCTCTGTCAAAGACACTGCAGGTTTCTCCCGTCTCTACAAAGAAGTCAGGTTCCATCTTTACGCTCCTGATCCAGGATGTTTCGTGGGGCGGTTTCCAGTATAGCTTGTATCCTCCCGGAGTTACTTTATCAAATGAGTAGTGTCCATTTTCATCGGTAACAGTTTCGAAATGAACTCCTTCTCGAGGCGAACCAAAAAACCCCCATTTCTCTAACAATGTTATTTTTACCTGACACCCCGGCAATGTCTTGCCTCTGTTCAGCATACGGCCCGATACCTTGCCATAGTTCTCCGCTTCAAATATGTCATCTTTTATCTGCTGTTTCTGCTCAAACTCGAGCGTTAAATTCTCTTTAATTTTTTCTTCAATTTCAGACTCATTTCTCTCATGCTGCCTCTCAAACGCATACATTAATTCATCTTTTATCTGCTCTTTTAACTTTTCAGCGTCAACCGGAGCGCCCCTGCCCTCTTCCCTGTGTAGACCAAAGTCATCTCTCCGTTCACTGTACATATCCTGCTCACTGTCCGGAAAGTCTATTTGTAATGCCGTGACTTTCTCTCTGGGAATCCGTAAGGTTACACTTGCGGGGCTCTTTGTTATTTTTCCTACTTTACAGATTATACTCTTCTCCTTATCATTAACCCTTATGAAAACCGTATCCGCATATTTGTCGTCCTGTTTAGACTGAACATTTATTGATCCAATCACCCTTTTCGGAAAGAGAGCCTTAACATACTCATCGTTCATTTCAAGAATTTTTACACTAATCTTTTCTTCAAAATCTTCCACCTTCAATGTATCAGCGCATAATTTTGTACATATTGTCAAAAGTAACATTATTAAAATAGAAACGGTTTTATACATCATTTTTTCTCCTTTACTCTAAAATTTTTGAATGTTTAAAACAGCCATCTCTTGTTTTCCAAATCAGGCAGTTACACTCCGGCGATACCTGGCGATAAAGAAGAGTTCTACGCTAACCCCAATAATAACAGCTATCGCAATATAACCATAAACTGTGTATGGAGTTGGTGTCTTCAGGGTAATATAGTACCATGGTGAAATAGACTTCAGCCCTCCGTATTCACCGTTAGAACCATCCCATGCCGCCAGGGCAAGCGGAATAAGCTTTCCTTTTTCAAACGATGTGTCATTCCTGTCTGCACTGAATAAAGGTCTTTTTATTAACACCCTCCATCTCCCGTTTTCCCATTGTCCAATACCCCTTGTTATCTGACTCTCTGCAGGCTGTTTTTTAAGTGCCTTATGCCCTCTGGCATTATATTCCGCTATAACAATTTGATTTCTGCCTGTTTTTTCTTTAGTATTTTTCTGTCCTGTATCTTCTTCTTTGGATGCCGGAAGGGCGCTTTTCATATCCGACTGGTATGCTTCCCATCTCAATATATAAACCTGTTTTCCTGAATCGCCCATTGCAAAGGAAGGCTTCCTTGCTCCTTCCGGTATCTTTACAGGAAACTCCAATGCTATGGCATCAGTATAAGCTCTTTCCTGTCTATTTGTCCTGTCGTTCCACTCAAGCAGGAAGGCTATGTTATCTTTGTTATACAAAGATCTGATTATTACCGAATCGATTGAAGGATTCCACAGACCGGGCTTTATGAGTATCTGCCCGGCCAACGGTATTTCACTCGATTCAGCGTTTATCCACAAACTGTCATCCGGAGAAAAAGGTATCTCTCCTTCTATGAGTGCTGATTCTATCACTACCTTGCTTTCCATTTCGTGTGAAATAGACCTCACATAATGTGCAAGGTGCCATCTCTCTTCATCTGAAAGGTACTCTTTATAAGTGCCCATCGGCGTCATATTAAAACCGGTTGAAATAGTACGATATATATCTCCGGTGCTGTTTCCGCCTTTATATAACCATCTCTTCGTCAGGTCTCTCGCTTTATACGGCATGTTCCATTCTGTGTTCATTGTCACGGTAATTTTGCCGTCTCCCCGTCCTTTATTACCATGACATAAAAAACATTTAGCCTCCCTGAATAACTTTTCTCCTTTTTTTATTGTTTCAGATGTTTCGGGTATTCTCTTTGCTATTTCAAATTCTTCACCCTTATTGTTTAAAAACCCCTTATTAAAAGTCTTTATATAATCAATGACCTGCCACCTCTCCTCTTTACTTAATGTTTTCCAGGAAGGCATAGCCGTACCTTCAATCCCACTGGTAATAATCCTGAAAATATTCTCGTCTGTGGGAAGTTCACCCAGTTGAGTAGAACGTATTTTATATTCATTAGTTGTAAAATCTCTCGGTTTAGGATCCAGTCGTGGTGATACAGACCCGTTACCATCTCCCTTTATTCCGTGGCAATAGTAGCATTTTTTCTCATAAATCACTTTTCCCGCAATAATTGTGTCAACAGTTTCCGGTAACTTTCCGGAAGCTTCGTGGGTATAAGTACGAAACCTTTGTACTGCCTGCGCGAAAGTATCAGTTCCATAGAGAAAGAATATAAAAGAGATCGCTAACAAAAATGATAATATTCCTTTATATTTGAAGGCTGGTGCATTCATAATGTTTTGTTCTCTTTTTGCTTTGTCATCTCTTCCGGGAAATTCATGAGCAGATCCTTGATCGCTTCAATCTGTACTTTCGGCGACCCTGGGAAAATGTCCTGAAACACGCCCTCTCTGAAAAACCTTGGCATCTTTGTGCCGGGTTGTATTAACTGTGGGTCCATTAGCCATCTTTCTATCCATTTCGGTTTTAATCTTGTACTAGCTAATGATAAGTCAGGCGCCCAATCCGATGGGGCGCCTTCAGGTGTCGAATCTCCACGAACATGACACAAGCCGCAATTGACGTCCTTAGATTCAAATAAACTCCTCGCCTTTATCAAATAACCCGGTATCTTCTCCTCCTTTGCTACAATATAATCCCGGTCGGTCTCTCTAAAAAACTCAAAAGGGTATTGCGCACTGTCCGTTTCCGCAAAATATCTTGCAATGGATTTAATCTCATTATCATGAAAGCTGAAAGTTGGCATTCTTACTTCGAGCCACGGTCTCAGTGTTGCCGGTTTTTTGAGAAATTTAAAAAACCATGGAAATTGTACTTTCTTGCCTTCTCCATAAAGAACAGGAGGAGTGAAGACCTTAGCCTCTTCCGGGAAGCTCCCTTCCACCTCAACATGATAATCTATGATAAATGAACTTATATCACCTCCCTGAGACTCCTCCCTTCTCTCTATCTCTTCATTCGCTACCTGCACCGTATCGCCGGCCTTTTTA
>JASMMK010000064.1 GCA_030748215.1 Candidatus Scalindua sp.
CATTTGGTCGTGGAATTGAGGTGCCGATGAAGCAGACAGAGACCATATATGGAAGAACTAATTATTCCAGGTCTGGCCTGGAACAAAGCTTAAATAGTATAAATTTTCTTGCTGAGGGTAACAGCCCTGCAGGCCTTGCCATTAGAGAAACCTGTGATACTATTGGATCCATTGAAGGTACAAATGCTGTTATCTTTATTAGTGATGGTGAGCATCTGGAAGGGGATCCGCTTGCGAAAGTTAGAAATATAAATGATAATTATGGGAACTGGACTTGCTTTTATACGGTTTGGGTTGGAAATAATCCTGAAGGTAAATCGTATATGGAAGAACTTGCCGGAGAAATGGGTTGTGGTTTTTCAGTATCTGTTGATGAAGTTGCATCTCACGAAGATATGGTGGATTTTGTAAAGCAAGTATTCCTTACAACTGATGCTGACAGTGATAAAGATGGTGTTCCGGATAGTCTTGATAAATGTCCTGATACTCCGATTGGAGTTGAAGTAGATGAATCCGGGTGTCCTAAGGTAGTTGCCCGGGTAGATAGTGACGGTGACGGAACATTTGATGATGTAGATGAATGTCCTGATACTCCGGTAGGTGCTATTGTTGATGATAGGGGATGCTGGGTTGTCAAAGGTGTGCAGTTTGATTATAAAAAATGGAATGTCAAGCCACAGTTCAATTCAAACCTGGATAATATAGAAGATATTTTGAAAAATAATTCTGGATTGAATATAAGAATAGAAGGGCATACTGACGATATCGGATCAGCAAAATACAATATAGACCTTTCTAGTAAGAGGGCTCAAGCAATTAAGAATTATCTGGTTGGTAAAGGTATAGAGCCGTCACGTATTACAACAAAAGGGCTTGGCTATTTACAGCCAATTGCGGATAATGATACGGCTAAGGGGCGCGCCTTGAACCGAAGGGCTGAAATAATACCTGTAAAATAGTTGGGGTGGGTATAGAAGTTAGAGGATTTAAATATTTGATCTTCCTTTATTTCCATGCATATAAAAATGTATGGAAATGAACAATATGGCAAATGAACAATAACCTATGGCAAATTCACTTGCTGCCCCGAATCCGAACACACTAACAACGCCATTGGGCGTTACTTCATATGCGTGTATAATACCGACAAAAGAAAGAAATGCTGCTCCCAGTGACCAGATACACGCCATTAAAAATTTCTTTTCAATTAAAAAGACGGAAATGGAAGCCAGTATCATAGATGTAAAGATGAAACCCCTTTCAAGTGATATCATACCGTGAATTGCCAGGTTATTGGCAAATGCATCCTTGCCGATCATGAAGAGGGTGGTTCCAGCTGACCTGAGTGTGCCCTCTACCATCAACGACCCCCATGCCGCAATAGCAGGGAAGAGTCCCATGGCAACTGCCATAGTATGATGCTTCGGAGTCTCTTGAAACGCCTGAGCTACTATTACTATTCCGATCCACAGCAGTATTCCTATTCCTGCTTCGAGTGGTACCACTTTAAGAATTACAGTGATAAATCCGCTCAAGCAGATGATGGCGACGAAGACACCGTTAATGATAGAATATCCGGTTCTGGCGCCAATAGCCTTCCAACCCGGATGGCCTATATATATTGTCGTTGGAAAACAACTGCCAAGTAATGAAGCTATAACAGAACCAATTCCGTTAGTTAACAGTGATGGGAATGTATCGTACTTGTCGCCAGCAGCCTCAGCACTTTCGAGGTTTTGTAATGAACCCACGACATTAAACACCCCCATCGGAACAATGATAGAAATATATTGAAGCATATATTTACTTTGAATTAGTTCAATCATACTTCCACCACAAAAATGAGGCGGTGAAAAGTGGAATAATCCGTCTTTGTTCATAATGCTTCCACCATCCATATAGCCCATAATCCATGCCAACCCGGTACCAACTCCAACGGCAATCAAGCCTCCAGGTAGCCCTAGAGGGAATCTTACTTTCGAAAAATATTGGATAAGTATGAACGCAAGCGGAAAAAAGGCTATGATTGGTTTCTCAAAAATCTTAAATGCAAAATCCATTGAGATAAATGTGATCGCAATTCCTGCAAGTGTAGAGAGCAAGGCTGCTCTTGGGGTGATACGTCTCAGCCAGCTTCCTATTAGTGCTCCCAGCATCTCTATTATTCCACTCAGGAAACACGCGATCATGCCAATCTTCCACACCAGGTATGGATCCTTAGTATCATTATAAACCGGAGCCATTATGAAGAAGATAAAGGCAAAAAGGCTAACCATATTGATTCCGTATGGTAATGCCGTTACATCGTTTCTTTGGGTGTTGATTGCAAGTCTTCTGGCCTGCCATGAATAAAAAAGGTTTCCTAATAGTATAGAGATTGCAGCGCCGGGAAGTATTATTCCAAAAACAAGCTCATCAGGCATGCCACATAGCATCTTACAGAGGCTTACTATTAGTATTAGCTGTACAAGATTGTCAATGGCAAGGCCAAAGAAGCCGTCAATATCTTTCCTGGTAAACAGTGGATAATTCATAGTTTTAAAAGCTTGTTTACAATAAGGTAGTCTGTTATAGTATTTTTTAAGTGAGAAAAGGTATAATTTATGATTAAAAAGAAACCATTGATAGACAGTCTGTATGATGCCCTCGATCGTGAAGAGGAAGCAAACAATCAATTCTACGATTATACTATAAAATCTCTTAAATACTACAAGTGGTTAAGCGAAGACAAGAGGGAAAAGGTACAGGACATAATAACAAAGCTAAGAGATGATACCCAAAGGCATAAAAACATGGTAGAGAAGCTAATACAATACGTACAGGAGAGTGATAAAGATGTATTCTAAGGAAGCGCTCTCTGATATATTTGAAAGAGTTTTGCAATTTGAAATAGATGCAGAAACTGCATATGATGAGTGTATAGAAAAACTTGATGATGAGACTGCTATCGACATTTTGCAGACCATCAGAAATGAAGAAAGAGGTCACATAGAGCTTGCGAAGCACCTTATCGAATTAATCCAGAATTAACATTACTTGGATTTTTCAACATACCCCATTCTTAAATCATAGAGAGCAGTCTCCAGTAGTTTTGTTTCATCGTCAGTAAGGTTTCCGCTGGTCTTATCCTTAATTATCTGTAATGTGTCGATCGTAAACTTAGCCTGATCAAGATTCTGTGCTTTTGTTTTGAGAAAAGGGTTCTCTACTTCTCCTAAGCTAATTAATGCCTGCGTAACAAGACTTGAAACAAATAAGGAGAAGTTTGCTTCAGGAATTTTTTTTTGCGTATCATTCAACTCTTTATCTAAATCTGAACCTGACTGTTTCAGCTCTCCATCACCATCCATTATAAGTCCTCCACTAAGAGATGAAATTTTTTACAAAATATTATTGCCAGCATTCATTGAAGCTTTAATAAATGCGCTAAAGAGAGGATGTGGGCTTGTCGGTTTAGATTTAAACTCAGGATGAAATTGTACTGCTACAAACCATGGATGGTCTTTCAGTTCTATTATCTCTACCAATTCATTATCTATAGTCAGACCACTGCAAATCATGCCTTCTGTTGCGAAAATCTCTCTATAATTATTGTTAAATTCATACCTGTGCCTATGCCTTTCTGAAATAATTTCCTGACCATAACATTTACGGGCAACAGTATCTGGTTCAAGCTTGCACTGTTGTGCGCCCAATCTCATGGTACCTCCCATTTTATCAATCTCTTTCTGCTCTTCTAACAGACATATAATCGGTTCTGATGTATTAGCGTTAAACTCTGTGCTGTTTGCATCTTCCAGGTTACATACGTTTCGTGCAAACTCTATAGCGGCACAATGCATTCCTAAACACAATCCAAGATATGGAATTTTATTCTCTCTTGCATATTGTATTGCTTCTACTTTTCCTTCAATTCCCCTCTCTCCAAATCCTCCAGGTATTAATATTCCACTACATCCTTGAATGTGTTTTTCCGCACCGTCCTTCTCAATGTCCCCGGATTCAATCCTTCTTACTTTTACTCTTGCAGCGTTGCTGACACCCCCGTGTGTTAACGCCTCATAAATGGATTCGTAAGCAGATTGGTGTTCGATATACTTGCCAACGAGGGCAATTTCGATTGTAGTCTCGGCATTCTTAAGTATTTCCAGCATATTGGTCCATTTGTCAAGGAGGCCTCCGTTTGATTGTAGATGAAGCTTTTTTAAGATTATTTTATCGAGCCCTTCTCTAACAAGTAATAAAGGAATTTCATAGATATACGGTTTTACATCTTGTTCTTCGATGATTGATTCTTTATCTACATTACAGAAAAGTGAAATTTTCTCTCTTATTTCATCGGATATCGCTTTTTCCGTTCTACATATTAGAATATCCGGTTCAATTCCAGTTTGCCGCAACATACCAACGCTATGCTGTGTTGGTTTTGTCTTTATCTCATCTGCAGCCCGGAGATAAGGGATCAGTGTTAGGTGTATATACAGAACGTTTTCTCTGCCTATTTCACGTCCAAATTGTCTAATTGCCTCAACAAACGGTTGACTCTCAATATCTCCTACAATTCCTCCTATCTCAGAGATCACTATGTCTGTGTCAGTAGTAGCCAACTTGCGTATGCAATCTTTTATCTCATTTGTTATGTGAGGTATTACCTGAATGGTTTTTCCAAGATACTTTCCCTGACGTTCATTTGTTATTACTGAGTAATAAATTGAGCCTGTAGTACGGTTACAATCCCTATTAGTAACGGCATTTGTAAATCTTTCATAATGACCCAGATCAAGATCCGTTTCTGCACCATCTTCAGTTACATAAATCTCTCCATGCTCAAAGGGGCCCATCGTGCCAGGGTCTACATTGACGTAAGGGTCAAATTTCTGCAAGCTTATTTTGTAGCCATGACTCTCCAAAAGCATGCCAATCGAAGCGGCATTTAAGCCTTTTCCGAGAGAAGAAACAACACCACCCGTAACAAATATATGCTTTGTCATATACGATATTTCTCCAAGAATCGTTCAAAATCTTCTGGCGTGTCTACACCTTCACAGGTGCAGGGTGTGATAACCACTTTAATTTTATATCCGTTTGAAAGAACTCTAAGTTGCTCCAGCTTTTCTAACTCTTCTTCTTTTGGTACCGGTAAGCTGGAGAAAGACAGTAAGAAGTCCTTTCTATACATATATATACCAAGATGTTTCAAAAAATGAAATGATATATTATTTGCGGTATTAACTTCATTTAATATTTCCTTTGCCGTGGTAAAGCTAGAATGAATATTCCCATCCCTGATAAACGGGATTGATGCCCTGGAAAAATACATTGCGTGGCCATTTCTGTCTATAACAACTTTTACCACATTAGGGTCTATGAATTCTTCTACAGTTTTTATCGTATTTGCAAATGTGCAAACTGCCGCTTCCTGCTCAGCATACATAGCATCAATCAAATCGTCTATCATGCTTCCTGTTATGTCTGGTTCATCCCCCTGGATATTTACGACAAAATCTGCATCCAGGTTGGATGCTATTTCTGCGACTCTGTCTGTTCCAGATGTGTGGTTTGCAGATGACATTGTAACAGATCCACCAAAATTATTTACCACTTCGGCAATTCGCTCATCGTCTGCAGCAATGATAACTTCTTGAAGATTCTTGGCCTCCATTACTCTTCTATATACATGTTCTATAAGATACTTGCCCGTCTGTTCCCTGGCTTCGCTCTTAATTAATTTACCTGGAAGTCTGGTTGATGCATATCTTGCAGGAATAATAGCAACAGTTTTTGGCATATTTATTCAAATTAAGCTTTTATTGTTTAAGCCAATTTATTCTAAACTATTTTATTATTTATCTATGTGCTCACTGTATTTATTTCAAAAAGCACATTATAACTACACAAGGTATACAGTCAACTAAAATAACAGTCTAAATCCTTAATTTTAAAAGACTTAAAAAGCCATATTTTATATGTTTAATATGAATAATTATTCCTTGTGATAAAGGCAAGGTTTCACTGCTCTTGACATAGATAAACTATCGCGCATAAAAAAAGTATAAGTATTAAACAAAGATCTATAAATGCTTAATCCTAAATCAAGGTTAGTTAAACTACTTATTCTACAAGTTACTTGAATTTAGCAACTTATAGATATCAAAATATAATAAAATGATTTAACGTGTAATAGGCACGTTAATTGCGACTTGTTAGATCGATAAATTAAAATAATCTTAATGGAAGGAATAGAACTATGTTAGAAAAATCCTACTATGATTGGAGCGATGTAGCAGAGGTTAACACGATGATAATTCCTGCTGAATCCAACAGGTTAGAATTTAATTTAGAGGATCACCACAACTCACACTTTACGGTAATGGACCTGGTTAGCGTTTTTGAGGATGAAGCGGATAAGATATGTATGAATAAACGTGTGGCACATCTAATTGCCTTGGATGCATTAAATGATTATGTAGAAGGCCATGTAAATAACGTGAAAATTTCTTAGTAGCAAATGTGTTAGTGTTTGAGCCTTATCTCAGATCCCGGCTACTATTCAGGTAAGTTCCTTGTAATGTCTGCGCTCTCTGCAAGGTTTAGAAGCCATGGATTTAGCCTGTTTTGTACTTTTTGCACAGTGATAAACTTTTCGAGATCTTCTTTTACCTCACTAAACTTTTTAGTACTTCTAGGTATCCGTTTCTCGAGCTTAATGATATGGTATCCACTGTCAGTTTTTACTATATCGCTGAGTTCTCCATTTTTCAGATTTGCTACTGCTTTTCCCATAACACCTTCTGGTCCAAACGGGCGCATTCTGCCACCGCGTGAAGCAGAATTCCTATCAATAGATTCCTTCTTTGCCAGTGATTCAAAATTGGCTCCGGATTTAAGTCTTTCCAGGGTGTTTTCAGCATCTCTGATCGTACGAAATACTATTTGCCTGGCAAGGATTTTTTCTCCGAGTTGTTCTTCAAAAGCTTCATGTAACTCTTCGTTTGTAATATTTACAGTTTCCCTTATTATTTTCTCCGCCAATAATTCTGCTTCTATTTGACCATCCGTAAGTTTAAACATCTTACCTATGTTTGTTCTGTACTGTTCCATGGTCATACCAGCTTTTTCGAGTTCACGTTTAAGATCTTGCTCATCCTTCAAACCACCTTTTTTCATTTGTGATTGGATTTGGACATTAATATGTAATGCAACTCTCTCCGCTATTTCCTCTTCTGATATTGTAAGGTTACGTTTCTTGGCTTCCTGTTTTACAAGTGTTCTCCTTATTATCCGCTCAAGGCCTTCTGCTCCGTTTATATTTATAAGTACATTAGCAAGTGTATCACGGCTTATCTCTTCTCCATTTACGACTGCTACTACTTCACTATCTAACTTAACGTCCGCACCAAAAGTTACATTGCTACTAATCATGCCAAGAGTAATGAGTACTGTACCAAATATAAACGCTATGTTTTTCATAACACTATGGTTCCTTTAAAAAAAAGCCAGAAAATTTATGAAATGGCAAAAAGTATCTACTAAAAAATAACACAGGAGTGTGTTAGTGTCAACTTCAATTTATGTATGACACTTGATACTAACATGCTTCCTCTGTAATTAAACAAAACAGCTGACCTTGGATCTGACCTGCTCCCCAAAAACTGATCCAGTTGTAAAGTTAGTATAAAGCTATATAATTGGATTAAGAAAGGGGGAAAACATGTCACAAAAGCGATACAAGTCTGAAGAAATAATCCATAAGCTTCGAGTTGCAGAAGTAGA
>JASMMK010000065.1 GCA_030748215.1 Candidatus Scalindua sp.
GGTGATGCCGGGAGATAATGCTAACTTGCTGATAGAGTTGATAACGCCTATAGCGATGGATAAGGAGTTGAGGTTCGCTATAAGAGAAGGTGGTAAGACTGTAGGGGCAGGTGTTGTTACTAAAATTATTGAATAATAGAACTAGGGTGTAATGGCGAACTATATAACTTTGGCGTGTACAGAGTGCAGCAGCAGGAATTATAGAACAAGTAAGAAGGCGAAGCAGGTGGAGCGCTTGGAATTGAAAAAATTCTGTAAATTTTGCAGGGCGCATACGCCACATAAAGAGCAAAAAAAATAGAAAGAGAAAGGTCTGTAGCTCTAATCGGCTAGAGCACCGGATTCCAAATCCGGGTGTTGGGGGTTCGAATCCCTCCAGGCCTGCCAGAATATTTTATCGATAGAGTAGCAGGTATGACATTTCAGATTTATAGAAAAGGTTTAGGTGTATACGCAAGGGGTGCAGTGGCAGGCCTTTTTGGCCTAGCTGCGATATTTGCATCATACTCTCTATACGGGGCTTTGATAGATCTTCCGGAGTTCTATGCCGGCGCAAGGGTTCCTTTGTTGGGCATTCGTTTAACTTGGGGTGGTGTAGGGGCATGTTCTCTTTTTGTTTTGTGTTGCGCGTTTATCTGTGTGTTTACAACCGGTTTCGAGATCGGGCTTAAAGGGCTGGATAGTAAGTCCAAAAAGGCGGTTGAGTTTTTTATAGAAACGCAGGCAGAGCTTCAAAAGGTTTCATGGCCGGCAAGGAGTGAATTAATAGGTTCGACAATTGTTGTTATTGTCTGTTTGGTGGTGTTGGGGGTTTATGTTTTCTTTGTTGACTGGGTAGTGTCGACCTTTATGAAGGCTATTGATATACTGTAAAGTGGTTTTTGCGTTCGGGTTTGAGTGGTAATAGCGTTTTTCTGGGTCTCGGTCCATGCCTATTCTAACATCGTTTGAGTCGCGCCAACCGTTTTTCTGCTATGTACGCTTCTGTAGGGATTTAAATAATAGATATTTCTGTTGAGCTTTTAGTTTTGCACAAAAATTTTGATTTTGGATTATGGCAAAAAAGTGGTTTGTGCTTCGTGTTCAAAGCAACAAAGAAGATAAGGTTAAATGCGATTTAGAAAAGCGCATCAAAATTCAAGGGATTGAAAGTCTTGTGCCGCAGATTCTAGTTCCAAGTGAAAAGGTTTCTGAGATCAAAGGTGGTAAGAAAAGAGTTGTCGAGAGAAAGATATATCCGGGCTATGTAATGACGGAGATAGAGGTTGGTGAAAAAGGGGAAATCCCGGAAGACGTCTGGTATATGATTCGTGACGTTCCTGGGGCTGGAGATTTTGTTGGTGGTGATAACCAGCCAATCGCAATGGAGAATAGTGAAGTCGACAAGTTGTTGAAAGAGGCGGAGCAAGGGGAAGATAAGCCGAAAGCAGAGATAGGTTTTCATGATGGGGATCGTGTAAGAGTCAAAGAGGGGCCTTTTGAGAATTTTGAAGGAGTGGTTGAGGAGGTCTTGCCGACTAGTGGGTGCTTAAAGCTGATGCTTACGATTTTTGGGCGTCCTACCCCTGTAGAGTTAGAATACTGGCAGGTTGAAGCGTTATAGTGTGTACTTTATTTGTATAGGAGCTTTTACATGGCGAAAGAAGCTGTCGCTAAGATAAAATTGCAAATTCCCGGAGGGCAGGCGACGCCAGCTCCTCCCGTTGGTCCGGCATTAGGGCAACATGGGGTTAATATAGGTCAGTTTGTTACTCAGTTCAACGAAAAGACAAAAGATGCGCAGGGAATGACGTTGCCTGTTGAGATCTCAGTTTTTAAGGATAAGTCTTTTACGTTTATTATTAAATCTCCTCCTGCTGCCGTATTGATCAAAAAAGCGGTTGGTATAGCAAAGGGCTCGTCTGAGCCGAACAGGGATAAAGTGGGCAGTATTACGAAGGCGCAGGTTGAAGAGATTGCAAAAATAAAATTGCCAGACCTTAATGCGAGCAAAATCGATATGGCTGCAAGGATAATTGAGGGTACTGCTCAGTCTATGGGTATAAAGGTTGAGGGTTAAGAATATTTTGGTTTATGAAGGAAACTAAATAATGAGGTCTAGAAGCAGGCGTTATACAGATTCAAGTAGGGCGGTTGAAAAAACTAAGGAATATGAGGTAGACGAGGCAGTATCGATCGTTAAGGCTTTTAAGAAGGCCAAGTTCGATGAGGCGGTTGATATTGTTATGAAACTGGGCGTTGATCCAAAACACTCTGATCAATTGGTTCGTGGATCGTTCTCGTTGCCGAAGGGAATTGGAAAAGAAGTCAGGGTTGTGGTGTTCGCGGGTAGTGATGATAAGATAGCGGTGGCGCAGGAGGCTGGAGCTGCTGAAGCTGGTGGTGATGATTTGCTGAAAAAAGTAGAGGGAGGCTGGTTGGATTTTGATGTTGCGATTTCTACGCCAGATATGATGGGAAAAGTAGGTAAATTGGGTAGGGTTTTAGGGCCACAGGGCAAGATGCCGTCTCCGAAATCAGGTACTGTGACGAATGATATTCTTAATGCGGTAAAGGAGTTTAGGGAAGGGAAGATAGAGTATAGAACTGATGCTGGTGGAAATGTTCATGCGCCAGTAGGAAAGGTTTCTTTTTCTAGTGGAGATTTGGTTGAGAATATTGAATCGTTTGTAAAGCATATCGTTAGTAACAGGCCCCCTGCAGCGAAAGGAACGTTTGTTCAAAAAATATCAATTTCATCTTCTATGGGTCCGGGTGTCAGGTTAATTCTGGCTGCATAGTCAAACTATTTTAAAGTTAAGATAAAAAATGTCTAAAGCGTTAAAGAAATTAATTGTAGAAGAACTTGTCACTGAGTACAAAGACAAAAAGAACCTCGTTTTGGTAAACTTTAAGGGGATAGATGCTCAGCAGACTAATGTGCTTAAAAGAGATCTGAGTGAGAAAGATATTAATGCGAGAGTTGTAAAAAATTCTCTCGCTGCCATTGCGTTCAAAGAAGTGGGGATTCCTGAATTGGGACAGGCACTTGCGGCGCCTACCGTTGTTGCGACACACGATGACGATCCTGTAGAGTTGGCTAAAACGTTAAAAAAGTGTTCTAAGGAAATAGAGGGTTTTGATCTTGTAGGTGGATGGGTGGATGGAGAGCTGATGTCTGTTGAGGATCTTGGTGTCCTGGCATCAATTCCGCCTAGAGAAGTGGTTCTGACGCAAATAGTGTTTGCGTTCAAGGCTCCTGCGGTTCAGTTGGCAAACGTATTCAATGCAACTGCGAATAACCTTTGCCAGGTTCTGCATGCAATAAAAGAAAAAAAGAGTGAAGTTTAATATATAGTAAGACTGAAAGGTAAAAGGAGGAAATAATGGCAACAGATACAGAGGTAGAGAAAACTGAGTATACTGAGAAAATTACACAAGTACTTGACCTGGTTGAGGGTATGAGTTTGCTTGAGGCTTCTCAGTTGGTAAAAGCATTTGAGGAAAAGTTTGGCGTTTCTGCGTCTGCCGCAATGGCTGTTCCTGTTGCGGGTGCGGCTGCTGCTGGAGGTGGAGAGGCTGCCAAGGAAGAAAAGAGCGAATTCGATGTTGTGTTGAAGGAGGTTGGTGCAAATAAAATCCAGGTTATTAAGGCAGTTCGTGCAGAAACAGCTCTTGGATTGAAAGAGGCAAAGGCGTTGGTGGATGGCGCACCGAAAGCTATAAAAGAAGGTGTTGCAAAGGATGATGCAGAGAAAATTAAGAAGGCTCTGGAAGACGCGGGTGCAGTAGTAGAGCTTGCGTAATACATTTATAATGTGTTTTGTTTGTAGAAAAAACTATGAAAAAGTTGAACATACGGAATTATAGTAAGGTTGCAGATGTGATTGAGTTTCCTAATCTGATGAGGACACAGACTAAATCATACTCTGCTTTTCTGCAGGAAGATGTACTCCCTCACAAGCGTAAAGATCGTGGATTAGAGGCTATTTTACGGGAGACTTTTCCAGTTATAAACTATGATGAGACGGTTTCCCTTGGGTACTTAAAATACGAAATCGGAAAGCCGCGATATACTCCGGATGAATGTAGAAAGCTGAAGTTGATATACGGTAAGCCTCTTCGGGTTTGGTTGAGGCTAAACAAGGAGGCGCCTGTTGAGGAGGCGGTGTATCTGGGAGAGATTCCGGTAATGATTGGTGGCGGTGAGTTTATAATCAATGGAACGGAGAGAGTTATTGTTACCCAGCTACACAGATCGCCGGGTGTAGATTTTGTCGAGGACTTGAGTGCGGAAAAGAGGATGCATTCCTGCAGGATTATCCCGGAAAGAGGCAGTTGGATTGAGATGGAAGTTGGCAAGAAAAACGTATTAACCACGAGAGTTGATCAAAGTGGTAAATTTCCAGCGACCTGTTTCCTGAGGGCGATGTCAGAAAAGTATTCAAAAGATGAAGATATTATTAGGCTTTTTTACGATACAGAAACAGTTAATATTAAAGATTCTGCGTCTGTAACAAAGCTTAAGGAAAAATATATAGTGGGTCGGTTGATAAACCCGCAAACTGGTGAAATTGTATTGGAGGCTGGGCGGCAAATTACTGAGGATGTTATTGGTATAATTTCAAACTCAAATCTAAAGAAGGTTGAAGTTATTACAAATATGGTTGATCCGTTGATATTAAATACTTTGGAAACGGATTATACAGAATCGCATGAAGACGCATTGCTGAAAGTCTATACGAGATTTAGGCCTGGTAATCCTCAGCAGTTGGATAAGGCTAGGCAGCTTTTTCATGACAAATTTTTCGATTCAAAAAGATACAAGCTTGGTCACGTAGGACGTTTCAGGCTGAATAGGAAATTGGGACAAGAGGTACCTGTTGATGAGATGACGTTGAAGCCTGAAGATTATATAAACTGCATCAAATACATTACAACGCTTAGGAGTGATGAGGGAAGTATTGATGATATAGATCATCTTGGTAACAGGCGTCTTCGAACTATTGATGAGTTGTTTGGAGAGGAATTGCGTAAGGGTTTTCTTAAGCTTAGGAGAACTGTTCAGGAAAGAATGAATACCAAGGATTATGAGCTGTTGACACCGAGGATCCTCATAAACTCTAGAACTATATTTTCCGCAATAGAATATTTCTTTAGTCGTGGTGAACTCTCTCAGGTTTTAGATCAGACTAACCCTTTAGCGCAGCTTACGCATGAACGGCGATTAAGTGCCTTGGGGCCAGGTGGTCTCAATAGAAAGAGAGCTGGCTTTGAAGTCAGAGATGTTCATATCTCGCATTATGGGCGTATATGTCCCATCGAAACTCCAGAAGGTACAAATATTGGTTTGATTGCATCGTTAAGTATATATGCATCAACAGACGATTATGGATTTTTGATATCTCCATACCTGAGAATCAATAAAGGTAAAATGACGGATGAAATTGTTTATCTTCGTGCTGATGAAGAAGAGGGTAAGCATCTTGCGCCGGCTGATACAAATGCATGTTTCGAGAAGAATGCTTCAAATACCGAGCTGCTTGCGCGTTTCAGTGGAGATTTCAAACTGGTAGATGCAAAGGATGTTGATTATATGGATGTGTCTCCGAAGCAGTTGGTAGGAGTGTCTACAAGTTTGATTCCGTTTCTTGAGCACAGCGATGCGAACAGGGCATTAATGGGATCAAACATGCAAAGGCAAGCCGTGCCGCTTTTACGTACGGAACCGCCTCTTATTGCTACAGGAATGGAAAAGATTGTTGCGCAGAATTCCAGTATGGTTGTTCGCGCGGAAAGTTCAGGTACGGTTACTAAGGTAGAGGGTGACAAGATAGTAATTAACGATAGTGATACATATAATTTAAGAAAGTATGTCGGGCTGAACGAGGGGACATGTTTAAATCAGAAGCCTATAGTTGTAGATGGGCAAAAGGTAAAAAAGAATGAGGTTATTGCAGACGGGGCTGCTACTTGTAATGGTGAATTGAGCTTAGGGAAAAACGTACTGGTCGCCTTCATGACATGGGATGGTTACAATTTTGAAGATGCCATGGTGATTAGTGAGAACTTGCTTAAGAAGGATTGTTACACATCGATACATAGAGATGAGTTTGAGGTAGAAATCAGAGAGACAACTCTTGGTAGAGAAGAGTTTACCAGGGATATACCGAATGTTTCAGAAAAGGCGCTCAGTAATTTAGACGAGAATGGAGTAATACGTATTGGAACACATGTAAGACAGGGAGATATTCTTGTTGGGAAGATAGCACCAAAGAGTAGAAGTGAGCTGTCTCCAGAAGAGAAGTTGTTGTATGCGATTTTTGGTAGAGCGGGAGAGGATGTCAAGAATGTCTCTTTGGAAGTGCCTTCCGGTGTTGAAGGGATTGTAATAAATACACAGCTTTTTTCTCGAAGAGCTAACCTTTCAGATGAAAAAAAGAAAAAAATTGAGGATGAAGCAGTAAGTGTAGAAGAGAAGTTTGATAAAGCTATATCAAAAGAGTTTGTCAAAATGGTTAAAGAATTAGAACAGGTCTTTTGCGGGGCTCTTGTAAGTCTGGAGACTGGCAAGCCACTAAATGTGTCTAGCACAACTGAGGTTGCTCATGTTCTTGATTTGCAGCAGCAATTTGACATTAGGGCTTTTGATTCAGGTAGTAATAAAAAGAAAAGTGACAGCGCTTTAAATATTTGCGATGAATATAATGGCAAAATTGAATCGTTGCAGGAAGATAAAAATTCAAAATTAAGTCAATTAAAAAGAGGCGATGAATTACCAAGTGGCGTGTTAGAGGTTGCAAAGATTTCTATTGCGACGAAGAGAAGGTTGTCCGTCGGAGATAAAATGGCAGGGCGGCATGGTAATAAAGGGGTAATTGCTAAAATACTACCCGTGGAAGATATGCCATGCTTGGAAGATGGAACACCGGTTGAAATGGTCTTGAACCCTCTTGGTGTTCCTTCCAGGATGAATGTTGGTCAAATACTGGAAACTCACTTAGGGTGGGCGGCAAAAAAACTAGATTTCCAGGCTGTCACACCGATATTTGATGGAGCTAAAGAATTTGAAGTTAGGGATACCTTAAAGGAGGCTGGGCTTCCAGAGGACGGCAAGGCTGTTCTGTATAATGGGCGTACGGGAGAGCCTTTTGATCAAAAGGTATGTGTGGGCTATATGTATATGTTGAAGCTGCATCATTTGGTTGATGAGAAGGTGCATGCCCGAGCAACGGGGCCGTATTCGTTAATTACACAACAGCCTCTTGGAGGAAAAGCAAGATTTGGTGGCCAGAGATTTGGAGAAATGGAAGTCTGGGCATTAGAAGCTTACGGGGCTGCTTATAATTTACAGGAACTTCTAACAGTAAAAAGTGACGATGTAGAGGGACGTACAAGGATATATGAGTCTATGGTAAAAGGTAAAAATACACTGGAAGCAGGGACTCCTGCATCGTTCGAGGTGCTTTCAAAAGAGGTTGAGGGACTTGGTCTTGCCCTGACGCTGGAGAAAGAAGAAGTGATTTAGGCGCATTTGGTTGTTGTGGGATTTCCATTAAGTGAAAGTTTGAGATATTTGGTTTTTCCTCTATTTATTAAATAATATAATAAAAGGATAAAATTATGACAGTTGGTACATACGAAAAGATAAACGAATACAGTTCGGTTAGGATATCTTTAGCATCAACAGAGGACATTAAGTCCAAGTCATATGGTGAGGTCAAAAAGCCAGAAACTATAAATTACCGTACATATCGAGCGGAGAAGGATGGCTTGTTTTGTGAAAGGATTTTTGGCCCAGAGCGTAATTGGGAATGCTTTTGCGGAAAATATAAAGGAATAAAGCATAAAGGTATTGTGTGTGATAGGTGTGGGGTTAAGGTAACTCATTCTCGCGTAAGAAGGAAGAGGATGGGGCATATTGGATTGGCAGCACCAATTGTACATATTTGGTTCTTCAAGGCCATGCCTTCAAGAATAGGAACTCTCCTGGGTATGAAAACTAATGTGTTGGAGAGGATTATTTACTTTCAGGGTTATATGGTTATAGACCCGGGCAGCACACCGCTTAAAGAATATCAATTATTGTCGGTGGATGAGTTTGCAGAGGCTCAGGAATTATATGGAGAGAGTAGCTTTAGTGCGGATATGGGAGCCGAAGCTATTCGAACAGTACTAAAAAATCTGGACCTGGAGCAAACGTCTAAGGATCTCAGGGTGGCACTTGCAGAAACAAAATCTAAACAGAGAACAAAAGATATAATTAAAAGGCTGGCAATTGTTGAAGCATTTAGAGATTCTGGTAATGAACCAGAGTGGATGGTTATGGATGCTGTGCCAGTAATTCCTCCGGATTTAAGGCCTCTGGTTTTGTTGGAAAGCGGTGACTTCGCCAGCTCGGATCTTAACGATCTTTACAGGAGAATAATTAATCGAAACAACCGACTTAAAAAACTTATAGATCTTAATGCGCCAGAGGTAATAATCCGTAATGAAAAAAGGATGTTGCAACAGGCGGTTGACGCTCTGTTTGATAATGGGAGGGGGAAGCGTCCTATTTTAGGAAGCAACAGTCGTCCTCTAAAATCTCTGACTGATATGATTAAAGGTAAGCAGGGGAGGTTTAGGGAGAATCTGCTTGGTAAGAGAGTTGATTATTCGGCACGTTCTGTAATAGTTGTTGGTCCAGAGCAAAAACTAAGTCAGTGCGGTATTCCCAAAAAGATTGCATTGGAATTGTTTCAACCATTTATAATCAGGCGTTTAAGGGAAATCGGGCTGGCGGATACAATAAAAAGTGCAAAAAAGATGTTGGTGAGGCAAGATGAGGAAGTTTGGGATATTCTTGACGATGTGGTAAGAAAGCATCTGGTTTTGCTTAATAGAGCTCCAACATTACATCGTATGGGAATTCAGGCTTTTGAGCCGATCCTTGTAGAAGGGAACGCAATTAAACTTCATCCGCTGGTGTGTCGTGGTTTCAATGCTGACTTTGATGGGGATCAGATGGCTGTGCATTTACCTCTTTCTATTGAGGCTCAAATCGAAGCAAGAACACTGATGTTGTCGACGAACAATATTTTTTCTCCTGCATCTGGAGAACCA
This sequence comes from Candidatus Scalindua sp., assembly GCA_030748215.1. GTDB lineage: Bacteria > Planctomycetota > Brocadiia > Brocadiales > Scalinduaceae > Scalindua. Next base: position 9,085 of record JASMMK010000065.1, read on the forward strand.
GTGATTACCCCTTCACAGGATATTGTTCTGGGTATATATTACTTGACCACTATGGTTGCTGAAAAAGAAGACGAAGATAAACTGAGCAGTTTCAGTAATTATGATGAAGTATTAATGGCTTACTCTCTGAATAAAGTAAAAGTTCATACTCAAATCAAGCTCAGATTAGACTCTAACAAGGTTGTCAAAACTGATGATAGTGAGCAGGTTGCGGAGGGGTTATGTGCTACTACTGTAGGACGCGTTGTATTTAATGAGACCTTGCCTCCTGAAATGCCTTTTTATAACTATCCTCTTGATCATCAGTCAATAAAAAGCGTTATCCAGGATTGTTATAAAATACTAGGAAAGGGAGCGACTATCGACCTGTTGGATAAAATAAAAGAGATAGGCTTTAAAGAGTGTACGAAGGCGGGCCTCTCGCTCTCAATAATGGATTTAAGAATGCCTAAGAAGAAGGTGCAGATACTGGAGAAAACTCAAAAGGAAGTAGAAAAAACACAAAAATTATATCATAGGGGCATAATTACCGAGGGTGAAAGATATAACCAGGTTATTGATACTTGGACATATGCCGGGGAGATGGTGGCGGAAGAGATGCTGGACGAGCTTAAGAATGATATAAGAGATGGGAAGGTATATGTTAATCCGGTGTATATGATGTCTGCGTCTGGTGCCAGAGGTAGCACTCAACAGTTGAGACAGCTTGCTGGTATGAGAGGCTTAATGGCAAAACCGTCAGGAAAAATAATAGAGACTCCGATTAAGGCAAACTTTCGTGAAGGATTAAGCGTGCTAGAGTACTTCAGTTCAACTCATGGTGCGAGGAAGGGTCTGGCAGATACTGCCTTAAAAACAGCAGATTCTGGTTATTTGACCAGGAAGCTCGCGGATGTTGCGCAAAATGTTATTATTACCACTCTTGACTGTGGGACTGTTAATGGAATTAGCAAGAGCGCAGTATATAGAGGGGATCGTATAGAGGTTCCTCTTTACAGGGTCATAACAGGTAGAGTCTCCTTAAACAACATTGTTGATTTAATTAAAGATGAAGAAATTGTTAGGGAAAATGAACTTATTACAGAAGAGAAGGCAAAGAAGATTGAAGCGTTGGGATATGAAAAAATTCGCGTGCGTTCTCCGCTAACATGTGAAGTGTCACAGGGTTTGTGTGTAAAGTGCTTTGGTATGGATCTTTCTAAGGGTAAGATGATAGAAGAAGGTACCGCTGCGGGAATAATTGCAGCTGAGTCAATCGGAGAGCCTGGCACTCAGTTAACAATGAAAACATTTCATATCGGCGGAACTGCAACCCGGTCTATTGAAGAGTCGGAAATAAGAGTGAGAAGAGCTGGCAGGGTTAGTTATAGTGAAAATCTGAATGTGGTAGAGAATCCAGAAGGTGAAAACATCACTCTTAGTGGTAATGGAGAAATTCTTATTGTTAATGATAAAGGCCGTCAGATTGAAAAACATGTAGTGCCGTTAGGTGCAGTAGTTCTTGTAAAAGATAATGAAAAAATCGCTGTTAATCGAACAATTGTCAGATGGGATCCTCACATGACTCCAATTCTTGCGGAGATGGCGGGTCGTGCTCGTTTTGAAGATATAATAGAGAATAAAACAATGCGGAAGGAATATGATTCTGTAACGCGAATTAAAAGAAAAGTGATTGTAGAACATAAAGGAGATCTTCATCCTCAAATAATTCTTGAGGACAATTCCGGAAAAATCCAGGGACTTTACCCGATACCGGAAAAGGCGCATATTGAAGTAGAAGAGAATGCAAAGGTTGTTGCCGGAACGCTTCTAGCTAAAACACCAAGGGAGATTGCGAGGACAGAGGACATAACCGGAGGATTGCCTCGCGTGTCAGAGATTTTTGAGGCGAGAAGGCCAAAGGATCCTGCGGTAATGAGTGAAATAGATGGAACAATAGAACTTGGTGAAAAGAAGAGAGGTAAAAGGACAATAATTGTTAAAGGTGATTCCGGGATGGAAGTGGAGCATCTTGTTCCTCGGGGTAAGCATTTGAGGGTGCACAGGGGGGATCGTGTAAAAGCTGGAGATGCATTGGTAGAAGGTCCTCTTGTTCTTCAAGATATTTTGAGAATTTGTGGAGAAGAAGAATTGCAGCAGTATACATTAAAGGAGGTTCAAAATGTTTACCGTTCGCAGAATGTGCCAATTGATGATAAGCATGTTGAGATAATTATTGGACAGATGCTAAGGAAAGTGGAAGTAAGTGAGCCAAATGATACAGATTTGCTGCCGGGGACAGTTCTCGATAAATTCAAATTTAAAGAAGTAAATATGGAAGCTGTGCAAAAGGGTGGCAAGCCTGCTGCAGCAGAGCCATTGTTGTTGGGAATTACTAAGGCTTCTGTTCAATCAGAAAGTTTTATATCTGCAGCATCTTTCCAGGAGACAACTAAGGTGCTGACTAAAGCTGCATTAGAAGGAAGCAGGGACAAGCTTGTCGGTTTAAAGGAAAACGTAATTCTTGGGCATTTGGTGCCAACTGGCACAGGATATAAACCGTTTCACAAAGTGCTTAATAAGAAAGAACAAATAGAAACAGCTAGTGATAAAATTGAAGAGAAGGACGAGTTGTTACCAACATTGTCTAATTAAGATAGAGGAATAATAGATGCCAACTATAAATCAGTTAGTAAGAAAAGGTAGAAAAAAAATAAAAAGTAAAAGTAAGAGCCTTGACTTGGACAGATGTCCTCAAAAGAAAGGTGTTTGCCTTCAGGTTATGACGCGGACACCGAAAAAACCGAACTCCGCTTTGAGGAAGGTTGCAAGGGTAAGATTGACTAACGGAAAAGAAGTTACAGGTTATATTCCGGGAGAGGGGCACAATCTACAGGAACACTCAATAGTTTTGTTAAGGGGTGGTAGGGTTCGTGATCTTCCAGGTGTTAAATATCATATAATAAGGGGTAGATTAGACACTGCAGGCGTGGAGGGCAGAAAGCGTGGCAGGTCTAAATACGGGACGAAAAGCTCAAAATAGTTTGTAAGTTTATTTGTTAATTAATGATGTAGGAGATAATACATGGCACTGCAATATAGGAGTACAGAAGTTTTTCTTCGGCCCGATGTGCGTTTTAAAAGCATGTTGGTTACTAAGTTTATAAATAATTTAATGCATGAAGGAAAGAAGAGCGTTGCGGAGAAAGTGTTTTATCAAGCCATGGATGTATTAGGGACGAGATTTGAAGACAAAAAGCCACTTGAGATATTTGAGACGGCGGTTGGCAATGTAAAACCGTTGGTTGAAGTAAAGTCAAAACGAGTTGGAGGGGCGACTTATCAGGTGCCGCGTGAGGTGTCAAGGAAGAGGCAGTTGTCATTGTCTATAAGGTGGATACTTGTTGCCGTGCGTAGTAAAAAGGGCAAGGCTACATATTTAAAACTTGCAGATGAACTATCTGACGCATATAAAAAACAGGGTGTATCAATTACTAAAAAGGAAAATACGCACAAAATGGCGGAAGCAAACAAGGCTTTTGCGCATTTTGCGTGGTAACATTTAATTTGGTGTATTATGAAAAAAGAAAAACTGATTAATCTTAGAAATATTGGAATTGCTGCTCATATTGATGCAGGAAAAACGACAACTACTGAACGTATTCTCTTCTATACTGGAAAGAATTTTAAGTTGGGTGAGGTTCACGAAGGTACCGCAACCATGGACTGGATGGAGGAGGAGCAGAAGCGTGGTATTACTATTACGTCTGCAGCAACTACATGCTTTTGGAATGATTATCAGATAAACGTAATAGACACTCCAGGGCACGTAGATTTTACCATTGAAGTTGAAAGGTCTCTAAGGGTTTTAGATGGTGCAATATGTGTTTTTTGTGGTGTTGGTGGAGTTGAAGCTCAAACTGAGACAGTATGGAGGCAGGCTAATAAATATAAAGTTCCGAGAATCTGCTTTGTCAATAAAATGGATAGAATGGGAGCTGATTTCATTAAAGTATTTAATGATATTAAAGATAAATTAAACAAAAATATCGTTCCAGTGCAACTCCCTGTGGGTAAAGAAAAAAACTTTGAAGGTATGGTTGATTTAATAAAAATGAAGGCTATAATAACTACCCACGAAGATGACAAGGCTGGTTCTGAGTATGAAGAGCGCGAAATACCTGAGGATTTGTTGGAGGATGCAAAACTATATAGAGAGATGATGCTCGAGGGCATTGCTGACAAAGTAGATTGGTTTATGGATAAGTATTTAAGCGAGAGTGACTTTAGCGAAGAAGAGATTGTGAGTGCTTTGCGCGAAGGAACCATCAAGTACGGTTTAATGCCGGTATTATGTGGATCAGCTTTTAAAAACAGAGGGGTTCAGCAACTGCTTGATGCAGTATGTAGCTATTTACCGTCACCTCTGGATATTCCCCCGGTAAAAGGTATAAATGTAAAAGACGATACTGATACAGAATTGAAGCCCACCGCAGAGGAGCATTTGAGCTCCCTCGCCTTCAAAATAGCGTCTGATAAGCATGGAGATCTTACCTACCTGCGAATTTATTCCGGGACGCTTACATCAGGTCAAAGACTTTATAATCCAAGAGCAAGGAAGAAAGAGCTGGCAAGCCGTATCTACAGTATGCATGCAGATAAGCGCGAGCAGTTGGAAAGTGCTACGGCAGGTGATATTGTGGCAGTGGTAGGTTTTAAAGATACTGGCACTGGAGATACGATATGCGTTGATGACCATCCTGTGATTCTGGAAAAAATAGAATTCCCTGAAACAGTTATTTCTATGGCTATCGAGCCGAAGACTGAAGCCGAAAAAGAGAAATTGGCTATTGTTTTGGCTAAGCTGGCAAAAGAGGATCCGACATTCAAGGTTCATACGGATAACGAAACGAGTCAATTGATTATCTCTGGAATGGGTGAATTACATCTTGAGGTTTTGAAAAACAGGATGCTAAGTGAGTATAAAGTAAATGCAAATGTTGGGGCACCAAGGGTTTCATATAGAGAGACAATAGGGCGTGAAGCAGAGATAGACGAAAAATTTGTAAAACAGACGGGTGGTCGTGGACAATACGCTCGTATAGAAATTAAGCTGGAGCCGCATAAGGGAGAGAAGTCAGTTGAATTCGTAGACTTAATAAAAGGCGGTGCGATTACTAAGCCATATATAAAATCAATAGAAAAGGGTATCATGGATACGGCTAAGAGCGGAGTGTCCGGGGGTTATCCTCTTGTAAATATGAAGGTGACATTGTTGGATGGGGATATGCATACTGTTGATTCTTCAGAGTTTGCTTTTTACAATGTTGCGGGTGTCGCCTTGAGAAAGGCAGTAGAAAAGGCAAAATCTATATTACTAGAGCCTATAATGAAAATAGAGGTTACGGTTCCGGAGAGTTACCTTGGTGATGTGCTTGGTGATTTTAATAGTAGGAGAGCCATAGTCGGCGAGATGGTTAATGATGGAGACCTGAGGATCGTTAAGGGTAAGATACCATTAGCAGAGACGTTTGGATATTCGAGCGTTATAAGATCGATTACTCAGGGCAGGGGGACGTATACTATGGAGCCTTGCGAGTATAAACCGGCACCGGCAAAAGTTTATAGCAGTACGACATAATTTTAGATAATTAATAAGTTGTTTTAGGAGGTGAAGAGGTATGGCTAAGGAAGTATTTCAGAGGACAAAGCCACATGTGAATGTAGGAACGATAGGGCATGTGGATCATGGTAAGACTACGTTGACGTCAGTGATAACGAATACGATGGCGGTGAGCGGACAAGCCAAGGCGAGGGCCTT
>JASMMK010000066.1 GCA_030748215.1 Candidatus Scalindua sp.
AAGGCCCTCGCCTTGGCTTGTCCGCTCACCGCCATCGTATTCGTTATCACTGACGTCAACGTAGTCTTACCATGATCCACATGCCCTATCGTTCCTACATTCACATGTGGCTTTGTCCTCTGAAATACTTCCTTAGCCATAACACATAACTCCTACAAATTTACTTAAAATCCAGTAATCATTAATAATAATATTTATATTTTGCCAAAAACCCACATACGCAAAAAAATAGCTGCTGATGGGATTTGAACCCATGACCTCGTCCTTACCAAGGACGTGCTCTACCCCTGAGCCACAGCAGCATGTAACGCAAAACTGCTAAAAGATTTAGGATATAGCGGAAAGCATTTCAGTTTATCACAAATACGATAGAAGTCAAAAACTTTTTTCTAATAAAGTAAAATATATATATATTTATCCATAACAGCCGATAAACGGGCGCAGAACAGATCAATATTTTGCGGAATTTACCTTATTAGCTCTAAAAAGAGCGGGCGGCGGGAATCGAACCCGCATGACTAGCTTGGAAGGCTAGGGCTTTACCATTAAGCCACGCCCGCATCCAGCCTGAACTATCGTTTTAGGCATGCAGAAACAAAACTTTTAGTCATATTCCAGTTTTCTTTCTTTGAATTGGGATACGCCAGTGATGATTCCTTGAAGACCTCAAAACAACCTATAAAAGCCAATATCAACCCACAACCAACACCAAAGTCCAAAAAGCTAAAATATGGGGAGAGGAGGATTCGAACCTCCGAAGGCTACGCCAACAGATTTACAGTCTGTCCCCTTTGGCCACTCGGGTACCTCCCCATAATATTTGGACATACTACAAATACCCATGTCAATCCATGCTGAATAGTATGAGCTAGCGGTGGGATTCGAACCCGCAACCTGCTGATTACAAATCAGCTGCTCTGCCGTTGAGCTACGCTAGCTAGGAAACCTTACAAGAATATCAAAATATTTTATATTTTCAAGGCAAAACTACCTTTGCCATTAATTATATCACGCGGATTTGCCCCAAATAACCCTCATAATTCCTAGTCACTTCGTCAATACTATCGCCGCCAAATTTTTCCATGAAACATCTGGCTATCTCAAAAGCCATAGCGGCCTCGCCAACAACTGATACAGCAGGCACGGCACAAACATCCGATCGCTCTGTCGATGCACTTTCCGGCTTTTTAGTGACTATGTCCACAGACCTTAATGGCTTCATGAGGGTTGGAATTGGCTTCATAGCAGCCCTTGCAATTATTACTTCACCATTTGTTATGCCACCTTCTATTCCACCTGCATTATTGGTTGCCCTACCAAATGCTCCTTTATTTTCACTATAAAATATCTCATCATGCACCTGAGATCCAAATTTTTTTGCAAAATCAAATCCAAGGCCAATCTCAACTCCCTTTATCGCCTGTATTGACATCAAGGCACCTGCCAGAATCCCATCTAATCGCAAATTCCACTGTGCATGACTTCCCAGTCCGGGCGGAACCCCAAACGCTATTATTTCGATAACACCCCCCAGAGAATCGCCTTCCTTCTTGGCCTTCTTGATTTTTTCAATCATTTTTGATTCAGCCAATTTATCCAGACAATAGACCTTGCTTTTATTCCTATTCTTTAGTATTTCATCCAGATTTTTTACTGTTTTTTTCGAATTTACGCCACCAATACCCTTGACATAACCCAAGACACTTATACCAAACTCAGCAAGTAAAATCTTCGTTAAGGCTCCGGCTGCAACCCTGGCAGCAGTTTCCCTTGCGCTCGCTCTTTCAAGGATATTCCTTGCGTCCTTGTGGCCAAACTTAATAAGCCCCGGTAAATCAGCATGTCCAGGCCTCGGCCTTGTAACATCAGGCAAATTGTCTATCTTGTAATCCCTATTCTCTATCTTTAAACAAATAGGGCTTCCAATAGTTATATTTTTTCTTGTACCCGACAAAATAAACACTTTGTCGCTTTCAATCTGCATCCTTCCGCCCCTGCCATAGCCACCTTGACGTCTTTTCAAATCAGCATTAATGACTGATTCATCTAAATGGACTCCTGCAGGAAACCCATTTACTATTACAATCAGACACTTTCCGTGTGATTCACCGGCAGTAGTAAAATTCAGCATTAAAAACCTCAAAAATATTAAAAAATCAACTATTTAGACGATTTGGTTATTCTATATTTAATTGTAGCATCTTCAAGCTTTTTTTAAATATAGCCAAGCCAATGCCACCCGACTCAAACACTAAATAGAAATAGCCTGCCACTTTATGTGTTGATTTTTAATTGCTTATGCCCGCACCCTTATGATAGTATTTTTCAAACTTTCAAATTTTGAATATATTGAAATGTACAAACTACTTGTAAGCCTACGATATCTCAGAAGAAAAAAAATCACCTTCTTCGCGGTTGCAGGAGTTGCCGTAGGAGTTATGACTTTAATAGTTGTACTATCGGTAATGAGCGGTTTTGATAAGGAGCTTCGCTCAAAAATAAGAGGTACGCTATCACATCTTATAGTCCAAAAAAGAGGCATCTATGGATTAGGCGATTATAAGGAAGTCCTTAAAAAGATAGAATCACTTGAACACGTCGAGGCATGTGCCCCTTACATTGAAGGCCCCGCTCTTCTCAACATAAGAGGCGCAAAAGAATTCACGTATTTCAAGGGCATAGACCCTGTTTCAGAAGCAAAGGTAGGAAATTTTGAAAACTACATAAAACAGTTTGGCAACAAGCCTCAGGACTTATTAACAATTCATGGGGAGAAAAAAACCCCCAGTGCCTTTGGAGGCGTCGAACTATTACGCATCAGAGAAGGTGATCCCGAAACCAATCCAGAAAATTTTGTACAAAATGGAGAGAAAATTGTTTTAGTATCAATAAAAGGATGGGACAAGATCAATGTAAAACCGTTTATTCTCACGGGAAAATTCAAATCAGGCATGTACGATGTTGATAAAAACTATATCTATATACCATTAGATATCGCACAGGATTTAGCCGGAACAAAGGATTCTGTCACAGGCATAAGTGTCAGACTTGATGATTATAAGAACGCACCACTGGTACGAGAACTCCTTCAAAGGGAGCTTGGATTTGGTTTTTATATTCAAACCTGGGAAGAGGTACGTGGAACATTCCTGAAAGCGGTTGCTCTTGAAAAACGCGTTATGGCATTTATCTTGTTTTTTATAATCATAGTAGCAGGATTCAACATACTTGCAATATTAACCATGATTGTATTTGAGAAATCAAAAGACATCGGAATTCTTAAGGCGCTGGGTGCTACAACCAAAGGCATCATGCTTATCTTTCTTATGAACGGGCTTTTCATTGGCCTTTTAGGTTCTGCAATAGGAACCGGAGTAGGACTTGCGTTTATAAATAGAATCAATTGGATCGAAAAAACAGTATACAATTTTTCGGGCTGGAGACCATTTCCACCGGAAGTTTATTATTTTAACGAGATACCCACCGTTGTTGATATTAAGAGCATTATCATCATCATCTCATTCTCCATTGCGTGTGGAGTTTTATTCAGCATATATCCGGCATTAAAAGCAGCTCGCCTAGACCCGATAGAGACACTAAGATACGAGTAATGCATGGAGACTCAACCCCGGCCTCCTACCCACGTCAAACTTTTGCCATAGACACAAACACAGTAAAAAGGTAAAGCGGTAACGCCAAAAGGTTTAAGGTCAACGCACAACATCATTGATATCTGGCAAATTCAAAAAGTTTTGACTTGCAAGCATATGGATGATAATATGCAAGTAGTCAACGATTAGTGCAGTTTAAATTGAACTTAAATTTTTTGCTCAATCAGCACAAAATTTTAAATAGAATAGAGAAGAGGCAACAGACATTGATCAATTACTATCACGTTTTACATGTACAAGAGGGATCTGCCAGAGATGAAATCAAAAACTCATTCAGAAAACTTGTAAAAAAATACCATCCTGACAAAAACAAAACAAACGGAATCTCTTCACAAGACAAAATTAAACTACTGATTAAAGCATATAAAACACTGACAGACTCCGAGAAGAGGATTCATTATGACAGTTTGTTGCAAAATGAAAATACCAGAGATTTTTACTATAATGAGAGAGCAGAAGTAGAAAGAGAGATAGATAGGTGTGATTTAAAATCTCAGGCAAGGGTTGTACTAAATGACCTCTTAAACAAAAACGGGCATCAGGCAGTCAAAAATTATGAACGCCTAAAAGAGGAAAACAAAGACTTTAAACTACTGAACTTTTTAGATATAAAAGATTATCTGGATTGCAAATTTCTTCTTGCAGAACAGTACGAAGAACAGAAAAAGTACGAGTTGGCTTTTGAATTGTATGAATATGTTTACCAAAATGAGGATGGCAATCCTGCACGCAAACTATTGCTGGAGGAAATCAAAGAGAGAATAATTCGTTTATCATGTAAAAAACTGGTAAAATTAACAGAACCAAGCATTGCAATAGCGTACTTGACAAGAGCCTTAAACTTAAAAGTGAATAAAAATGAAAAAGCCTTCATATACAAGAAGATTGCTGATATCTACATAACTTCAGGTGAAAGGGACAACGCATTGGCAAGCTTTAATAAGGCAATGTCACTTTGCCCTAATCTCAAAGGCATTCAAACGTTAAAAAACAAACTGAATAAGCATTTTTCATAAGTAAACAATTTTTTATATTTTTTTTACTTTAATAAAATAATGGCATCCCACGATCCGGTTTTACTAAAAACAGATATCCCTTATTTAAAACTGCATAATAAAGGAAAGGTAAGAGAGATATTCGAAATTGATGACAACCTCTTGCTTGTCGCAACTGATAGGATTTCAGCTTTCGACGTAATCCTTCCGAATGGCATACCGCATAAAGGCTCAGTCCTTACACAGATGTCAGAATTCTGGTTTGAGCTCATAGGAGAGTTAACTGAAAACCACTTAATCACGACTTCAATCGACGAAATCGATAAAATAACAGAAGAAGACAGGGACCTGCTTAGAGGACGCTCAATGCTTGTCAAGAAAGTTGACGTAATTCCTGTTGAATGTATCGTAAGAGGCTATCTCGCCGGTTCCGGCTGGAAGGAGTATAAAGAACATGGGACTGTCTGCAAGATCAATTTACCTGACAACCTGAAAGAGAGTGACAAGTTACCAGAGCCTATCTTCACACCATCAACAAAAGCAGAATCCGGTCACGACGAAAACATTTCATTCGAAGAAGCTGTCAAGATTACCAGTAGAGATCTCGCAGAAGAAATAAGTCAAAAAAGCATTGCAATATACAAGAAGGCAAGCGAATACGCCCTGACAAAAGGAATTATAATCAGTGATACGAAATTTGAGTGGGGTAAATATGGTGATAAAGTAATCCTAATTGATGAAGTCTTGACTCCCGACTCATCCCGTTTCTGGCCGTTGGAAAGCTATTCACCCGGAAAACCACAGCCATCTTTTGACAAGCAATTCGTGAGAGACTATTTAGAGTCCTGCGGGTGGGACAAGAATCCACCGCCACCCTCACTCCCTGAAGACGTAATCCGAACGACGTCTGAAAAATATCTTGAGGCATTCTCCAAGCTCACAGGTGAAGAAATAGTAAAGTAAATAACACTCTGACAACCGTTATCTAGATTTTTCCACGCCAACTCTTTTACAATACTTGAATATTTTGCATTTACTGCACCACGGTGAAATCGGAACACAGAGATTTTGGCCGTATGTTACCAGAAGATCATTGTAAATTAGCCAATGTTTTTGGGGCAACTTCTTTCTTAATGCAAATTCTGTTTGTTCCGGGGTTTTTGTCGTTATCAAGCCAAGCCTGTTCGAGATCCTATGAACGTGTGTGTCTACGCATATCCCCATCTTGCCATAACCCAACGTAACTACAAGATTCGCTGTTTTACGACCAACACCTTTTAGCTTCAGGAGTTCGTCAATTTCATCAGGAACAACACCATCATAATCATCAAGAAGAGTTTTACATATTTCTTTTATTCTTTTTGATTTGGTTTTATAAAAACCAACGGGATAAATAGCCTTTTCAATACTCTTCGTGCTTAAATCAATCATCGTTTCAGGATTGTCCGCAAGTTTAAACAACCTGTTTGAGGCCTCTCCTGTAACTTTATCTTTGGTCCTTAAACTGAGCAGGCATGAAATAAGCACAGCAAATGGGCCTTTTGTCATGGAAACTATCGTAACAATTGGCACAACATATTTCTTATTTTCCCGTTTAAGAATTGATACTATATCGTCTATTTTATCCAATGCGCATCCCTCTCAGGTTTTGTATACACAATACAGAATGCAGTATTACACCAATACAGTGCAGTAATTTCATTGCACTTCAACTCATTTACTATATATTCAAGCTAAGGTAGAACCTTTACTCAAACACGCATAACATACTAAAATTATAAGACTTACACAAATATCTGTCTTTTTTTTATAATATTATTGTATCGGCATAATTTTTGTTATATAAAGCATTCATTATGGAAGATTTAAAACATTCTCAAAAAATGATTGCACTAATTAAAAATTATTTGCCTATGATCGTCAGCATGGGCAACCTCGCCTGTGGTTTTGGCGCAATCGTATTCATCATAAACAATGAACTGACTTACGCAGCCTGGCTTGTTATCTTGGCCATGATATTCGATGGGCTTGATGGACAGGTCGCACGATTAACAAAAACAACTGTTGCCTGGGGCGCCCAGTTAGATACACTTGCAGACATGATCACTTTTGGATTTGTTCCTGCATTCCTGATTGGCAAGTTGGGAGCCCACAGCGCTCCTGTCGCAGTCTGGTTTGTATGTTTCTTTTACACCTTAAGCGCCGCAATAAGGCTGGCCAAGTTCGAATTTGAGTCAAAAAGCAGCAATACGGGTAGCAAGCGAAGTAAATACTTTACTGGACTGCCTTCCACACTTGCAGGCGGCACAGCCGCATCGCTGATATTGTTAGATTCATATCTCAAGACGACACTTGGCATTCAAGCTGTTTCTACATGTCTTCCATGCGTTATCTTTGTTTTAGGCATCTTGATGTTAAGCAAAGTTCCATATGTAAGAATCGTTGATCTTGTAGGAAGCAAACGAGATCCGGTTTCTTTGTTAATTACGTCTGTGCTCTTTTTCACACTCCTTGTCTTCTTTATTCTTTATCCGAGCATTATGCTTGCACTCGGCTTTTCTGTATATATTCTCATCGGCATTGGCAAAGGCATATTCAGAAGCAGAGCGACTCATACCATCTAACGCAAGCTAGAATTCAAAGAAAGTTTTTCCACCCTCGCATCTCATTCTCAAACGATCTCAACTTTTCTATTACCTTCTATCACCTTTCCGATAATAAAAGAATCTTCCTTCATTTGTTTTAGTTTTTTCATTATAGAAGGTGCATAATACTCTGAAACAATCAACACCATTCCGATTCCCATATTCAGAACATTGTACATCTCGCCTTCATCTATTTTTCCCTTTTTCTGTATTACATCAAAAATCGCCGGAACAGGCCAAGAACCTTTATTGATCCGTACCGAGCATCCTTCTGGTAAAACCCGGGGAATATTCTCTACCAAACCACCCCCTGTGATATGAGCCATTCCCTTAACAACTTTTTTAGATCGATAATGACGCAAAAGAGCTCTTATCGGTTTAACATATATTTTGGTTGGTTTAAGAAGCTCATCACCAATAGTCCCGTCTATTGTTTTAAGCTTACTATTCACATCTAGCTTGGCTTTTTCAAATATAACCTTACGCACCAAGGAAAAACCGTTACTATGAACCCCGCTTGATTTAAGACCTATAACGACATCGCCTGCTCCTATGTCTTTCCCATTTATTATCTTCTTTTTTTCTACGATACCGACTGAAAATCCTGCCAGATCATATTCACCATTATGATAAAAACCTGGCATCTCCGGCGTTTCTCCTCCCAATAGAGCGCAATCCGCTTCACAACACCCGTTTGCAATACCGTGCAGAACTTCCTTCATTTTCCCAGGGATCATACGACTACTGGCCATGTAATCCAGAAAAAACACAGGCTCAGCACCCATCACTAAGATGTCGTTAACACACATTGCGACCAAATCTATTCCTATCGTGTCGTGCCTATCCATCATAAAGGCAATCTTCAATTTTGTCCCAACGCCATCTGTAGATGCTACCAACACAGGATGTTTGTAATTCTTGGAGAACAGCTTCGAATCATAATTTAACGAAAACAGGCCGGCAAAACCACCGGGATTTTCTATAACCCTCGGGCCAAAAGTCCTGCGCAACTGTTGATAGATATCAGAAGTAAACTTACCCTTAGCTTCAATATCAACTCCTGCGTCTTTATAACTAATTCCAGCCATTTTATACCGTTATTTTATTATTACTTACTGGTTCTTTTTTAACCTTATTCTTTGCAACACTTTTATCAGACACAGGATAATTACCGGAAAAACACGCCGTACAATAATGATTACGCGGAGAAGCCGCACAACTCAACATTCCCTCCGTACTCAGGTAACCCAGGCTGTCTGCTTTTAGAAAAGCTGTTATCTCTTCAAGTGAATGGTTAGCGGCAATGAGTTCATCCTTACTCTGAAAATCAATCCCATAACGACAGGGAAAACGATGAGGAGGACAGCTGATCCTCAGATGCACCTCAGTAGCGCCCGCCTTACGCAAAAGCTTTACCCTTGATTTTGAGGTAGTTCCACGCACAATAGAGTCATCAACCACTACAACCCTTTTGCCCTTCACAACCTCTGCAATAGCGTTAAGTTTAAGCTCAACCTTCTTATGTCGGCTCCCCTGCTCAGGCTGTATAAATGTCCTTCCCACATAGTGATTCCTAATAAATCCACGATCCAACGGTATTCCCGACTCTTCCGAATAACCCATTGCTGCCGAATTTCCTCCCTCCGGAACAGCAACTACAACATCAGCATCCACGGGAAACTCTTTTGCCAGTTTCACCCCAAGCCGCTTTCGAAAAAGATGAACATTATCACCAAAAAGATTGCTATCAGGGCGGGCAAAATAGATTAGCTCAAATATGCAATAGGCAGGTTTAATCCGCCTTTGCGAACAAAATATCTCACTTTTCAAACCATCCTTGTTAATGTAAACTACTTCACCAGGTTCAACGTCTCTTACAAATTCCGCACCAACTTGATCCAGAGCACAAGTCTCAGAAGCCAAGACATAACTACTGTTCAGCTTCCCAATTGAAAGCGGCCGAAATCCATTTGGATCCCGTACTCCTACCATTTCATCTTTTGTTAAGAACAGGAGGGCATAAGCACCTTTTAAATGGTTCAATACGTGAGAAAGATTTGGTTTTTCTAAATGGCTTGGTTTAGCCATTATATGCACTATGACTTCTGTATCTGAAGTTGTGTGGAAGATTGAACCGTGCTGCTCGTAATCGTATCGTAGCTTACCAGCACCCAGCAGTTGGCCATTATGCGCGATAGCAACCTCACCCTTGGCATATAACACTACCATTGGTTGCACGTTGTCTATACTATCACTTGCACCAAAAGTAGAATATCTGACGTGACCAATCGCATGCGGGTTTTTTATCTTGTGCAGACTCTCAGGAGTAAAAACATCACTTACCAATCCAAAGTCTTTGTGATAGATTATGCTATTACCGTCAGTAGAGGCAATACCAGCACTCTCTTCACCGCGATGTTGTAGAGAATAGAGACCATAATAGACCTTCTCTGCCGCATCATCGCAATCAAAAACCCCAAATAATCCGCAATATTCTCGTGCTTTTGCCAAGTTTAAGACTCATTTTGAGAGGTAATAGATATTCAGACGTGGATTATAACAGGACGACAAAACGTGTCAAATCAAATTAGATCAAATTAGATAAAACTTGCAGTGTCCAGGCTATTATGTTAAGAATTTCAGACAAAAGCGGCAGTGAAAAACCATAAATTAGCATGACAAAAAAAGACTTTCTTCATAGAATCAGGCTCTATGTACTAATTAGCAACAGCATTGCAACAAAATCAGTTAAAGAAACGACAAGACTTGTCATAGATGGCGGTGCGGATGCCATTCAATTGCGTGAGAAAACAATATCTGACAGCGAGTTCATAAAACTGGCCGGAGAAGTGCGTGATATAGCTACCAAAAATGGCACCTTGTTGATCATTAATGACCGTGTACATATTGCCAGAAAAGTTAATGCGGATGGCGTCCATTTAGGCCAACAGGATATGTGTGCCTTAGAGGCAAGAGACATTATAGGCAATGAAAAGATCATTGGAGTATCTACACATAGTATTACACAGGCAAAGCAGGCACAAGAAGATGGTGCGGATTATATTGCTATTGGCCCCATTTATCCTACCAGGACAAAAGATCATGAACCATCTGTAGGAATTGAAATTATTCGGGAAATTTCTGGAACAGTAAATATTCCACTTATTGCTATTGGTGCTATAACCCTTGATAATCTAGATGAGGTACTAAAAGCCGGAGCTTCAAGGATAGCAGTATGTTCGGCAATTATAGGTTCAAAAGATATCTATTCCTCCACAAGGCAGTTCAAAGAAAAATTAGATGGAGTGCAGGTGCACAGATAACAATTATGAACAAAAGAAATATTGCAACCTAAAGGCACTATTATATGCAAGAAAAGAAGAGTTTCTTAAAATCTGCAAAAACCGTTAGCCTCTGCACACTGTTAAGCCGAATATTGGGACTGGCACGGGACATAATATGTGCAAGCTTCTTTGGTACCAGTCTGGCCTGGGATGCCTTTGTCGTTGCCTTCAAGATACCAAACCTCTTCCGCCGGCTCTTTGGTGAAGGAGCGTTGAGTGCCGCCTTCATTCCTGTTTTTACAGAATATCTTGAAACCAAAAGCAAGAAAGATGCATGGGAACTCGTAAACGTAACAGGAACATTACTTTTCATAATTCTTGGAAGCATGGTTGTACTTGCAGAGATTTCGTTCTCTATTATTCCCACAGTTTTCTCTCTTAACAGCAAGTGGGAATTAGTATTAAGCCTGCTTTTGATAACATCTCCGTATGTTATGTTTATATGCATGGTAGCGTTTGCAATGGCTGTATTGAATTCGCTCAAGCATTTCCTGATGCCAGCCCTTGCACCTGTCGCCCTGAATGCTTGCTGGATTTTGGGAGTATTATTTCTTACACCTGCTTTCGGGGACACGCTGGACACAAAAATATTCGGAGTTGCAGTAGTAATTCTGATAGGGGGCATGATCCAACTGGCAATTCAAGTACCGGTCTTAAGAAAAGAGGGAATTACCTTTTGGCCTTCATTTAATTTTTTACATCCCGGTCTGAAGCGTATCATAACCCTGATGCTCCCCATAATTTTCGGTCTAGCCGTTGTTCAGATAAATGTATTAATGGACAGCTTTATTGCTATTGCCTTTGCCAAACCACCAGATGGTGCTGAACATTTTTCTCTTATTGGTATTAAAATACCATATCCCCTGGAAACGGGAGCCGCATCAGTGTTGTACTATGGCGATAGGCTAATCCAATTCCCATTAGGCGTATTTGGAATAGCAATGGCAACCGCCGTATTCCCATATTTCTCCACATATGCCGCACGTAAAGACTGGACAAACTTCACTGATACGTTTAACCAGGCAATAAGGGTTATACTATTCATCGGAATCCCTGCATCTGTTGGCTTAATACTATTGAGAAGACCACTCGTAGAATTGTTTTATGAAAGGAATGCGTTTACGGCAGAATCGACCTATAGAACATCTACTGTTATACTCTTCTACGCCATTGGCGTATGGGCCTACTCCACCTCCCATGTAATCATTAGAGCCTTCTACTCCATACAGGATACAAAGACACCAGTAAAAGTAGGCGCTGGCATGGTAGCCCTTAACCTTATTCTCAATTTAACTCTAATCTGGTTCCTTCGTGAAGGAGGCCTCGCGTTGGCAACGGCTATAAGCGCAACAATCCAGATAATAATCTTGTTTGTCCTTCTCCGCAAAAGACTCAATATCACCGGACATAAGCACATCATTACATCAGCGATCAAGACATTGACCGCAACCTTTATTATGTACGTCACATGCTGGATAATGCTGAAGATAGTACCAACCGGTGACGGTAAGCTTATGGTGAAATTCATACGGCTTCTCATACCTCTGACGACGGCTCTTATAGTGTTCTTTACCGTATCATTTCTATTAAAATCGGAAGAATTAAAATATCTATACAATTCGTTCAGGAGAAGAAAGAACAGTGCAGTTTAAGATATGGACAAACGAGTTTGTCCATGCTACCCATACAAGGAGCCTGCCCATACCTGCATATTTTTTTATCCTTCTTTTTAGTAAGTCTTTTGTTTATAATCCTTAAAACTATTTTTAATTTAACGTATTATTCTTTAAAATCTTATAAAAAATGGCTAGAGGTCTTTCAAAATCTCCAACAAGTAATAAATTATCAGTTACATTTTTCCTTCTACTCATGGGATTTGCATTCTATATTTCCTGTGTCGGTTTTCATGAAAGGACAAATTTCACTACCGAAAATACGGTGCGACATTACAATGGCAACGAAGAGGAGGACAATGATGATTCGAATTACGAGTACGACGAAAGTCTGTTACAGGAGGGGTTTTACTTCCCTAAATCGTACAGAGAACTCCTGGATATCACTCATGTACACACGTTTACAATTCCCCTGATCATATTCGTCATGTCGCGCATACTTTCCATGACACAGATACGTGACTGGATAAAGATTACGATTTATGGCACAGCCTTCACTGGTATAATAATGAACCTGTCAGGCCCTTTGCTGGTAAGTTTCGTATCAAACGTGTTTTCCGTATCCATAATAGCATCATATTTTCTTCTCGGTATCTCTTTTGTCGCGTTTATATCAATACCAATGTATGAAATGTGGTTTAAGCCAAAAGAAGCGAATATGTGATACATAAAAATCTTCTATTGTTTTTCAAACAGCAAGTAACCTACTTACATAAAAACACACGCTAACCATGGAAATGCTAGACCTTTGCGCCCTGCTTTTGAGCCTGGCAGCAATCTTCAGTTATATCAATTTCCGATTTATCAAATTACCGACTACCATTGGCATTATGCTGATCGCAATGTTTATCTCGGTAAGCCTGGTAGTACTGGGCCATTGTGGTTTTGAAGGCATTCAAAACAAGGCAACTGCAGTTTTGGAAGGCATTGATTTCAACAAAGCCTTGATGCACGGCATGTTGAGTTTCCTCCTGTTTTCCGGTGCCTTGCACGTAAATCTTGAGGATCTGGCCAGGCATAAATGGATCATCAGCATACTTGCCACATTCGGTGTGGTAATTAGCACTTTTATAGTTGGTGGCTCTGCATGGGTCGTGTTCTTGATTATTGGAATCAAATTACCATTTATTTACTGTTTGCTATTTGGGAGTCTTATAGCACCAACTGATCCAATAGCAGTAATCGGCATCCTCAAGAAAGCGGGAATTCCTAAAAGCCTTGAGACCAAAATCACCGGTGAAAGTCTTTTTAATGATGGTGTTGCTGTTGTTGTGTTTCTGGTTATAATGGGAATTATCGCGGGAGGCCATGACGTTACGGTTGGGCACATAATGCTCCTGTTTGTAGAAGAAGCTATAGGTGGAATATTTTTCGGATTTGCGATTGGCTGGCTGGCATACTTAATGCTGAAGAGTGTAGACAATTATCAGGTTGAAGTACTCCTCACTTTAGCACTGGTCATGGGCGGTTACGCTCTCGCACACGCTATCCACGTTTCAGGCCCTATTGCTATGGTAGTCGCAGGAATTTTTATCGGCAACAAAGGACGCCTCTTTGCCATGAGTGACAAGACCAGGGAACACCTGGATTCTTTCTGGGAATTAATGGATGAGATATTAAATGCGGTCCTTTTCCTGCTAATTGGTCTTGAGATATTAGTCCTTGCTATAGAGGGAAGTTATTTAATTGCCGGTCTGACGATGATACCGGTTGTGCTGCTTGCACGTTTCATAAGCGTAGGCTTGCCAGTCACGTTCATGCGACGCATAAGGTATTTCAGCCCTAATGCCGTAAAGATTATGACCTGGGGTGGCCTGAGAGGGGGTATATCAGTAGCCCTGGCTCTTTCCGTTCCGAGTGGATCTGAAAGAGAAGCTTTATTGACCATCACTTACACCATAGTGGTATTTTCTATACTGGTACAGGGCTTGACAATTGGACGTCTGGTGGCTTCAAAAGAAAGTTGAAAGTGCCTAAAGTTTGAAGTGAAAAGTTGTGGAATTCTTTTTTAATTTTTTAAAGACTCTATGTATAACGAAAAATGAACAAGTTTGTTGATCCAAAACTTTATGACTTGCCTTCTTCTACAAAATTAGAACAGGTTGGCACCAATCAATATGACATAGTCATTCAACGTAAAAGTAGAATAATTATGAAGGACGGTGAAGGCATACTGGTAAAGGTTAACAAAATCAAAGAACATGTTTCAAATGCAAAAGTAGGTTTGAAGACATCCGCCCCTGTCTGTAGTAAAACAAAATCATTTCTGGAAGAGCACGGCATTAGTGTGTCGACCAACTGTTGAGAGGTCAAAAAAAGCAACAAACTTTTAAGGAGCTTCCTCACTCCGATAGCCAATGACTGCAGTTTTCTTTCTACTACTCAGATGCCTGTCTATTGCACCGGAAAGTTTCACTACGTCAATCGGTTTAGAAATGTAATCGTCCATACCTGCATCAAGACACTTTTCACGATCACCTTCTATGGCATTCGCTGTCATGGCTATTATCGGAATGTTATGATTACGCACATCTGAATTCAGATTACGTATAACACCGGTAGCTTCATAACCGTCCATCACCGGCATCTGACAGTCCATTAATACCAGGTCGTAATTGAATCTCTCCAGTGATTCGACAGCCTCCTTGCCATTAGCAACAACATCCGCATGGTATCCAAGTTTTTTATCCAAAATACGTAATGCGACCTTTTGATTGATAACATTATCCTCAACAAGTAGAATCCGAATATGTTGTTTATGACTCTCGGAGATAGAATATTGGGTAACAATTTGATCGGTTGTTTCTTCCTCAAAACTTGCAGGTTGTCCGGTAACGATCCTGAGGCATTCCAGCAACTGTGATTGTTTTATCGGCTTGTGCAGATATGCCGCAAATCCCAGCCCTTTAAAATGCTCAGCATCCCCTCGATTACCAACCGAAGTCAGCATTACAAGAATCAAATCCTTAAACCGTAAATCTGACTTGATTTCCTTACAAAGCGATTCGCCATCCACCGCTGGCATACAATAGTCAAGCAAGGCAATCTTAAATGAATCTTTACAATTATCCGCTTCGTGCAGCTTCTTCATCGCTTCCTCAGCCGAACCAGTTTCATCAACCCGGCAATGCCAGGATTCGAGGTACTCTTTCAATATGTGACGATTGGTACCGTTGTCATCAACAATCAGTACACGCATATTTTCTATGTCTCCCAGTTCTATCGGAATCTGTTGCTGATCATCATAAGGTTGTTTCTCCATCTCAGCTGTAAACCAGAATGTAGATCCCTCACCCTCGTTACTTTCCACACCAATTTGGCCTCCCATCAACTCTGTAATTTGTTTGGAAATTGCCAATCCTAACCCGGTACCGCCATGCTGCCTGGTAGCAGAGGCGTCTGCCTGATAAAATGGCTTGAACAATAGGTCCTTACGATCATCAGATATTCCAATACCGGTATCTCTAACATCAAACCGTATTGTGACATTCGATTTTGTTTCTTCAACCATAGTCACGCTAATTTCGATTTCTCCGCTGTCTGTAAATTTGATGGCATTGCCGGTAAGGTTAAGCAAAACCTGCCGCAATCGTCCTGGATCACCTCGCAATAGGAAAGGTACTTCAGGGTTGATAAAACAGGACAATTCCAGACTCTTCTCATGTGCCTTGATGGCGATGATATCAGTAGCATTCTCCGCTGTAATACGTAGATCAAAATTAATATTCTCCATCTCCATTTTCCCTGCCTCTATCTTGGAGAAATCCAGCATATCGTTAATAATAAAGAGCAACGCGTCTGTGCTGTCATGAACTGTATCTGCATATTCACGCTGTTCTTTATTCAATTTAGTGTCTAGTAGTAATTCTGTCATACCCACAATACCATTCATTGGTGTTCGTATCTCATGGCTCATGTTGGCCAGAAATTCGCTTTTAGCTTTATTGGCAGCGTCGGCCTCTTCTATAGCAATTTCCAATTCATCTGCTTTTTGACGGGCATTCAGGTTTGCTTCCCTTGCCGCATCAATTGCAAGCTTCATCTCTTTTGCAATTCCGAGTTCTCGCTTAATTGCAAGATGGATATCATAACCAATCGCCAGGACTCCTAAAAGCATTCCGTCTTCAGCAATCAGCCCCTGGTAAGCCAACGCATATTCAACACCACCCAAAATTTCATCCCTCACAACACGAAAATCTTTACGGATTGACCGGCCATCAATAGCCGAGTCACCAGCCTTCTCTTCTATCGTCTTCCAGGCATCAAGAAATCTATTGCAAATGCTATCAGGCATTTTAAAAGCTTCAATTAATTCGTTATCCTGATTTGTAATAGTCCAGTACCGGCATTCCCCAAAACCTTCTTCATTTTTAACAAAGTGCGCTACTTTTACCTGGATATCACGCGCCAGAAAACGTATGGTGGAAGCATCTGTTTTATAACCGCATACTAGTATCGCCTAGTTTACCCCCTGCATGTTTTTAAGAAACCCCGCTGAAGCGGAAACAATATCTCCTTGAATGTTTTCAATACTTTTGGTAGTTCGATTTTCCGAAACAGCGCGTGTAAAAAGAGTACTTTTACTGATATCTTCACCAAAATACTGCTCATCAATCGCGTAAAGGACTTTCCCCTTTGTAGCACCATATATTCCGACAATAGCATAAAAGTTTGAATCTGCAGAAGAAACCAGAGTATTCAGGTAATCACTGAACTTGCCTTCCCACTCCCAATCAGCTTCTGTTGCTTTCTCTCCACCATACTCTTCCATGGTAACCTGCATGAAGCCGGTGACGGACTCACGAAAATTATAGGAATCAGACTGTCAACCAGATACTTCGCTGACGTAGTTTGTCTGTCGTAGTATTCAAGAGCAAAGCCGGTTAAGGTATTTACTATCCCCTGACGCACTATCTGGGTTTCCTGGCGTAGACTGGCAAAGTACTCTGCCATAATTTCCACCTGGGCCTGCACTTTATCCTGAGCATTATCTTTTTTATCATTAATAGTATTGCTTTGTTTTATTTCTTTCATCGCCATTCTATTAATATTTTACAAAATCTTCTGCAGTATATCCCCAATCCCACCATTGGTCACCATGCCATTTCATAACAATTTGTTTATACTTCGGATTCTTAATCATACAGGCAATTGCTTTATCTATAATAACGTGCAAATCTTCATCTTCATTGTTGGTAACAGCAGAATAAATAAATGGCCCAACGCATTTCCTAAACACATGTATTCTTTTTGCGTATCGGCGGCTGAGGGTGCCCACCCACCATATGATTCCAAGATCAATAATGCCCGCATCAACTTCTCCTCTGGCTAACATATCGTAAATCACCGGCATTTCATCTATCTGGAGAATCTGCTTTACCGGAATCATGTCAGGCTCAACATAGTTTTGCCCATGGCGCTCAGCCAACCTCTTTCCTCCCTCCATTTGCCTCCTGGTTTCTTCCTGAGGAAAATACATTGACATTTCCTCTTGTCCGTCATCTCCGAGAACATAAATACCGGCTCTGCGCATGACACGACGTGCAGCAGGGTCATTAATCACTATGATTCGTTTCTCTCTCAACGAGCTCACGTCTTCGGTTATATTTCCCTGGGGTACTCCATCTCTGGCCGGAGCAACTATAACAATCCCTGTAGACAGATAAGGACGCGTATACCTCACAAAATATCTATCGTACATTGAGTTCGGAATAAGAGCGGAAAACACTGCGTGATATTTCCTGTCTTTTAGCACTTTAATAATCTGACTCCACTCTTGATCCACAATTTCTAACTCTAGTTTCCGGTCAACGATCTTGCTCAGCTCTTCAACCAACAAATTTGCCGCTTCCACTTCCAGGCCTTGAAGTCGCCCTCTCACTTTAAAACTCAAACCCTCAAAATTCAAGTACATCCCGAGTCGAAGCTTACCGGTTTCCCAAATCTCTTTCAATGCAGGACCCTCTTTTATTTTTTTCTCATGTTCTATCATGTTTTTGTATGGTTTGGAGATAATAACCGTTGCTTATTTAATAAAGATTCGTAATGTTCACCGTGCTTGAAATTCAAGCCAACATTTTATAGAAGTTTCATTTTTTCAAAACTTGAGATTCTTCCTGGAATCAAGCCCCTTCTTCACGAAATAAAAGCGCCGTCCAGCTTGACAAAAAACAGGACTCTAAACCATTTGGCATTTTAAACAATTACATGTTTATGTCAATCAAAGAATCTTTAATAGGCAGTCTTAGCCACCGATCCAATCACGGCTTCTAAATTTCTAGTTCTTCAAGAAATCTTGTTAGCAGCTCTTTTGGTAAACCGACCACGTTTGAAAAACTACCATTAATACTTTCAACAAACGCCCCACCACATTCCTGTATTCCATATGCTCCCGCTTTGTCTATAGGCTCGCCTGATGCGACATAATTATTTATCTCTTCTTCTGACAAATCCCTAAACTTAACTTCGGTTTTATCATGTCCAATTAACTCTTTATTTCTTTGTGTATCGATAACTGCCAGTCCGGAAAAAACGCTGTGACAATTGCCACTAAGTTTCTTGAGCATATCATGCGCATTGTCAGGAGTTAATGGCTTTCCTAAAATCTCATTATTATATGTAACTATGGTATCACAGCCGATTATGATTGAATTTTTATATTTTTCGTCGACTTCTTTTGCCTTACCAAGAGCATTATGACAGACCAGTGCCTCCGGATCTAAGCCACAGAGTTTTTCCTTAAATCTCACAGGATGACAAACAGCAAAGTCCAAGCCTATCTCTTCTAAAATTTGCTGCCTTCTTGGCGATGATGACGCAAGACATATATTTCTCGTATTCATAAATTCCTTCATATTTCGTCGACGGTATTAAGCAATAGATACATTTCATGCCATTCGAAACCACCGTGTTGCGACTTTGATTTTCTGCTGCATAAGAAACCAAAGTTTTGGTAATAATGAATCATATCTGATTTGCATATTAACAGGATTTTTTCTTTCTTCAGGCCCTTCGATACTTCTATAAACCTTGTCATCAATTGCCTTGAAATTCCATTTCCCTGGAGCTCAGGCAAAACAGCTAATGAGAAGATAACCATGTTTCTGCCTTCTTTAACATGACCAACCATATCTTTGAGCTCTTCGTCAGTGATCTCTTCTTTGTCCGTAGATGCGCTATTAATAATCCCTATAATTTCCCCTTCTGATTCGGCAATTAAAAAACCCTCTGGGAATAACTCTGCTCGTTTCAGGATTTTTTCTTTTGTTGCTCCATCTGAGGTATAGCAACTGGATTCGATCATGTAACAGCCGTCTACATCATTTATATCGACCTGCCTGATGTTTATACCAACCATAACAAATTAACTTTCTCAGAATTTACTAAAGACAAGAGGAGCATTACAAAGAAGTTGTAATCTTATATGTAAATAACGTCACTGGCAATGGTGTTTTTTATTATTAATCAGATATGTTTTTGTATCTTTACAATCTTTTACGAAGACTGTATATTTGTAAATTCTTTTACTTTGTAATTTCTAACATAAACCGAGAGTGCTGATGAACAAAAGCTTGTTAACCAATTTAATAGCCGCTGCCGTATGCGGAGGAACTTATGCGTGTCCAGAATTTACAGGGAAGCATACACTCTTTTTATCCGGCTTGTTCGCTCTTTCAGGCGCATTAACCAACTGGTTAGCAGTGCATATGTTGTTTGAAAAAGTACCTGGGTTTTACGGCTCCGGTGTTATCACTTTGAGGTTTGAGGAGTTTAAAGCAGGTATTCGTTCATTAATTATGGAAAATTTTTTTACGGAAGAAAACTTTGCCAAAGTTTCCAAAGAAGCCTTGCCTCATGATATCAAACCCGATTTGGTAATGGACAAAATAGACCTTGACAAGATGTTTGATGGCTTTATTTCGGTAGTCAAAGCTTCTCCCTTCGGCGGTATGCTGGATATGTTCGGTGGAGTAGAGGCTCTTGAACCTCTTAGAGATCCATTTAAGAAAGAGTTTGAAGGACAGCTTTCCAGAATTTTGTCCAGCATTGATATTTCTTCAATCCTACAGCAGGAAACTGATTTTGAAACATTCAAGTCCAGAATAGGTAACATGGTGGATGCCAGGCTGAATGAATTGACACCAAAGCACGTAAAGGAGATCATTGCAGACATGATTCGTCAGCACCTTGGCTGGTTGGTAGTCTGGGGTGGGGTCTTTGGTGCTTTTATTGGATCTCTCAGTACACTGTTATTGTGATCTTATCCAAAACCTCCCCTTTGAAAAGAGAAACACAGGAGGCTTGCTATGTAATTTTGCGTATATTTATATCTTTATCTTAAGAATCTGTGCCACTTTTTCAACTATTTCATCAGGATCAAAGGGCTTTGTCATAAAGCTGTCAGTACCAACATCTCTACTCTTCTGTTTGTTAAATTCCTGACCATCTGCAGAAAGCATCAAGACGTAAACATCTTTCATCCCCAGTTCGTTTTTTATCGTATTACAGACTTCAAATCCATCCGTTCCCGGCATCATAACATCAAGGATGACGAGATTTGGCTTCTCTGCCCTGATAGATTCAATAGCATCACTTCCATTTTCTGCAACAAGCACTTCCACCCCTTTATCTTCAAACTCCTCAAGGGTCTCCTGCAGAAGCACTCTCATATTCACTTCATCATCTACAATCAATATTTTTTTTGACATCTTTAACTCTATCACAAAATAATACGGCAGTTAAATTACAATTAGTTTGATATCAGGAATCAAACTAATTATAACGAATTTCGGGTGTTTTCATCCCAAGCCTTAGACACATGGCAAAGTGAATGTGAAGTTACTCCCTTTGCCACGCTCACTTTCCACCCATATCCTGCCACCATGATGTACTATAATCTCTTTGCAGATTGCAAGTCCAAGGCCTGTCCCTTTCACCTTATCAGTAAGTCCGTTCCTCACTTGACTGAATTTTTCAAATATCTTCTCCTGATCATCTTCAGCAATACCGATACCCTTATCTATTACACTAATAGTCACCTCATCATTTATCTTTCTTGCTCTGCATATTATAGGTCCTTCCTGTGTGAACTTTACCGCATTGGATACCAGATTAATCACGACTTGCTTAAGCTTATCACTGTCACCCACAATCTCAGGTAGTCCACTTTCAATATCTTCAACTACTTCAAGTTGATACATTTCAATAAAACTATTAGTGACCTCTAATGCACGTCCGATAACCTTAGCTACTGAAAGGTTTTCCATCTGCCAATCTATCTTTTTAGCCTCCATTTTCGATATATCAAGTATATCATCTATAAGATCTGTCAACCTATCTCCCTCCTACAAGAACAATGAAATTAGCCTGTAATAGCAGCATCCGCTAAAACGAAAAAACCTTGCTGCAAAGATATTGGTGTAAACCATCTTCTGCGGCAAGGTCGCTTAATATTACTTCCTTGTAGGTTTTGCGCACTTCCATGTCCTCACCTCTACACCTTATATTTTTAATCCTCCAAACCTAAAAAAAAAGCCCTGGTCGTCCTAGTCTGGACATTACCACGGCTTTTTGTGTATAAAAACACATTAAGTACTGAACTGTTTATCTGGAAGATACTATACTCACACTAACCCTCCTAGAAATACTTGCATCCAAAAATTACGTCTACTTCCTTACTAGTATCAGGGACAAACCACGACACAACGCAGACTACTTAACGTAACCATAACAAACTCGCATAGTACAGTGTGAAAGCAGATAAATGTCAAGCAAAAAATTAAATATAATCTTAAAAAAAGCGAGACTGAAGATACGAACCTGACGACCATAGAGAATGATTATTTCTACATGGAAATTTTTCTTGGCAAAGCCGAGGAGGGCGTTCTTTATTCAAACATTAGAGATGAAGAGTTTCTAACAAAAACTTATCAAATCTATTAATTGAACCTGCCTGTATACAATTTGTATTCAGGCAGGAAAGAGTGGAACGATTACTTAATCTATATTATCCCTATACATTAAAAAATGACACGAACAACTCCTAAGCGATAGGATTATTGTGTTATTTAGTGCTATCCGGATTGTCATCATATAGGTCTGCAATCCCGTCACCATCCTTATCCCTCAAGAAGTCTGTATCGTTGTTATCGGTTAAAAGTTCTTCACCGAACGGCTTGGAGATTTTGGAGTGACTTCTAAAGAAACCAGGGGATTCTTGATAGCCAGTTTCAACATCTGTTACAGTAATCTCACCATTAATGATAAAACTGAAGATAGCAGAGCGATTTCCAGGTTTGATCGTTGCGTCCGGCTTATCAACTGTAAATTTAGTTTTACTGCCTGCGCCATAGTATCCACCAAATGTCCAGACAACCTGCTGTTCTTTGCCGCGTATGGTAACTTTTGAATCCCAGAGGTTTGCCCCCGTAACGTTATTCCGGAATCTATGGTCTGCCGCTGTTGCATCCTTGGAAATAAACTTTACAGTTACAGATGCGATATGCTCAGTATGGTACTTTGGGTCAGGCTCGTTCTGGTCGTCATTGATTATTTGAAAACAGTACCTGTTGAATCCCGGTACATACGTCGCGTTAACATCGGCTCTGACAGAATCAGCAGTAGCACTCTTTGCTCCAACAAGAAGGCCGATGCACAGCATGCTAAAAAGTAATATTTTGTTAAATCCCGCTTTGCTCATAAGATATCCCCTTTCACGACTCAGATACATTTAATAATTATCTTGATAGTTATCTATAAATTTAGACCTTCATAAAGCATTTTTCGTTATCAAAAATATCATGAATCGATCAATAAATCAAGGATAGGTAATAAAAAAGATTGCAAACTAAGCCTTGACATTCTGTCAAAAACATATACTATGAAAGGCCTAATCTGTGTTAAGCATTCACCCACGTATCAGATATTCAACATAATGGATTCAATCCTAGATGTACAAAGTCGATTAACTCTTATTATCCGAAAAAAATAATTCTCTAAATTACATAAGTCTATGGGAAAAAAGATAACATTATCAATATCAATAGCACTTTTAACCTTTTTTTTGATCGTACCGTTCTTAAGCTATAGTTCTTATAAACGGGCTATCAAAGATAATTATTTTAATCACCTTATTACGACCAGAGATCTTCTGAAACTCCAGATATGGAATTATTTTAATGAAAGATATGGTGATATAGACGTCCTCTCAAGGAATCCGGTAATAGCCAAGGGCTTTACCAGGCTTTCCGGTGCCTTTCACGCCTATGGTCTCGAAAACCAGCAATTCCAGAAAATAAAAAGTATTTACCAACCACTAATGGAGTATTATGTATCTGCTTATGGCTATGCAAACATATTTTTTGTTGATAAAGATGGAAGTGTAATATATTCCACGTTGAGAGAGGATTTTAGCGGTACCGATCTATTTGTAGGAGAATTTAAAGATCATAGAATGGCCAACATGTTTAAAATAGCGTTGGAAGATGTTGGTTTTGAGGACTACTACTGGAATGATAAGATAAATGATTTCACTGCTTATTTTGGTGCTCCGGTCTTCGAGGCTGAAAGTTTATTGGGTGTGATAGTTATCGAAATCCCTTTTGCTCATCTGGACACTATCCTGACGCAAAGGGCCGGTCTGGGACAAACAGGTGAGATGTACCTGGTGGGTGATGACGGTTTTATGCGTTCTAACTCAAGATTTTCTGTAACACCGACGATCCTTCAAAAAGAGGTGAATACAGAGGCAACCAGGGAGGCATTTGAAGGTTATGTCGGTAAAAAAATCGTTAATGATTATCGAGGCGTTCCTGTGTTGAGTGCATACACACCACTTAATCTTAACTTTATTAACTGGGCACTTCTGGTGGAGATTGATGAAGCGGAAGCGTTTGCTCAAGTTCACGAAGTAGAAAATAAACTTACAATCGTTGGGTCCATATTCATTGCAATAGTCACCGGATATATTTACTTTTCATACAGGGCGCACAAAAAAGAGGAAGAACAGCATATGTTAAACCCTGAAGAACAAGAAGGACAATCTGTATCTTAGCTTTTACAGCGACTTCTAATAAAAACCGTATTTCTCTCACCAAATAAATACATCAAAGCAGACCCCATTTAATCACTCGATTCTTAGATCATCATTGCACATTTATCATTTTTTCTCATATTTAATCGAGTTGTTTATTCAAGACCATTTTCTCTGAAACATTCAACATATTTTTTATCGGTTTTCTGAATATGGTTAACTAACCACTGTTTCAGGTACTCAAGTATTTCATTTGCGATGTGATAATCTCCTTCAACTACTCTATTACAATATGTAATAGCCTTGTTGGAAAAATTATGATGCTCTTCCTGGTGGTATTGAAATTCCGGATATTTGAATTTCGCCATGTAAGACTCTTCTGTTGAAAAGTGCTTTAGAGCATATTCAGTCAATTGTTTTAATAATTTCGATATTTCATCAATATTGTCATTATGCTGCTTCGCCTCAATAGCTGCATTCATTATACGAATGAGCTCCTTGTGCTCCTCATCAATTATTGATAGGCCTACACTGTATTTCTCTTCCCATACAATCATTTTGATATATTGTGTCAAAATCGATACAAAGTCAATACAAAAAACTGATGATATCAGAAAGTTTTGTCAGAAAGGACTGTTTCATTCTAGTTTATTACGAGTGTTATAAGAAGGCTGCATCTGATGATATCTTCTGCATTGACTAATGAACTTGGATTTATGATTTTATGCATTATAATAGTCTAAAACCAAATTCAAATTATATCGAAAGGACAAGTTAATATGGCCACAATTCGTGAAGTTGATGCTGTTAAGATGTTCATGGGAAAGCTCGCACATGGAGCTGATTTATTGGAAGAAATTACAAAAATTTGTGTTGATCAGGACATCTGTCTGGGTCGAATCGAAGCACTGGGTGCTGTGAAAAAAGCCAGACTGGGCTATTACAATCAACAAGATCATGAGTACCATTTCTTTGATCTTAATCAAACACTTGAGATTACTAATTTGATAGGAAATATTTCGACTAAAGATGGGGCACCTATTGTTCACGCCCATATAACTCTCTCGGATGAGGATGGCCATGCATATGGTGGTCATCTTGCTCCGGGAACGATAGTTTTTGCCTGTGAGATTGCAATTCAAGTTTTAGACGGGCCAAACTTTGTAAGAGGACTTGATCAAGAGACAGGATTACCATTATGGAAAATGAATGAATAAGATTTTACTATTATTTTGCCTTGTAATCTTCTATGATTTTTTTCAGGTGCCGCACATACTCCCAAGGCCCACCCTGCAGATATCCGGTTATACCAACAGGTTTTCCATCCGGGCTGAGAACAATAACAGTCGGGTAGCCTTTAATATCGTACTTCCGCGCTAATTCCAGGTTTTGTAGCTTTAATTCGTCTGTCTGTTCTTTTGCACGTGGGAAATCAACTAACACACATACGAGATGTTCTTCCGCAAAATCCTTGAAGGCATCCTGAGAAAAAACTTCCTTTTCCAACCTTATACACCAGCCACACCAGTCAGATCCACTGAAGTCAAGCAGTATGTATTTATCGGAGGCGTTGGCGGTCGCTGATGCTTTTTCAAAATCTGTTTCCCAATTTGCAGCCTCTGACCTCGAACAGTACAGCATTACTATTACTACTAATATACTTGTAACATAATATTTTTTCATTATGCCCTTTCCTTTAAGTCTCTTATTCATTTTAAAATATGCTGTA
This sequence comes from Candidatus Scalindua sp., assembly GCA_030748215.1. GTDB lineage: Bacteria > Planctomycetota > Brocadiia > Brocadiales > Scalinduaceae > Scalindua. The sequence continues at coordinate 26,089 of JASMMK010000066.1, forward strand.
TGAAAAATTTAAGATTTTTTATTTGTCGCTTTTCTATAGGCATCTTCTTTCCAGCACAATCTAAAATGAGCGCATCTTTGACAGTCTTTGAGCAAGCCTTTTCTTTCCATAAGTATTTTTCCAGAAAGAGATTTTTCTGCTTCTTCACGTTCCATAAGCAGGCACAAAGGCTCTTCTGTCAAACAACCATGCTGATTATAACAGTTAATGCATATATTTTTACGCTTTTTTTTACCTGTCATAATATCTTTGGAAGCTAAATTTCCCTATTCGCAAACATAAAGAATTTGAATAGATTAATTGATATTACCACCCAAAAGGAAGGGTCGTTATATGCATGAATAATTATCTTTCATATTTATTCTTATTTGTCAATTACCCTGAACGCAAAAAAGGTTTGTACTTAGATAACAAGTACAAACCTTTTTAATATTTGACCCCAAGGGGATTTGAACCCCTGTTGCCGGGATGAAAACCCGGTGTCCTAGGCCAGGCTAGACGATGGGGCCTGAATTAACTGCGGCTATACAAGTGAGGGCAGAAGGACTCGAACCTTCGACAATCGCCTTAAAAGGGCGGTGCTCTACCAACTGAGCTATGCCCCCCGTATATTTATACTGTTAAAATTTCATCTGTTTTCTGCTTTAAAAGCTCGTTAATTTTTGCCTCGTTTTCGTGCACGGACTTCTGTATCTGATCCTTTGCCTTTTTTGCTTCGTCCTCAGTTAACACAGAATCCTTTTCCTCTTTATCAATATGTTTGTTTGCATCACGTCTAATATTTCTAATAGAAACCTTAGACGCTTCTGTCATTTCCTTTATTTGAGCAACAATCTTTCCTCTTCGATCTCCACTTAAAGGAGGTATGAGTACTCGAATAATTTTTCCATCAGTGTTTGTTGTCAATCCCAGATCCGATTGCGATATCGCCTTATCAATGTCTTTTACAATGGAAGGATCGTAAGGACTGATAGTTATTAATTGTGGTTCAGGCGCTGTAATATTTGCAAGTTGTTTTATTGGAGTCAGGGAACCATAACAACTGACTTTAACATTTTCAACGAGACCCGGTGTCGCCCGACCAGTCCTTATACTCTTGAGTTCTTCTTTCAAGAGTTCAAGAGATTTTTCCATCTTTCTCTTCGTTTCATTTTGTATTTCTATTGATGTCATTCGACATCTCCTACAAAAGTGCCAACTTTGTCGCCCATCACGGCCTTACTGATATTGTTCTTTTTCCTGAGATTGAACACAATAATTGGAAGCTTATTTTCCATACTCAGAGATATTGCTGTCGCATCCATTACATTCAGCTTATTACTCAACGCATCCATATATTCTATTTTGTCATATTTCTCCGCTTTCGGGTTAGTAACAGGGTCATCGGAATACACCCCATCAACCTTAGTTGCTTTAAGAAAGGCATCTGCACCAATTTCTACAGATCTCAGTGCGGCAGCAGTATCAGTTGTGAAAAATGGACTGCCTGTTCCACCTGCAAGAATAACGACAAAACCTTTTTCAAGGAAACTCCGGCATTTATGTATAGTATAAGATTCTACTATACCTTGTATTTCAATCGCACTTAAAACCTTTGTCGGCACTTTAAGTTTTTCAAGCGAATCCTGTAGAACAATTGCATTAATGTTTGTAGCAATCATCCCTAACTGATCAGCTCGTGTGCGTTCAACACCTGACCGGCTTAATTCTGAACCTCTTGTAATATTGCCAGCACCTACGACTACGGCAATATCAACCCCGGCATTTCTTGCACTACTAATTTCTTCTGCTATTAGATCGCACTTAGGAATATCTATTACAGATGAGCTATCTGAACAAAACCCTTCACCGCTAATTTTTAAAAGAACGCGCTTATACTTTTTAGTAGCAATGATCCTATTCTCCAATCGCAAATCTTGCAAAACGACTAATCTTAACGTTTTCGCCAAGCTTTGTAATTGCGGTTTTTATTAAATCCTCTATTGTCTGATCGTTGTCTTTTACAAATGGTTGATTAATAAGACAGACTTCTTTATAAAAACTTTCCATCTTGCCGTCAATTATTTTATCCCTCACATTGTCAGGCTTATCTTTAAATTCTTCATTGTATGCCTTTTTTTCTCTATCAATCATTTCTTGAGGAACAGTTTCCCGGCTTACGGCCATCGGATCAGTTGCCGCAATATGCATACAGATATCTTTTACCAAGGCTTCGAATACGTCATTCTTAGCAACAAAATCAGTTTCACAATTGATCTCTACCAGAACCCCTACTTTACCGTTTGTGTGTATGTACGAACCCACTCTACCCTCGGGTGTTCCGCGTGATCCCTTTTTCATCGCTTTGGCCAGACCTTTTGTTCTAAGAATTTCTCCCGCTCTTTCAAAATCCCCATTTGCTTCTTCGAGTGCATTTTTACAGTCCAGGAAACCTGCACTTGTTCGATCTCTTAATTCTCTTACGCTTGACGCATCAATTGCCATTGTACTATAACTCCATATATTTATTCTAAGTTTTTACTGATAATAAAGACCATAATCGAGGGAGGTTTCAACTGTTACAAGATGCTAGTTCGGTGGATGATACGTTTAAGTAGTTTCCTGTAATGCCTTGCTGTCTTCTTCTATTTTCGCTGTAGGTTGTCCCTCTAATATTGCATCTGCTGTCTTGTTCAAGAATAGCCTGATTGCCCTGATAGCATCATCATTTCCTGGAACACATACATCTACCAAGTCAGGATCGCAGTCAGTGTCTGTCAAGCATATTGTTGGTATGCCCATCTTTATAGCCTCTTTCATTGCTATGTGTTCTTTTTTAGGGTCTACAATAACAAGCACAGAAGGCAATTTACTCATATTTTTTATACCTTCGAGGTTCTTAGCAATTTTTTTTCTCTCACGTGTGAGTGAAGATATAATTTTTTTACTATAACTATGAATTGATCCGTTTTCTTCAAGCTCTTCAAGCTCTTCCAATCTTTTCAATCTTTTACGAATTGTCTCAAAGTTTGTTAACGTACCACCAAGCCACCTCTCACAAACGTAATGCATATTCGATCGTTTAGCTTCGGCAACGATAGCGTCTTTAGCTTGCCATTTTGTGCCTACGAAAAGTACCTCTTTCCTGCCACTGGATACTTTGGTTAGAAACTTATAGGCAGTTATCAGACCCCTAACGGTCTCTCTCAGGTTAATTATATGAATCAGATTACGCTTCCCAAAAATATATGGTTTCATCTTAGGATTCCATCGGCTGGTCCGATGCCCAAAATGAAAGCCTGCATCCACTAATTCTTGAAGATTTACTATTGACAAAATCAACTCCTTATATAAATTCTCTATTCCATCTCGAAAGCGTTTTATTATATCAAATAAAAGCTCATGTACAAGTATAATTATAAAAATACTCTTGCAAGTGGCGGGTCTTCAACGAACCTTGTTATTTCTTCAACAGGAAACCGAAAAGACCTTATACCGCCTCTTCCAACATTTTACATATTTGCCATTTTCAGATTTTTGCTTATTTCTTCTCTGATTTCAGCTGCTATTTTTATGGCATTTATACCCTCTTCACCTGAAACAACCAGCTGTTTACCGTTTTTTACACAGTCTACGAAGGATTCCAGTTCCTTTTTGAGTGGTTCCTGATTATCCATTTTTATTCGTTCAATCTTTAATAAATCTCCAAAGGAAAAGTTCTTGAGATCTGTAATGTTTGCAACACCTTTACTCTCAGGATCAATAGATTTAAGGGTTAGCTTTGGAGATTTTTTGTAAATAAGAACTTCTTGCTTTTGATAATCAAGTGATATATACGAATTTTCGGAGAAAAGACGAATTCTTCTCATCGGTTCGAAAGAGACTCTGCTTGCCGTGATGTTCGCCACGCAACCATTTTCAAACTGGATGCGAGTATTTGCAATATCCTCTTTATCAGCTATAACATTTACGCCAACTGCATCTATCTTTTTTACTTTTGACTTTGAAAGATATAAAATAATGTCTATGTCGTGAATCATCAAATCTAAGACTACGCCTATATCAGCAGAACGGAACGTAAATGGACTCAATCTGTGGCATTCTATAAATTTCAAGGAAACATCAAGTTTCTTGATAGCCTCCAGCGCTGGATTAAATCTTTCTATGTAACCTGGCTGTAATATTGTTGAGTTCTTTTTGCTCAGCGTTATTAACTCTTCAGCTTCGGATACTGTACCCGTCATAGGCTTTTCCACTAATACATGGATACCATTATTAAGTAGTTCTTTGGTAATCTCATAGTGGAACTTGGTAGGCACAACAACGCTAGCCGCATCAACTTTATCTAGAATATCTTTGAATGAGCTATAATAACTGGTGTTACAACGCTGTGCGACAGCTTCACCGACATCTTTATTAGTATCTACAACACCTACAAGACTGACATTCGGTATCTCGGAATAGATACGAGCATGTGCCTTGCCAAGATGACCTACCCCTATTACTGCAACCTTCAATTTTTCCAAAGTTTTTTATCTCTTATGCATTATTTGTTAAAGTAGACCTTAAAGACTCCCTATACCTGCCGAATTTACCCTTATCAACGTTCCTAAAGAAGTCTATGAGAACTTCTATTTCTGGCATCAGGTTTTCCTGACTCTCTAACTCAGAAAGTATTTGGTTTCTATTCAATGTTTCTGACCGAAAGAGCTGTTTAAATGCTTCCTTTATAGTGTTGATGCGGTCTGGTGAAAATCCAGATCTCTCCAAACCTATTACATTAACTTTTCGAACCTTAGCAGGATTACCTTCCACTATCATGTATGGTGGAACGTCCTGGACAATCCTTGAAAGTCCACCCACATAAGAGTGTTGGCCAATAGTTACAAAAGGCTGTACGCCCGCCAACCCCAATACTTTTGCATGTTTTTCTACCTTTATATGCCCACCTAAAAGCACACCGTTGGCGAGAAGGACATTGTCTTCAACGATACAATCATGTGCTATATGAGAACATGACATAAAAAGATTGTTATCACCTATTAGCGTCTCTCCTCCACCTACTTCGGTTCCAGTATTGATTGTAACACTTTCCCTGATAACGTTGTCACTTCCAATTATGAGGGTTGATTGTTCACCATAATATTTTAAATCTTGAGGCTCTGCCCCTATTACTGAATTTGGGAATATGACGTTGTTATTGGCCAAGGTCGTATTACCTGTAATTGTGACATTGTTATGAATGATGCTTCCCTCACCAATTCTCACGTTTTTGTCGATTACCGAAAAAGGGCCAATTTCAACGTTTTTGCCTATTATGGCTTCTGTATGAACGATAGCTGTCGGATGTATTTCCATTTGTAATGTACGTACTTATATTAACAAAACTAATACCACAATAGTCTAGCTTGGAAAAAAGAATCTTAGTAAGCGTTTGAAAGAAGATCGAATTGTTTAATTAAAAACTCTAGTGGCGCTTTTAAGCTTATTTATGTTTTTTGTTTTTAAAGCATTCATATATTTTTTCTGCCAAAAGAGTGTTTAAATAGTGTCCGGATTTTGTTGCAACTATACGAGCATGCAATGTAAGATTGGTCAAATAAAGATCACCAATAATGTCCAATATTTTATGCCTTACACACTCATTTGGAAACCTTAACTCCGCAGGGGCCATGGATAGGGGTTTTGTTACTGTGCCATTTTCTTGCAATATAAGGCTGTTATAATCAGTAACTCCTTTTCCCAATCCTAGCTTTTTATATTCTTCAATAACTGTACACAGGCCAAACGTTCTTGCAGGTGCTATTTGAGTACTAAAGTTACTTTCCGTCATTTCGATTTCAAAACACTGCCTGTTTAAAAACGATCCGTTAAAATCAAGAATGTAGGAGAGAGACAGTCCTTTGTCATATGGTAAGGCAACCATACTTGCATCGCCATTACTTACTCTTATCTCCTCTTGTAAATAGAATGTTTGTTTTGGTTCTGCAAGGGTTTCTATTCCTGTACCTTTGAGTAGTTGGAGGAACAGAAGAGAACTACCATCTCCTGCCGGCACCTCATTACTATTGAGCTCTATTTCAATGTTATCAATACCAAGTCCGGCTAAAGCAGCCATCACATGTTCTACACTTTTTACCCCTACTCCATTTTTTTCTAATGTTACCAGCCGTTTTGTATCATATAGCATTTCAATGTTTGCCGGTACTCTTGGATGATCCTCAATATCGGTACGTACAAAAATTATTCCTGTGTTTGCCGGAGATGGTTTAAAGCGGAGTTTAACTTCTTCTCCGGTAAATAATCCTATACCAGAATACTCTACTATTCTTGAAATTGTTCTTTGAAGTTTGTCCAAACTTTAATTATTATCCTTTTTCTTTGGCATATGACGCATTTAAAGTATCTACTACGTCTAACGTAATGTCAACTGAGTCTGAATGATATAAAACAGTTCTTATTCCAATTTTAAATTGAAGGTCAGAAATTTGCCCACTCTTTAAATCGGCCTCCTCTTTTTTTATAATAAGATCAAAACCCTCTTGTTCTCCGATTTCTTCAACTTTACGAACTACCTCTTGATAAATATTTTCAAAGAAATCTTTATATTTTTTAAGCAGTTGCCTTTCCGCAAATTTTGCATAGCCTTCAAGCTCCACATTTTTTCTTTCCATCAGGTTCTCGTTATTACCTCTTTCTTCACTGCCTAAATCCAGTAGCTGAGTCTCCTCATCCAAGTCTATAATTTCTTTTCTCTTTTTATTTACTTCATCCTGAAATGCTTTTTCCTGTTCTTTCAACTCCTGATCTAGATCTATTCTCTTTTGATATTTTTCAAATACGCTACCTATATCTACTATGCCAATCCTAAAATCTTCTACTTCTGCATTTGCAATGTTTATGTTTGTGTAAATTAGGCTTGCTAATAAAGCAAACGCAAGGCACATAACTGGCATTCTAGCGAACATTAATTTCATGATATCAAATTCCTTTCCTGATTTATTAGAAGATAGACAATAAAGGGCTTACTAACGCCCTCCAAAGTTAAATGTTATCGCTTGCTCATCATCCTTGTCTTTTCTTATGAATGGGAAACCGAAGTCAACGGAAACAACAGAGTTTCCCAAAAAAGGCACTCTTGCTCTGAAACCAAAGCCCAATGTTGCGCGAAAGTTGTTAAAGTTTATGTCATTTAGATCGGTATCCGCTTTTCCTGCGTCAACAAAAAAAGCGCCTCTGACCATATCACTGTAGACAGGCACAGTATATTCAGTTGTTGCCAATATCAATGCCTTACCACCGATTTGTTCACCAGTTGCCACATCGACTGGAGCCACACCTCTAAATGAAAAACCTCGCAAAGAATTGGCACCTCCGGCAAAAAAGTTCTCAAAGATAGGTATACCCTCATCTGAAGTTGCTTCAATCATACCTAACGTTCCACCGTACGAGAGGATATGTTTGCCCCTCCAGTCAGGAAAGTTGAAAACAGTATGATATTTTGTTCCTTTTGTTGTAAACTTTATCATATCAACATCAAGGCCTGAGAATTCAAGAGATGACGTTATTTCATAGCCTCTGGTAGGTGACATTCTGTTGTCCAGCCGGTTCTTCATTGCGGTTAGTTCCAGGCTTAGTTTTCTACTACTCCCTTCTTGATCCTTTATAATTTTTGGCGCGTTACCGTCAATGTTTTGTACTCCAATCACTTCAAAATTTGGAGTAACGCCAAGCCTCAATCCCCTGAGCACAGTCTTGCCAACACTCATTTTGAAACCTTTTCTCTCTTCGTCATAGTCCTCCCTCGCACGCCGTAAAACGTTAGCGCTTAGCCCCATACTATATCCTGAATCAAAAATGGCAGGATTGTTAATCGAAAATACTCCTGTTGTTCTTTGAAGCCCCGGACTAAATCTCATTGTTATTGTGTGACCCCCACCCCGAAATGCATTACCTGACATAAAGTCTTTCCAGTCCTTAGGCAAATCAAATATATCAAAATTCTTATCGGTATATGAGACGTCTCCAAAAAGTCCGGCATTGGCACCAAACCCTCCGCCAAATCTTAACATTCCAGTTCTGCCCTCTTTTACATTAACGAGTACATTTTTTGTATTGTACTTTGTACCGGGCAGATAAGTCATCTCTGACGCCGAACCACTTTGGCTATCAAAGTATCCTGTACTTGTCAATCGCTGCTCACTTCTCTTGATTTTTTGAGTATCAACCCTTTCTCCTGGAAAAAAGCTCAAATTCCTTCGTATGACATTGTCCTTTGTCTTATCGTTGCCTGTTATTATAACTTTTTCAATAAAAAATCTCTCATTTTCAATAACATCGAATGTTATATCAATTTTGGGTTCAACTTGTTGGTAAGTATACTCCGCTTTCGCGCTTGCATTAAGATAACCTTGCTTACCATAAGCCATGCGTATACCCTGCGAATCTTTTTGGAGAGATTCCGGAAGGAATGCGCTTCCTTTCTTTAGTTCAAGCATGTCAATTATCTCATCGCTAGTAAAAAGCTTATTTCCTTTTATGCTTACTTTGTCAACATAGTACCTATCACCTTCATCTACTATTACATGAACAAACATTTTCTTTCTATCTGAGCTATATTGTTCTTTCCACGTTACGTCAGCATCTAACCATCCACCGCCTCCATAAAATCCCTTAATTTTTTCGACGTCTTCTTCAAATTTAACTTTATCAAATTTACCGGGGAAGATGAAACGAGGGAACTTCCTTCTTTTCGTATCAATGATCTTAGCAAGTCTTTTTGAGGAAAAGGTTTGGTTCCCTTCAAAGACTATCTCTTTTACGTATATCTTCGCGCCTTCTCGAATATTAAATGTTATATTCACATAGCCATCTGTTTTTTTCTCTTCGCTCTTAACATCAATATTTGAAAATCCTTTGCCTTGGTATATCTCACGAATTTTATCTTCGTCCAGTTTTAATAAATAACGCTTTAAATAATCTCCTTCTTTTATCTGTATACCTTCTCTGAGTTTTTTTGTTTTAACCTTATCGTTACCAGTAAAAAAAATACTTCTTACAACAGGACGTTCCAATACAAGGAAAATCACCTTAACTCCACCCTCATATGCCTCTACTTCCACTTCGATATTATCAAAAAACCCCAACAGCCAGATAGCGTCAACATCCTTACTTATTGCTTTTGGATCATAAATATCTCCATGATTGGTTTTTATTGCAGTTTTTATTGTTGAACTGCTTATTCTGCTATTACCCTTAAACTCTATTTTCTTGACGATCGCCGAAACTCCTTCGTTTCCCTGAGCGTTAAGTATCCTCACGCCATCTAATGCGAAGAAAAGAGCGAGTATAATGGCAAATATCTTAATCTGTTTATATGGCATAGGTCTAGAGTGTATCAAATGAATCTAACGAAGCATCACTTATATAATCTTCAAATCTTAGAATTTCACGTAGAAAAGTAAGTTTTACTTTCCCAGTCGGACCATTTCTCTGTTTTGCGATGTTGACTTCAACTACACCCGGATTTTTAGTTGGGTCGTAATAATCTTCTCTGTGCAATAGCATAATCACATCAGCATCCTGTTCAATCGATCCGGATTCACGCAAGTCAGACATTCTTGGCGTATGCCCTTCACGTGTCTCCACAGAACGATTCAGCTGAGAAACGGCAATCACCGGTACATTTAATTCCCTGGCCAGTGCTTTCAGGCCTCTCGAAATTCCGGAGATCTCCTGTTGTCTGTTTTCTGCACTTCTACCTTCCATTAGTTGTAGATAGTCAATAATAACCAACTGAATATCATATTGCAACTTAAAGCGCCTGGCTTTAGCACGAATTTCCAAGAGACCAAGGCCGGGGGTATCATCAATAAATATTGACGATTCTGATAAATCACCCATTGCGATAGGAAGCTTTGACCAGTCGTCATCACTAAGCTTACCTGTACGCATTAAGTGCGCATCAATCTTAGCAGCCGAACACAACATGTTTTGAGATATCTGTTGAGCTGACATTTCCATCGAAAAAATCAGCATAGGTTTTTTGTCTTTCGGGTTTTTTAGATTTGCACCGACATGTTCAGCAATATTCAACACTATACTTGTTTTGCCCATACTGGGCCTTGCTGCAATAATTATCAACTCTCCTCTTTGCAACCCACAAGTTATTTCATCCAAATCGGTAAAACCAGTTGGCATACCGGTTAATTTGCTGCCGCCTTCATGTAAACTTTCTATGTAATCCCAGGTACCCTGGAGTATGTCATGCATACTCGTAGTTGGTTTTGCAAATTTGCGTTGTGTTATGTCGAATATTTCCTTTTCAGCTATATCCAGGAGTTCGTCGGATTCTAAAGAGTCGCTGTACGCCTCATGTTGTATTTTTGCAGTGGCTGCAATTAAATCTCTTTTTACAGTCTTCTCTCGTACAATTTTTGCGTAATATTCTACATTTGAGGCAATTGGAACTGATTCTTCCAACTCCATCAAATATCCGGCACCTCCTACCTTTTCCAGCAAAGACAGCCTGTTCAGTTCATCTTTCAAAATGACGAGATCAACCGCATTGTTATTGTCGTAGATGTTTACAATTGTGTCGAAAATATGTTGATGTGCAGTTTTGTAGAAGTCGTTTTTGCTTAAACTCTCTGTTACAAGGCTGATTGCTTCGTTGTCTATTAACAAAGAACCTAAAACACTTATTTCCGCTTCTATGTTGAATGGTTGTGTTTTCTCTTGTAACAGCCCTGTTTTCATTGTTTAAGCCTCTGTCTGTTAACAGTTTTTACTAAAACAGGCTTTTTGTATCTAAGCTTTATCTGTTTCTGAGTTATCTTTAGAAGAAGCTTCAGATGATTCTTGCGGGGAGTCTGCTGTCTTTTCGGATTCGCTTACAACCCATACCCTGCATTGCGCATTAACATCAGGATGCAACACTACAGTTATGTTATGCAGATCACATTTTTTGATCGGGGCTTCAAGGATCACCATCTTTTCATCTATTTGAAAACCTTTCTCAGACAGTACTTTCGCAACATCATTCGCCGTTACAGAACCAAATAGCTTTCCTTCTTTATTTGTTTTAACAGTGATAGTATAGGATATATCCGCAATTTTACCTGCTAATACCTGAAGTTCCTTGATTTCTTCTTTCCGTCTTTCTTGATTTTTTGACACCTGCAAGTTGATTTGTTCGATGTTCCCTTTGGTTACAACTGTGGCAAGCTTTTTAGGCAACAGGTAATTCCTTGCGTAACCATTCGCAACATCAACAACATCCCCAACATTGCCTAATTTTTTGACTTCTTTTTTTAATAATATTTTCATGGGTTAATAATCCTATAGCTAACTAATATGGTCAAGCTGTTTTTATGAAAAGAAATAGAATACAGACGAGTTTTTCAGGTAAATTTTCAGTTCAAGCTAGCAATGCCATGTGCCTTGCTCTTTTTAAAGCAATCTTCACTAAGCGCTGATGCTTAGTACAATTCCCAGAACGCTTTTTGGAAAGCAGTTTTCCCTGGCTTCCTACGAGCTTTTGTAAATAATGCATATCTTTGTAATCTACAGATTCTACTCTAGATCTGCAAAAACGGCATTTCGTCGCAAATTCTTGATATTTCTTTTTCTTGTGTGGCGCCTCGGTTGTTTTCTTCTTTTTAAATTTTCGTTTCATTAATACAGTTCTTTTAATAATTGTTAAAATTGATATCTATTTAAAATGGTATTTCTTCCTCATTAACATCATTCGGTGCTGCACCTTCCGGAAAACTTGGTCCTTCATCTCTTTTTGTCTTGCCACCTAAAAACTGGAAATCTTCGGCTACTACACGTAGGGCATTGCGTTTTTGACCATCCTTTGTTTCCCATTGTTGAAACTGCAATCTACCTTCTATAAAGATAGGGTTACCCTTGCTGAAGTATTCATTAATAACTTCCGCACGTCTGCCAAACATATTTATGTCAACATAACACACCTCTTCTTTTTTTTCTCCGTCCGGCCCCGACCAGGATCTATTAATGGCTATTCCAAAACTGGCAATTGCAGTACCGCTTGGTGTATACCTCAACTCAGGGTCTCTCGTAAGGTTTCCCATTAAAAATACCTTATTAAGCTTAGCCATATTTTATCCCCTCATTATGCTGTTTATATTAAATATTAGGTGTGCCTTAAATTTCTATAAACTGCAAACTGTTACTATCTATTCTGAAGCAACCGGCTCAGATGGTGCAGAGCTTACTTCCTCGTTTTCCGTATCAGCACTATCACCACTAGCTTGAGTTTCTTCAACCGGCTTTTCAGCTTCTTCTTCAGGTTTCGATTCCCCTACCTTATCTACCCTGACTATCAATGTTCTTAAAACATTGTCTGAAAGTTCAAAGTCTCTTTTCATTGGTGAGATTGAATCTGTAGGTGCGTTAAAATAGACAAGCAAATAAGCCCCTCGCTTGTGTCCTTTTAGTTTATATGCGAACTTCCTGTCTTCCCATTTTTCACTCTTAAGAATTTCGACACCTCTGTTTTTCAAGAGATCTTCGACATACTTTACAGCCGCTTCCCAATCAGCGCCAGCTACAGTATCACTAATTATGAACATTCCTTCGTATAATCTCAAAACTTTTTCTCCTCCTAGTTAAACAAACTCATACAGTTGCTTACATCTGTTGCAACCCAACAATTTATTATCTTACACGCTTTGTCAAGAGCACCTTGAATTACATCATTCTCTTCTTTCGTAAAACGCGATAAGACGAATTCCTTTGTGTCTTCTGGAAGACTGTTTCCAACACCGACTCTTAATCTGGGAAAGCATGTGGTTCTTAAATGATTCGAGATTGACTTCAAACCATTATGCCCGCCGCTACTTCCTTTTTCCCTTATCCTGGTTTTTCCCAAGGGAATATTAATATCATCCAGAATTACAAGTATTTCGCTCAGACTACAATTATACTTTCCTATAATTCTTTTTGTAGGACCACCGCTTAAATTCATAAATAACTGAGGTTTTACAAAGAGAACTTCTTCTCCCTCAATAATGCATTTACTAATTACAGAATCACGATATTTTTTAGTAAACTCGACATTACAGTTCTTGATAAATTTATCTATAATCGCAAATCCAACGTTATGCCTGGTCTTCGCATATTTATTACCCGGATTTCCAAGTCCAATAACAATTTTCATCAATCCTTATTTTCTGACTCTTCTTCTTTGTCAGGTTTACGGGCACTAATTATTTCTGGTCCAGCAGCTAATTCCTCTTCTGTCACTTCCTTTTCCTCAGCAGCAAAGTGGGCAGACACAACAATGGCATCAGTACTTCCAAGTGCTTTCGCATTGGCCGGAAGCTCTATATCACTAATGTGTATGGTACTTCCAATTTCCAATTCTGAAATATTTATACGAATATTATCCGGAACTGCTGTAGGAAGACACTCTATCTCAATTTCTTTAAGTGCATGGTCAAGTATCCCTCCCTCCTTAACACCTGGAGAAGTACCATAAAGCACCACAGGCACATGTGTTACAATTTTTTCTGTCAGATCTGTCCTGACAAAATCAGCATGCAATATCTCTCTGCCGAAAGTATCGAATTGTACCTCTTTGATAAGCGCAGTTTCCTCTGAATTATCCATCTTCAAATTAACCATTTTAGTCCTGGCATCTATTACTTTGGAAAATTCTTTCTTATCTAAAGAAAGCATGATACTTTCCTGTTTGTGCCCATATAAAATAGCAGGGATTAAGCCTGCTTTTCTGTTTTTTCTCGACTTGATAGACCCAGAGTCTTTTCTTATTTTCGCCTGTAGCTCTTGTGTTTCCATTTGGTTTGTTCCCTGATACCTTAAATTTTAAAACAAAAAAATATGAATAATTAAAAGCTTAATGCTCTGTAAACATTGAGCTTATTGACCTGTTAGTATGAATCCTTTTTATCGCCTCTCCCAATAGCTTCGATACTGACAATACCTTAATCTTGTCACCCATGCTTTTCGCCTCCTCGCTCAGAGGAATAGTATCTGTGACGGCTATTTCCTTAATTGGAGCTGCTGACAGCTTTTCAATGGCTGCACCACACAAGACAGGATGAGTCGTCCCGACGTAGATATCTTTAGCCCCCTTCTCCTTCAAAACCCTTGCCGCCTGACATATAGAGCCACCTGTAGCAATCAAATCGTCTATTATAATGGCATTTCGACCTTCTACATCACCAATAACAAACCCAACTTCTATCTCTTCAGGCCCCATCCTCCTTTTGTCTACTACGGCCAATCTCATGTTCAGTTGGTTTGAATACTGTCTTGCTATCTTTATACCTCCTACATCCGGCGAAACAACGACAAAGTCAGATAGATCTTTTTCCCTGTAGTACTCTGATATAACAGGAAACGCAAGAAGGTGATCTACCGGTATATCAAAAAAACCCTGTATCTGGGCAGCGTGCAAATCCATAGTGAGCACTCTATCCGCCCCTGCTTCAGTTATAAGATTTGCAACCAGCTTTGCCGTAATCGGCACCCTGCCCTCATCTTTTCTATCTTTCCTGGCATATCCGTAATAGGGCAAGACAGCGGTTATTCTAGCGGAAGATGCCCTCTTGAAGCAATCTATCAAAATCAACAATTCCGCAAGGCTGTCATTAACCGGTGAGCATGTAGGCTGAATTATGAATATATCAGATCCACGAACATCCTCATCAACCTTAACATCTATCTCACCATCCGGAAATCTTCCTACCGTAGCATTGCCTAAAGGTATTGAGAGATAATCACATACCTTTTCCACAAGAGCCACATTTGAGTTTCCGGTGAATATTTTTATATTATTTAACGTATCTATACGGTTTTTTTCGTCCATCTTAATTGAGTCCTAGAATATACCCTACTTTACACCCAGTTACCAGTACAATTTGAGCAACGAAGCTCAATGATGACTAACAAGGCTCTATTTTCTCGTAATAAACAATGGTGTTAAATTAGCAATATCAGAACCAATTTCACCCGATTTCCATTCAGATTAATATGCAGAACGGACCTGTAATCGCCATCCGCCCCTGAATCAATCGAAGATTTTGCTGATATTATTGCTTCCAAACGTTTACTTTTAAACTGTTATCAGCACAGGCTCACGGTGTTTACCGCCTTCATTATCTATATAAATCCACTTCTATACATAGCGTAACTATCTATTTCTAAGACAGTTAACAAATATGCATTTCTATAACGGCAAAGAGGAAGAATGCTATCAAAAAAAGATATTCAATGCAAGCAAAAACTAATTACGCGTCAAATACGCGACAAATAGGTTGAAAATGTTAAAATACATTGAAACGCCTAATTCCGTTAGTATAATACACCTGCAAAATATTATCTCGTTTACAACTTGAAAGATGGTTTAGAATGCATGATTTTAGTTATATTTTGGTGCTTGGTACTGTGCTTGGAAAATTATTCATTGCTGCAATCCTGGGTGGCATTATCGGATGGGAGCGGCATAGACGAGGACGACCTGCAGGCCTGAGAACGCATCTCCTCGTATGTATTGGCGTAACCCTGATGATGCTTGTTTCAGAACATATTTTTGTCCAATACCAGAGCCACGGTCATAATTCTATTCTTCGGGTTGACCCCGCAAGGATTGCGGCTCAGGTTGTAACAGGCATTGGCTTCCTGGGCGCAGGCACAATTATGCGATCCAAGGCCAGTATCAGGGGACTGACGACCGCGGCCTCTTTATGGGTGGTTGCAGGCATAGGCCTTGCAGTTGGCAGTGGCTTCATAATACCTGCCATTTTTACAACCGTTATTGCAATTGCTATCCTGACTCTAAACTCTTTAGTTGAAAAAAAGATGAAAAGGAACAGATACAGGTCGATAAAAATGCTAATTGCCGGTCAGGGACATTTTCTGGACGAAATAACACAAATCCTAAAGAAGCATTCTGTAAAATTAAAAAATTATAAGTTTAAAAGAAATATAGAGAATGACGAAATTGAGTATGATTTTGACGTCATGTACAGAGACGAAAAAGCGTTATTATTTGCCTCGAACGATGTTACAAAGACAATCAAGGACATAAAGAGTTTCAGTTTGGAATAATTATTTATCAATAAGACAGGAAGGACCTTGTTATTATGAAGAAAACTCTCACACTCCTTATTTTCTGTCTAATACCATCTTTCTTTTTTCTGGGTGCTTCGGAGCCACAACCGGTTCTTGACAAACTGGATTCCCTGGAAAAGACCATCTCTAATTTATCATTCAGAATCCTCGCTTTAGAAAAGAGAATCATTTCACTTGAAGAAAAGATCTTTCTGGAAGCAACCAGACAAGAAAAACTACCGGGGAACATTACTCCTGAAATTTTTGAACAATCAGGTGATGATTTTTCCATTGAAGATGTTACCTATGCAACTCAATATAATGGCACAGTCTTTAGAGGCAAAATTACAAATAACACTAACAGTGATTTTCAATATTCACTTTTTAAAATTACCGTTTACAAAAAGAATGGTTCTGTCGCTTCCAGTAACGACTTTTATATATTGAATCTGGATAGCCATTCAACCAGAACATTTGAGGCAAAAATACATGACGCAACGAAGGAAGAGTTTGAAACGTATATAATTGAATTCACCAAAGGTTCTTAAGCCTGAAAATTTTTCAGCCCAGAAAACCGGTTACATTGTCCAGTTGCACATTACTTACAGCGATTTCGGGAGCGACCACTACTTCCCTTGATCCCCATACCAGCGTAGACCTCTTTTTCTTTGTAATCCCGATTATGTTGTTGAGTATCTGTTTTATGTTGGTGTTGATCCTGATGGTGTTAGGTTTTAAAGGACTAGCAATCCTTCCGTCCTTTATCAAAAAAGAGTCAGCGATTATAGTACTCGTGAAATCACCCATGGCCAATCCGTTTATCGCATAGGTGTACCATATCCTGCCAATGTAGACTCCATTGCTTACCTGTTTAAGCAGGTTGTACCTGGTAGTTTCCCTGCTACCTTCAATTACCACGTTTGTTGGATATATACCTGTCTTGTTTTTGTAATCCCTGCCATTTGTTGAATACCTGAAACCGTTCCGTGGAATTGGACAATACAGATTGTTTCTGAATTTCTGTGCATAGTAATTATTTGCCAGAAAGCCTGTAAGCGTTCCATTCGTGACCAGGTCAGTTCTTCCGGTCGGCATGCCTTCACACGTAATCTTCTTACTACCGATCTCCCCCTCTATGGATCCATCATCATATATGTTTAAATTGTCTGATGCTATTCCATGCCCAAGTTTCCCGAGGAATGGTGTATTGGACGCATAGACCGATGAAAGATCTAATGATGGTATCAATACGTTTGAAACAATATCAGTAAGTGGCTGATTTCCAAAAACAACATTGTGCTTTCCTGATTTAACTTTCCTTCCACCGATTGTCCTCATCGCGCTTTCTGCAGCTTCTCTCCCGGCAGCTTCAGGTTTAAACGTTGTGAGGTGCGTGTCCATACTCCATCCCGTTCCCTTAACATTCTTATTTTCAATCATTGCCGTTATATTTGCAGTGAGGCTTGTTGTTTCGTCAAAGTCATCTATCCCTTTTGTAGTCTTTATGGCCATTCTCTCTCTCAGGACGGTTACATCCCCACCGATAATGACTGTTTTTTTATGACCGCCATCATGCAGGGCTTTAAGTGTGCCATCTAGTGCTTTCCATCCCAGGCCAACAGCATCTTTTCCGCTGATCTCCATGACACGTTTGTCGTGATAGTTGATTAAGGAAGGTTTACCTACCGATTCGGATAGTGTTTTGAAGCCCGGATCATACACTCTGTTTCGTTTCGCCTTCGACAGCGCCTCAAGAACTCCCTCTTTCGTCAAATCATTTGTAACTGACCCAAACCCTGTTTCGATTCTGTTTCCTTTTTTGAATGTAGCCAGAATTCCAAGCCCATACGATTGGATAGATTTTGGTTCGTGAACCCCGTTACAGGGAATGCCTGATGTATAATTAAGCCTTATCGTAATCAGGTCATTCCATGATGCGAACACCTCTGCATCGATAACGTCCTTTTGCTTTTTTACCTGTTTAAGCGCATCAGAAACGGCTGTTTGTAGCTCTTCTGTTTTTATCATTTTAAATTACTAACCTCTCACGAAGGAACTCTGTGGAAGCCTGAAGGCTTCCACTACAACGTGAATTACTAACAACCTGCAAGCCTGGCCTTGCCCCGGAGTGTTGGGCCACCGTTGCCAACTTTCATAACTTGCATCGGCTGTCCCTTTCCGCAAGTTGGAATAGGATACATTTTGAAATCATTCCCCACTGCATCAACACTCATGAGAAACTCTTTTGAATTTGCCATTATCCCGCCACCTCTGTACAGCTTTACGAGTTTACCATTTTCAATTTTATAAACCTTTTTGGCAGAAATTCTGAAGTTTTCTCTGGATTCGCTTATGGATGGAATTCTGTGGCTGACGATGTAATATCCATCCTTTACCTCTTTTATTATTTTCTTAGGATCTTTTTTGCCGGGACCAAATGCCGTATTTGTCATCCTGACTATTGGCACCATTGACGACATAGTCGCCCTCATCGAACCATTCGGCTCATGCCCAAGGACAGCAGCATTCTCCCTTCCATTTAAGAAGGTCTTTAGAATACCATCTTTAATTACGTCTATGCGCTTACCCGGTGTTCCTTCAGCATCGTAATTATAGTATCCATATCCCATTGTGGTAGGATCTGAAAATGCGTTTACGAGAGGAGAAGCTATCCGCTCTCCTACCTGGTCTTCATCCATGTTCTTAAAGAGCCAGGACCTGCCTGCATAAGCAGTTTCCATCTTAAGTATTCTGTCAGATTCGGTAGGGTGTCCAACGATTTCGTGCACGAGCAGTGTATTAAAGTGTGGATCGGTTACAACTACAACCTCATCCTTGCTCGTCTTAAGAAACTCCGCACCTGAGAGTTCGATAGTCTCTCTTGTCCTCTCAAGCGCAAAATCGAGAAAGCTCAGCTTATAACAATTCTTGCCTTCAATTATTTCCCACCCTTTCATGTCACCAACATAATCATAACAGACTTCCGGGCTGGACTCACCCTTCTGTGCAGAGACATACACAACGCCCTGAGTCAACGGCAATGACTGATCAATGCTTGCACCTTCAGAACTGCAGAATAACTCCCTGGTTATGCCTGTTTTGACACCGACAGCTGTGTAACGCACAGACAGATCGAGCTCTTTCATCCGCCGGGAAACATCTATGCTTGTCTTTAGCACCTTCTGCAAAGAAACCTTTCGCGGGTCTATTTCAAAATCTGCCGGTACCGTATCCTGGCAAACCTTAATCTTTGCGAGTCTTACTTCTGTTAATGAATCGGCACTTTTCTTAAACTCCTGCTTTTTCTTTGCGTTGGCAACGGCCCGTTCATAGGCAGAATTTATACCATTAATAATCAGGTCTGTTATCCTCTTAACCTTTAAATCATTTTTACCAAGAGATTGACCATAGAATCCCCAGGAGGACATCTCTCCCGCAATAACCCTTATTCCGAAAGAGGCGTCATAATCATCCGCAACATCCTTTGATTGTCCGTTTTCAGAAGTGGCTGATTTGAATTCGCTGATTCCAAGCCTTACATCAACATATCTGCACTCACTTAATGATTTGTAATATATTGATAACGTTTTGAAAATGTGTCCTTTTAACTTGTCGATGATCTCTATGCGTGGTTTCATTGCAGGTACTAATTCTTGTTGTTGTCTTCTTTTCTCTTAATCGTAATATTCATTGCTATGAATACGAAGGTTACCAGGAATACCATCCCTACGGTAGTTACAATGGTCATGTGAACCAGGTTCCCCTTGATCTCGGCCTCTGCCCTGTCTATAGGAACTGCAACTGAGATAGCGCCTCTCAGGTCACCAAACGTATAGTCCGTAGCCTTGTCTTCAGGATAACCTTCCTGAATAAACCCCGGCACGGTCTCCCTGGCGGAGTGGCATTTGAGGCATGCTTCCTCTATGTGGAGTGGAATGAGATATCTCAGCACTCGTTTACTCTCTATCTCATCGACACCTTTATATTCAGTAAGATTTTTGTCACTCTCGAATTCCGCAAGCGCCTTCTCTTCGAATTTATCCGGTCTGTTTTTCGGATTTCTATATTTTGAACTGACCTGTCTTAGTCGATATCCAGTTGCGTTATAAAACTTTTTGCCAATCTCATTTCCTGCGATTGCCGGCATGAGCAACCTAGTTGCTTCATTGTGCTCCATATTTGCAATTGCCATCGTTTCTGCCAGATATTCTCTTGTGTGCTTTAGCTCAAGAGCAATCATCTCGCACTTATCGAACACTTCCTCTCGTAACATAGTAGACTGTTTCTGGAAATTAGTAACAGTTATAGAAAGTATTACAATCGCCACTACAAATATTACGATTCCGTAAAGTTTAAAATTCTTTTTCATTATAGCTGGGTATGCCTTAAAAAAGCGTTAGATCATTATGTACAACGGTTTTCAGTCTAACACAAAAGAGAGAGATTATCTAAAAAAAATTATAGCCTTACCCTTTGTGCTCTTCATGGCTTCTTGTCCTCGGCACCTTTTGTCCGGGAAGTGTGATTATTTTTTTTATATTTTCAGGCATGATTATGGGCATGACCGAAGAAGTTTTTAATGTTTTCTATGTCAGAAACTTTTTTACAGTCGGGAAGTGAGTTTATAAAGTACCTGCCATAAAACTTACTCTTAATGCGGGGATCCAGGATTGCGACTACGCCAGTGTCTGTCGTTGACCTGATCAGACGGCCAAAGCCCTGCCTCAGTAGTGTGATTGCCTGTGGCACCTGGTAGAACATGAATGGATTTTTGTTCTGGGATTTCAGCAGTTCAATTCTTGCTTCAATTATCGGATCGTCTGGAACAGCAAATGGCAGCCTGGTTATTATTACACACTTCAGTGCTTCACCGGGCACATCAACTCCCTGCCAGAATGTGGCGGTACCAAAGAGAACCGGTTTTTTGCTGGTCTTAAACTCTTCAATCAATTGATATCTTGGTTTGTCTCCCTGTCTGAATAGAGTAAAATCTTCCAGATCATCCTGAATCTCTTCATATACACTGTTAAGCATCTTGAAACTCGTAAATAGAATAAACGCTCTTCCCTGTGAGTGAGTAATAATACCCTCTATGTGTTTTACAATACTATCTTCGAACTCTTCAGGTTGCTGATTTGGGTCAGGAATTTTGCCAGGGGCGTATATGAGCGCATTCTCTGAAAAGTTAAATGGGGATCCAATGGCTCTTTCACAATAGTCATCTTCTCTTGTTATGTGAGTATCAAATCCGTCCTGCTCTAAAGTAATGATCGGTTCTTCTGTGCCCGTCTTCTCGCTGACAGGTATTCCCAATCGTCCCTTTATATACTTGAAGCTTCCGTTTATAGAGAGTGTAGCCGAGGTAAGAATTACCGGCCTGGTCATGCCGAATATCTGTTTCTCAAATTCCACGGCAACATTTATTGGTGCGGCAAGCAGGGAGCATCTTGTGTATTTATGGTTTATTGGTTCCAGCGTATTTGTTAATTGCAACGTGTCTGAGAGTGTCTCGTAGCGTGATTTTTTCCTTTCGATATCTGTCCAATACACATACTCCTTCAGATCCTGATTCATAATAGTAGCAATATTATTGTTAATTTCGCTACACCGATTTGCGAATGCAAAAATCTCCAGTCTATCCTCATCTGTTTTAACCTGTTTCGACAGAGACTCAAGCAGATCGAAAAGGTTGGACAATGGCTTACTGAGATAGTTGTTTATGGTACTCTTCTCCCTAATCCGAGTAGTTTTACTTCCTGTACCATATTTCTCGATAATCTCTGAAAAGAAGAGATCGCTGGCAGAGGCAGCTTCTTTCAATAGTTTTTCACAATCGTTTATGATACCCGCTTGCTTAGCCTGGTCTGATGCGCTGGTTGAATCAAAGAGCCTTGCTATCAGCCCCTTCCCTGTCTTAGGGTTCAGTATAGAGTCGAGCATATATTTAATCCTGGAGTTTGAGATTCCTATACCGAAGTAACTGGTAGCTATATCTTCCAGTGTATGGGCTTCATCAAAAACTACAGCATCAAAGTCCGGCAAGACCCGTCCGTCACTTGCCAGGTTAGCAAAGAAAAGATGGTGATTTGTGACCAGTATTTGCGCCTTATACTCTTTTCTACGCGCCCTGTTGTAGTAGCAATCATCCTTGAAAGAACATTGTTTACCAAAGCAGAGATCGGACTCTCTACAGACCTTGCTCCATACCGCCGGTGAAGGTTCAAAGTCCAGCTCTGATCGCAGCCCCCTCCTCGCATGTACTTCCCATTGGACAATATGCTGAAATTCATCGAATTCCTTTTGAGTGTTAAAGACACTCTGCGACTGTGCCTGGTGAAACCTTCTGAGGCATAAATAGTTCTGTCCGCCCACACAGAGAGTATAAGAAAAGTCAAATTTGTCTTCCTGTCCATCCTCCGGATGCGAATTATCATCGCCTGCATCGGCAAAAATATTAACAGATTTCAAGGCATTACGAAGAAAGGGAAGGTCTTTTTTAATTAATTGCTCCTGCAGCGTTTTGGTATGAGTCGAGATGATAACCTTTTTGTTGTTTCTAGCACTCCAGAAAATAAACGGAATAAGATAAGCCATGCTTTTACCTACTCCGGTACCGGCTTCAACGATAAGATGCTTGTTCTTCTCAATGGCTTTTTGAATTGCAAGGGCCATATCCAGCTGCTGAGGCCTCAACTCGTAAGAACCTAATTTTTTGGAGATAACTCCGTCTTTTCCTAGTACATCTTCGATCAACATAGTCTCAGGATAAATCAATTTCTTTGGCCTTGCAAATCCTTTTTGATAATATATAATTTTGCTCTAACATTCCCACAAAAGCAGCAATTCGTAGCGGAAACCTTCAGGTTTCCACTCTTATATTACAATGTGTAAAATGGAAGGCTAAAGCCATTCCGCTACAGTTTGGTTTAGAGTAACTTATTTAAAGGGGTAATTTCAATGGACGATGAAATAGTACAGCTTGAAGCAGATGCGCGCAAATTGGTAGATGATTATGTAGAAACCGCTCCTTATAAGCTGAATCCGGATTCTAATCACGTGGGCAAGATTGTAAAGAGCCTGGCAAAGAGAAAACTGAAGAACGGTTTTTTTTACTGTCCATGCAGAATGCTTTCTGATGACAAAGAGATTGATGCGAAGATTATCTGTCCTTGTGAATACCACGAAGAGGAAATTGAGAAAGACGGCGTATGCTGTTGCGATCTGTTTGTGAGCCCTGATTATAAAACAGCATCAGCCGTTTAACCGGTCAACCCGGAATTATGCAGAGGGATGACAGCTTTGGGATACAAGGTGACGGTAGACAGCTTTCCTACTAATATCCTGACTTCTTCTCTCCTTTGACAATCAGCGTTGTAAGAATTTGAGTCATCTTTTCATTGCTGGTTCCAATGTATTGAACCTTGCCTTGTTGGTCCACTATAAATGTTATGGGTATATTCCGTACATCATACAACTTGGACATCATACCCTTGTAACGCATCCCTTCAAATATTTGAGGCCATTCTAAATTCTTTTGCAATACAATTCCTTTTAAATCGTCAAGATTATCATCACGGCTGATTCCTATAAACTGAACATCGGGACCTTTAAATTTCCTGTACAACTGTTTTATTTCCGGAAGCATCTCAAGACAACGATCATTCCATGTTGCCCAAAAGTGCATTACAATGATTTTGCCCTCAAAATCTGACAGTTTTATTGAATTTCCTTTAAAATCTTCAGTATAGAAATCCGGCGCATGCATTCCCAGCCCCATTGAACCTCCTAACTCTTTTCCGAAGGCGTTTGCCGCACCTGGCTCAATAATCCTTAATTCGGTTATAACATTTTTTGCCTCATCAATATTACCAATTCCTATAAGCGCTTGTGCCTTAAAATAGAGTAGCCTCGCCTTGAAATTGATATCGATTTCATTCTGAAACTGTAATACATCATCAAAATAAGCGATGGCTTCATTGAAACTACCCAGTATGTTATTAGTAGCGCCAATATAGAAAGCAGCCTCCAGCGCCTCCTCTGTTCCGGCAAACATGTCGATTATCATCTGAAGTTCATTCAGGGCTTCTTCATAATAATCTTTGGCATCATTCGGACTCATCTTTGAGTAGACGCCGAGGTTTTTCCTGATTGTGCTCAATTCTGCTGCCGCGTCTGCGTCCTGTCTCAATGCTCCCATGGCATTATTGTTAAACGTCAGTCCAAGTGAAACAAACAAAATTACTACTATTGGAATCAAAAAAATCTCTGTTTTCATGGATATCTTTCCTTTATGTAATGAATTCATAACAATCATTTTGAAGTGATATATTTAAACATACTATTTCACATAAGAAAAGTATATTTTAGCTTTACGGTATTTAGACACGAATTTCCCCCGGACAAACGGCGCCGAGGGCGAGTAAAAGGCACGAATTGACACGGGGATAGATGCCCAACCTCTCTTTCGAGAGAACTCCAGGTTATTCTTGGCAAACCCTAATCTAATTACAAAACAACTCTTCTATCTTTTTGGAAATATCCTTGCTACGCATTAACGTTTCACCTATCAGGATTGCGTCAACACCGGCTTCCTCAAGGACAAGTACATCCTCCCTTGTTTTGATCCCGCTTTCACTTACTATAATCTTGCCTTCAGGGATCCGGTGACGAAGCTGAAGTGAGGTTTCAAGACTGGTCTCGAATGTATCAAGATTCCTATTGTTGATGCCTATAATTGCAGCTTCTGTTTCCAATACCGTTTCCAGTTCATCATTATCATGCACCTCAACCAGGCATTCCATCCCCAGTTCGTGAGAAAGCGCAAGAAATGCATTAATCTCTTCTTTATTGAGAATCCTTGCGATCAACAACACCAGATCAGCGCCGGCAGCTCTTGCCTCATATATCTGATACGGATCAATGATAAAATCTTTCCTCAGAGCAGGCAGACCGACTGTTTCTTTAATCTCAGAGAGATACTTTAAGTCCCCTTTGAAAAATTCTTTGTCAGTCAGAACGGATATTGCAGATGCGCCGCCAACCTCATATTCCTTTGCAATGTCAATGTAATTGAAGTCTTCCCTGATTATGCCGGCAGAAGGTGATGCTTTCTTAACCTCAGCGATAAATTTGATCCTATTCTCTCTTTTCAGTACTGTACCGGACTTTATTGCATCCGGAACATCTTTACATCTTTCTTTCAAAGATTCTATTGAGACACGCTCTTTATTCTCAGCAACCTCTTTTCGTTTGTACGCATGAATTTTATCTAATATCATGATTCTCTACCCAAAATTAGAATTTACTTCTATTTTAAGGATATCAGGTTAAATGTTTTTCCATTTTCAGTCAAGTATTTAAAAACTGTTGATTAAAGAATCCCTTTGTATTAGAATCGACTCTAATTTTATTTTAAATTGTCTAGGACTTTAAATTTTATGAATAGTAAGGGTTAAAAATGAAGAAGACTTTTTTGTTCACACCGGGCCCCACTCAGATACCGCCGGAAGTAGTTCTGGCAGAAGCAAGCCCGATGATTCACCACAGAACTTCTGAATTTTCTGACATATTTGCAAATGTGTCGGAAAATTTAAAATATATTTTTCAAACTAATGATGGCGAAGTATTTACGTTCGCATCTTCAGGTACAGGCGGAATGGAAGCATGTGTGGTCAATTCCGTGTCGCGTGGAGATAAAGCCATTGTCATAAGCGGTGGTAAATTTGGAGAAAGATGGGCACAACTTTGCGAAACATATGGCGTAAACGTAGTAAAGATTGAAGTAGAAAACGGTAAGGCTGTAAACCTTGATGTTCTGAAAGATACAATTCAAAGGGAAACAGACGCAAAAGCGGTATTCGCAACGCTAAGCGAAACTTCAACCGGTGTCGTCCATAATATTGAAGGCATATCAAAAGTTGTTAAAGGTAATAACTTGTTGCTGGTAGTGGACGGAATATCAGGGATCGGTGTTCAACCGTTCAAGATGGATGACTGGGGTGTTGACATTGCTGTTACCGGTTCTCAAAAGGGATTTATGCTGCCTCCGGGCCTCGCCTTTGTTTGCGTAGCTAAGAGTGCGTGGGAATCGATCGAGAAATCTGATTTACCAAAATACTACTGGAATTTTAAGAAGATGAAGAAGGCGCTAAGCAATAAAACTACGGCTTACACGCCTGCAATCTCCCTAATTATGGCAGCAGGCAAGTCCATTGAAATGATTAAAGATGAAGGTATTGAAAATGTGTGGTCCAGGCATGCAAGACTGGCAAACGCAACAAGAGAAGGGGCGAAGGCTCTCGGCCTTGAGCTATTTGCAGGCGATGACTCAGGAAATGTTCTGACATCCATCAAGATTCCGGAAGGAGTAACCTTTGACGCCGGTATCAAAAAGTTAAGGGATGAAACCGGGGTAACAATAGCAGGTGGTCAGGACGAACTAAAAGGCAAGATGTTCAGGATAGGCCACATGGGTTATGTCAATGATTTTGATATAGTTCTGGCAATGTCGGCGGTAGAGAAAATTCTACACGAAAACGGATATAAAGTAGAATTAGGTAGAGGGATTTCCAAGGTTCAGGAAATCCTTGTAGGTTGAGTTGCAAACTTCACTATATAGAAAAAGCCCATGTTTTCTTATTTGTAATAAAGGAAACATGGGCTTTTATAATTTATTTAACTGCTAAAGGCACATCTGCAAGCAAACCAATCTCTTCATCGGTTAAATAACATGCAGGATCCGGCTCCCAGATATCACCATGGACAGACTCAGCACGCGCCCTGAAATTACCGCCACATATATCAAGCCACTTACACTTAGAACATCGGCCGGTAACATAATTCTTTTTATCTTTCAGTTTCATCAAAAGATCATTTGATTTATCTTCCCAGATTTCACCGAATTTTCGTTCACGCACATTTCCGAATGTATGCTCTCTCCAGAATTGATCAGCATGTACGGAACCATCCCAACTGACACAGGCAAGGCCGTGTCCGGAACTGTTCCCTTCATTCCACTTTAACAGTTCAAGCACTTCTGCTGCACGTTTTGGATCTTCCTTAAGTAATCGCTGGTATATATAAGGACCGTCGGCATGGTTATCTACCGTTAATACTTCTAACGGATTCCCACGATCATGAGCTTCCTTCGTTTTATCAATAATGAGGTCAACAACCTTACGAGTCTCCTCATGAGTCAAATCCTCTTCAATTAACCTGGAACCCCTGCCGGAATAAACTAAATGGTAAAAGCATACCCTTGGGATTCCTTCTTTTTCAATGAGATCGAATATTCCGGGAATATCCTGCGCGTTTCTTTTATTAATGGTGAAACGTAATCCTACCTTAATCCCCAACTTCAGGCAATTTCTGATCCCCTGCAGGGCCTCATCAAAAGCACCTTCAATACCACGGAACTTATCATTTGTCTCTTTTAAACCGTCAAGGCTTATTCCAACATAAGAGAGTCCGAATTTTTTTAACTCTTCACCTTTTTCTTCAGTGATCATCGTACCGTTTGTACTTATAACAGCCCTCAAGCCTTTGTCTTTGGCATATGCAATCAATTCCATCAAATCTTCTCTCATCAACGGTTCGCCACCTGAAAAGAGAAGTACCGGAGCACCGTATTCCGCAAGGCCGTCAATCATAGCCTTAGCTTCTTTCGTGCTTAATTCGTTCGTATATTCAATATCTTTTGATTGAGAGTAGCAGTGTACGCATTTAAGATTACATCTCTGTCCTACATTCCAAACAACAACAGGCTTCTTATCCTTTGAGAATTGCAGAAGATGTGACGGCAGTTTGCCTGAGTCCCTGCCGTACCTTAATGCGTCGGAAGGTTCGACCGTGCCACAATATAACTTTGAAATACCAATCATTTTGTCACCTCATAACTAATGTATTTAAACTACAAAATCTTTATCTAATCCTTTATGTTACTATCTTTTATTATGTGAGTCAATCTGTTTCATTTCGCTTCTGCCATTTTTTTGGCTATTGCCTGCTCAATCTCTTCAAGTAATTCAGGCTTGCTTTCAAGAAACTTCTTGGTATTTTCTCTTCCCTGTCCCAGTCGTATCTCTCCGTACGAAAACCACGTACCGCTTTTTTCTACTATCTGTGCTTCAACACCAAGGTCGACAACATCACCAGATCGGGAAATACCCTGGTTGAACATTATATCGAATTCTGCCTTCTTGAATGGTGCGGCTACTTTGTTCTTTGCAATTTTAGCTCTAACTCTATTTCCAATAATGTGATCACCATCTTTAATACTGCCAATTCTGCGGATGTCAACTCTGACAGAGGAATAGAACTTCAGCGCTCTTCCGCCGGGTGTTGTTTCCGGGTTGCCGAACATCACTCCGATTTTTTCACGTATCTGGTTGATAAAGATAAGACATGTCTTGGATTTAGCGATTACAGAAGTAAGTTTTCTCAGCGCCTGCGACATTAATCTGGCCTGTATCGCAACATGTGAATCACCCATCTGCCCCTCAAGTTCAGCCTTTGGCACGAGGGCTGCCACAGAGTCCACAACAATTATGTCAACGGCATTACTTCTCGTTAAAAGCTCTGCAATCTCCAGTGCCTGCTCCCCGGTATCCGGCTGAT
Organism: Candidatus Scalindua sp.; assembly: GCA_030748215.1. Taxonomy (GTDB): domain Bacteria; phylum Planctomycetota; class Brocadiia; order Brocadiales; family Scalinduaceae; genus Scalindua. Next base: position 54,787 of record JASMMK010000066.1, read on the forward strand.
TCACCAATAAAGTATCCAGATTTACGCCCAGTCTTTTTGCGTAGTCGGGATCAAGGGCATGTTCAACATCTATAAAAGCAGCAGTGCCTCCCAGTTTTTGTGCATTGGCAACAACGTGAAGAGTCAAGGTGGTCTTTCCTGATGATTCAGGACCAAAGACTTCCACTACTCTTCCGCGCGGCATTCCACCTACACCAAGAGCCATGTCCAGAGAGAGTGAACCGGTTGATATTACAGGTACATCAAGTTTTTGATCCGTACCGAGACGCATTATCGAACCCTTACCAAATTGCTTTTCAATCTGCGATACTGCTCTGTCCAAGGCTTGATCCTTTTTTCCCGCCTCGGGCTTAATCTTTTCAGGACTTTCTGGTTTTTGTGACTTTGCCATTAATTATTCCCCTTAGTAATTATTATTGTTTTTCTTCACTAGTCTCTTTCTCTTCGTGAACCTCTTTTTCTTTTATTGCCATATCTTTGATTTCTTGTGGAAACAAAGGAATTACCTTTTTTGTACCGTTATCAAGGTTTTTTGCGATCATAGACTCATCGATTGTCTTCCTTGTCTGGCTGTTCCCCCAAAAAGAGACACCTGCTATAATCACGCAACACGTTATTACGGTTTTTGTAAATGAGATACCGCCTCCTATAAGCCTTCCACTCATTCCAAATTTCCTTTTTATAAGGAATTTTCTGAACAAGTTTCCTACCGCATATGTTACGACCAAGGTAATGCCAAAGATAACTGCATATCCTAATATGCTGGAAACCTTAGGGCTGAATATCCCTTTTATGATGCTGCTTAACAGTCTATGGAGTAAGAGGGAGGCGGCAACAGACAACGCGACTGAAGAGATTCGGTAAATCTGCCAGAGGGGACCCGTAATTATTCCAAACAGAGTTCCCAGTGTTATAACTCCGATCAATATAAAATCCAACCAATTCATAATCTTGAAACAGTAAAGAATATGTATAATTAAAATTTTATTTAAAAAGACCTTTAAAGAGGTCCTTTACAACATCCTCAAGATCATCCTTTTCTTCCCTCTTTACCGGTTGTGTCTCTTTTGCCACATCTTCAGCTTCTGTTTTTTCCTGAGAATCTGAGCTCCCGGTTTGAGGTTTTGAATCTTCGGAACCTCCTAATATTCCTTGCAGAATATTACCAATTTCTTGAGGTTTTGACCATTTAAAAGAAAGTCTAGGTCTGTCGATTGTCCCGGTGACTACTATTGGTAACTTTGAACCCTCACTAAAGGATCCTAATATTTTCCCGGCATCACCTCCTAAATGGCTGCCCAGCCCCTCGGCATCTGCAGAATACTCTATTCGCCCATCAAACGAGGTCCACCCTGAAAAACCAATGTCAAATTCCTTACCGTTGACGTTGATATCGTCGTTTATTATCTTGCTGTCTTCAATAACAAATCTGGTTATGATTTGTTCAAATTCGTATTCCCTTTTCCCTCCTATAGCCTTAAGGACTTTTGACATTACCTTGCCTCCCCTTATGTAACCATCCTTGATATCTATCTCACCTTCACCACTAAGGCTTTTACTCAAATCATTCTGCCAGTTCAGGCCATTGCCCTTAGCTTTGAACTGCATATTGAGTGCTCCTGTCAACTTGCCTTCCGGTGCGGCAAGTACAGGGGCTATGTACGCCAGTATATCCATGTTCTGGTTAATGTTTGCGTCAGACAGTTTCATATCGAAAATTAAAGGAGGTTTTTCTTCCTTAAGATCAGCACTTGCCAAAACAGTACACGGACCATCATTCAGCACAAAGGAGAAATCTTTTGTTGTAAAGAAACCATCATCCAGGGAAAGCCCTGCCTTAAAATTTTTCATTTCGTACGCATCGTAAATGATTCTATCCATAGACATGTTACCATTGAGGTTCATCTCTTCGTATATATTCTCATTTTCCTGTACTGATAGTTTTCCGTTTATGTCTAAACCAACAACACCCTTGCCACTCATGTTAATAGCCACCGGAAACATCCCGGCGAATTCATCGGCCATTTTGTTCAGCTCCATTTCCATGGAAAGCCCGTAATCGATATTCATCTGCTTGCTTAAATCTGCTATCCCGCCTTTTGATTCCATCTTGAGAAAATCAGATTCAATATCCATTTTTTCGATATTAACTGAATCTTTAGTAATGTTATAGTCAAGTGTATGTAAAAGTTTAAGGCCAAGACCGGATATCGTGTTGTTTTTAAGAGGCCCCCCGGTCGCATTTATGCTGCTTAGTGTAGTTGTTCCATCCAGCTTCAACCCTTTTTCGGCATGACCGGTTACATTCATTTTTGCATCTATCTCTCCGTCAAGGCTTAACCCCTCAGGCAATGATACAATGCCCTGGAGGCTCTGCGTGAGTTTTCTAATATTACTTGATAGAAGTACATTTAAATCAATTTTTTTGTTATTGATTACAGTACCGGAGCCCTTTATTTCAGCAAAGCCGGTATTCATGCTAAGGCTTCTTAATTCAAGATCACTGTTTTTCAAATCATAAACCATGTCATGATTGATAGTAACCTCCGGCTCCTTAATCGGACCAATTGCCCCCATCCTCACATAAAGCCCCTTTAGATCCGTTTTGCCATTCACTTTTACTATATTCTGCTGTCCTGTAAGTTTCATATTTGATTGTAGCCGTCCCGCAATCTCCGTTTCATCTGGCAGCAACCCACCAACCTCACCCATTAGTTTTGAAATGTCTAGATCCATGAATATCTTGAAATTTAAATCTCTTGCACTCTTTAACTCTGTCACCAGGCCGGCTAGAAACATTTCTAAGAAAGCTGAATCAATCCCAATCTTATATACTGCAATCTGATCGTTTTTTATATCTATGTCTGCCTTTTGAGTTAGCTTAATCTTCGATAGCCGAATAGGGTTCATTTCAAGTGGTCCACCTGTAATGTACAGATTTGCAATTTCTGTGCTGCCATCTACTCCTATAGTTTTCTCAAGCTGTCCATGAGCCGTAATCTTTGAATTGATGTCCCCTTCTACCTGCATGCCTTTAGGCAACCCAAGCAACCCTGCAAGATTTTCAGTAAGTTTCTTCAGGTCTACATTCATGGAAAAATCAAGGCCGGTGCCACCTTCACCCTTGAATTTTGCCATATCGAAATCTGTGGTTATCAAGGCAAATCCGGTTTTCATGTTGAACGTTCCTGTTGCATTTCCCGGATCAATTTTTCCGCCTTTTGCCAGTGAAACGTTTAAAGAGATATCTGCATGTTCTGTTTCACCTTTTGCTTCAATGTCAAAAGCACTCTGGAGTTCAATTGGCTTGCTCAGAGAATCAATACTCAGAGTCGTATTCAAATCCTTTATGCGTGTTTCTTCCTGCAGTTGGTGATCAATAAATGTGAATTTTCCGTTGTTGACTTTTGCTTTAATTTTAAGATCAGACAAAAGTGCAGGAATAACCAGGGGTGCAGGTACCGGTTTTCCAGCAGGTTTTCTAGCTACGTCTGGAGTGGGTTTTTCGACTTTTTCTGGTGTGGGTCCTGATCCTGGCGTGGATCCTGACTCTGCAGATACACTCTTGTCCTCGTAATTAAACAGACCATTCTTGTCTCTCTGTATAACAATTTCAGGGCTATCAATTATCAAATCATTTATTCTGATCTGTTTTTTTATAAGCGGAACGAATTCAATATTACAGAGTATTCTTTTTACCTTAACAAATGTATCTCCAGGAAGATCCTCTCTCTCTCTAATATGAATATTTTTTATGTCAAGGCCACTTGACCAACTCATATTTATATCATCAATCTGCACTTTACGGCTCAAACCTGCTTCAATACTATTAATAATTTTATTTTTTACCATGCCGGATGACACGATGGTAGGAATGAGTGAAATGATGATAATTATAAGGCCAATTACACCGCCGATGGATATACCAACGATCATTGGCCATCTTTTTTTAGTTTTTTCCCGCATATTTTT